>CAZKGI010000053.1:20080-24571 GCA_964552315.1 uncultured Akkermansia sp. | reverse complement strand
GATGCCGAGGAACTTCTGATAGGTCTTGATGTCGTAGTGGAAGCTCAGCTCGACGACGAGGAGCAAGCCGACAAAGCCGATCAGCAGGAAGGCCGTGTGCTCGAGGATGGGGAACTTCTCGATCAGCTTGATGCAATGCCCGGCCACAAAGCGCAGCGCGAGAATGCCGATGAAGACCCCCGTGCAGACCACCCACATCTCATCGCTGAGCGCGACGGCGGCGACGACGTTGTCCACGCCCAGGCTGAGGTCCATCAACTCAATCGAGGCCACCGTCGCCCAGAAGCCCCTTTGCGCGACCTTGCGCACCGCGGCGGCCGCCTCGGCATCGGCATTGGCCGCCTCCGTTTCGGCGGCGTTCTCCTGATGACGCTTGGCAAAGTGATGCGCCATCAAGTGGATGAGATAAAGTGCCCCGAGCATCTTCAGCCAGGGGTTTTCGATGATGAACTGGGCCATCAGCAAGGCCAGTCCCCGGAAGACATAGGCGCCGAGAATGCCAACCCGCAGGGCCCAGTACTTCTGCTTGCCGGGCAGGTGGGAGGCCATCGCGGCGATGGCCAAGGCATTGTCCACTGAGAGGAGTCCCTCGATGATGATCAAGGAGAGAATCACGGGGAGGGCGTCTAAAACGATCGCGCGAGTATCCGGGGAGAGCAGTTCTGCAAGCATTCAGGGGGAGATGAAGCCGCAGAATGCCCCCGAGCTCGGCCGGGTGCAAGGCGGAATTCCCAGCCTTTCTTCCCCCATCTCCCGCCCCCATCGCAATGAGGTGAACCGATCTCCGCAAAGCCATTCCGGATGGACTCCCCCACAATTCCACCTTGCACCCCGGCGGATCCGGCCTTTCATCTCGCCGCATGAGCCAAACTTACCAAATCGCGGTCCTGCCGGGCGACGGCATCGGCCCCGAAGTGATGTCCGAAGCCCGCAAGGTGCTCGGGAAAGTCGCCGAGCGCTTTGATCTCCGTTTTGAGATGGTAGAGAAACTCGTCGGCGGAGCGGCGCTCGACGACTGCGGCCACCCCCTGCCCGCGGACACGGTCAAGGCCTGTGAGGTGGCGGATGCCATTCTCTTCGGGTCGGTGGGCGGTCCCAAGTGGGAAAGCCTGCCCCCCGACCTGCAGCCCGAACGGGGTGCCCTCCTGCCCTTGCGCAAGCACTTCGGCCTCTTCGCGAACTTGCGCCCCGCCGTTTGTTTCCCGGCCCTGACCCATGCCTCTCCGGTCAAGGAAGAGCGCATCGCGGGCGGCTTCGACGTGCTGTGTGTGCGCGAACTCACCGGCGGCCTGTACTTCGGGCAGCCCAAGGGCATCGAGACCCGCGACGGCGAGGAAGTGGCCATCGACACCATGGTCTACCGCAAGAGCGAGATCGAGCGCATCGCCCGGGTGGCCTTCGCCGCCGCGGCGAAGCGCCAGGGACGCCTCTGCTCCATCGACAAGGCCAACGTGCTGCAAAACGGTCTCCTCTGGCGCCGCACCGTCGAGGACGTGGCCAAGGAGTTCCCCTCCGTCGAGCTGAGCCACCTCTACGTGGACAACGCCGCCATGCAGCTGATCGCCCGCCCGCGCGAATTCGACGTCGTCCTCGCGGAAAACCTCTTCGGCGACATTCTCAGCGACGAAATGGCGATGATCGCCGGCTCTTTGGGGATGCTCTCCAGCGCCAGCCTCGGCGAGAGCAAGGGCGACGGCCTCTATTTCGGCCTCTACGAGCCCAGCGGGGGAACCGCACCGGATATCGCAGGGAAAGGCATTGCCAACCCCATCGCCCAAATCCTTTCCGCCGCCATGATGCTGCGCTTCTCCTTCGGCCAGCACGCCGCTGCCGACGCCATCGACGCCGCAGTCAAGGCGGTCATCGATGCCGGCTATCGCACCGGCGACATCTACACCGGCGGAGAAGGCCAACGCAAGGTGGGCACCGCGGAGATGGGCGACGCCATCGCCGAACGGATCTGAGCGCGCCCGCGCTCTCCTCTCTCGCTCCCGCCCTGGCTCGCCGGGGCGGGAGTCCGCCAGAGGGATTTCGATGAAAGCGCGGCCTCGCGCCGGGCACCCCAGCCTAGGGGTCGGGCAATGCGCTTCGCGCCTCGGCCAGGCGCCGGTGAATTTCGAGGATGGACGCGCTCACGCGTTGACTCTCCCGATAGGGCGATCCGCCGTATTCCAGGAGCTGATTGTCGTCGCTCACCGGCACTGCACCGGCGACAAAGCGCCGCAGCGCCTCCGGCTCCAGAGCCACCTGGGCTCTGGCCTGAGCGGCGGAAAGGGGGCGCGATCCGGACTCGGGAGCCCGCCCGTAGCCGGGCCACTCCTCCCCAAAGCGCGGCCCTCCCGCCGATTCTCCCGACTTGCGGCCGAGGAGGATGCCTTGGTCGGGGACGCCTCCCGCAGAAAGACTCGCCGGATCCATCCACAAGATGGATTCCGGAAAGACCTCGACGAAGGCGGCGGCGATGGACGCAGCCTGATCGAGAGTCATCAAGTGCAGCGGGAACCACTGGGCCAACAGGCCGCCGGGGCGAAGCCGCTCGTGCACCAGGGCGTAGAACTCCCGGGAATACAGGGCGTTCGAACCGCTGAAAAAGGGTGGCATGGGCTCGAGGGTCACGACATCGTAGGCTTGTTCGGTCCGCCGCAGCCAGGCGCGACCGTCCATCGCGAGGGTCCTTACGCGGGCATCGTCGAGGACTCCCTGGTTGGAGGCGAAGTGGTGGCCCAGGGCGAAGACCGCCGGACTCAAATCCGCGAGATCGAGATGCTGCACGCCTTCATCGCGCACGGCGTGGGCGGTCTGCCCGGTGCCGAAACAGATGACCAGCGCGTCCCGCGGGTCCGGATGGAGCAGCATCGGCACGCGCCCCATGGCCTCCATGTAGTGGAAGCGCGGGTCGGCTCCCCTCCCCTCCCCCGCCCGCGATTCCGCGGTGGTGGCAAAGCCGTCGATGAAGAGGGCGCGCCCTCCCTCGTAGGCGACCACGGCAATGGAGGCATCGGGACCATGACGCCTCTCGACTAGCTCGATTTCGCCGGGAAAGGAACGCTCCGCCCCGGGAACCCGTCGCCACTGCCCCCGCTCGAGCCAAAGGCCAAGGACCAGAGCGAGCAGGAAAACCGCGAGCGCGTACTGACGACGGCTCCGGGTCTCGGCGACCGTCCAAGCGCCCAGGGCCAGCAGGCCTGCGGCCATCCAGGCACTGAAGATCGGCCCGATCCATTCCAGCAAAAGCCAGGCCACCAGATTGGCGCCGATCACGGCCCCCAGGGTATTCAGGGCATAGAAAGCGGCCCAGTCCCGGGGACGACGAACTGAGTCGAGCAAGGTGGGCAGGAGCATACCCAGCAGAGCCACGGGGGGCCCGATCCCCCCCAATCCGGCGAACAGTCGGCTGAGTTGGCGCCAGGCGCCCTTGGCTTGAAAGGCCTCCACCAGGTCGAAGCGCCCCAAGCAGGAGGTGGCCAGCACCACGCCGAGAGCTGCCGCGGCCAAAATCCCATCGAGTCGTCCGCCGCGACGCTTCCAGAGGGGGGCCAGTGCCGCCCCAACGGCCAGGGCGATCAGGAAACAGCTCAGCATGATCGCAAAGCTGTCCGAGGTGCTGAACCAGGCCGAGCGCAGCGAGCGGAACCACGAGACCTCCAACATGAAGGCCGCCATTCCCGAGAGAAAAGCCAAGAGCCAGGCGCCCCGGGGGGCAGCCCCCCCGCCCTCCTCTGGGAGACGGGACGGGGAACTCCCCTGGGCGCGAGCCATCCCGATGCAGGCCAGCGCCAGGATCAGGTGCAGGGCGACGAGACTGTAGGCCGAGCCGCGCAATCCCGCCTGGGGGATCAGGGCAAAGGCCGCCAGCAATACACCACTGGCCGCCCCGGCGGTGTTGCAGGCGTAGAACCGGGACAGGGGACGCTGGCGGGCTTGGGCGATCAGGCCCAGCACCGGCAAGGTGGCCCCCATGGCCAGGCAGGCCGGCCCGATCGAAAAGGCCAGGGCCAGAACGGTGAAGGGCGTCGCCGCCCCCGGTAGTTGGCGATGGATCCAGCTGTCCATTGCCATGATGCCCGGCTCGACGATCCCCGGCACGAGGGCACTGAGCCCAATGAGCGCCTCCAGCGCCCCATACCACACCAGGGGTTGGGAAGGCGTCCGGTCCCGGAGCAGACGCGCCGCCAAGATCGATCCCAGAGTCATGCCCGCCATGGCCGTGGCCACGGTCAGGGCCACGCCACGCGCCGAGGCCCCCAGGGCCAAACCGAGGTGGTGGGCCCAGAGCACCTGCCAGGCGAGCGCCGCCGCACCACCGCAAAAGAAGATCAAGGGCATCGTGGGGAGAGTATTCCGCGAGACCGCAACGAGGCATAGGAAAAGTTCTGGACGTCCCCCTCATCGCTTTCGCCCTGGGTCCTCGGGCGCTTCGCCCCGCTGCCCCCCTCAGGGACGAGGCGCCCGAGGCCACAGCTCGTGGCTCCTCCGATCGTTCTCCGATCG
>CAZKGI010000053.1:0-19980 GCA_964552315.1 uncultured Akkermansia sp. | reverse complement strand
CTCCGATCGTTCTCCGATCGAATTCACCTTTTACTTTTTGGCGCCACCTTCTACTGTCCCGCCTCACGAATTTTCTCCTTTCCTGACTCGCCGCTGGCCTCATGACCTACGCCGAACGACTCCAACGCCGCATTGACGAGACCGGCAGCGCCCTCTGTGTGGGCCTCGACCCCCGCCTCGATCGCCATCCCACCCTGGAAGAGTTGCGGAGTTTTTGTGAACGCGTCATCGAGGAGACCGCTCCTTACGCCGCCGCCTTCAAGCCCAATCTCGCCTACTTCGAAGCCCTCGGCGTGCCCGGCTACCAGTTGGCCGAGACCCTCATTGGGAAGCTGAAGAACACGGACGTGCCCATCATCCTCGACGCCAAGCGCGGCGACATCGGCACCACCCAAGAACATTACGCCAAGGCCTACTTCGACCTCTGGGACGTCGATGCCGTGACGCTCAGCCCCTACATGGGCTTCGATTCCGTGGAACCCTTCCTCCAATACCCCGGCAAGGGCGTGTATCTGCTCGGGGTCACCTCGAATCCTGGAGCCGCCGATCTGGAACTGCTCCCCCTCGCGGACGGACGCCTCGTCTTCGAGCTCGTCGGCGACATGTGCCGCCGAGCCGAGTCTTGTCCGGCCGGCCCCGGAGGCGCCGGACTGGTCCTCGGGCTCACCAACGTGTCCGACGACATCCTCGCCCGCATGCCGGACGTGCCCCTGCTCATCCCCGGATTGGGAGCTCAGGGAGGGGATCTCGAGGCTCTCAGCGGCCGATCGCGCACCGCCCCCATCGTCATCAATGTCTCCCGCGGCATCCTCTATGCCGACGAACCGCTCAGTTTTGCCGAAAAAGCCCGAAATTATGCAGACCGCATTGCCCAGATCGCCTGAAGAAACCATCGCCCTGCTCAAGGAATACGGTGCCGTCGAAGAGGGGCACTTCATCCTTGCCAGCGGCAAGCACTCCGCCTACTACGTCAAGAAGGGCAAGCTGGTCCAGCATCCCTGGGAGCTCCAGCGCATGATCGAACAGGTCGTGCCCGCCCTGGAAGCCCTCGGCAAGATCGATGTCGTCTTGAGCCCCGCCATGGGCGGCGTGCCCGTGGGGCAACAAGTCGGGCTGGCCCTGCACGCCCGCACCATCTACGCCGAGCGCAACGCCGCCACGAACCAACTGGAACTGAAGCGGGGCTTCGAGATCCGCCCCGGAGAGCGCCTGCTCCTCGTCGAGGACGTCATCACCACCGGCGGCACCCTCCTGGAACTGACCGACTTCATCGAATCCCAGGGCGGAGTCGTCGCCGGGGTTTTCGTGGTCGTCAATCGCTCCGGCAAACAGACCGTGGGCGAATACCCCGTGGTGTCCTGCATGGAAATCCAATTTCCCGTCTACGAGCCCGACAGCCTCCCCGAGGAACTCGCCGCCATCCCCGCCGTGCGCCCGGGAACCAAGCGCGTCGAATAAGCGGGACCACCCCAAAATCGCAGGCTTCGCCCCGCCTTCTCCGCTTCCAGAAAAAGGATCTCTTCCCGCCCCTCCAGAGGCTGCCCGCATTTGCGGATTCCCTGTTTTTTTCTTTACACAAAGCGGGAAATAGATCATGAACCATGCCTCTCATTATCCGAATGCCCCAAAACCAACCAATGCGCCCTAACATGTCCTCATACCGTGCCTGGCTGCTTCCCCTCCTCTGCCTTGGCGCCGTCTTGACCTTAGCCTTCTGCGTGCCAGATGCATGGTCTCAGGACGATCCCGTAGCTGCCGAAGCCGCATCCACCGAAGAGGCTTCCCAGCCCACGTCCCTGATGGACATGATCATCGGTGGCGGCATCTTCATGATCCCCATCGGGCTGCTCTCCCTCTGGATGATCACCCTTTCCGTGTTCCTCGGGCTTCAGCTTTCGCGCAAAAAGTTCATCCCCAGCAGGTTGAAGGAAGAAATCTTGAGCCTCATGTCGGAAGTACGGGTGCGCAGCACCATTGACGCCGCCTCCCAGGACCCGTCCTTCCTCGGTCGCCTGGCCACCGCGGCCTACGTCAACGTCGACGCCACTGACACCGAAACGCTGGGCCGTTCCAAGGTTGAGGAAGGCATGGCCGATTTCGCGGCCAAGGAATCGCTCAACATGACGGTGCTCATCGGTTACCTCTCCGTCATCGCCCAGAGCGCGACCATGCTCGGCCTCTTCGGCACCGTGGCCGGGATGGTCATGGCCTTCGACACCATGGGCCTCAGCGGAGGTTCTGATGCGGGGGCCCTCGCCGGAAACATCTCCTTGGCCCTGATCACCACGGCCGGCGGTCTGGTCGTCGCCATTCCCGCCTTGCTGATCTACTACGCCTACAAGAACCGCTACCTGAAGCTCATCAACGAGACCCAACAGGTGGTTCTGGAGGGCCTCGACGCGGCCGTGGCCACCGTCAATGCCGATCAGGCCCTGGCCAAAGTCCCGGAAGGGATCGCCGAAATTTGAGGTTGTTTTTCACCTCTCCCCCCCATGGCTAGCTCCAAAAAATCTGCCCTCACCGAAATGGATGAGAGCGTGCCCATGGACATGTCGCCCATGATCGACCTGACCTTCCTGCTGTTGGTCTTCTTCATGGTCGCCTCCCACATCATCAAGATTGAAATCGACCGCCGGGTCAAACCTCCCATCGCCGCCAATTCCAAGGTGGCCGAAGACACCACGGGCCGCGTCGTGGTCAACATCCTCTCGGATGGCTCCGTCTGGGCCCTCAACCAAGTGGAGCTGCCCACGACCGAAGCGATCGTCGACTACGTCCGCTTCACCCGTCAGGAGAACGAGGGCAAGGGGGTGAGTCCCACTCGCTTGCTTCTTCGCGCCGACCAGGAGACGGACACCCGTGCCATCAAGCGTGTCGTGCAGGCCGCCGGCGAGGCGGGTGTCGTCGAGGTGATTTTTGGCAGTTTGGCCGTGGAACCCTAAGCGCACCTTCTCATGGCTAGAAAACCTCTTCCCGAGTCCCCCGATCCGGAGATGGACATGTCGCCCATGATCGACATGAGCTTCCTCCTCCTGATCTACTTCCTCGTCACCTCCACCCTCGAGCCGATCGAAGGCGACCTTTACCTGACCATGCCCGGAACAAGCACCGCGCCGGGCAAAGAGGTGGTCATCGACAAGGTCGAGGTCGAGTTGAACCCCGCCGGGCACGTGGTCTACAACAAGGAAGTGCTCGACACCGATCCCGATAGTCGCGAGCTCCCCCTCCTGCTCGACCGACTCAAGACCTACGTGGAGACCGCCAAATTGACCAATAGCGATCCCACCGTCATTCTTTCTGCGGACGACGCGGCCAAGGGCCAGCGTTTTGTCGACATCTTGAACACCCTCGCTCATCCCGCTGTCAACATCCAGAAGGTGACCATCGCCGGCTTTTCGGAGTGATCGCCCACTGATTCCGTTGTTGGTAGACTGCATGAGCCGAAGCCAGTCCCCCAGTCCCGCAACGTCGAGACCCGGGCGCCCTGTCTCTTTCTCCCTCTTGCCTCACAGTTCTGCGGCCAGGGAGTCGCAGGCCGGGGCTCGGGCCCCCTTATTCTGATACGATGAAATCCGATCTTCGATTGAGCTCCCCCCTTCTCCTCCTCGTCCTGACGGTCATCGCCTCCCTTGCCCTGCCGGCGTGGAACTCTGCCCAGGACGACGAGGACGACAGTGTCGAAGGCCTTTACCTCAAGGCCATGGACCAGAACTCCTCGGGGCGCCACGCCGAGGCCTCGGCGACCTTTGACCGCATGTTTCAAAAGGCCGGGGGAATAGAGCGACTCTTCGAAGACTTCGGTGCCCAAGCCGGCGGCATTCTCTTCGACTACGGCATGACCCTCCTGCCCCAGGAGCGCTGGGAGGACGCCAAGAAAGCCTTTGCCGACTGTATCGCCGGGGACGAAATCGCCAAGCGGGTCGAGACTCCTGTGAAATCGACCAACGTCCGGGCCAATCTCGGCAAGTTCCAGCTTGGCTACTGCGAGGCCCAACTGGGCAATCACGAGGAGGCCCTGCGTCTCTATGATGAATACCTCGCCTCGAATCCCCCGGCAGAGGAGCTGCAGCAGATCCGCAATCCCTACAAACTGCGCTACGCCACCTCCCTGATGAAGCTGGGACGGACCGAGGAGGGACTGGCCTCGGTGCAGGAGCTCTTCGACAACCGCGAGGCTTGGGAAGTGCAGCCCCAATTCCTCATGCAAGGGGTCCTCGAGCTCGGCGTCTCCTGGGCCGAGCAGGCCATCGCGGCTGCCGGCGACGACGCCGCCATCGACAAGATCGAAGCCCAGGCTCACGAATTCCTCGACGGGAACGATTCCCAGATTCACGTCGCCCCCATCGACCAGTTCCGCTTTGGCTTCTACGACCGCATCCGCAAGCTCGGTTTCGAAGCCACCCGCGCCGGCCTTTACTCTCTGGCGCTGCGCTTTTTTTCCTATCTCCCCACGCTGGAAGACATTCGCGATGATATCGAGCTGACCATCGCCCGCCAACCCATCGGCGTGGGTGTTCCCGCGCCCCTGCAGGCCCTGCTGGACCAAATCGCCGAGCGGGAGAAAGCCCCCCTTCATCCCGACGCCGAGCTGCTCCGACTCATTGCGGTCTGCTACGAACAGATGGGCAACGTCCACGCGCCACGCGCCATCTACTCCCATCTGGCCACCCACTATCCCCAGATCACCCAGCCCTTGCGCGGGGAAATCCTCCACGAGGCCTCCCGCCTCTCCTCCATGCTGGGAGACCATTCCACCGCCCAGTATTTCGGCGAGAAGTTCCTCTCGGAAGGGGGCGACCGCGACGACCTCAAGAACAACATTTCCACCTTCATGCTCCAGGCGCTCTTCACCTCGGGCAATTATGAGGAAGTGCTCCGCATCGCCGAGGGAGTTCGCGAAACCCATCCCGCCGGGGCCCCCGAGCGGGAGCTCTCCGATGCCCTTTATCCCCTCGCTCTCTACACCCTGCGCCGACACGAGGAGGCTACGGAGCCCTTCAGTGAATACGTGAAGTCCTATCCTGAAGGCCCCAATCGCGAAGCGGTGATGTTCCATCGCTCCAGCAACTCCCTCATCTTGGGCAAGATGCGCGAGGCCGCCGAGCAAGCCGAGGACTTCATCAAGAGCTTCCCGGAATCGCCGCGCTTCCTCGATTCCGCCCTCGCCGACCTCGTCATCGCCCGCTTCAACCTTAGCGACTTTCCCGCCGCCATCGCCACGGTGGACAAGCTCGCCGAGCTGCGGCCCGAGTCCCCCCTGCTCCCCCGGGTCCTGAACCTGAAGGGCGATGCCCTCCTCGCGCAGGCCGCTCAGTTGAGCAGTGAACAAGAGGAAGAAATCGCCAAGATGCGAACCGCCGCCCTCGAGGCCTACTTGGCCGCCGTCGAGGGGGGCAAGCTTGCCCTTGCCAGCGATCGCGAGCGGTCCGCCATGCATCGCGAAACCATCGGTGAAGGCCTCTGGAAAGCCGCCGACCTCTACTATCAGGATGAATTGCCGGAAAAGGGCATCGCTCAATACGATGCCTTCTTCCCGGATTTCGGCGACACCACCTTTGCCCCGCAAATGGCCATCCTCTCCCTCGACGCCCTCGAGGCCGCCGGCCGTGGCGAGGCGGCTCTGGTCCAAGCGGAGAAGGTCATTCTCGCCATGAGCCAACTGGCGCCGGAGCGGCAGGATCTCACCTTCCTCCGTCAAGCCCTCGGCACCTACAGTGAGAGCTCCATCCGCGTGCGCGGCCAGGAGAAAACCCTGGCCACCCTGGACAATTTCCCCGGCATCGAGCCCTCCAACCAGATGCTCCTGACTTGGCTGAAAATCCAGCAGGTCATCGTGCTGCAGGAAGCCCGCTCCACCCTGGCCAAGGAGTCGGCCGAATACGCCGCCACCGAAGCCCGCATCGCGGAGATCTTCGAGGAGTTGCGCCAGTTCGAGAAGCGCGAGCTCTCCGAGTTCGCCCTGCAACAGATCGGTCTCTACTTTGCCTCCACCGATAACCCCTTCCTGGGCGTTCCCTACTTCGAAGAACTGCTCGCCCGAACCAATCCCGAGGCCGCCGCCTTCAAGGGCCCTGCGGAGATGGAGCTCGCCAAGATCGAGATGCGCGCCGCCGATCCCGCCAAACACCAGGCGGCCCGCGCCCGCTTCCAGCGCATCATCGAGGATGACAGCGAAGACAGTCAGCCCCTCAAGGCCCAGGCTTACCTGCTCCTCGCGGACCTGCACATCCAAAGCCGCGAATGGCGCGATGCCCACGCCGCCCTGGACATCATCAACAAGAACCAGAGCCTTTTCTCCCGCGACCGCAACAAGCGCGCCGAGGCTACCTACAAGCTCGGCCTGGTCCTTGAGGAGCTCGGGGATCGCGCGGCCGCCAGTCAGGCTTACCTGGCCGTCGTTGCCACTTACAACAGCTTCTACGACTGGACGACTCAGGCTTGGGAGCGCTACATGCAGATCAGCCTCGCCGATATCGAGGCCATGGAGACCAACGATCCCCTGTCCATCGCCTTGAAGCGGAAACGGGAACTGGCCCTCTACAAGCTGACTTACAAAAACGTTTATAGCTGGCAAAGCCTCGATGAAAAGACCCAGGCGCCCTCCGGGGCCTTGGCGCGTCTCCGCCGCCGGGTCGAGGACATGAAGAACGAGCTGAAAATCACCCCCCAGGAGGAACAGACCATCCTTCAGGAACTCGGACTCCCGGCGAAGAAAGCCTGACAAGCCAACCCCATAAGCCGCATGAAATCGATTCGCATCGCCTTCTTCTCGGGAATGGCCCTTCTCCCCGGCTTCCTCGGAGCCCAGGTGAAGGAAACCCCCGCCACCCTGGCGCTCGTCCAAGGCGGGAACCCCCAGGGCTTCATTCAAAACTCCAACGACCAGGGGGTCTTCTTTGCCTCCTCCTCGAACGGACAAGCCCAATTGGTGCCCTACAGCAACATCCGCGGTGAGGGCCTCGACAAGCTGATCCGACTGGAAGAGCGCAACGAGCGCCTCTCCGCGCCGCGCCAACTCTATGCCGACGGCCACTACGCCGAGGCCGCCGAGGCCTTCGGACAGGTGGCTCGCGACTATGCCATCCTTTTGGGCATTCCCAAGAACTTCGCCAGCGAGGCCCTCTTCTACCAGATCGACAGCCTCAAGCGCGCGGGCCAATATCCCGCCCTGGCGGCCCTGGTGAACTCGCCCGCCGCCGCCACCATTCTCAGCAAGCTGCCCGAGGCCTATCATCGCCCCTTCGAGTTCCACAAGCTCTGGGCGCTCTACGGGCAGAAGGATTTCGCCGCCCTGAAAGAGGCCCTGGCCGCCTACGAGGAGCCGGTCCTGGGGTCGGACAAGCTCCTCAAGGCCCCCAACTTCAAGAACCTGCCCGCCAACGAGCTCGCCCAGCTGGCATTCTTGCGCGGCAAGGTCTACGATTCTGAGGGAGCCAAGGACAAGGCCCTGGATGACTTCTATCGGACCCTGACCCTGGCCTTCGGCAACGACGCCCTTCTCGCCAAACTGGCCATGGGGGCCGCCATGGTCATCCAAAAGGAGGACCCCCAAGTCGCCCAGGAAAATTCGCCCGCACGCAAGCAGATGGAGAGCCTGGCCTACCTCTTTGAAAACCGTTTCGGCAAGGACGCGATGCCCGAGCAGTTCCGCGCCTTCTCCGTGAAGCCCGCCATCTCTCGCCCCCTGCCCACGGAGTCGTCAGAGGCGCCGGCCGCCGAGGCCGCCGACAAGGATGCCGGCAAGGAAGCTCCCGCGAAGGGACAGGACAAGGAAGCCAAGCCGAAGGAGTAAGCCCCGCTCGCGAGATCTTCCTCGCCGAGGCCTCCAGCGGTCCGCTCCCCTGGCCCAGAACACCCACCGCGACGGCCTCACCCCCCGTTCCCGGCGGGGCCCCACCCCGCCATGGAACGCCTTCCCGACCGACGCCACCTCTTCATCGCGGCGGCGACCCTCCTGTTTATCGCCCTTCATTTGATTCTGCGTTACGGCCTGCATCTCACGGGGCCGGCCTCCCTTTGGCCCCTCTGGGGTGCCTACGTCTTGGGGGGGCTCCCCTTGCTCGGGGAGCTGCTCGTCAAGCTCTGGCGGCGCGAGTTTGGTTCGGACCTTCTCGCCGGCCTCTCCATCCTCAGTGCGCTTCTGCTGGGGGAGTATCTCGCCGGCACCTTGGTCATCCTCATGCTCTCCGGCGGCGAGGCCATCGAAAGCTTTGCCATCCGCCATGCCGCCTCCGTCCTGAAGGAACTGGCCCAGCGCATGCCCTCGGTGGCCCACCGTCGTCGTGGCGACAGCTTCGAGGAGGTTCCCCTTGAGGAGGTGCGCGTCGGCGACCTCCTCGAAGTCCTCCCCCACGAGGTCTGCCCCGTCGATGGCACGGTGACGACGGGTACCGGCTCGATGGACGAATCCTACCTCACCGGGGAACCCTATCGCGTCGCCAAGGCCCCGGGGAGCGCGGTCATTTCCGGAGCCCTCAACGGAGAAAGTCCCCTAACCATCCAGGCGGACAAACTCGCGGTGGATTCCCGCTACGCCAAGATCATGGAGGTCATGCGGGAAAGCGAACAGCAGCGCCCTCGGATGCGCCGTCTCGCGGACCGTCTCGGCGCCTTCTACACCCCCCTGGCGGTGATCGTCGCCCTGATCGCCTGGCTCGCCAGCGGCGACCCGGTGCGCTTCCTCGCCGTGCTCGTCGTCGCCACCCCCTGCCCTCTCCTCATCGCCATCCCCACGGCCATCGTCGGCTCGATCTCCCTGGCCGCCAAACGCGCCATCATCATTCGCGATCCCGCCATTCTGGAACGCATCGGCACCTGCCGCAGCATCATTTTTGACAAGACCGGCACCCTCACCTACGGCCGGCCCGAGCTGGTCGCCCTCTCCGTCGCCCCGGGGCTGGACCCCGACGAAGTGTTGCGCCTCGTCGCCAGCGTCGAGGTCTATTCCAAACATCCCCTCGCCGAAGCCCTCATCCAGGCCGGGCATCGACTCGAGCAGCCCTTCCACCCCGTGGACGCCATCAGCGAAAAGCCGGGACAGGGACTCACCGCCCAGCTCCAGGGGAAAACCCTGCTCGTCACCAATCGCAAGACCCTCGCCCGACTCCGTCCCGAGGAAGTTTCCCTCCTCCCACCCACCCAGGAAGGCCTCGAATGCGTCGTCATGGTCGACGACCACTACGCCGCCACCTGCCGCTTCCGCGATGAACCGCGTCCCGACGGGGCCGCCTTCGTCAGCCACCTCGACGGTCAGCATCACATCGACCGCTCCATGATTCTCTCCGGCGACAGGCAGTCCGAGGCCGACTACCTCGCCGCCCGCGTCGGCATCACCACCGTCCACGCGGGCAAGAGTCCCGAAGAGAAACTCGCCATAGTCCGCGAGGAAACCCGGCAACGGCGCACCCTCTACGTGGGCGACGGCGTCAACGATGCACCGGCCCTGCTGGCCGCCACGGTCGGTGTGGCCTTTGGCCAGAGCAGCGACGTCGCCGCCAAGGCGGCCGGAGCCGTCGTCATGGACAGCAGCCTGCGCCGTCTCGACGAGCTCATCCACATCGGCAGCCGCATGCGCCGCATCGCCCTGCAGAGTGCTTTCGGCGGCATGTTCCTCAGTCTCCTCGGCATGGGAATCGCAGCGGCCGGGCTCCTTCCGCCGGTGGCCGGGGCCATCACGCAGGAGGTCATCGACGTCCTCGCCATCCTCAACGCCCTCCGCGCGGCCTTCCCGCCGAAGAGCCTGACGGATTTCTAAACCGCCTCCCCAGCCCTTGCGCCGCTACGCGTGCGTTATCGCGCCCCCTGAGGATCCCTCTTTCCACTTCCGTTCTCCCCACAGATGGGGAAAACATGAGGGGATGAAAGCCTTCCTTGCCACTGTCCTCGCGTTTGCCTTCCTGCTGCCCTCGCTCCGTGCCGAGGAGAACGCCCTGCGCATTCTCTGCTACAACATCCACTACGGACAGGGCAACGACGGGGTCTACGACATCGAGCGCCTCGCCGCGGTCATCAAGGCGGTCGATCCCGACCTCGTCGCCCTGCAGGAAGTCGACGTCGTGGTGCGTCGCTCCGGGAAAATCCACCAAGCAAAGCGCCTGGGCGAGCTGACCGGACTTTCCGTGCACTACGGTCCCACCCAGCATTACGAAGGCGGCCTCTTTGGCAACGCCGTCCTCAGCAAGCTGCCCGTCCACGAGACCCTCATCCACCCCCTGCCCTACACGGAGGCCACGCCCGAGCGCACCACCTACCCGCGCGGCTTTGTCGCCGTCACCGTCGAGAGTCGCGCGGGCCAGAAGCTGCGCTTTGTCAGCACCCACTTCCAGCACAACGTCGAGGAAGACCGCCTCGCCGAGGCCGAAGCCGTCAATGAACTGTTGGCGTCCGAGGGCGACCCGCTCCCCACCATCCTCGCCGGAGACATCAACTCCACGCCGGATTCCCAACCGATCCAGATCCTGACCAAGCGCTGGATCAACGTCATTGACGAGGCGGCCGCTCCCACGGTCCCCTCCCAGGATCCCCGTTCCCGCATCGACTACATCTTCTTCCGCCAGGGGGATCCGTTCACCATCCTCGAGAGCAAGGTCATCCCCGACGGCATGGCCTCCGACCATCGGCCGGTCTTTGCCATTCTGAAATTCGAGGCTCAGTGAGGGCGCCGGGGGCCGTCCGGGCCCCAAAGCCAACGTCCGTGTCGGGCTTTCCGACACGGACGTCACAAAGGAAAGGGCATCCCCGGCGGGGCGCCGCTCGGCAGCTCTGAACTCAGGAAGCGGCGCCGGTCACTTCGGCGACGAGCTTCTCGAGGCGGCGGGTGTATTCGACCCAGACCTTGCGGGCTTCGCCGCTGTCGTCGACGTCCTGCCCTGCGTGGATGGCCGCCTTGATGTGGGGCTCGATGGAAAGCCAGCCATCGTAACCGCTGCGGTGTAGGTCCTCGATGATGCGGCGCTGCACGGGATCCTCGTCAACGTGACAGGTGATCCAATCGCCGCCCTCGGGATTGGGCTTCGCACTCTTGATGTGAACGTGGATGATGTGTTCGCGGCACTTCTGGTAGTAGTCCCAGGTGGCCTCGTTGTCGTTGTGGTGCAAGCTGTTGTTGCCCGTGTCCATGATCAGCTTGAAAGCGGGGCTGTCCACGGCCTCGATGAGCTCGAGGAAACCCTCGGGGCTGTCGCCGTAGCCATTGCAGTTCTCGTGGGCGAGGATGACGCCCTCGGCCTCGGCGATGGGGGCCAGTTCACGCAGGCGGCGCACGACCTCCGCCTTCCAGGCCGCACGCTCCAGGGGAGATTCCTTGTCATTGGGCCAGGACATGATGCGCAGCAGCTTGGCACCCACGCCGCGCATTCTCGGCGCAACCCGGCGCAGCTCATCGAGGTCCTTCTGGAAATCAGAAGTCACGGGACGGGCCCAGTTGCCGATCTGACCGCCAAAGCCGACGATCTCGATGCCATTTTCCTGAAGCTGGTCGCGGGTGGCCGCCCAGGACTCCTCGCTGAGATCACAAACGCTCGTTCCGTTGACGAGGCGCAGCTCGATGGCACTCCAGCCAGCCTCTTTCAGCGTGGCAATCTGTCCATCGAGGGTTTTCTCGGCTTCGTCGGCAAATCCAGTGAATCGGAAGGGCATGGTCTATCGGGTGTTGGGGTGAAAATAGGAAAGTGGACCATACACGGTCAAGCCGAGGGCGCAAGCGCGGGGCGAGCCCCAGCCCTGCGCCCGTCCTGTCCGGTATCGCGCAGTGGCCAGGCGCCGCCCGATCTGCGAAGATGCCTCGTCATGATCCGCTACCTTCTGACTCCTCTCCTCTTCCTGCTGCCCACCCTCGCGGCCGCCCCCAAGGCCCTGATCAACGGCCACATCGTGACGGTCGACGAATCCTTTTCCGTGGTGGAGGCCATGCTGATCGAGGGCGATCGCATCGTCAAGACCGGCAGCAACGCCGAGGTGCGCGACGGATTGCCCCCCGGGGCGGAGGTGATCGACCTGCAGGGAGCCACGGTGCTGCCGGGTCTGATCGATTCCCACGTCCACAGCACGGGAGCCTCGACCTATGAGTTCGACCACGTCATTCCGGAGATGGAGACCATCGCCGACGTGCTCAGTTACATCCGCGAGCGGGCCCGACTGCTGCCGGAGGGGACCTGGATCGGGCTCTCGCAAGTCTTCATCACCCGACTGCAGGAACAACGCTTCCCCACCCTGGCCGAACTCGACGAAGCCGCGCCCAAGCATCCCGTGGTCTTTCGCACGGGGCCCGACGCGGCCTTGAACTCCCTCGCCCTGAGCCTTTCCGGCATCGGGGCGGAGACAGAGGCCCCTGTGGGCGGACGCGTCGAGAAGGACCCGGCCACGGGTCAACCCACGGGCATCCTGCGGGGCGCCGCCACGAGTCTGGTGAAGCGCGGGGCCTCCGGCACCAAAAGTCCCAACGACGAGGAAAAGGCCACCGCCCTCGCCGAGCTCCTCGCGGACTACAATCGCGTGGGCATCACCAGCATCTCCGACCGCAACGCCGGAGAGGCCGCCGCGGCCCTCTACGAACGCCTGCGCAAGGAGGAACGCCTCAGCTGCCGGGTCTATCTCTACCACAGCATCAACGCCGCAGCTCCTCTGGAGCGGATCAAGGAGTCCATCGACAAGATCGTTGCCCATCCCTTGCATGCTTACAACTCCCAGCTCTGGATGCGCGGGGTCAAGATCTTCCTCGATGGGGGCATGTTGACCGGCAGTGCCTACATGAAGCGTCCCTGGGGCGTCAGTGCGGCTTACGGCATCGACGACCCCCAGTACCAGGGCATGGTCTACGTCGAGCCCGACAAGCTCTACGAGATGGCGCGCTACGCCTTGGAAAAGGGCCTGCAGTTCACCGCCCATTCCGTGGGCGACGGGGCCGTGGAGCGGCTCGTCGACACCTACGAGCGCATCGCGCGCGAGGACTTCCCCGTGCGGGACAAGCGTCCCTGCGTAACCCATTGCAACTTCATGAGCCCCGCCGCCATTGAGAAAATGGCGACCCACGGCATCGTCGCCGACCTCCAGCCCGCCTGGCTCCACCTCGATGGGCGGACCCTCCTGAAGCAATTCGGAGAGGAGCGGCTGACCTATTTCCAACCCTATCGTACCCTCGCGGAAAAGGGCGTCATTGCCGGTGGGGGATCCGACCACATGCAAAAGATCGGCAGCCTGCGTTCCGTCAATCCCTACAATCCCTTCCTGGGCATGTGGACCACCCTGACGCGCCAGGCCCGCTGGATGAACGGCCCCATCCATCCCGAACAGATTATCGATCGGGCCGCCGCCATCCGCCTCTACACGATCAACAACGCCTTCCTCACCTTCGAGGAGAAGGAGAAGGGATCGCTCGAGCCCGGCAAGCTGGCCGACTTTATCCTGCTCGACCGGGACATCCTCAACTGTCCCGTGGACGAGGTGAAGGACATCGAGGTCCTGGAAACCTGGCTCGGAGGGCGGCGGATCCACGCCAAGGGCTGAACCGCCCCTCATCCCAAACCAAGAGCCGCTCAGGGCTGGGGCGCGCTGGCGGGCGTGGCGGGCGCATTCCCTCCCGGGTTCAGGCGAACCGGATTCTCGCGATCGGCCGCGATGCGGAAACCGGTGAGGTAGTTCCGATCCGAGGGGCTTTCCGCCGCGCGGCGCGAGACGAGCTCGAATCCCGCCGTCGTGCTGAAGGAGGCGCCCCGCTTCAGGGGCACGCGGCGGTCGGGATCGTCGGGATGCACGCCCCAGGTCGCGGTCCACTCGCTGACATTGCCCGCCATTCCGACGACGCCGTAGCGGCTTTCATCGGCGGCGATGGCGTCGACCGGGTTCCAATATTTGTAGCCATCAAGACTCCCGGCGGGGATTCCATCCTTGGTCTCGTGATCGAGGCCACTGTTGAAGTTCTGACTCTCCAGGGTGTCTCCCCAGGGATAGACACTGCCACTGCGCCCCCGGGCGGCCTTCTCCCACTCCTCCTCGGTGGGCAGGCGCCCCCCGCGCCAGCTCGCGTAGGCATGGGCGTCCCAGAAATCCACGCCCACGACCGGGCAACTGGGATCAATCGCTCCCCCGAGAAAGTTTCCCCCCTTGAGGGCCGCGGCGTAGTACTGAGACCATTTTTCGGGCTCGTAGGAGACCTTGTCGGCGGGCTCGTCAGGATGCTTGATGCGGGCGCGCAGGCTGGGATTGGCCGCGAGCGCCGAGAGAAACTCAGCGTATTCCGCAATGGTCACCTCGTAGCGACCAATCCAGAACTCGGGCAACTCCACTTCTGCGCCGTTCTGAAAGGGAAATTTCCCCGCCGGAATCTTGATGAAGGTTTCGAGCTGGCGAACCTCCGGCTTGCCGCCCATCAGGATGGCGACCGCGCTCGCCGCGATGATCAGCGCCCCCACCAAGGTGCCGACGACGAGGGCCGTGCGATTGGTTTCCTTCTCGGTGATCTTGACGAGCTCCGCGTTGGAGAGGCCCTCCTTGGTCTCGGGATGGAGGCTCCGGCGCAGGCCCTCGATGGTGTGGATGCCGTCGATGCGCTCGGCGCCGAGCCGCTCGACGAGGGAAAAGAGTCCGGGGTCGGTGACCGATTTCTTGAGGAAGGGCCGGATCGCCTCTGCCAGGAGATGCATCTGTTGGCGCTCTTCCTCCGGCGAGAGGGGCGCGCCGCGCCCACGCACTGGGTTGGCAATGCGGGGTTCGCTGCCCTTGACGATGAGGATGCTGGGGGCCGAGAGCAGCCGGTGCGACATGCCCTGATCCCGCAGATAGATCAAGGCACTGGAGGCCGCGTGCAAAACCTTCCAAAGCACCGCCGAGTCCAATTCAGCCCGTCGCCTCGCCAGGTCCGCCAGGCTGGGGGCGTCGACCAGTTCCAGGGTGTAGAAGTTGACCCCTTGGAATTGGTCACATTCGTAGACCAGGGAGATCGAAGGGTGGTTGATCGAGGCCCGCGCGCTCGCCTCGTCGACGAAGCCCTGAACCCAGCGAATGTCCTTGCGATGCTTGCGGTAAAGAATCTTGAGGGCGACGTGACGCCCGATGGAGGTCTGCTCCGCCTCGTAGAGGGCGAAGTTGTCGTCGTGCTGAAACTCGCGCAGAAGCTTGTAATCCCCCAGACGGGTGCCCACTGGCAGGGCCTCCTCCGGCAAGGGCTGATCGCTGGGCGGAGCCTCCACCCGCTCGGCTGGCACCGTCGCCGCCGCCTTGACCGAATCGAGGGGCTCGTTCAGGGGGGGCGCCACCACCATGGCATACCACTCCAGCAGCACCTTGCTGTCGACGGGCTTGTAGAAAAGCCGCTCCCCGGAGAGGACCCGGGGATAGAAGGCCGTCATGGGCTCCGAGCCGCAATAGGCGCAGGGGAAAAATCCGATCTCCTTGTGCAGATGGTCCCGCAGGTCAAAGATGTCATTGCCATTCTCCGCATCGAAGCCGGCCACCATCATCGTCAATTGGGTGAGACCGCGGGTCGCCTCCCAGGCAGACGCGGGGTTTTCCGCCTCCAGGATCCGGTCCACTCTCCCATCGAAGATGGCGCGGATTGATCGGCGATCCTCTGCAGACGGTTCGACGATCAGCAGCACGGTCTCATTCTCTTGCATAGGGGAAATTGTCAGGGCAGCAGGGTCTTGTCAGGGAAGAGGGCGTTCTGGGGCGCAATGACCCCTCCGGCCGGTTCGGCGGGTTCGACGATTTTCGCGGGAGACGGAACACGCAGGTCCGCAATCTCCGCGGGCATGGCCACTTTGTCCTGAAGTTCGTCGCGGTAGTAAAGCTCAATCGAATAACCGTGGAAGACGCGCTCGGGCATCTCCCGCTTCTCCTCCTCCGTGAGGGCGGCCTGGTGGTAGTTCACGACGATGGTTTCGGTGCCGTCGACCCGCCAGTCGTAGGGCTCGGTGGGATAGAGATAGGAGGTCTCCGCGGTGGAGGGCCGAATTTCCCCGTCGGGAAGTCGATCGTAGAAATTGACGATGAGGGAGAGCTCGTCGGCCACGGGATGCATCATGGGATCCGCGTCGATGACAACGGCCAGGCTCACCTTTTGTCCTTCCTCCGTGACCGGGGGGGTGCTCACCTTGACCTCGCCAATCTTCATCCATTTTTCCTCGGTCGAGGCCGTCGGGGCAGCGCCCCCCCCTTCCCCGGTCAGTTCACGTCGGGCAATGGGATAATAGGGACCGGCCCCCAGACTTCCCAGGGCCTCGACCCGCTCCCAATAACCGAGGGCCCGCTCCTGCAGCCCCATCAGTCCCAGGGTGGCGGCGAGCTCGGAGAGGACGCGGGGATCTTCCGGCAAGGCCGCTTCCACTTCCCGAAAGTTTTTCAGGGCCGCCTGGGTGTTCCCCTTGGAACGCAGCTCGCTCCCGGCGATGAGCAGCCGTTCCAGGATGGCGTCTTCCAGCGGTCGGCCTTGTGCCGCGGTCGCCAAGGCGGCAAAGAGGGAGGTGTCCGCCGCCTCACTGGGTGTCGCCGGGGCCGCGGGAGAGGCCGGACCAAAGAAGCCCCCCTCCTGGGCGCCTACGGCCGGGCGACCAGCGCCCTCGGCAAGGAGACCCTGTTGGGGGACGCCCGCCTGGGAAGCGGACCGCGCCACGCCCTCGGGATCTCGCGGGTGCAAGGCGCGGATCTCAGCCTCGGCAGCCGCCAGGGCGGCCCGGGCCTGGGGATTTTCCTCATGGGCTGGGCTCACGGGTTCGGAGGCGAGGGGCGGCTCGATGCCCAAGCTCGCTCCTTGCGCGACCTCGTGTTGGGCCGCCGACGCCCTCGCCGGAGGTGACTCGGGAGCCCCGGAACGCATCAGGCCGTTGGCCAGGAGCGCGAATTGCACGCCCAGGAGCGTCCCCAGCACGGCCATGGCCCAGCGGAAGGGGCGTCCCTCTCCAGGGCCCTCGGCATATCCCCAATCTGTGGCTTTCCTCACGGCCATCCCCTTGTCTCCAGATCGATCCTTGAAACGCCGTCACGCCCGGTGAATCCGCGGCCCGTGAAGATCCGATGGGCGAACCGTGGCGGCGTGGCTCTGATCGCGACAGTGGCTGAACGAGCCTTGCAGGGCAAATGCATTCATCAGGAATTCCTTCGGCGTAGCCTACTATCCCGAAAATCCCGCATCCCGCCACCCGCTTTTCGCGCCCCCGGACCTTCACCCTTCCGAGCCGTCTCCAGTTTCCCTGGATACGGGCAGCCTGCCCATGGAGGGAGGGGCCAGCCTCGAGGGACCGCGCAAGGTGGGCAAGGTCCGCGCCTGCCCCTCTTTCCATTCCCCCAACCTCGCCCGGCGTCTCCGTGGAACGTTCAGAGAAAATTCTGACGCACCAAGGAGATCCAGGCGATGAACACGAAGATCCAGAAGGCGATCCAGCCGCCGGAGAGGCCCAGGGCAATCCACCACAGGGCCCGACCGCGCGGCACCAAGGAAGCCGGCCGGCTCCGTTGACGCAGCAGGAGAAAAAGCGCCACGGGGGCGGTAAAGAGAGTCAGGGGAGCCAGCCAGGTCACCAGGGCCAGGGCCAGGCGATCATTGTGCCGCGCCCGGGCAAGGCAATCCGGCCTTTGTTCCACCTCGCGCAAGCGATGGAGGCAAGGCAGGCAGAGCACCCGGGCATTCCACTCCAGAGAGGCGCGGTGGGAGAGGAAGCTGCCGCACTCATCACAGACCGCCACCGCCCGCCACTGGGGAAAAAAAGAGCAAGCCGCCTCCCCTTCCGCTGCCGGCAGGTCGGGTTCCTCCTCGAGGGAGGCCCCGTAAAAGCGGGGAAAGAGCGTCGCCTCAAAACGGGTTCGACACACGGGGCAACGACCGTTCAAGGAATCCACGGGACTCTCCACGCTCAGCGGGCTCCAACACTGTGGGCATTGCAGGTTGGCCCTGGGGCTGACTGGGGGCGGCTCGCTCATGCGTGGATTCCTTTGCGAACCACCCGGGTCGCGGTGATCCGATCGTGCAGGGTTCTCTTTTCCGGATCGAAGGCCGCCATCCAGTAGACGCCCGTGCCCAAGGCCATGAGGGTGCCAAAGATGGCAAAGCCAGCGAACATGGCCATCAAAATGGTGGCTCCCTGCTCGGCCCCCATCTCCGTCTCCATGGAGGTCAGAAACCCCACCACGAAGCCGACGGTCAGGGCCGCCCCCAGGGTCGCCGGCGCCCAAACGAGCAATTGGTTCAGCGGCTTTTTCACCAGCCAGCGCAGGAAGGCCTTCTTGTAGGACAGGGGGCTCCCATCGGGATTGACCACCTTGGCGCCGATGACCATCTTGCCAAGGGTCGCTTGGTATTTGCCCACCATCCAGGTTTCGTAGCCGATGCTGAGCCCCAAGCTGGCAAGGAGCCCGAACCCGTAGGCCAGCAGGGTCGCGAGATTCATGCCCATCGCCCCGAGGAAATCGTCGACATCGCCCCCCGCTTGAACCCCATCCAGAGCATCAAAGATATAGTAGGGCACCATGCACAAGCTCGCCGGCACCAACTTGACGAGATAGTCCAGCAGCGATGACAGGGTGCGCCACCAGAAGCCGACGTAATCCAGACGGCGCTCCGTGGCGTCATCCAGGCCGACCTTCGCCTCCTCCATCAAGCGGTTGACGAAGTCCGCCTTGTGCTCGGCGCCTACCAAGGCGGCCCCGTAGGGCAGCATCTCCCTCAGGGGAAAGACTTGCCCCGAATGCGCGCACACGCCAATCTCCGCGGCTTCGCCCTCCTCCGAATGCTCCCGATAGAGCTGCCTCGCCACATCGCGAAAGGGGGTCCACGCCGGCATTCCCTCCTGCCAGACCAGCGAACGGGCGAGAACCGCCCCAGAACGGCTCAGCCCTAACAGAGTGCCCGCGTCCACCGGTCCCTGTCGCTCGGCCAGATCGTCGGAGTAGTACCAATCGCCCTTCATCCGCAGAGAGTGTTGGCTGGGATGAGAGAGATGTAAATCTCAAAGCCACCGCCATCCGTCCCCTCCACCCCTTTCATCCCCCAAACCTGGGTTCCGAAGCGAGAAAAGGAAAGCGCTCCACACTTCCCCGCCCCCAAACCAGCCCGCTCCTCACTGGATCCGACCTCCGAAGCCGGAGTTGCGCAGGGCCTGCATCACCTCGTTGGGGCGAAAGCCCCTACCCACGACCTTGACCCTATCCATGCCCCGCTGGGCATCGCATCCCTCCACCCCGGAGACGGCCTTCACTGCGGCGACAAAGCGGCGGACGCTCTCCTGGCAACATAACGAAGGGCTGTGGATGTGGAGCTCGTCCACGCGTCGCTCATCCTCGGCGAGATCCGGCATGCGCCATTCGGCATGATCCGATTGGCCGTAGTACCCCGCCTCCAACAGTCGTTCCAAGGCCTGACGCATCGATTCCCCTGACTGAGCCACCACCCGGATTCGCCCTTGAGCGTGGTCCCCCACCAGGACCACATCTTCGGGCATGGCCGCCTGGCGCCCCTTCCCCAGCTTGGCCAGGGCGAGGACGGCTTTCTCGCAGCACAGGTTCACGCCGTGTAGGACGAGGGAAATCTCATCCGAAGCCATCGTGGAGGAACCCGCCCCCGCTCGACTGCCGGCGGTCTCCTGCAGGGCCAGGGAGTGAATGTACTCCCGGTCCTTCGCGGAGAAGGTCGCCAGCGGCGCCTCAAAGACATAACCCTTGACCGTCTTGATCTGGACCGTCGATCCGTCCTTCATCCCCACAAATTCCGCCCGGATACGCCGGCCATCCACCGAACTCGTCCACACGCGGAGATCGCCCCCGGACGCAAAGCAGGCAAAGCACAGCAGGCTGACGATGCCAGGAGTCGATGCGCGCGACCTCATGGACGCAGGATAGCGAAATGACGTGATCTTGGTCAATCCCTTCGAGCCCCAAAAGTGCCCTTTCCTCGCTCCGGCGTGCGGCGGGACGCCCCCGCTTCCTGGAGACCGCTCAAAGCCCCGCGGGCCTCTCCATTGCGCCGATTGACAGTTTCGAGGATTCATGGTCGAA
>CAZKGI010000052.1:0-25047 GCA_964552315.1 uncultured Akkermansia sp. | reverse complement strand
CTCCCTCGGCAACGGCCCCAGCCTGGCCTCGGCCCTCGGGGCCTGGGCCATGGGTTTCCTCGCCATCGCCCTGCTCGGCGCCGGCGCCATTCTCGGCAAGCGCCTAGGCTCCGTGTTCCGCGTCTGAAAGGAACCGGGGGCGTCAGAGCAATTCATCAGAATTATAATATTGACAATTATTATAATTTTGATAAATTGAAATATCCGCACGCCTCTGATGAGCCTCCCTCTCTCTTCTTGTTTGCCCATCGCCCTACTGCTGACGGTCCCCGGGGCCGAGCAGGGGGTTCAGGGCGTCAGGCATGGAGGCCTGGAGTCCTCCCCACTGCGATCCCCTTGGGATGCCAACGCCTGGGAAGCACACAGCGGCAAACTCTTTTGGCATCGCTTGGACAAGGCTGCCGACCCGCTTCCGAGGACCTCCGGCCATCCGGTCGACACCGCAGAGCCACGTTCTGTGGCCGCCCCTTTTCGCAGACCTACCGAGAAATAACCAAAACCGTCTGCAGCCGCCTCCCGCGGCACCGAAACCCAGAAAAGCCCCCGCCCATACGCGGGGGCTTTTTCTTTGCGTCCAGTTCGAGCTCTCGTCAGCCCGTCGCCGGGGCGAATTCCGCCAGCACGTCGGAGAGCGTGTGCAGGGCATTGCCCTCCAGCTCGTTGCCCACGTAGAGGTAGGTGCGGCGTTCCCCCCTCCCCTCAGCGGCTTCCCGAAGCAACTGGAGCATGAAGGCCCGAGCCCCGGGATCCACTTCGCGCAATTGGTGGTAGGGTGCGAATCGCTCCTTGGCCCATTCGTGGCTGCAGCCCGGGGTCAGAAGAAAGCGGGCCACGACGAAGGGATTGGCCTCCAGCGGATGCAGGGTTAGTTGATCCTCCACCGAAGGCATCCGCGTCCACTGGTTGTAGACATGGGCCACGCCGTGAGAGGCCAGCATGGCAAAGTATTCGGGATGGAGCCAGTTGGCGTTGCGGATTTCCACGGCGTACTCCCAGCCCTGGGGCGCTTGCGCGAAAAAACGGTCCAGTGCGGAGACGAAATCCCGGCCGTGTTCGAACTCGCCTGGATGAAAATGGGAGAACTCAAAGATCAGCGTGCCTACGCGGGAACGGATGGGCTCGAGACGCTTCAGGAAACCCATTTCCAGCAGACCGGGACTGAGGAAGAGATCGTTCTCCTGCCCGGCCCGCTTCCCGAAGGAGGGGAGCTGGGGAAAGGTGCGGATGGTGATATCGTCAGGCACCTTGAAGGAAAAGACGAAGTCCTCGGGAGTCTGCGAGGTGATCGTGTCGATGAAGCGCTTTTTTGGCAGGGCGTAGTAGGTCGAGTCGACGCAGACGGAGTGAAAGGTTTCGGCGTATTCCTCGAGACAGTGTTCGTTGAAGCGCTTCTGGGAGAAATGCGTGCCCCAAAGGTAGCGATCCTCGTCGTAGAGGATGCCGCACCATCCCGGATACCGCCAAGACGAGGTGCCCAGGCAGACGCCGTGCTCGTCGAAGAGGCGCCTAACCAATGCCGCAATCCGCTGTCGCTCAAACAACATGGCTGCGAGCATAGGAGAGGCCGGGAAAGGATCGCAAGAAAAAGCGTCCCCCTTCCCACCCCGGGTGCCGCGCCCTATTCGTGCCGCAGAGCGACGATGGGATCGAGCCGGGCGGCCCGGCGCGCCGGCGCGAAGCCGAAGATCACCCCCACCCCGGTGGAGAAGAGGAAGGCAATGATGTTGATCCTGGCCTCGAAGGTATAGGGCATCTGGATGGCATTGGCCAGGCCAGCACAAAGGCCCAGGGCCAGGAGAACCCCCACCCCTCCTCCCAGGGAGGAGAGCGTGATGGCCTCGACGAGGAACTGGAGAAGCACCTCGCGGGCGCGGGCCCCGATGGCCAGGCGCACGCCGATCTCGCGCGTCCGCTCGGTCACCGAGACGAGCATGATGTTCATGATCCCGATCCCCCCCACGAGCAGGCTGACGCCGGCCACCGAGGCCAGCAGCGCGGTCATGGTCTGCGTCGACGCACTGAGGGATTCCGCAATCTGACGGGTATCGAAAACCGTGAAGTTGTTGTCCTCGTTCGGCTGGAGATTGCGCCGCTGCCTCATCAGGGAAGTGATGTCCGCGATGAGCGCGTCGCTGTTGGTGCCCTCCTGCGCGGAAATAGTGATGAGATTGATGTTGCGCGTGGAGGTCTTGCCCACGAGACGACGCTGCAGGGTGCTGAGGGGAACCACGATGGTGTCATCCTGGTCCCCCATGCCGGCCTGCCCCTTGCTGGCGAGGACGCCGATGATCTCACAGGCGGACTTGCCGATCCGGATCTTTTGACCGAGGGGATTCTCGCCGGCGAAGAGGTTGGTGACCACCGTCTGCCCCACCACGCAGACCGCACTCCCCTGGCGCACGTCCTCGCTGGTGAAGAAGCGGCCCTGCTGGATTCGCCAGTTGTTGATGGAAAAATATTCCGGCAAGGTGCCAACGATGCCCGTGTTGCGCGCGTTCTGGCGATAGATCGTGCTTAGGCTGGTGCTGCTCACCGGCGCCACGGCGGCCAGTCCGTTCACCTGGGCAAAGATGGCCTCGGCATCACTCTCGGTGAAACTGGGTATGCCCGCCGAGGCGGAGCGGGGACCGAAGCCCATGCCCGGCCTCACGTTGATGAGGTTGCTGCCCAGCTGGGAGATCTGAGCCCGCACCACTCGCGTGGCCGCCTCGCCCAGCGTGACCATGGTGATGACCGCAGCCACCCCGATGATGATGCCCAGCACGGTGAGAAAGGCCCGCACCGGATTGCGGCGGATCTCCCGGAGAGCGATGAGGAAGGCGTTCCAGATCATGCGTCAGGGCGGGATGCAGTGGCAGGGGGCTCGGAGTCCGCCGGTTCGGCCTCCGCCACCTTGCCCGGGTTTCTCCGGTCCGTTTCGATGAGGCCGTCCTTGACCACGACGACGCGGCTTGCATAGGTCGCGACTTCGTCTTCGTGCGTGACGAGCAAAATGGTGATGCCGTCGCGCTCGTTCAGGCGGGTCAAGAGCTCCATGATTTCCTCGGTCGTGCGCGAATCGAGGTTGCCGGTGGGTTCGTCGGCAAAAAGGGTCACGGGGGAGGTCACGATCGCCCGGGCAATCGCCACCCGCTGCTGTTGTCCCCCGGAAAGCTCCGCCGGCGTGTTGCGCAGCTTGTTGGGGAGACCGACGGCGGCGAGGGCCCGTGCCGCCAACTCATGGCGTTCTTTCCTAGGCACCCCCCGATAAATCAGGGGGAGTTCGACATTTTCCAGGGCACTGGTACGGGCCAACAAGTTAAAGCCCTGGAAAATGAATCCGAAGGCGTGACGCCGCAGCAGCGACCTCTGGTCGGCGTTGAGTGATTCCACGGCGATCCCATCGTAGCCATAGTGGCCCGAGGTCGGCTGGTCCAGACACCCCAGAAGGTTCATTAAGGTGGATTTTCCGGATCCGCTGGGCCCCATGATCGCCACGAACTCTCCCCGATGGATGTCGAGGTCAACGCCCCGCAGGGCTTGGAAAGCGGCGTCCCCCTTTCCATAGGTCTTGGTGATGCCTCTCAGTTCAATGAGGCACCTCGCGCTGGACTGGGCCTCGCTCATGGAGCGCTCAAGGGCATATTCACTCGGATGATCACGGGGAGGCCTTCCTCCAAACCCTCGCCGCTAACTTCGGTGTAGCCTCCCTCGCTCAAGCCGACCGTCACGGGCAGGGGCCTCGGCGTCCCATCGCTCAGCACCCAGACGACGGGACCTTCTCCCTTGCGTCTCCGCTCTCCGGCCTTGTCCCCTCCCCCGGGAGGAACGGGAGGGCGGCGGCGCATTGGCGGTCTCGGCAGCAGATTCTCCATGAAAGAGCGCTTCGGGGCGGAGGGAGGCGGGGCCAGGGCCTTTTGGGGGTCAAAGCGCAACGCGGCATCGGGAACCAAGAGGACATTTTCGCGACTGGCCACGCGAATGTCCGCAGTGGCAGTCATGCCAGGACGGAGGCTCAAGTCGTCGTTGGCGATGAGCAGTTCCGTCTCGTAGGTCACCACGTTGTCGGTGACTGTCGACCCGAAGGACACGCGGGACACGGTGGCGTGGTAAATGCGGTTGGGCCAGGCATCGACGGTGAAGACGGCCTTTTGTCCCGGTTCCACGAGACCGATGTCCGCTTCCGCCACCGCGACATCGAGCTTCATTTGCTTGAGGTCTTCCGCAATCAGGAAGAGCTCGGGCGCGGTGAAGCTCGCCGCCACCGTCTGCCCCGGCTCGACGCTGCGCGTCAGAACGACCCCGTCAATGGGCGAACGCAGGACCGCCTTGTACTGCTCTTCCTCGCTGATGTCGAGCTGGGCCTGAGCCTGTTCCACCGCGGCCTGGGCCACGCCGAGATCGGCCTCGGCACGCTGCAGGGAGGCTTCCGCCGAAACGAGGTCGGCTCGCGAAGGCATCTTGCCGCCACTGAGCTCGTGCAGCTCCTTCAGTCGGGCCAAGGCGGCACGGCTTTCCGAGAGCGAAGCCTCCTTCAGCTTCACCGAGGCCTTGGCCGCATTCAGGGCAGCGCGGTTGCTGCCGATGCGCTGCTGCAGGCCCCGCACCTCGATCAGGGCCAGTTCCTGCCCCTTGGTGACCTGGTCGTTCACGTCGACATAGACTTCCGCGGTGATCCCGGACAATTCACTACCGATGGTCACCTCGTTCGTCGGCTGCAGGTTGCCGGTGGCGGTGACATCCCGCTCGATGTTCCCGCGCCGCACGGGCTCGGTGACAAAGCGGTCCGCCTCGGACTCGATCGGTTGTGAGTAGAGCCACCAGTAGTAGCCACCGCCAGCGAGGAGGAGCAGGATCACAACTGTCCAAACCACAAAACCACGACGACTGGATTTCGCCGATTCGAGGATCTCCGAAAGCTCTTGGGGCGATGTTTCCGTGTTAGATTTCATGATAGTTCCGTTAGGCGGGAGCTTGCTGCCGTTCCCGGAGGGCGGGGCCTCAGGGCGTCCAGCCCCCTCCGAGGGCCCGGTAAAGCTGAATGTGGGCACTGACCCGATTGCCCTCGGCGATGGCCTGCGACTCCTCGAGACTGAACAAGGTGCGCTGGGCCACTAATACATCCAACACGTCGACCTCCCCAGCTTGGAAGTTCAGGCGGGCCAGAGATTCGGCCTCGCGCGCGGAGGCGACGGCCTCGGTGAGCAGGCGATAGCGATCCTCGCTTTTTTGCAGCGCGACGAGGGCATCCTCGACTTCCCTCAGGGCATCGAGCACGGCCGCCTCCCAGGCGATGAGAGCCTGGCGCTCCTGGGCGCTTTGCACATGGATGGTCTCGCGGATGCGTCCGCCTTGGAAAATTGGAGCCGTCAGGTGACCCGCAGCGGAGGCCACCGCGAGCTCGGGCGAAAAGATGCGTCCGGCAGAGAGCGCCTCCACCCCGATGGAGCCACTCAGACTCAGAGAAGGAAGCTGCTCGAGCTCCGCCGCCTTGGTTCTCATCACGGCCGCCAGCAGCGCCAGCTCCGCGGCCCGAACGTCCGGCCGGTTGCGCAGGGCGTCGGCGGGAATCCCCACCGCCAGTTTCGCGGGCGCCTGGGGGATGGCACGCGCGGAGGTGAGCAGGCCATGCAACTGCCCCGTGGGCACTCCGACGAGTCGTTCAATACGATGCTTCGCTTGGGCCACGCTTTCCTCCACGCTCGGAATGGAGGCCCGCGCCTGGCGAAGGCTGCTTTCCGCCTGCTGGGTGTCGAGCGCAGTGCCCTCGCCCGCCTGCTCCCGCCAGCGGCTCATGTCCGCCGTCTCCGCACTGATGCCCACGTTTTTGCGGATCACCCTCAGCTGGGCCTCCGCCACCCGCAGGGCCACGTAGGCATCGGCAATCTCGGCAGCGACGGATACCTGAGCCGCCCGGCGCGCCTCCGCCGCACCAGCCCAGTCCGCATCGGCGGCCGCCAATTGCTTGCGAAGCTTTCCAAACCAATCGATCTCCCAGCCCGCATCCAGCGAGCCCGTGTAGGAATCGCTGCTCGTCTCGACGCCGGTGCGCGCATCGCGATTCCAACGCGTCCGAGCATCGGCCGAGGCATTGAGCGAGGGCAGCAGGGCAGCCCTCGTCACCCCGCGCCGGGCCCTGGATTCATCGATCCTCGCCAAGGCGGAGCGGATGTCGGTGTTCGATTCCAGCCCCTGGCCGATGAGCCGATCGAGCACGGGGTCGCGGAAGCGTTTCCACCAGCTTGCCAATGCCGCGTAATCGAGCGGTCCGGACGAGCCCTGCGTCCAACTCGCCGGAATGGCCAGATCACTGACGGCCCGGTCTGCCCGGGTGCATCCGGACACGAAAACGAGCGCCAAGCCAGCGGAGAGCAGGCGAGGCGACCGGACGAAGGAGGACAGGAGAGCTCGCCGCATGGTCTCGACACGGGGACGCGTCCGCTAAAGATCGCTTCCCCTATCGAAGTTTCAACGAATGATGCCAGCTGGGCTCATTTCCTCCTCCCCCTCGGGACCCCCGTCGCTCGGCGGCCCTCCTCAGAAAAACACAGGGCCCGGAGAAAATCTCCGAGCCCCATGCCAATCAGGAAATAAGGGGGATCCGGTCAGGAGAAGAGCTCCATGATGGGCTTCCCGTCCGTGACAATAGCGTCCGTCTTGGGATCGCGGACGTGACCGGCGACTAGGAAGGGACGACCCGAGGGCGAATAGACCACCTTGTTCAGGTCGAGACCCAGGGCATAGGCGATGGTCGCGTTGAAGTCCTTGGGCTCCACCGGATTTTCCTTCACCGCGATGCCCTTGTCGTCCGTGGCGCCGTAAACCTGTCCCCCAGAGATGCCGCCGCCGGCAAACATGGCCGAGAAGGCGCGGGGATGGTGGTCGCGTCCGCCATTGACGTTGATCAGCGGGGTGCGTCCAAATTCGGTGCCCACAGCGATGATGGTCTTTTCGAAGAGGCCCTCGGCCTTCAGGTCGTCGATCAGGGACGCCAGGGCCTGGTCCAGTTGGCCGGCAGTCTGCGGGATCGAATTCCAGAGGTCGTTGTGCATGTCCCAACCACCGCCGACCACCTCCACGAAGCGCACGCCGGAACTGACGAGGCGCTTCGCCAGCATGGCGCCCTTGCCGATGCGGGTGTTGCCGTAGCGCTCCACCTTCTGGGTATAATCCTTCTCCTTGGAGAGGTCGAAAGTGTCGAGGTCCTTGCTCTTCATGAGCTTGAGGGTCTCCTCGTAGAACTGCGTGTAGGCCTTCACCTCGTCCGTCTGGAACTTGCGACGGAAGGAATCGTCAAAGGTGTTCATCAGGTCGAGGCGCTTGTCGAAGAGGTCGCTGCTGACACCGTCGAAGGGACGGGCATTTTGGACGCCCTTGTCAGGGTCGCCGATGGGCAGCGGGGACAAGGCCGGGCCAAAGAAGCCCGCCCCAGGGTGCTCGCCGCCCCCGCCGATGACGACGGAATCCGGCAGGGTGTCGTGGCGCTTGCCCAGGAGCTGCTGAGCCCAGGGACCCATCGAGGGGTGGATGATGGTGGCGCGAGGCTCGTAGCTGGTCCGCATCCAATAGGTGCCGCCGCGGTGGTCCCCGGTCTTCTGATTCATCGAGCGGATCACCGCGATGTCATTGAAGTGTTTGGCCAGCTGGGGCAGAAACTCTGCCAGTTCCACCCCGGCCACACCCGTGGAAATCCCCTTGGTCTTGCCACCGGTCTCGGTGCCAGGCTTCGGGTCGAAGGTCTCCATGTGGCTCATGCCACCGGACATGTAGAAGAAGATGCAATGCTCGGCCTTGCCGCCTCCCGCGGCGCGCAGGGTCTTGCCCGCCCCGATCGGCAGAACGCTGACACCCAGGGCGGTTTTGGCGACATTGGCCACAAAGTGGCGGCGGCTGAGCGGATCAAGTCGATGAAGGATGTCTTTCATGCTGGATGGGGGTTGACGAGGGAAATCAATACAAGAGTGACCGGGCTTATTGGATGAAGAGGAATTCGCGGGTGTTCACCAGCGCCCAGATGACGTTGCCGATGGCCTGCGCCTCGACCTGCATTTTCTGCTGTTCGCTCATGTCGCGGTCGGTGCGCGCGCGCATCCCCGATTGGGCCATGCTCTTCTCCTGCTGGGTGGGGTAACGGGTCAGGACGCTCAGGAAGATCTTGTCGATGTTGTCGCGCTTGGTTCCCTTGCCGTAGGCAATCTCCTTGATGAGGTAGGCGTCGGGGCTGGTGAGCACCCGGTTCGTGATTTCCCCGTTGAGCAGGGCCATGACCTGCGGGGTCGAGCCGGTGGTGAACTGGTTCTCGATGAGCTGGCGGTCGGACTGACCGAACATGCGCAGGAAATGGTCCGGCGGCATGGGCTGGCTCAGTTCCGAAGCGCGGAACATGCGCGCCCCACCCACGGTCTCGTTGACGGGCTCACCATTGTAGCGCTCCAGGCGGCTCACCTTCCGCCAGTCCTCCTTCCACTTCTCGATCTGATCCGCAGTCTTGAGGGAGGCGAAGTCGACGTTCATGATCTCCTTGTAGCGATCCGCGCCGCGGCGAACGACGGATTCAGGATCAGCGGTAGTCAGGGTCACCAGCGAATCCCAGATCTGCTCCGCACTCATGCGACGGAGTATGGGGCCGGGGAAGTGATAGGTGCCCTGGTCCACCTGGGTGAGAGAGGGCGTAAGAGTCTCGGCCTCGCGTTGGTAGGCCTGGGTGTTGTAGAGAACGCGGAAGAATCCCTTCACGCTGAAGTCAAGGTCCTTCATCATCTCCTCGAGGAAGGTGAGCAGTTCGTAGTTCTGCGCCTGTCCGTCGAGGTGACCCGGGATGTTGTAGACGGGTTCGATCTGGGCGAGGCCGAAGGCCAACTTCCAGAAGCGGTTCACGGCGTTGATGGTGAAACGCGGGTTGCTGGGAGAAACCACCCAGTCGGCAAAAGCTTCCCGGGGGGTCTGGTATTTGGAGAGGTCGGTCTTGTCGCCGAAGTAGGTCCCCGGCTCGACCTCCATGTTAGGTTCGCCGTCGTCGTACTTGTAGTCGTGCGGCAGGCGCACGACGTTCTTGCCGGTGTCGGCGACCGCGACGCGGTGGGTCCCGATCCACTGGCTCAGGTTTTGGTCGACGCGCTGGTTCGGCCTCAGCTTACCGGCATCAAAGAGCACCTGGTTCATGCGCTCGATCTCCGCCTGAAGGTTGCCGCCACCGCCCATTTCCATCATGGCCATGCCGCCGGCATTGGTCTCGGTCTCCCCCATGAAGGCCGCCATCTTGAAGAAGTCCATCTGATAGACCTCCTCAAAGGGGTGGTCGTGGCACTGGGCACAGGTGATCTCGGTGCCCATGAAGATGGTGAAGGTGTTGGAAAGGTTGCACAGACGCATCCCCTGGTCCGAGACGAGGTAGCCCACCGCGGGAGACTCCCACACCTTGCCCTGGGCCGTGAGCATCTCTCGCACCATCTCGTCAAAGGGTTTGTCCTCGCGGATGCATTGCTTGAGCCACTCCATGTAGGGGTCAACCTTCAGAGAGGCGTTGCCCATCATGACGACGCCCTCGCGGACGCGCAGCAAGTCGGCATAGTAGTTGAACATGCGCATCACGTAACCCTCGGAGTCGAGCAGCTTGTCAATAAGGCGTGCCCGCTTGTCGGGGGAACGATCGTTGAGAAAGGCTTCCGCCTCGTCGTAGGTAGGGATGCGCCCGACTACGTCGAGGTAGATGCGGCGGAGGAACTGGTTGTCGTTGGTCATCGGATTGGGAACGCACATCTGCAGTTCCCGCTCGATTTCCTGCTTGCGCTTGGCTTTCTCGTCTGCGCTGAGATTGTCGCGCTGGGGTAGCTCGCTCAACTCCTTCTGGAGGCCGTAATAGGACTCCTTCATTTTGTTGATGACAAGCTTGTCAATCTCGGCCGCCAGGGCTGTGGGATCTGTAGGAAGGTTGCCCTTAACGAAAAGACGGTCCTGCTCGCTTAGCTTGGAGATGGGGTAGTCGATCACCGTGCCGTCAGCCATTTTTAGCTTCACCGTGGCATTGGCACCCGCCCCGGAAGTGCCCGCGTATTCCGCCTGCAGGGTCCGTCCGTCAGCCGAAGTCCAAGTGCGGCTTTGGGCCTGAAGACAGGGGGAAAGCAGCAGCCCTCCACCCACGAGGAGGGCCGCGAGGAATCGAGGGGAGAATCGGATGTTCATGACGTGAAGGAATGAGAGACGGAAAGTTCGATTTCTCTATAAAAGGATAACGCAAGCCGGAGGACTTGTGACAACAAAAAGCGAGACCTGCGCCCGGCTTCAGGGGAGGCGGCCCTCGCTGCACTTCTGTAGCAGAGAGGTCGAGACCGCTTCCCGAAAGACTACGAGCTCGTCGATCCAACCTTGGAAACCCGCCTCCCCCTCGGCGCCAAGGCCGAGGTGCCCCGCCCGGCCCCGGGGAATGGGGGCGTCCTGTACATGACTGAGGGCCTCCGGTTTTCCGTCGACGAAGAGATGCAGGTTGCTGGCCAGGTCGCCTCCGCCGAGATAGCGATAGGCCACGTGGTGCCAGTTCCCGTCGGCGAGGTCGGTGCTGCCGATGACGTGGCCATCCCCGCTCTCGATCCTCAGGGCGCCAGAGAGACCGCCTTCCTCCCCGAGATGGCAGGCTATGCGCCAGGCGCCGTCCTCACCGCCGTATTCGAGGATTTGCTCCGGCGTGTTCCGCCCGACCTTGGCCGGTATTTTCACCCAGAAAGCCATCGTGTGGGCTTCATGGAGCAGAAATTCATGGGAAAGGGGCACTCGCAGGGTCTCCCCGGCCTGAAAGACAAGGCCTCCCCCCGTTCGCCCGGCCGCCCGTCGAGGAGAACGGCCCAGCTCGCCCGCGGCAACCAGGGGCACGTCGAAGCGCCGATCCTTGCCGGAGTCCTCGAGAATGGCGCCGTAGGATTCGTCGAAGCTGTAGCGCAGGGCCGGGGGCACCAGGATCGGCGTGCCGAGCTGTAGGCGAAAGCGGTCTCCGCCGTAGGGAACCGGCACCAGATCGCTGCGGGTGCGCCCATCCGCACGCAGGGCGAGTCCCTCGCGCACTATGGTGCTAGTGGTGTTGCCGCTGGTGCGACTCGCCGCAACGCGGCCCTCCATGACGTGCAGTTCCGAGTTCCCCTCCTCATCCACGGAGACCCCAAAGCGGGTACTGATGTCGACCGCATTGAGGCGGGGCGTGTTCACCGTGAAGCCGGAGGCCTGAGGAGGCACCTCGGCCGTGATGCGGCCGGTTTTCAGGTAAAGACGGTTTACCGATTCCACGCTCCACTCCGCCGGACCTTCCACGAGAACCGTGGCCCCGGAGTTGAAGGTGATCACGGCGGTGCCGGACACCAATTGCAACATCCCAGGGGCGATCCAACCGTCCGCCCGAACCTTGGACGGACTGGCGGGATTCCAGACGAGGGCCTCGCTCCGCTCGATGCGGGCGGCAAATGGCCCGCCGAGGCGCAGATCGCGCTTCGAGGGGGCGTGCTCGACACGGAAAATGATGGATTGCAGCAGCAGGAGCAGGCCAATGGCCGCCGCGGCCGAAATCAGACCGGCCTTGATCAGGTCTGGCCAAGGCAGGGGACGCCGACCTTCGCGCTCTTCGACAATTTCCAGCAGCACCGACTTGGCAAAGTGGCGCTCTCCGGCGCCCTCGGAGCGGAGGCGGGCGATCACCCCGGCCTCGAAATCCTCGCGCCCCTGCCCCAACAGAGCCCGCAGCGCGGCATCGGTCTGTGCCTGGGCCAGGAAGCTGGCCCTCAGGGCAGCGTCGTGGCGGAGGGCATACTCCACCTGGCGACGGGCCGCCTCGCCGAGCTCGCCGGCGAGATAAGCTTCTAGATGCTCCGAGTCCACAAGATTAAATGGGTTCAGGCGGTCCGACCGGACTGCTCTCCATGTGCTTTTCCATACACTGCCGCAGGGCCGTGCGCACGCGGCAAAGCGTCGTCCGGACCCAGGCTTCGCTGCGACCAAAGGCCGTGGCAATCTCTCGGGAGGATTCCGACAGGGTGTATTTCCGCTCCAGCAGGTGCCTTTGCTGTTCGGGGAGACGGTTCAGGCATTCTTCGAGAAGGCCGACGATGGGCTGTTCGGGAGCCTGATGTCCGCGTATCGACTCTTGAATCAACTGATGCTCCAGATAGCGCTCTTGGTTCTTGGAGAGCCGCTGGTGACGCAGGGTTTCCTTGCGGATCAAGTTGAAGGCGATGGCGCGCAGCCACTTTCCGAAATCCGTCCCCGGCTTGAAATCGAGGATGTGTCGATGGGAAAAGACGAAGGTCTCGTGTGCGATCTCGTCAATGAGGTGAGGAATCGGGAGCTTCATCGCCACGAAGGCCCGCAAGCGCGAGCTGTGTCGGGCCAGAAGCGCTTCAAAAGCCTCCAGTTCCCCACGCTGAACCCGCACCACGAGCTCGTCTTCGATTTCCTGATCGTCCACAAAGAACTATACCCCCATCCGGCTGATTCGTGACAAGACTTCCCCGCCGGAGGCAGGACGCAGAGAAAAGCAGCGGTCTGGCCGCCCGTCGACCGGACCACCAGACCGCGCCAGGAGGAAGAGACGGCGAGCCACGTCGTCCGAGCTCAGCGCACTGGGGCGCTGGTGACCACCTGTCCCGAGGCATCGAGCTTGAACACCCGGTAGGCGGTGGTGGCGCCGTAAATGACCTCGCCCGAGACGCTCGTGAAGCCCTTCCAATATTCGGGCCATGCCGGCAGCTTCTCGATCTTGTTGACCTGGGCGCTCAGGTCCGTAGTCTGGGTGACACTCTGCTGGGCCAGCCCCCCGGTGAGGATCAGCCGACCGTCCTGGGAACGCCCGATGCCGTAGTTGAAAGAATTCTGCAGCTGAAACAGGGAGGTTTCCCCCTGCGGGGAAATCCGCGCATTGAGGTTCGTGTAGTTGACCGAGACCAGGTCGTCCCCGTCAAAGAAGAGGGTCCCCCCCGCGTTGGTCGCGTAGAAGGTCTTGGCCGTTTCCAGGGCCTGCCCGCTCGGCAGGTCGAAATAATGGATCCGCGAGGTCTTGCCGTCGTTCTTCTGCTTGAAGGTCTCCAGTTCGAGCCCTCGCAGGTCCTTGGGCACCTCGGAGGACGGCACTTCCGGCTCCTCCTCATCCTTGGTCGCTTCCGTCAGCACCGCGAGGCGACTGCCCGCGTTGTTCACCGCCAGGCCAGCAATGCGGACGCCCTTTTCCAGAGTGGTGGAAAAGCGCTCCGCGCCGTCACTCAGAGAATGCACAAAGATCGTGGGTCCGTTGCTGTTGCCATCGTGCCCTGCCACGAGATCCGCCTCGGTGCTGACGGCAAAGCCGATGCGCTTGGGGATGGTCGCCTTGACACTCCAGTCCGAGCTGTCGAAGAACAGCAGGTGGTCGTCGGTGTCCTGTACGGCGAGGGTCTTGCCGTCCTTGCTGAAGGCTAGAGCGATGATGGGACGCTCGATCCATTCGCGATGGCTCACCTCCAGGCTCTGGGGATCGAGAACAATCACGGTGCGGGTATCTCCACCCGCGACGAGGCGGGTGCCGTCCGGGCTGACGGCGACGGTGAGTCCGCCTATGGGGGTGGCGGCGTATAATGTGGCGCCACACAGGGACGCGAGGACAAGACCGAGAGGGAATAGGGCAGTGCGTTTCATGGGTCAGGGAACAGGGTTCGAGTTTGGGTTTCATTTCGAATGCGGCGAGACCATGGGAACTCCAAGGAAACTCCCCGGCCTCGTCCTTCCGGGCTCCCCCGGCAGAGCGTTTCGCGCCCTCCTGTGCCTGAGGCAAAGGAAGGGACGAACCGTCTGCTGGCGATGAAGCCCGGCGCAGGAAAGGACGCCCAGTGGACGCCTGACTCCCCGAGGCTATGCAAAGTGTGGCAATCGTTTCAAGCCCGGCAGCTCCGGGTCGACAGAAACCTCAGCCCAAAACGTCCCCCGTGGCGCGGGCCAGGGCGCTGACACACTGCCGAATCTGCTCTTCCGTCATGCAAAGGGGTGGTAACAATGTTAGGGTGTCGCGAATCGGCCGGGTGAGCAGACCGTATCGGCGTGCCTGCCGACAGACCTTGCCCCCCGTTTCCCGACGCCAGTCGAGGGGCGCCCCGGATCCTGCCTCCACCAGATCGATGCCGGCGATGAGTCCGACCTGCCGGATTTCGCCAAAATGCGGGCATTGCTGCCGCGCCTCCTCCAACGCGGCGGCGAAGGCGGCAATCTTCGAGGGCAATTGTTCCAGGACCTTTTCCTCGTCGAAAATCCGCAGGTTGGCCAGGGCCGCCGCGCAACCGAGGGGATTGGCGCAATAGCTGTGGCCGTAGAAAAAGGTCTTTTGCTCGGCGTAGTCCCCGAGGAAGGCCTCGAATACCCGCTCGCTGGTCAATGTTGCGGCGAGGGGGAGATAGCCTCCGGTGAGTCCCTTGGCGAGGCAGAGAAAGTCGGGAACCACGCCTTCGTGCTCACAGGCAAAGAGCTTGCCGGTGCGCCCGAACCCGGTCATGACCTCGTCGAGGATCAGGAAGGCGCCGTGCCGGTCACACCAGTTGCGCAGTCGCCGCAACATCCCTGGCGGCCAGAGGCGAATGCCCGCGGCGCCCTGCACGAGGGGCTCGATGACGACCCCATTGACCTCCGCGGCCTCATCCGCGTCGAGGGCCTCCAGCTCCTCCACCCGGGAAAAGCGGCTGGTTCGGTAGCCGCTGGCGCTCTGCAGCCCGTGAAAAAGCGGGATCCCCCCCAGGGAGGCCGCCCCCACCGTGTCCCCGTGGTAGGCCCCGTCGAAGGCCACGAAGCGATAGCGGGCCGTCTCCCCCACCCTCTCGCGATACTGGGCCGCGAGGCGACAGGCGCATTCGATGGCCGTGGACCCGTCGTCGCTGAAGAAGACCCGGCGAAGCGTTTCCCCCGGCGCCACCTCGACAAGCCGGGCCGCGAGGCGGATCGCCGGCTCGTTGGAAAAACCGAGAGCCGAGCAATGGGCCAGGCGGTCGAGCTGCTCGCGAATGGCAGCGTTGAGGACGGGATGGCGATGGCCGTGCAAGTTGGTCCAGATGGAACTGTTGCCGTCGAGGTATTCCCTGCCTGCGGCGTCCGTCAGGTAGGGACCGTGTCCTGACACGAGCACCAATGGATCCTCTTCCGAGGCGATCCAGTCGCGCATCTGGGTGAAAGGATGCCAGAAATGCGCCTTGTCGAGGACGCACAGTTCGTCACGAACGGCCTCCGGCAAGGGCGGGAGATCCCCCGGCCCCGGCTGCGGGTCTTCGCTGGAAAAGGTGAGCATGCCGATTTCCTCGCCCAAAGGGCGGCAAAAGTCCACGGCAGAGCCGCCCATGACCCCAGCCTCCGGACGGCTCGTTCGCCCGGCGATCATGGCGACACCGAGGGGCCCGCCCAGCTCACCACGCCGCCCCCAAAGTGGGAACCGATTGTTGGCGGTAGGGCATCCACACCACGCCGACGGCCTTGGTCGAGCAGTTCCTCTTCAGGGGCGCCAGGGAGAAGGTCTCCAAGGCTTCCGTCCGGGGGTCCAGGGCGGTCTTGAGCTCGGCGAGACGCTCCTCGCATTCGCGCTCCAGCGCCTCGAGTTCGCTCTGGTGCTCCTGCAGTTTGGCCTCGGCCCTGGCCACGTCGCGGCTTTCCTTCCAGGCCCGGGACGCCCCCGAGACAGCTCCGCGTTGGGCCGTGGCGGTGACGCGGCGTTTCAGCAGGGCCCCCAGCAGCGACCCGCCGATCCGCATCGCCGTGTCCAGCTTGGCCTGGTTGGCCTGGGCCTTTTGCTCGGCCACCGTGTCCATGGCCCGCATCATCTTGCTCTCGGCGGCCTTGATGCGCTTCTCATAGCTGGCCTTCAATTCCGCAAGCTTGGCATCGCGGGCCTCGTGGGCGGCATGCACGAGACGGGCCCGGAAGTCCCCTTCGCTCTCGCCCAGTTTCGAGCTGAGCCCCGTGAGGGGGCTGCGCAGGAGGACGGCTCGATGGTTGCTGTAGATCCAGTCCACGAATTCCTTGCCCAGCTTGCTCCAGAAATTTTCATCGAGCAGGGCCTGCGGCAATCCGGAAAAGGCGGCTCCAGCCACCGGCTCGCTTCCTAGCTGGCTCAGGGAACAGCCCGCGGGCAGTTCGAGGTGACGATTCCAATTGATGCGCCCGCCCTCTTCGATGGGATTGAGCAAGACCACGTTCTCTGAGCCGGAGACGCCCTTGTTCTGGTCCTCGTAGCGGGCCTCGCCGATGCGAATGACCACCGGCACGTAGTTGACCTCTTCGGGGGAGACCCCGGCGCCCAGCGGCAGGAAAAACTCCTGGGCCCCGCGCGGCAAGCGGGGGCGCAGGGCCGACGACGCAGACGTGTTCGTCGTCGCCGAGGGCTGCGCGGCCAGAGTCTGGGCCCGTTCCTCGCGCTTGGCGTCCATGAGACGCTTGATTTGCCCCCTCGCCAAGGGCCCCGCCAGATAGCTCATGACCCAGCGCACGTGAAAGACGGTCGGGGCGTCGTCGTGGACGTTGTTCATGAGGAAGAGACGATTGCCAAGACCGGCGAGCAGCTGCTCCATTTTCTTGCGGTCGAATCCGCCGCGACTGCCCACGGCCGCCCCCTCCAGGCCGTCGAGGACTCGGGCCTTGTCCCGCTCGGTTTGGAGCCGGCCCAGCCACCAAGTGCCGATGTTGGAGAGCGCCTTGTAGTCGAGATCGACGGGGTTCTGCGTCGCCAGCAGCACGCCCAGGCCGAAGGCTCGGGCCTGCTTCAGCAGCGTCATCATCGGCTTCTTCGAGGGCGGGTTCGCCGTGGGTGGCAGGTAGCCGAAAATCTCATCCATGTAGAGGAGGGCGCGCAGGCTGCTCGTGCCCGACTGCGTCCTCATCCAGCCCAGGGTCTGGTTGAGCAGCAGCGAAACGAAGAACATGCGCTCGGCGTCTCCGAGGTGGGCGATGGAGAAGATCGAGATGCGCGGCCTCCCTTCGGGCGTGTGGAGGAGGCGTTGGATGTCGAGCGGCTCGCCCTCCAGCCAGGTCGCGAAGCCGGGGGAGGCCAGGAGATGATTCAGCTTCATCGCCAGGTCCAGGCGACCCTTCTGGGGAATGACGACGTCGAGGTCCATGACGCCGACCTTGTCGAAGGGCGGCACCTGGATGGCGCTGATGAGGCTCTCCAGCGTGACCCCGTGACCGGACTTCCAGGCGTGGGCGAAAAGGTTCGAGAGCAGGATGTGTTCGGGATCGCGGAGCGGATCCGCCGAATTGCCCACCAGGGAAAGCAGGCTGGAAACCGTCGACTCGATGCGCTCAGCCAGGGCCTCAGCGTCGTCGAGGATCTCGAAATCAGGCACGTCCAGCGAACTCAGGATGGAAACCGGCAGGCCCGCGTTGGACCCCGGCGTGTAGACTGCCAGGTCGACCTTCTCGCGGAAGGAGCGGATGCGCTCGCCCGATTGCCCCCAGTCGGCCAGCCCCTGGCTCCACATCGCCGCCGTCTTGGCAGCGTGCTCGTCCGGACTGAGGCCCTTCTTGGCGGCATCGTCCTCATTGATCCAAGGACGGAAGTCCTCGGGGGTGAGGTCGGGAAAGGTCAGCAGCAGGTTGGCGATGTCGCCCTTGGGATCGATGACGATGGCGGGAATATTGTCCATCGCCGCTTCCTCTAACAAAGCCATACAAAGTCCGGTCTTGCCCGAACCCGTCATCCCCAGGACGACCCCGTGGGTGACGAGATCCTTGGAGTCGTAGAGGACGAGCTCGTCGTTCAGGCTCTTCTCCTCGAGATCGTAGCTGCGTCCAAGGTAGAACTTGCCGAGCTTCTCGTAGTCATCTATGCGGATTTCCATAATGGGGGCACGGGGTGCCGGGCGAGAGGAATAGGGATCAGGCCCTGCCACGATCCCGCAGCGAGGGCACCGGCATGATAAGGATCAGTTCCCGCCGATTCCAAGGGAAAAAGGAGTGTCTCCTCGCCAAGGACAGGGGCGTAATGCTAGAAGAGGACGCCCTCTCGAATGAGACTTCCCCTCGTCATCGCCCTGCTCGCCCTCCCCTGCATCGCGGCCCTGGTCCTGGGCGGCAGGCAACTCCTGCGAGCCCTGCGCCGCCCCCAGATCCTGCCCGAGGAGTTGGCCCTGGCGGGGGCCTGGGTCTTCGCCGTGGGCGGCCTCCTCTGGCTGGGAGTCCATTTGCGCGGAGCCAGCCTTCTCGGCTTCACCGCCCCTTGGACCTGGCTGGCCGCCCTGCACTTTTTCTTCGCCGGCTTCGGAGCCCTAAGCCTCACCGCCCTCTGCTGCCGGGCCACTGCCCATCCGCGAGCCCTGAAACTGCTGCGCGCACTCCTGCTGGTTCATCCCGCCGCCTACCTGATCACCGCCGCCGGGATCATGGGCGCCCGGGCTTGCGATGAGATCGGTGCCCTGGGCTACGCCCTGATCTTTCTCTGCCAGGGAGCCGCCGTGTGGTGGGGCTCCCCCTATCGAATGCCTCTCGCTCCCATGAGGCTGCTCCGCCTCTCCCTGGCCGTGCCCCTGTTCACGATGGTCCCCGCCCTTGCCTGGGCGTGGAACCGCCCCCTTTTCGAATTGCCCGACATGGTTCGCTACCACGGAATCGTCAACGCCATCGGCCACGTTGGCATGGGCTGGTTGGCCTTCGCCTGGGGGCGTCCTCCTGCCCAGCCCCCCCGTCCAGGAAAAACCACAGGGAGAGAGCCATGCCAATCTACAGCTTCCACCTGATTCAAACCAACTGGCGCACCGTCCTCGCCGCGCAGGCCAAGCCACCCGATCCCCGTCGCGAGCCGGGGCTCTGGCACGCCGAGGCCTTTGGCGTGATGCAACTCGGTGCCCCCCTGTTCTCGCGAGAGCGACACGGTCTACACCAACTCGCGCTCTTCGCTGCCTGGGAGAACGAGACTGCGCTCGAGGCCTTCCTCGACGAAAACGTTCTGGGCCGGCAACTGGCTAAGGGATGGCACCTCCGCCTGGACTTCCTGCGCCAGTGGGGGCAACTCGCGGCGCTGCAAGGGCGGCTCCCCCCGCCCCCTCCAAACCAGAATCCCGGAGGTCCCATCGTCGCCGTGACCCTGGCGCGTCTTCGCCTGCCGGAACTCCCCCGATTCATCCGCTGGGGCCGTCCCGTGGAGACGCAGGTCAGGGACCACTCCGGCCAAACCCTGGCCTTGGCAGGGCTGCGCCCTCCGCGAACCTTCTGCACTTTTAGCATCTGGCAGACCTTGGAGGCTTTGACAGGGATGGTGCGGGGAAGGGAGGGCGGGCCCAGCGGCGATCGCCACGCCAAGGCCATGGCGGAACGGAAACGCCGCGACTTTCACCACGAATTCACCACCCTGCGCTTCCTCCCCCGGTCCGAACACGGCCTCTGGGAAGGCCGGGGGGACTATGTGCCCATTCGCGTGTAGCCCCCTCTGACGACACCCCCTCCTCCCTCGGCCTGACGCCCAGGAATCGCGTCCCTCGGCATTACAGATCCAAGGTGATACAATAAGATCTTTCACATGCCCCATCCGCCATGTCGAACGTTCCCCTTCCCTGGTCCTGTCCTCTTTCACTTCGTCTAGGCCTCCTGCTGGGACTAGCGGCCGCGCCACTCCCCACCGAGGCCGCGGAAGCCCGCCGACCGAATGTCATCATCGTCTTCACCGACGACCAGGGTTACGCTGATATCGGGGCAAACGGGGCGGAAGGCTTCGCCACCCCTCACCTCGACCGCATGGCCCGCGAGGGTCGGATCTTCCCTCGCTGGTATGTCGCCCAACCTGTCTGCTCGGCCTCGCGAGCCGCATTGCTGACGGGCTGTTATCCCAATCGGATCGGCATTCAAGGCGCACTCGGTCCCGGTAGCCGGATCGGGCTGGACGCCGGGGAGGTCACTCTGGCCGAACTCTTCCGCGATCGGGGCTACGCCACCGCCATCTTTGGCAAGTGGCACCTCGGCGACCATCCCAAGTTCCTGCCATTGCAACACGGTTTCGACGAGTTTTTCGGCATCCCCTACTCCAATGACATGTGGCCCTTTCATCCCACGGCGACCCACTTCCCGCCCCTGCCATTGATCGAGGGCAACGAGCATCTCCGAAGCGTTGACGCGCACGACCAGCGTATGATGACCACCTGGATCACCGCACGCGCTGTCGATTTCATCAACCGTCAACGCAAACGCCCCTTCTTCCTCTATCTGCCTCACCCACAACCCCACGTGCCGCTCCACGTTAGCGAGCGCTTTGCGGGGCGGACCGAACGCGGGCTCTATGGAGACGTCATCGCCGAGATCGATTGGTCCATGGGGGAAATTCTCAACGCCGTGAGCACCAATGGACTTGATGAAGACACCCTCATCATCTTCAACAGCGACAACGGCCCCTGGCTCTCCTATGGCACCCACGCCGGTTCGGCAGGTCCCTTGCGAGAAGGCAAGGGCACGGTCTGGGAAGGAGGCGTGCGCACCCCCTGCCTGATGCGCTGGCCCGGCCGCATTCCCGCAGGCACGGTCTGCGAGGAGCCCGCCATGACCATCGACCTGCTTCCCACCCTGGCGGGCTTGATCGACGCCGCACTGCCGGATCATCCCATCGACGGACGCGACATCCGCCCCCTGCTCCTCGGAGAGGCGGGCGCCAAGAACCCTCACGAAGCCTACTGGCTCTACTACAAGCAGAACGAGCTACACGCGATCCTCGCGGGGGAGTGGAAGCTGATGCTGCCCCATCAGTATCGCAGCCTGCCCAAGGGCATCGGGGGCGAAAATGGCCGGCCCACGCCCTACGTGGAGCGCCCCACCAACCTGGCCCTCTACCAGCTCCGCGACGATCCCGCGGAATCGCGCAACCTCGCCGCCTCGCATCCCGAGAAAGTGGCCGAACTGCTAGACATGGCCGAGACGGCCCGCAGGGAACTCGGCGACCAACTCAGCCAGCGCAAAGGAAAGGGCAATCGCCGCCCTGGCCAACTCACCGACGCCGAGCTGGCCGACTGGGAGCGTGTCCTCTGGCCCGAGGGGCGGAAAAGACGGCGATGAGCCCTAGTCAGGCCGTCCCTGATCCCGATCCGCTCGCCGAACTTGCCCTTTGCCGGGGGGGCGCGATCTTTCGCGAACCATGTCCGAGCTCCCTTCCTTCTCCTCCCTCGGGGTCGTCTTCGACCTCGACGGCGTCCTCATCGACTCGCACGACCAGCACGAGCGCAGCTGGTTCCAGCTCGCCGCGGAGATCGGCAAGCCCCTGACAAAGGAACAATTCAAGGCCTCCTTCGGCATGCGCAACGTCATGTGCATCCCCCACGTCTTCCACTGGACCGACCCGGAGGACGAGGTCACCATCCACGCCCTCGGCGAGCGCAAGGAGGAGCTCTATCGCGAGCTCCTCGCTGCCGACGGCATCGCCCCTCTTCCCGGTGTCGTCGCCCTACTCGACTCCCTTGCGGCTGCCGGGATCCCAGTCTCACTCGGTTCTTCGACCGCGCGGAAAAACATCGAGGTCTGCTTCGCGGCGACGGGCCTGGACCGTTATTTTGGCCCCCACTACACCGGGGCGGAGGACGTCAGCCGGGGCAAACCGCATCCCGACGTCTTTCTCGAGGCCGCCCGCAAGATCGAGCGCGATCCCTCGCGCTGCCTCGTCGTGGAGGACGCCCACGTCGGTATCGAGGCCGCCCTCGCCGGAGGCATGCGAGCCCTGGCGGTGACCACGACCCATCCGCGGGAGAGCTTCGCCGACAGCGGTGCCGTCCGCATCGTGGACTCTCTCGCCGAGATCGACGCCGCCGCCGTGCAGGCCCTGCTCATCTGAGCCCGCCGCAGGGAGGAGGCGCCGCGGTGCCCCGGCAAAAAAGAACTTCGCTCGCTATCTCCCGCCCGGGGTACCCTCGCCTCGACCTCCGGCTCGCCTGCTCCCGACCCCAGAGCCGCCTCTCTTACCGGCAGCACCCGGTTCAGCCCCCTCTGGAAGGGGGCCCGCCATGGGCGGAATTTCATAGAAGCGTCCCCCGTCGATTAGGCGGGGGTCCTCCGTGCGGCGCAGTTCGTCCATCAGCTCGCTTTCGAGCCGCTCACGGAGGTCGGCGTAAGAGGGATCGTCCGCTCGATTGTGGGTTTCGTGGGGATCCAGCTGGAGATCGTAGAGCTCGTAGCGCGGCCGTTTCCCATAGATCCACTCGAAATGCTCCTTCCATTCGGGGAGATGGCGCGCCCGCACCATCCAGGCTTTGGTCGGGCCTGCGTCCTCATCAGGCAAGGTGACCCGAGTGACGTTCTCCAGCTCCTCGATGCTGGGTTCGTCGCCACCGTCAAGGCGATAGGGATCCCCCATGGGATACCTGTCGGGGCGGAAGTTCACAATCAGGACGTGGTCCCGCGTGCGGATGGCCCGCTGCGGATAGGGGCTGAAGTCGGCCCGGGCGCATTCGACATGGCGTTCGCGGCCGGTGAAGACTCGGGTGCGGGTCTCGTCGACCAGTCCCTCCTTTTCCGAGCGCAGAATCGGCCAGAGACTGCGCCCGGTCATGACCTCGGGTGCCTCGAGGCCAGCGGCCTCGAGAAATGTGGGGGCCAGGTCAGTCAGGTTGACGAGATCCTCAACCTGGCGCCCCCCTCGTACCCCCGGTCCGGAGATGGAGAGGCAGACTCCTGTGCCAAAGTCGTAGAGATTGCATTTTCCGTGGGGAAAGCCAGGCGCCCCATGGTCACCACTGACGACGATGAGGGTGCGCTCGCGTTCGCCCCGGCGGTCCAGTTCGTCGAGCAGCTCCCCGATGGCCGCATCCCATGCCGCGACCTCCCCAAAATAATCAGCGAGATCCTGTCGCACTTCAGGAACATCCGGCAGATAGGGCGGCATCTTTCCCTTCAATCCATCGGGATCGATTCCCCAGAGCGCCCTGCCGCTGCCCTTGATCCATTGGCGATGCACGTTGGTCGGTCCGAACCAATAGAGCCAAGGTCCCTTGCCGTTCGCCGACTCGAGGAAATCCTGGAAGTTCCCCCGTGCCTCAGCGAGGAGCGCCACCTTGGCGTCCTCCAGCGATTGTCCCTCCTCGATCCATCGCGTGGCGTGCTGCGAGAATTGATTGAACTTCATCCCACGCCGGACAAAGGCCTGCCCGCGGACGAAGGGTGCGTTGGACGGCGTACCCGGCCCCCAGACTTTGTAGGAGTAGCCGATGTGGTAGCCCGCCTCCTGCAGGATCAATGGGAAGCTCGGCAAGGAGGCGTCCCAGATCGCGCCACGCAGGATGGAGCCCGTCCCCGTGCGCCAGAAATGTTGCCCCGTGAGCAAGGCACTGCGGCAGGGCGTGCAGCTCGGCGCGCTGACGTGGGCGTTGCGGAAGAAGACTCCCTCGCGCGCCAGGCGGTCGAAATTTGGCGTGCGGACCAGGTCGTGGATTGTTCCCGGACCTTCGATCTCCTGTAGAAGGGAGGCGTGCCGGCCCCAGTCGTCGGCGAAGAGAAAGAGGATGTTCGGGGGAGGCGTATCGGAGGCGGAGAGCCGAACGATAGCGAAGGCAAGCGAAAACGCGAGGGCAGACAGGGTCGGGCGTTTCATGAGAAAAAAGGGGGGGAACCGTCTCTCTTTTGCCATTTCCCGCCACGGCTGGCAAGCCCTGGAATCCGGGGGCTTGGCAGAGGGGCTGAATCGGGATCCGTTGAGGCATGGGCTCCAACGGCCTCTTTGCCGAAGCCCTCGCGCTGCGCCGCCCTTGGATCGTCTCCGACAGCCTCCTCGCAAGCAAGTCAGGAGAACCGCGTTGGCTCCCTTTGACCGTGGATTTGAGAGAGGGTTGCCGGCCGTCTCGCCTGCCCCGAGTGTGAAGCGCCGGACTGACCGGTCCACGACCGTCTCGAGCGCCCGTGGAAGCACCTCAACCTCTGGCAGTAAGAGACGATCCTCTCCTCGCGGGTTTCCCGGGTAAAGTGCGAAATAGAGGAGCGTCCAGAATATGATTGATCACACTATCCTAAGAACTGGGCACTTTCGATAGCAGGAAACCGAGGAAAATGCCTATTATTGGCAACACAAAACTTCATTGTGTCTGATTTCATCTAATCGATGAGAAATCCGAGTACGACCTTTGTTCTCGCGGATTTTCATTGTGGCGCGCCCCAATCGTCCCCTATCCTTCCCCGGGTGACCCCTTCCCGTCCAACCCTCCTCGTGGCGCTCGTCATTGTCTTCCCTTTCGCCTCCTCTCTTCCCCTGGCCTGCTCCGTAGCGAGCGGGAGCGGCCCGAGTCCTGCCGACCAACGACATTATCCCGATTCTATCAACGGCTGCGCCCCGGCGACCCTCCTGAATTTCCTCAAGTTCTCCGGACCCGAGTATCAGCCGGCCCTGCGGACTCTCGTGGGCGGCAACGACGCCGTCCGGATGCGCTATCTCGTGGATCGCTATTTCCGCCATCGCCCCTCTCAGGGGGACCGCAGCCGGATGCGCTGGGGCCTCCACGGTATCGGCTGCGAGGACTTCAGCGCAGGCATCTCCGAACTCTTCGCCGATAACGGCCTGCGCGCCCCCGCGTCGAGCTACCTCGATCGCCTTGAGAGGGAATCAGAATTGGCCCATCTCGAACGCGTCCACGCGATGATGCAAGACTCCCTCGCGGCCCAAAGTCCCCCCATCCTCAATCTGCGCTCCTTCGTGGTGAAACGGAGGGCGCGCCATGGCGAGGAGCCGCGATGGGAGGCCGCGGTCAGCCACTACGTTCTCGTCCTCGGACTGACAGAAGCCCCCTCGAAGACTGGCTTCGAGGTCGAGGTGCTCGATCCCTGGAAGGCGCGCCGCTCGGTGATTTACCTCCATCGCGAAGCCAACGGACGCTCCTTTCTCGCCCAAAAGGGAGGGGACCAAAACGGCCCCTGGCTCGAGGGCCATCCCTTCCTCCAAGTCCTGGCGCCGGAACTGCCCACCTTGAGACCGGCTGACCTGGACTGGTCGGACCGCTACCTAGTCGTGGCGCATTACCTCATCGGTCGATTTTAGGGGAACCAGGGCGTCCATGGCTCCGCCCTCGCGTCCACGCGGACTTGATTCCCCGTTTCCTTTCCGGGAAACTCCCCCACATTGCGGGGGTTTTATTCCAC
>CAZKGI010000051.1:0-25282 GCA_964552315.1 uncultured Akkermansia sp. | reverse complement strand
CACTCTAGTTATCCCTATAATTTGAAAGGGATATACGGAGTTCATTGACGCCATCGCGAAGATAATCGCTATTGGCCTTGTGGGAGGACTGCTTTTCTGCCAAGATGCAAGGTGGCTCCCCTTCCTCATCCCGATGATCGGCCCAATCCTCCCTCATGGGCTTTCTACACTTCATCTTCCGGAAACGGAAGGTCACTCCTCAGGAGTCTCCGTCTCCTCGAGCTCAGCTGAGCGCGGATCCCCTCGCGCCAATTAGCGAAAACAAATCGCGGGCCTACACCTATCGCCCCATGAGCGACGGGGAGGTCCGGCCCTCGACAGAGGGCCATCGGCAGCTTCGGGAAGACTGATCTCTCGACAGGGTATGTGATCTTTCGGCCGCTGTCGGCACCAAGGCCTGCGGCCCAGCTCGAGGCCAGACCGCAGGCGGCGTGCTTGTGTGGGTGGGCTGAGGACTGGGGCGAATGGCTTTCGCATTGGCAATCCTCAGGCATGGGGCGTCGGATGGAATCCGCGTTTCAAGCGGCGGGAACGGTCTTCTCGCTGGACACGCAGATGTCACTGGCTTCGGCGCGTTCGAAGATGTCCTTGGCTCGGGAGACGTCGCGCGAATCCTCGGCGTGAACCGCGATGAGCACATTGCCTTGACGCAGCTTGTCCTCGTAGCGACGCGCCTCGATTTCGGGAATGCCCAGACCGATGAGGCAGCCGGTGAGACCGCCGACCGTGGCGCCGACGGCGGCGCCGCTGAGAGCCGCCATGATCGGGCCCGCCGCGATGAGCGGACCGACGCCGGGGATGGCCAGGGCCCCAATGCCCGCAAGCCAGCCGAGGGTTCCCCCAACCAGGCCACCAACGCCGGCACCGGCGGCGGTGCCTTCCGGAGCCTTGGTGTGCATTTCGTGGGCAAAATCGCGGCTGGTGCCGTGATCTGCGAGCAGGGCCGAGATATCGTCGCTGGAGAAACCAGCCGACCGCAAATCATCGACAATGAGTTCCGCCTGAAGGCGGGAATGAGCGAGGCAAATGACCGATTGATGTGACATGGGAGTGGAGGGTTAGTGGCTATTCGGGGTGGAGACCGTGAACGTCCCCGAGAAATCTTCTCGGGGAGCCCCGGACAGAGGGGAAAGGGCAGCGTTCCCCAGGCCCTTGCTACGGGCCTGGGGAACCCAGAGGCAGACAAGCCCCGCGAAGTGCCCTCTGGCGTTCACCACAAGTTGGCCCCTCTCCCTCCAGCACGGAAGCGGGCCCGATGAAGCCAGGAGGAGGCAAGCTCCATCGGGGAATCGTTCCAGCCGGTTTGAGAAGTGGGCACTCATCGTGGGGTTCGCGATCAGACAGCACATGCTGCTGACGCCTCTCCCACTGCAATCCCTGTGCCAAGCCAAGACAACTCATACACAAACAACTCTTTATCAATGAGTTGAGAAAATTTCACTTTCTTCCATTTGCCGAAATTCCCTCCCCCTACTTTGCAAGACGCGAGATCAACCATGCAAAATGGCAAGGCTAGTCATCGGGAGGAATGAGGCTCGAAGCACGAGAGCGCCTTTGGCCGATCGGGAGGTCCCGAGCCGCTTTCTGGTCGGGCCTGGGAGGGGGACAATTCAACAAAGGGCGCCCCCGCCCTGTCTTGCATTTCGAATGATTCCATCATGCGCTATGCACAGGTCCAGGAAGAAATCAGGCTCGACGCCGCGCGGTGAAGGACTTCAGGAGCCCATCCCTGTTGGGACATTTCGGCCTAACAAACTCAAGCCACGGGCGTGTTCGCCTTGGCGCCAAGGGAGGGCCACGGCGGACCGCCCTGTCCGGGCTCCGGCCGCACGTGTCGGTTCCAGGGCGCAGGCATGCTTTCTGCGAGGTAAGGGCTGTCGCATGCCTGTCTCACCCACCCGTCGAAAGCGTTCCACCGCTGCCTTGGTCTACACCAGCGATGAAATGCCGGGCTATCGTCGGCGGCGCTGCGGAAAGGGCTTCTCCTACTGGCTTCCCAATGGCCGCTGCCTGCGAGACGCTGCGGAAAGAAGGCGCATTGCCTCCCTGGCCGTTCCCCCCGCTTACGAGGAGGTCTGGATCTGCCTGAAGCCGAACGGGCATCTCCAAGCCACGGGCATCGATGCGCGGGGGCGAAAGCAGTACCGCTATCATCCCCTCTGGATGCAGCAGGCCGCCGAGCGCAAGTTCGCTCAGCTTTGTGAGTTTGTCAGGAGCCTCCCGCTGATCCGCGCGGCTTGCCGGCGCGCCCTCGCCGAGGACGAGGTCGGTCGAGATCGAGTCGTCGCCGGAATTGTACTGCTGCTCGACCACACCGGCTACCGCATCGGCAATGCCCGCTATGAGAGGGAGAACCGCAGCTTCGGCCTGAGCTCGCTTCACAGCCGCCATGTTCGCCTGGGCCGCCAGGGCTTGGAGATGCGCTTCCGAGGCAAGTCCGGCCTGCCGCACGAGGCCTCCATCGACGATGCCGCCATGCGCCAGCTGGTTCTCGACCTGCAGGACCTGCCAGGGCAGCACCTTTTCCGCTACCAGAATGAGCAGGGGAAGTGGCAGGACATCGACTCCTCGGATGTGAACGCCTGGATCCAGGCGGTGACGGGAAGCGACTTTACGGCAAAGCAGTTCCGCACCTGGAAAGCAACCGTCCTCTGCGCCCTCGAGCTCAAGGGCGTGCGGCCCCCGGAGAGTGAAGCCGAAGCCCGAAGGCGCCTCCGGACAGCCATTCACCAGACCGCGGCGCGGCTGCATCACACCCCGGCCGTCTGCCGCAGCTACTATGTACATCCCGCCATTGTGCAGGCCTTCCGGGAGGGAAGCCTGCACCGCATCATGAACCGCCGCGCCCCGAAACTGCGGGCGAGCGACGGCAGCGCGCGCCTCCATGCCCACGAGCGCCGCGTCTATCAGATCCTCCGCCAAGGGGGCGTTTGCCCCTGACCCACACCCTTGCCCTGCCATGAAAATCGCGATGTTCACCAACACCTACCTCCCCCACGTCGGAGGAGTGGCCCGGTCGGTCCAAACGCTCGAGGATGAATGCCGACGTCTTGGCCATGAAGTCAGGGTGGTCGCCCCCGAGCATCCCGAGGCCGAGGCTTCCCCTCACGTGCTCCGGGTTCCGGCCATCCAAAATTTCAACGGCAGCGACTTTGCCGTGCGCTTGCCGGCTCCCGGCCGGGTCCGCGAGTTCATGGAGGACTTTCAGCCGGATGTCGTGCACAGCCATCATCCCTTCCTCCTCGGCGACACGGCCCTGAGACAAGCCTGGCGCATGGAGCTGCCGGTGGTGTTCACCCATCACACGCTTTACGAGCAATACACCCACTACGTTCCCCTCGACTCCCCGACGTTGAAACAAATGGCCATTCAACTGGTCACCGAATATTGCAATCTCTGCGACGAAGTCATCGCCCCGAGTCTCAGCGTTCGCGAGCTACTCTTGGAACGCGGCGTGACCACTCCCATCACGGCCATTCCCACTGGCGTCGACACCGGGGCCTTCGCCTCGGGGAACCGGAGCCATTTCCGAGAGCAGCTCGGCCTCGAGGAGGGAACCTTTGTCATCGGACACGTGGGACGCCTGGCCGCGGAAAAGAACCTGCGCTTCCTCGCCAAAGCCGTGGCGCGCCAGCTACACCGCGACCCGGAAAGCGCCTTTCTCCTGGTGGGCGAAGGGGACGAAGCCGCGGAAATGGAAGACCACTTCGCCGAGTGGGACGTGCTCGAGCGCGTCTATCGCGTGGGACGCCTCACCGGCGAGGACCTCACGGGAGCCTATGCCGCGATGGATGTCTTTGTCTTCAGCTCGCAGAGCGAGACCCAGGGCATGGTCCTCGCCGAGGCCATGGCCGCCGGACTGCCCGTGGTGGCGCTGGATGGACCGGGCGTTCGGGAAATCGTGCGCGACGGAGAAAACGGTTATCTGCTTCCCGCCCAGGCCGACGAGGAGAGCTTTGCAGAACGGCTCCATCAATTGTGGCTTCATGGGGAAACCCGTGCCCGCCTCGCCGTCGGAGCCCGAACCACGGCACAGAGCTATGACCGGCGGCGTTGCGAAGCGGATGTTCTGGCGGTCTACGAACGTCTGACCCAGGAACGGCGCGCCCGCCCCGAGCAGGAACCCATGCCCTGGGACCCCTTCCTCCATTCCCTCGAAATCGAATGGGAGCTGATGGCCGCGAAAATGTCCGCCGCGGCCACCGCCATTCTCCCGAGCCCCAGCCTGGAGGTGACTCGTGATTGACGCCCTTTCCATCCGCTGGCGTTGGCTCCGCTACAAGTGGAACCGGACCCGCCTCTCCGCTCGGCTCCTCGGATTGGAGCTGCCGAAGCAGGCCACCGAGGAACCCGGGCTCGTCATGATCCAGATCGATGGGCTCTCCCGCCACCAACTGGAATCCGCCCTCGCCGCCGGGCGCATGCCCCACCTCTCCCACCTGCTCCGCCGGAGCCACTTCACCCTGGGCAGTTTCTACTCGGGCGTGCCTTCCACCACGCCGGCGGTCCAGGCGGAGATTTTCTATGGGGTCAAAGCCGCCGTTCCCTCCTTTGAATTTCTCGACCGCAGCAGCGGCCGCCTCTTCCGCATGTACGAATCCGAGTCGGCCGAGGAAATCGAAAGGCGGATGCGCGAGTCCGGAGCAGAACCTCTCCTGAAGGGCGCCCATGTCTATTCCAACATCTACCGCGCCGGCTGTGCGGAATCGCATTACTGCTCGGCGGATCTCTGCATGGAGCGGATTGCCAAGCGGCTGCATCCTTTCAAGAGACTCCTGCTGTCGCTGATTCATTTGCCCGCCGTGCTGCGGGGTATCGGCCTGGCCTTGCTCGAGCTCTTCATCGCCATTGGGGACGTCATCGCCGGGACGATTGCCCACGGCAACTTCTTCGACGAGCTGCGTTTCGTCCCCGCCCGAGTCGGGATCTGCGTGGCGGCCCGCGAGGCGATCCGCTTTCGGGTGCTCTTGGACATCGCTCGCGGCGTGCCCCTGATCCACGCCAACTTTCTGGGCTACGACGAGCAAGCCCACCGCCGCGGGCCGAACTCCGATTTTGCCCATTGGACGCTCAAGGGGATCGACCGCACCATCCGGGACATCCATCGAGCGGCCGAGGGAACCCCGATGGTCGCCTACGAACTGCTGATCTACTCGGACCACGGGCAGGAAGAGGCCACGCCCTACGAGAGTCTCTACGGACGTCCCGTCGGCGAGGCCATCGCCGAGGTTTTTTCCAGCGGCGTCACCGCCAAGGTGACTCTGGGGAGCAGCCAGGCCGCGACGCCTCCGCGGGCGCATCCGGCCCGGGGCTTCGATCCCGCCTGGAGACGTCGTCTGCTCCACCAGCGCCCCGGGCATGTGGGCTTTGGCACGCCGGAAGAATGCGCCTCCCAAATTCTCGTGTCGGCCATGGGACCGATCGGCCACATCTATCTACCCCTGAGTCTGGAAGACCGCGATCTCAAGGCCTACGCCACCGCCCTGGTGAGAGATGCCGGCATCCCGCTGGTGATTTACCCCTCGCGCGAGGCGGCCCAGGCCTGCGTCTTCAATCGACGCGGGGAATGGGTGTTGCCCCAGGACGCCGCAGAGGTACTCGGTCAGGACCACCCCTTCCTGGAGGAGGCCGCGGCGGACCTGGTCCGTCTCGCCCACCATGCCAATGCGGGAGACCTGATCTTCAGCGGCTGGGACCCCCAGGGCAGCCCCCTCACCTTTCCGCGGGAATGGGGCGCCCACGGCGGTCCCGGCACCGAGGAAACCCACGGCTTTGTCCTCATACCGGACCGCATTTTCCGGTGGCATCTCGCCCACCACGCCTCTCGCGGCCGTTGGATGCGAGGGACGGAACTCCGCGAAGTCGTCCAACACTATCTCGGCAGGGATGGCCGCCGACAGGAAATCGTCGCCGCGGTCCCCGAGCGAGACCCGGACCAGGCGCTTCGGGTCATGACCTACAACATCCACAGCTGCGTCGGCCTCGACGGGCGAATCCGGCCGGAGCGCATCGCCCGCGTGCTCAATGCCTTTGATCCCGACCTCATCGCCGTCCAGGAAGTCGATGCCCATCGCCCGCGCTCGGGCGGGCACGACCAAGCCAAGGCCATCGCCGAGCACCTGCGCCTGGAGCATGCCTTCTACGCCGTGTTCGAGGAGCAGAACGAAAAATACGGCATCGCCGTCTTCTCCCGCTTCCCCTTTGAGATCGTCAAAACCGCCCAGCTCACGCCCGCCTACCCGCGCCGCAGAGAAGCCCGAGGCGCCATGTGGATCACCCTGCCCGGCGTGCCGGGCGGTAAGAAAATCCACCTCATCAACACCCACTTCGGCCTCGGTCGGGAGGAGCGAAAGGAGCAGGTGGACATTCTCCTCGGTCCGGACTGGATCGGGGGCATTCCTCCCGAAGATCCGGTCATCCTCTGCGGAGACCTCAATTCGCGGCAACGTTCCTATGTCTGGCAACGCCTTCAGGCCCGCTTGCAAGACGTGCAACTGAAGTCCTCGGGAACCCGTCTCCGAGCGACCTTTCCCGCACCGCGTCCTCTCCTGCGCATCGACCATCTCTTCGTCAGTGACCACTTCGCGGTGCAACAAGTCGTCGTGCCAGACAGCTCCACCGCCCGGGTGGCCTCGGACCATCTCCCGCTGGGCGTGGAATTGAACCTGAAGGATCCGACAGAGAGCCCATGAAAGCGACGGTCTGGATGCGACATCATTGGAGAGGTCTGCTCGCCTGGACGGCCCTCCTCGCCCTCGGACTCATCTACTTCTGGCGTCATCGTCAGGATCTTCCCCTCAATCGCGAGGCGCTCCTGGAATTTGGACTTTCCCTCCCGCCAAGCCTCCTCGTGGCCGCATTTCTCCTGCTCCCCCTCGTCGGCTTTCCCGTGAGTCCCCTGCTCCTCTTGCTGGGGTTGCGCTTCGGAATCGCTGGCGGGATGACCATCGCCGTCCTCGGCATGCTCTTCCATCATGTCATCGTCCATGCAATCACGCAGAGTTGGATGCGGGAGAAAATGGAACGCTTCCTCGCCGCCCGAGGTCACCGCATTCCCTCCATTCAATCCCAACATCGCCTATGGTTCACGGCTGCCTTCACGGCCATCCACGGGCCGCCCTACACCGCCAAGCTCTATCTACTTGCCCTGACAGATCTCCCCTTCCGATATTACCTCGGCATTGGCCTGCCCGTCTACGTGGGGTTTTCCCTGCTCCCCATCGCCGCAGGGACGGCGGTCATGGAGATGAGCGCCGCCACCCTCAGCGGCATCGTTCTCGCGGCTCTCGCCCTCCTCTTTCTGGCGCACCGCCTCAAGAAACGCTTCCGCGCGCCCGCCACGCTCGAGAACGAGGGAGAGAAAAACCCCGCCGAGCCTGCTGGCACGTGATCTGCGAAAGGAAGAAACATGGCCAACAAATCCTCCCAGTCGGGGGCCTCTTCGGACCGCGAATTGCGCCCAGCCCAAACTCAGGATCATCAACCCGGACGGGAGAAAGAAATGCGTCCCGCTCCCGTCCATGAACAACCCGGCGCTGTCGGCAGCGGACGACTCCAGGGACGTGTCGCCCTCATCAGTGGCGGCGACTCCGGCATCGGTCGCGCCACCGCCCTGGCCTTTGCCCGGGAGGGAGCGGATGCAATGATCATTTACCTCGAGGAAGACGAGGACGCCCGCGAGACCGCCCGTGGAGTGGAGAGATGGGGACGGCGCTGCGAACTGTATCGCGCCGACATCGGTCAGGAGTCCGCTTGCCAGGAAGCCGTCGCCGCCACGGTGGAATGCTTCGGCCGGCTCGACATCCTCGTGAACAACGCCGCCGAACAGCACCCCTGCGAGTCCTTGCTCGAGATCGAGGAGGAACAGCTTCTTTCCACCTTCCGCAGCAATCTCTTTTCCCAGTTTTTCCTCACCAAGGCCGCGCTGCCCCATCTGCGCCAATCGGATGCCGCCTCAATCATCAACACCGCTTCGGTGACGGCCTATCGAGGCAGCCCCGCTCTGCTGGACTACTCGGCCACCAAAGGCGCCATCGTGGCCTTCACCCGATCCCTCTCCCAAAGCTTGGCCGCAGAAGGCATCCGCGTGAACGCCGTGGCTCCCGGGCCGATCTGGACGCCTCTCATTCCCTCCACCTTTCCTGCGGATAAGGTGGCCAAGTTCGGCTCGGACACGCCCCTGGGGCGGGCCGGGGAACCTTGGGAATGCGCCGAATGCTTCGTCTTCCTCGCCTCGCGGGATTCGGCCTATATGACAGGGCAGACCCTGCACCCCAACGGGGGTGAGATCATCAACGGGTGAGCTCGCGGAGTGCCTCCGGTTCTAAGGAGGAAGTCCCGCCGCAGGGTGGAATCACCAGAGGGCTGGGGGACCTCCCAGAGTGGGCGCGAACCCCGCCTCCCTTCCGCCATCCCCTCCCCCACCAGCGAACCGGGCAAGCGGCCTCCCCCGCTGGCCTCTCCCTCGCGACATTTTCTGGGGCCTTCTCATGGGGACACAAAAAGCCCCGGGCCTCACCACAAACCCGGGGCTTTTGCCTTCGCCTGTCCTCGTGGACCTGGCAGAAGAATCGTGTCGATGCAGGGGAGGCGGATGTCTGTGGGATCGAGCTCTGTGGCAAGTACCGCCTGTCCTGCTTTGTCGGTTCAAGACTTAGCGTCCGTCACCAACCGTGAGACGGTTGTCGATGAGGTCCGGTCCGGCCTCTTCCTTGGCGATCTCCACGATCCGGTTCATCTCTTCCTTGGAAGAGACCTGACCGAGCAGAGACACCTTCCCGTCACGGGAGACGACCTGGATGTTTTGCGAACCGAAGGAGAGCTGGTCATCGGCAATGAGACGTTTGCGGATGTTGGTGGTCAGGGTCAGGTCTCCGGGGTTGCGGCTTTGCTGCTGAGCTGTCACCGGATCCGTTTCCTTGCCGTTGCCATTCACTTCGCCGTCGCCATTGGCCCGGTATTCGTAGGGCGAATAGACATCCACGAGATAGGCGGGATCATTCATCCGCTCCGGCCAGGCATCGGCCGTGATGCGGGGCGAACGCTGCAGGGTTTCCTTGGTCGCATTGACCAGAACCGCATCCTTGGTGCTGGTGATCGCTCCGGCCGGCAAGACACTGAGGGTTTCACCGATGCCCAGGAAGCCTCCCGAGGAGACCACCACCGAATTAACCCGGTCGAGGTTTCCGCTGAGGACGAGTTCGTGAATCGAACCGATAGAATCATCCTGATAGTTCTTCACGGTCATTCCCAGGAGTTCCGAAGCCCGTCTCGTCTGGGTCTGGAGGACGCCCTCGCCCCGATCCCGGTCCAGGGCATCGAGGTAGGGTTTCGCCTGGTAGACTTCGTAGACGTTGCGCAGGAAGGTGCGGTCATTGAAATCCGGATAGTCCGTGCCCTGAAAACGAGGAGCATTGGTGAGCTGTTCCTTGGTGAAATTGCCCGTGAAGGCTTTTCCCTCCGTGTTGACCTGAAGGGCCGAAGGGGGCACCACGCTCAATTCGTTGGCGATCCCCAGAAAGCCACCACTGGAGATGATGACGGCCACGACACGCCTGTCGTTGAGATCCACGATGAGATCTTCAACCGATCCGACCTTCTCATCCTGTTGATTCATCAGGTTCATCCCGATGACCTTGCTGGCGCGATGGTGCTCGGCGGCAATGAGGTCCATGTCCTTGACCTGCTGAATCTCGCCGCGAAGTGCCTCCTTCGACTCAGGCGTGGCAGGATCTCTTTCGGCAGCCGCATTGGCGGCCTTGGCCGTGTCGTTCACGTCCACTTTTTCAGCAGCATTCTCCGAGCCGACTTGCGCAATCGAGAGGCTGGGGAGGACCAGCGCCGTCGTCATAGCGACCATTCTAAGTGATGACTTCATAGTTGTAGGAGGGGTCTAGTTTGTTTGATCGGGGTTTGTGCCCCGAATGACTCGGGACAAGACCGCAACATTGCAGATGCCATGCCAAGCCCTGCCTATCGCGCCTATCAACCTAAGAATTCGATAGTTATCAATTTCCAAGCATCGAGAGAATCATCCAGGCACCATGCAGCCTTCATGATTCCTTCTGCACGCTGCATGATGCGCGAATGACGAGAATGCCCCGGGCGCCCTCCGGCCATTTTCCTTCCATCATTCAGAATGCATAGCTCATCGGGCAAATCGCCCATCCTTCCCTGCGGGGGCACCGCTATCAGGGTATGAAAAGTCCGCCAAGCCGAGCCTGGGACTGCGACCCAGGGCTGGCACGCTCCCTGCACCTGGAAAGGGCGCGGCCCTCTGTCGGTGTCGCGCCCTTCACTCGAACCCATCCCCCAAACACCCCTGATATGCTGATATGAATACCTGTCATTGCTGCGGAAACACCTATCGCAAGGCCATCGAAGTGACCATGAATGGCTCTTCCTACTATTTCGACTCCTTCGAATGCGCAATCCACATGCTCGCCCCCACCTGCGCCCACTGCGGATGCCGCGTCATCGGCCACGGGATCGAAAGTGAATCCGGCGAGGTTTACTGTTGTGCCCATTGCGCTCGACACGACGGAGTCGTCGGCGTCGTGGACAACGCCCGTCATGCCTAGACCGCCCTTCGCTGATCATGACGGCAAAATCCAAACGACAGCAAAGGGCGGCGGGAGCCGCCCTTTCCGCCAAGCGGGGAGAAACCAAGAAGGCCTCCCTCAAAGGGGCCTCCAAAAAAATGGCCGAGTCCATGACTGAAGCCGAACTCGAGGATCTCGCCGGGACCAAGCACAAGGACTTGCCCGAGGAGAAATCCTGAGGGGGACTGGCTCAGCAGCCTCCAGACATACCCCGCCTCTTCTGTTCCCTGGATCCCACCGCACACGTCTCCAGGGCCATGCGTATCGCAAGAAGCTCCATGCAGATTGCGTCGAAAAGGGTCCCTCGCGACCCGGATGCCCCCCCTCTCGTGAAGCCCAAACCCTTATGGATGGGGGCTTTCCGATCCTTGGCACAGCTTCTGCGCAGAGTTCCTTGCGGACAATCCGTCCTCATCAACCCAATTCAAACACCCACCCCATCATCATGGCCTCGATTACCACGCTTGAAGAACTCCTCGAACACGAGATCAAGGATCTCTACAGCGCCGAAACCCAGCTCGTTAAAGCCCTCCCCAAAATGGCGAAGGCCGCCCACGACCCCGAGCTGCGCGCCGGCTTTGAAACACACCTGAAGGAAACCAAGGTCCACGTCGACCGTCTCGAGCGTGTCGCGGAACTCCTCGACATCACTCCGCGGGGCAAATCCTGCAAGGCCATGAAAGGCCTGGTGGAGGAAGGCTCGGAGACGATCCGCGAGGATGGGGAGCCCGCCGTCAAGGACCTCGCCCTGATCGTCGCCGCCCAGAAGGTGGAGCACTACGAAATCGCTGGCTACGGCTCCGCCTGTGCCTTTGCGCAAATGCTGGGTCACGACGACGTGGTCAAGCTGCTCCAACAGACCCTGGACGAGGAAGGCAGCACCGACAAGCGCCTCACGGCCGCCTCGAAGAAGATTGCTTCCTCCGGAGAGGTCGCCGCCGTCTGAGCTCCGAGGAAGTGACGGTGTGAAGGCCCGCCCACGCGGAAATCTAGCCAGCCTTCACCTGTCCGCACCAAGGGCATCCAAGGGGAGTCCTTCCTCCCCTTGGATGCCTGTGGCGCTCACGCTGCGTGGACGCCCTCTACCCCGGGCCGTCTCCTAGCTGACGAGACGATGGGTGGGAACCGGTTTCCCGGGACGGAAATGCTCCAAGTGGGCAACGCGGAAGAGCAGTCCCCGTTTCGCCGCAATCTCCTGCTCCCAGGCCGCCTTGGCCGCCTCTTCCAGACTATCCGGATCGACTTCGGCACGGATGTTCAAGAGCAGCTCCCCATCTTCCAGGGGCTCGTACAAGCGATGGGAAAGCTCCGGAGCACTGTCGCCACGCACGAGATTGATGGCGCCAATCTCGTAGGGATCGCCCTGGGGATTCAAGGTCATCTTCAGGTGGGCCACTTCGGCCCCGGCCAGCTCGAGCTTTTCCTTCAGCGCCGCCGCCACGTCCGCGAGCAGGGCGTTGCCGTCGAATTCCTCGCTCTTGCCCTCCTCTCCACGGATTTCAACCGTGGCGTTGAGCCAGCCCAGCAGGGCCTCGCCCTCGGCATAGCGCTCGTAGTCGATTTCCAGGGCCCGGCCGCCCTCATCCCCGGAGTTCATCAGGGCCTCGAACCACTCTTCGCAGCCCGTGCCCTCGCGAGCCGAGACGACAAACACCTGAGCCTTGGCAAATTCCCGCTGCAGGGCGCCGACGAGCTCATCGCGCTCGGCATCGCTGAGCAAGTCGGCCTTGTTCACCACGATGTGCTCGGCCTCTTCCAGTTGCTTGCGATAGATGTAGAGCACGTTCTCCGAAAACTTCCGTCCCTCGCGCAGGCCCAGGATCTGAGCGGCGCGCAGGGGATCCACCAGCACGCTGAGGGGAGCGACCTGGTAGTCCTCGCCGTAAATTTTCCGGAGCGGTAGACTGACCGTGGCCACGAGATCCGTGCAGCTTCCCACAGGTTCCGCCAGGAGCACGTCGGGTCGGGTTGCTTCGGTGAGGGCTTTCGCGGCCTCGACGAGCGAGTTGAAGCGGCAGCAAAAACAGCCCCCGGGGATCTCCTCCACGGGAAAGCGGTTGGAACGTCCGATGGCCGAATCCACCAAGCCAGCGCCCTGATCGTTCGTGATCAGTCCGACCCGAAGGCCCTGGCGATCGAGATAACGGGCGAAACGCTGGATCAGGGTCGTCTTCCCCGCGCCGAGGAAACCGCCAATCATGAGGTAACGGGAGGCCATGGGGAAAGCTTTCCATGCTTGCAGAAAGTTGCAAGAGTGTAGGCACGCGACGGAAGGGCTTGAGGAAAAGCCTCGAGTTCTTTGCAACTTCCCTCTACTCAAAACGTCAGCTCTCCCGTTAAGAAATCGACGTCCTACCTTTCCGTCCATGAACCCTTTCCGTCTCAGCCTCTTGCCCATGCTCACCACGCTCTTCTTCCATCCCTACCTCGCCCAAGGGGAGATTGGATTTGTCGAACGATTCGCCCTCGCCAAGGACCGCAGCGCCGCCCTGAAGGAGCTCATTCCCGGGACGGAGGACTACTACTTTTACACCGCCCTGCACGCCCAGAACGAAGGTCGTCTCGCCGAGGCCGCCTCCCTCCTCGACCCCTGGCGGGAGCGCTTTGGGGAAACAGAGCGCTACCTGTCCCTCCGCAACCGCCAACAGCTGCTCAACTTTCGGCAAGCTCCCCAGGACACCTTCGCCTTCCTGGAAAGGGAACTCGGTCTCTCCTTCCACCACCAACGGGACAAGCTCGACGCCAAGCCTGATTTTCCGGTCAAACTGGATCCCAGCACCATTTCCCGAGACGCCTTTCTGACGAAGATCCTCGCCACCGGGCAGCTCTCCGGCGTCCGCGACGAGGGACTCGACGCCCTGATCCGGCGTGACGCCGATCTCAAGCCGGCCCAGCAGCGCGAACTGCTTTCCCGACTCCGCTACCCTGACCACGAATCCCTCGTCGAGAGAATCGCCGCCGACCTGCGCCGCCCGGAGAGCCAGGGCTTTGGCGAATTCGAGATCCACCGTCGCCTCACCCTCACCCAGCTCGACCAACTGGCCGGCCTGCAACCGACCCTCGCCCACGACCCGCGCTTCGTCGACCAGCGCCTCCTTCGCCTGCGTCCGAGCGAGGATGTCTTTCTGCTCCGAAATCCAGAGGCGGAGCGCGCCTGGTTGGACCGTACTTGGGATTATGTCAGGACCCTGCCGCCCGCCTTCGGCAGCCTCAAGGCCGCCGTCCTCTACCGGCGGCTCGACCTGGCCCGCCGGCGGGGCGACTACCCGCAGGAGGACTTCCTCGAATATCTCCGCCTGCCTCGCGCTCTGCCCTACATGCGCCGGGATTATCTGCGCGATCAACAAGCCAAAGGCGTCGCGCTCGTCGACCTGAATGCCGATTTCCACGCCTCCCTGGGTCTGCGGCCCATCGGCGGCGACGAGGCCCTTGTTCGGGACTATCTCGAGCACTTCTTCATCGAGGCCGAGAGCACCGCCCCTTACTCCACCTATCTCGATGAAAACTGGCTGAATGTCGTCTTTGCCGAAACCAAGCTGCTCCACGGCATCGGGGATGCCCAGCGCTGGTTCTCCCTGCTCGGACCGGCCCGGGTTCAGGAACTGCAAAATCGCGTCGAGATCACCTTTGCTCCGACCAATCCCGCCCTGTTGAAGACCGAAGACGACGTCGTCCTGCACGCCACCCTGAAGAATGTTCCCGAGCTGATCGTCAAGGTCTACGAAATCAACACCCTCAATTACTACCGCGACCGGGGAGAGGAGATCGACACCGATCTCGACCTCGATGGCCTCGTTGCCAACGAGGAGAAGGTGATTCGCTACAACGAGGCTCCGGTCCGCCGGCACCGGGAGGAATTCCCCTTCGAATCGCTCAAAGGCAAACGAGGCGTCTGGGTGGTGGAGTTGATCGGCAACGGGATCAGCTCCCGGGCCCTGATCCGCAAGGGCGGCTTGCAGGCCCTGACCCAGACCACCGTGGGCGGCGAGCTCCTCACCGTCGTCGACGAGGCCAACCAACCCGTTCCCGAGGCCTCGGCCTGGTTCGGAGGACGGCGCTATGACGCGGACGAAAAGGGCTTCATTCTCCTGCCCTTCTCCGAGGCGGGCACCGTGCCCGTGGTGCTCAGCGCCGGCGATTTTGCCTCGCTGGAGCAGATCCCCCTGCCGCGCGAGCAATACGATCTGGATGCCGGATTCCTGTTGGAGCACGAAAGCCTGCTCCCGGGAGCGGAGGCCACGCTGCTGGTCCGCCCCCGCCTCAGCCTGCAGGGCGAAAGCGTCTCCCTCTCCCGCCTGAAGAAGGTCAAGCTCACCGTCGCCACCCGCGACGTGGACGGCGTCGAGTCTCTCAGCGAGGCGGAGGACTTCGCCCTCTTCGACGATCGCGCCTCCACCCACCGATTCCGCGTTCCCTCGCGCCTGCAGGCGATCAAGGTCTCGCTCAGCGCCGAGATCGAGTCCCTCACCAAGGCGGGAGAACAGATCCCGCTCTCCGGGGAACATCGCTTCGAGGTCAATGGAATCGAGAACAGGGAAATCGTGGCGGACGCCTATCTGAGCCGCCTCGACGATCGCTACCTAGTGGAGGTGCTCGGCCGCAGCGGCGAGGCAATGCCGGATCAGGCCGTGACCCTGACCTTCCATCACCGCCACTTCCACGATAGCCTTGAAATCACGCTGAAAAGTGATGCCCGGGGCCGCATCGACCTGGGCCCCCTGCCGGGGATCGCCTCCATTGGGGCGCGCGGAACCGGCCTGCTGCAGCGGCAGTGGGTGCTCGACCGCAGTCGCGTGTCGCGTCCTGCCGTCATCCACGCCAAGGCGGGCGAGGCCATCGAGATCCCCCTACCCCTCGATGCGGCGGGCGGGCGCGAAAGTCTCGCGATCTTCGAGACCCGCGCTGGGGCGCTCGTCGCGGATGCCTTCAGCGCGGTCCACTTCGATGCGGGCTGCGTCCGCCTTGAAGGGCTTCCGTCCGGGAACTACGAGATCTTCCTCAAGGACGAGCACCAGCGTCTCACGCTCAAGGTCACCGCGGCGGAGCGCGAGCACTTCAACCACGCCCTCTCCCGGGACCGCCATCTTCGCCTGGCGCCGGATGCCCTCTACATCGCCTCGGTGGAATCCGCCGAGGGAAAACTCCGCATCCGCCTGGGCAATCCCGACGAGACCACCCGTCTGCACCTCGTGGCGACGCGCTTCCTGCCGAGCTTCCCTCCGCATGAGGGCCTCGGGCTCCCAGCGATCAGGCCGATGGGCGAGATCCGACGCGGCGCCTCGATCTCTCGGTATGTGTCAGGGCGAGACATCGGCGAGGAATACCGCTACATCCTGGAGCGTCGCAATGCGCGCAAGTTTCCCGGGAACCTGCTTGCGCGCCCCGGACTGCTCCTCAACCCCTGGGAGCTGAGCGAAACCCAGACTGCCGTGCAGGAGGCCCGAGAGGGCGAGGCCCTCCGCAAGAGCGCCCCGGCGCCCATGGCTGCGCCCATGGAGGTCCTGGCCGAAAAGGCCACTTCCCCCGTGGCCATGGCTGTCGATCAGAACACCACGCCCAGCTTCCGATTCCTCGCCCATCCCGCCGTCGTCCTGGCGAACCTGCCCGTCGGGGAGGACGGCACCGTCACCCTCGAGCTCTCCGAGCTCGGTGATCGCCAGCACCTTCACCTCGTCGCGGTGAACGACAGCGACACTGTCTCGCACGCGCTCGCCCTCCCCGAACCGGAGGGTGGCGCCGCCATCCGCGACCTGCGTCTCGACGAGACGCTAGACCTGACAAAGCACCACTCCCAACGCCGCCGGGTCACCCTACTGCGTCCCGGCCAGACCCTGACCGTGCCTGACATCCACGCCTCCGAGGTGCAACCTTACGGCACTCTTGGCGACGTCTACAAGACGCTCCTGGCCATCAGCGAAGACGAGGGGCTCGCCGAATTCGGCTTCGTCGCGAAATGGGCTGGACTCGAGGAGGCGGAGAAGCGCCGCCTCTACTCCGAACACGCCTGCCACGAACTCAACTTCTTCCTCTCCCGGAAGGACCCCGACTTCTTCGAGACCGTGGTGCGACCCTATCTCTCCAACAAGAAGGAAAAGACCTTCCTCGACCACTACTTGCTGGAGGAGCCCCTGGAACCCTACCTCGCCCCCTGGGAATATAGCCGCCTCAACATCGTGGAGCGGATACTCCTCGGCCGGCGTCTGGGCGGAGACGAGCCTGCCCGCACGGCGGCCCACGTCTCCGGCCTCCTGCAGTTGCTGCCGCCCAATCCCGAGGAGGAGGCCTACCTCTATCGGAGGGCGCTGCGAGGACGCCAGGCCGATGCCGACGCCGCGGGGGTCCCAGTCGACGTGGCTTACGCCCATGACCTCGATGACGGGGGAAGGGCCAAGGACAAGAGGCGCCCATCGGTTCCCACGCTGCGCCTGCGACAAATGGCGGGCGGCAATGCCGACCTGGCGGACGCCCCCCCGACGAGCTCAGTGTCCCGCTCCGCCCGGGAGGCTGAAGAATCCCTCCTCGGTCGGGCACGGGAGCACCTCCTTTACCAAAGCCTCGACAAGACCAAGGAACTGGCCGAGAACAATTATCGCCATCTCCCGATCGCCGATCACAATGCCGACCTGGTGAGGGTGAATCCCTTCTGGCTCGATTTCGCCAACTGGAACGGAACGGACGGCTTCTACTCGCGGTCCTTCCCCGCGGCAAACGCCAACTTCACCGAGATGATGTTTGCCCTCTCGGTGCTCGACCTACCCTTGAGCGAAGCGGAGCACCGCTCCGAGCTCAAGGACAAGACCTACAAAATCACGGCGGCGTCTCCCTTGGTCATCTTCCACGAGGAGATCGTGGAGACGACCCTGGCGGAGGACAGCACCCCCATCCTGGTCAGCCAGAATTTCCTCCGCATCGATGACCGTCAGCGCGAGGAGAACGGGCAAATGGTCGACAAGTTCATCACGGGCGAGTTTCTCGTCGGCAAGATCTACGCCTCGCAGGCCGTGGTGACCAATCCAACCTCCTCCCCGCACCGCCTCGACCTGCTCGTGCAGATTCCCGAGGGAGCGGTGCCCGTGGCGGGATCGGACTACCTGCAATCCCATCCCCTCAACCTCGCGCCCTACTCGACGCATCGCATTGAGACGAAATTCTACTTCCCCGCCCCCTCGGGCGAAGGCCGCTTCGCCCTCTATCCCCTGCAAGTGGCCAAGGGGGAGCAGGTCATCGCCGCCGCGGAGCCGCGCGAATTCAAGGTCGTCGACTCGCCCTCCGAAATCGACGAGAGCTCCTGGGAATATCTCTCCCAACACGGCACTGAGGCTCAGGTTCTCGACTACCTCTCGGCGAACAATCTCCACCGCCTGGATCTCTCCCGCATCGCCTGGCGCGCCCGGGAAAGCGTCGACTTCCTGCGCCGGGCCACCGAGCGCATTGCCGCCCACCATGGCTTCGACCCCGTGCTCTGGAGCTACGGCATTCACCACCAAGATCCCGTCATCACCCGCGAATACCTGAAGCATCGCGAGGATTTCCTGAGGCGCTGCGGCCAGTGGCTGGACTGCGAGTTGGTCCGCCTCGATCCGGTGGAGCGTCACTGGCAGCAGCATCTCGACTACGCCCCGCTCGTGAATGCCCGCACCCATCGCCTCGGGCGCGAACACCGCATTCTCAACGACCGCTTCCGCAACCAGTACGGCGAGTTCCTCAATCGACTGGCGCACAAACCCAGGCTCGAAACCGAGGATCGCCTCGGCGTGGCCGTCTACCTCAGCCTGCAGGATCGCATCGAGGAAGCCCTGGACTGGATCGACTCGATCCCCGAGAAAGAAGTCGTCTCGCGCCTGCAGTACGACTACCTCCGGGCTTACCACGCCTTCCATCGCGAGGATCCCGCAGCAGCCAAGGCCATTGCCGACCGCTATGCCGACCATCCCGTCGACAAGTGGCGCCAGGCCTTTGCCGCCGTCGCCGCGCAGGTCGCGGAGATCACGGGAAGCGAGGCCGGAAATCCCCCCGGTGAGGAAACCCGCGAGAGCCGCCTCGAATCCCTCTCGAGCCGCGAGCCCTTCCTCGAGCTCCGCGCCACCGGCCGCGACCTGGTCTTGAAGCATCGCCAGCTCCGCACGGTGACGGTGAACTATTACGAGATGGACCTGGAGTTCCTCTTCTCGCGTCGTCCCTTCGTCTCCGCTGAAAACGGCGGCTTCGCCTACATCCGTCCCAACCTCGTCGAGACCAGGGAACTGCCCGAGGATGGATCGGAACTCCGTTTCACGGTGCCCGAGGCCTTTGCCAGCAAGAACGTCCTCATCGAGGTGAACGGCGGGGGGCGGACCAGCACCGCCGCGGTCTATTCCAACCGCCTCGACCTGCGCCTCATCGAAGGCTATGGGCGCCTGGAACTTCGCCAGGAGGACAATGGCAAGCCGCTCCCGCGGAGCTACGTGAAGGTCTTCGCGAAGATGAAGGATGGGGCCACGCGCTTCTTCAAGGATGGTTACACCGACCTGCGCGGCCAGTTCGACTATGCCAGCCTGAGCACGGACGAACTCGATCAGGTCGATCGCTTCAGCCTGCTGGTGATGAGCGAGGACTTCGGTTCCCTTGTGCGCGAGGTCAAACCGCCGCAACGCTGAGCGAATCGCCACCCCCAGCGCGCCCCCATCTGGGAGGCGGGTCTCCCAGCGATCCAGGACCCGCCTCCCCGACGTGGAGCCCCTAACGATCTCGCCTCGCCGCATCGTCGCGGCAAGGTCGGACGGACGAGAACGCGGGATTCCCCCATCCCGCCTTTCTCCTTTTACTTTTTCGGCTTTGCTTTCTACCTTCCCAGGCGACGGCACACGCCCAGCCCGAATCCCCCCGCTTCATGTCCGACACTCCCCTGCTCACCCGGCTGCTGCTGGTCCGCGACCCCCGGCTTCCCTTTCTCGACATCGACCTGACGGATCCCCAAAGCGGCGCTCCGCTGCCAGAGATCTGCCTCATCGGTCCCAATGGGTCGGGAAAAAGTACCCTGCTGGCCCGCCTGCACGAGGCGATCACGGGCCGTCCCCGCTGGATGGAAGCCGAGGAAGGGTGGTTCCTCGCCAAGTACGCCCTCGGGGACGAGGGGGAACTCTATCTCGCCAAGCCCTTTGGAGGCGGCAAGGGCCACGTCCTCCGGCCGGACATCGAGGCGACGGAAACCTGGCAAAGCTTGCGGACAAACCCGCCGCACTTCGACGAGTTGCGCGACCTCTTTCCCCAGGAGTTGATCCTGGGATCGACCCCCGGCTTTGCCACGGTCGGGGCGCTCTGGGGGGATCCGGAGCGCTGCCTCGTCAACGGATCCGCGGTGGATGACCTGCCCGCCTTTCTCCGACGATGCCTGCAGGAGCGCGAGGAGGCGATCCACCGTTACTTGTTGGCTCCGGAGAACCGAGAGAAGACCGTCGCCGAAGTGGCGCGGGAATTTGACGCGGCGTCGCCCCACTCCCTGCCCCACCTCCGCCACGCGTGGAACCGGCTGCTCGCCCCCTCGGGTTTTCACGTGTCCTTTGGGCAGGAAGAAGGCGTCTTCTTCGATGAAAAGGGCAGGCCCCTCAGAGAGGACCGCCTCGGCCCCGCCCTGCGACGCTGCCTGCACCACGTCGGCATCGCCGCCACGCATCGGGTCGCCAATCTGTTTCTCGACGATGCCGAAGAGGGACTGTTTCCCGCCCTGGTTCAAGACCTGATCCCGCTCTACCGCGCCCTGGCTCCCGTGCCCTCGCCCCGACTGCTCGTGGCCACGCACAGCCCCCTGATCGCCGCCCACTTCCCCCCGGAAGCGCGGCTGCGCCTGGGCCATCGCGAAGATGGAGAACTGCAGATCACCCGCGGCCTGGCCCCTTCCAGCGCCGGCATCGACGAACTGCTCATGCAGGATTTCGGGCTCGCGTGGATGCCCTCCCCTCCACAGCCCGCCCCCTCGCCCCAAGCGCCCCCGGTTGTGGAAACCCTTCCAGAAGAGGAGGCTCCCCCCGCCCCGCCCAGCGATCCGCTGGAACTCAAGCGGGCCATCCGGCAGGCGGAGGATGAAAACGAACTCGCCAACCTCATCGACGAGGTCGTTTCCCTGCGGCGTCCCGGTGAACTGCCCTCTCGGAACCCGGACCGACAACCGCAGGATTAAGGCGAGTCCAAGGATTCCCGCATGGCATGAAAATCCTCGTCGCCTGCGACAAGTTCAAGGGCTCCCTTACGGCGCTGGAGGCGGGCGAGGCCATCGCTTCCGGCCTGCGCGCCGGCCTGGCGGCGGAGGCCCCCTGGGAAATCCGCCTCCTCCCCATCGCCGACGGCGGCGACGGCATCGCCGCCACCCTGCTGGCGGCACGCGGCGGCGAGTGGATCGAATCGGAGGTCCTCGATCCCCTGTCCGAACCTCGAAGGGCCGGATACGCCCTCCTCGCCAGCGACGGCGGGCCGAAGACCGCGGTCATTGAAATGGCCCAGGCCTCGGGGCTGGCCCTCCTCGACGGCCGGGACAAGGATCCCCGTCGCGCCACGACCTACGGCACCGGCCAACTCATCGAGCACGCCAGGAGGCAGGGCGTTTCGCACCTCATTCTCGGCATCGGGGGCAGCGCCACCAACGACGGGGGCAGCGGCATGGCCGAGGCTCTGGGCTACCGCTTTGAGGATGCCTCGGGCCATCCCCTCCGCGGCCTGCCTATGGGCCTGGAGGAAGTCGCGCGCATTCTCCCCCCCGCGGCCCAAGCTTGGCCGAGGGTCACCGTGGCCTGCGACGTCGACAACCCCCTTCTGGGTCCCCAGGGCTGCACCCGCGTCTATGGTCCGCAAAAGGGCATTGCCTGCGAGGACTTCCCCTATCACGAAGCGCGTCTCGAGCACCTCGTCTCGCTCCTAGGCGAGTCGGGACGGGGCGCCGCCGCCACAGCCGGATCGGGAGCGGCTGGCGGCCTGGGCTTCGGAGCGCGCGTCTTCTTGAAGGCGGAATTGGTCCCGGGCTTCGATCTCGTCGCGGACCAACTGGGACTGCACGAGGCCATCGACTGGGCCGATCTCGTGCTCACCGGCGAAGGTCGGCTCGACAGCCAATCGCTCCAAGGCAAAGGCCCCTATGGAGTGGTTTGCCTGGCGCGGGAACGGGGCAAGCCCACCGCCGCCTTTTGTGGCCAAGTCGAAAACCGATCGCTGGAGACGCACTTCGGACCCATTGTGGAAATCCGCGATCCCGAGTCCACGCTGGAGGAAAACCTCGCCCGCGCGGGAGGCCGGCTCCGCGAGGCCGCCCGAAAGGCCGCTCCGAGCCTGTCCCGCCTTCTCCCTCGACCGCTCTGACGCCATGGCCAACTCCGACTTACTCCCCGGCTTGGAGCCTCCGCCACCCTCGTTCCCGACGGTCTTTGACCTCCGCCTCGGCGACTGCGTCGAGGGCATGCGGAGCCTGCCCGAAGAATCTGTCGATCTCGTGGTGACCTCGCCGCCCTACAATCTCGGGATCAACTACGGACGCTACGAGGACTCGCTCTCGACGGAGGACTACCTCGCTTGGTCACTGGAATGGGCCGGGGAGGTGCGGCGCCTCCTCAAGCCGGAGGGCTCTTTTTTCCTCAACGTCGGCGCGGCCCCCGCCAATCCCTGGATGCCGCACGAGCTTGCCCTCGCCCTGCGCCCTCTCTTTGCGCTCCAAAACACGATTCACTGGATCAAGTCCATCACCGTGGAACCCCGCGGAGGCGAACCGATCTCCGTGGGACATTTCAAGCCTATCAACTCGAAGCGCTTCCTCAACGACTGCCACGAATTCGTCTTCCATTTCACCAAGACAGGCAAGGTGCCCATCGACCGCCTCGCCGTGGGCGTGCCCTACGCCGACAAGAGCAACATCGCCCGCTGGGGCCACACCTCGGGCCGGGACCGACGCTGCCGGGGCAACAATTGGTTCATTCCCTACGAGACCATCGTCTCGCGCCGCAAGGAGCGGCCCCATCCCGCAACCTTCCCGGTGGCGCTCGCCAAGAAATGCATCGCCCTGCACGGCGGCGATCCCGCCTCGCTCACCCTGCTGGAGCCCTTCCTCGGCATCGGCCACGCCGCCGTCGCCGCCGGCGAAGCCGGGCTGGCCAAGTGCATCGGCTTCGAGATCGACGAAGGCTATTATGCCGAAGCCTGCCAACGTCTCGGCTTGCCTGGCAAGCAGAACGCCGAGAAATAGGATCGTCCGCGCCACTCGTCCCACAGGGGCGCCGCGTTCGCCGGAATCTCCTCAGTCCCGCAGCGTGTCGATCTTCTTCGCCACCTCGATGTCGGCCTCGGTGAGACCGCCCGCATCATGGGTGGTAAGGCGCACCGTCACCGTGCACCAGCGAATGTCGATCTCGGGATGGTGGCCCGCCTCCTCGGCGATTTCGGCCACGGCATTGACGAAATCGATCCCTTCCATGAAGTCGTCGAACTCGAAGGCCCGGACGATGGAATCGTCTTCGAGATCCCACTCGGGAAGCTTCTTCAGGTGAGCGGCGAGCTCGTCTGCATCGATCAATTCTGACATGGTCGGAGGAGTTATCGCTGCCTTTTCTAACGGAATCCGTCGCGGTCGCAACCGTTAAATCGCCGAAAAAGGCAAGAAAACACCGATTCTTGGAGGCAAATTGGGCTAGGCAAGGTCCCCTCTCATCCGCCCACCGCAAAATCGGATTGCAGGGAGGGCACTTTCGTTCAATTCTCCAAGTGCGCGGAGATTTCGCGTCCCGCCTGGAGCGGGCCCAATCTGGTCAATTCAATCACAGCCTCCAGCACCCATATGGCACACGGTAAAATATACAACAACATCGTTGAAACAGTAGGGAACACCCCCCTCGTCAAATTGAATCGTGTCACCGCAGGCGTCGACGCCACCGTGGCCCTCAAGTGCGAATTCTTCAATCCCCTCGGCTCCGTCAAGGACCGCATCGGCATGGCCATGATCGAAGCTGCGGAAGCCGCAGGGAAAATCAACAAGGACACGGTGATCGTCGAGCCGACCAGTGGAAACACCGGCATCGCGCTTGCCTTTGTCTGTGCGGCCAAGGGCTATCGCCTGATCCTGACCATGCCCGAAACGATGAGTCTCGAGCGCCGCACCCTGCTCGCGCTCCTCGGTGCCGAACTGGTGCTGACCGAGGGGGCCAAGGGCATGAAGGGGGCGATTGCCAAGGCCGAGGAGATCGCCGCGTCCACCCCGAACTCCTTCATCCCGCAGCAATTCGATAACCCCGCCAACCCCGCCATCCACACCAAGACCACGGCGGAGGAAATCTGGGCCGACACCAACGGCAAGGTCGACATCGTCGTCTCCGCAGTCGGCACCGGAGGCACGGCCACAGGCTGCGTCGAGGGACTGCGCCAAAAGAATCCGGCCGTGCAAGTCATCGTCGTCGAGCCCGAGGACTCGCCCGTCATTTCACAAACCCTGGCGGGCGAAACCCCCACGCCCGGCCCCCACAAAATCCAGGGCACGGGAGCGGGTTTCGTTCCCAAAAACCTCCACCTCCAGAGCGAATCCGGTGAGTCCCAGATCGGGGAATGCATCCGCGTGAGCAACGATGCCGCCTTCGAAATGGCTCGTCGCCTGGCCAAGGAGGAAGGCATTCTCGTCGGGATTAGCACCGGTGCGAACGTCGTCGCTGCCCTTGAGGTCGCCAAGCGTCCCGAGAACAAGGGCAAGCTCATCGTGACGATTGCCTGCTCCACCGGCGAACGCTACCTGTCCACCGCTCTGGCCGACGAGGCCCGTGCCGCCGTGGGCAGCTGAGCGGTAGCCGCAACTCGGCGGTGACAAACGACGAATTTCGCTTACCATTCGGGCCGCCCCTCGTGGGCGGCCTCCCTTTCCCCACCCCATTCTCAGACTATGGCCGACGCCCCCAAGAAGCCCCATTCATCCGAGGAACCCAAACCGCTCGACGCGCTCTATGTCAGCGATGCATCCGGGGTCGTCGATGCGATCGAACAAAACCGCAAAAAGATCCTCGCCGGTATCGCCCTGCTGGCCTTGGTGATTTGCGGTAGCCTCATTGTTTCGCAAATTTCGAAGCAACGCCACTCGGCCGCCGCCCGGGCCTACACCTCGGCCGCGCAGAAAGGCGACATCGCGGCTCTCGATGCCGTGCTGGTGGAGCATCCCGGATCGATTGGGGCCGGCAACGCCCTGCTCACGAAGGCGGACCTGCAAATCGAACAGGGCAAGGTGGAAGAAGCCCAAGCCACCCTGGAACGCTTCCTGGCGGATTACAAGAGCCACCCGCTCCACGCGCACGGCCTCTTCGCCCTGGCCAACATCCATCACCGCTCCGGAGACCGGGAGAAGGCAAAGGCCTACTACGAGGACGTGATCAAGGCCCAAGCCGACGGCGAACTCACCCCCCTGAGCCGCATCCGTCTCGGCGACCTCGCCCTTGAAGCCGGAGACACGGCCGCCGCCGACCAGCGCTATCAGGAGGCCTACACCCTCCATCCAGGGACGCCCTTCTTCGATTACGCCGAGGAAAAGATCGCCCTGCTCAAGATTGGCAAGCCGCCCTTGGTCGATCGCCCGGCTCCGCCCGAAGCAGAGGCTCCCAAGGCAGAGGCTCCCAAGGCAGAGGCTCCCAAGGCGGAAGCTCCCAAGGCGGAAGCTCCCAAGGCGGAAGCTCCCAAGGCGGAAGCTCCCAAGG
>CAZKGI010000050.1:0-25462 GCA_964552315.1 uncultured Akkermansia sp. | reverse complement strand
ACCGTGGAGCATAGCGGATTCGAACCGCTGACCCCTTGCATGCCATGCAAGTGCTCTACCAACTGAGCTAATGCCCCGTTACCGGTGACCCCGTTGGGGACGGGCGGGGATTCTGCCGCAGAATTTGCATTTAATCAAACGGAAAATCACAGGAGAGAAAATCCAAGGGGCAGCGATCCGGAGTTGCCGAGCCCGCGGGATGCTGCCATAGCCTCTCCAGCATGAGCGTAAAAACTGGAGTCGTCGGAGTCGGTGCCATCGGGCGGAACCACGCCCGCATCTATGCGGAACTGACCGGAGCGGAACTGGTGGCGGTCTACGACGCGAATTTTGAGCAGGCCCGGGCCGTCGCCGAGGAATTCGGAGCCGAGGCGGTTTCCAGTCTGGAGGAGCTCGTGGCCCGGGTCGATGCGGCCTCGGTGGCCACCCCCACGGTGACCCATCGCGAGGTGGCCACGGCCTTGCTCACCGCCCGCAAGCACGTGCTCGTGGAAAAGCCCATCTCGGATTCCGTCGACGACGCCAAGGCCATGATCGACCTGGCGGCGGCGATGGGCTGCGTCCTCCAGGTGGGGCACATCGAGCGCTTCAATCCGGTGATGAGCCGACTCGAAGAGGCGCTCAATTCGCCCAAGTTCATCGAATGTCACCGGCTCTCGCCCTTTCCCCAGCGCAGCCTCGACATCGGCGTGGTGCTCGACCTGATGATTCACGACCTCGAGATCGTCCTGCATCTGGTCAACTCGCCCATTGTCTCCATCGACGCGGTCGGCATTCCCGTGCTGACGCGGCGCGAGGACATCGCCAACGCCCGCCTGCGCTTTGAAAACGGCTGCGTGGCCAACATCACCGCGAGCCGGATCAGCCCCGAGCGGATGCGCAAGATCCGGGTGTTTCAGTCCGACGCTTATCTCTCGCTCGACTACCAGGACCAAAGCGGCTGGATTCACCGCCGCAACGGCATGGAGATCGTGCGCGAAGAGGTCCAGGTGGAGCGGGACGAGCCGCTGAAATGCGAACTCGCGGCCTTTGTCGACTGTGCCGCCAAGGGGGAGCAGCCCAAGGTCAGCGGCCTGCAGGGCGCGGCGGCTCTCGACGTGGCCCTGGAGATCACACGCCGAATCGAGAGCGAGGCCGCCGCGTGAGGCGCCGCTGACTCGGGGCCTGGCCTTCCTTTGGCTGGCCAGCGGGATCCCGCGAGGCCTTGAGTCCTGTTGATCTCGGGGAAGGGGAGTGGGGGAGAGCCGCGCCCGCCCCTGAGAGGCGCGCTCCAGAGCGCTGGGAAAAGTTTGTCGATCCAGTCCTCGCTCGGGCGGATATTCTCAAATTTGAAACCTAAATTCGAAAAGATTTTAAAATTTGATTGAATAATTGATTCATTTTGGTTAAATTCTTGGAGAAGCTTATGAAAAAGTCGTTCTCCCCCCAGCCCGCCGTCCTGATCCCGATGATCGTCCTGGCCCTTGCACCGCTCCTGCAGGCGGCGCCCTCGTCCAGCCCGCGGAACTTCCGCCCGGTGACGGCCAAGGCAGTGCGCCTGGCGCCCTCCCCGCAGGTCATGCCGCAGGGGCAGGTGGCGGTGGCGACGCGCGAGGGCTGGGCCCATTTCGATCGCGGCGAATGGGAAAAGGCCATGGATTGCTTCCTGACCGCCCTGGAGCGGGATCCCCGCCACGCCTCGGCCGCCGAGGGGCTGACCATGGCGGTGTATCGCTCGGGCGACTACCGCTCGGCGGCCCAATTGGGCGAGGAGTTTGCCCTGGCCATGCCCTGGATTCGCGAGATGGTGGCCGAGGCCATTCTCGTCGAGGCCAAGCAGGGGGTGGAAAAGGGCGAAGTCAGCTCGCTGCGGGAGCTGGTCGCGGCCTTGCCGCATGGCGGCGGCGCCTATGATTCCGTGCGCATCCTCGTGGAGAGCGCCTCGCTGGAGCGCATCGAGACCGCCCGCAACGCGGTCGCCCAAGCGGCGGAGTGAAGGGGGCCACCTTCCCGGGTGGCGAGCGAAAGGGAAGTGTCAGGAGCGGAAACGGCCCTGCACTTCCTTTTTCCATTTGGCGCGGTGGTTCACCGCCCAATCCACCAAGGCCGTTTCGAGTCCAATGTCGCGTCCGGCCTCCTCGCTTTGGATCCATTTGTGTTTCAGGATCTCCTCGCGCTCGGCGAGGAATTCCTGATAAAGGGAGCGTTCATCGCTCTCGTCTTCGAGATCGTCGGACATGTCGGGGGAGGGGCGCGGACTCGCCCTTGAGTTTCCCACCAGGAGGGCTTCACTTCAACCGCTTCCCGTGGGATCGGGCCGCGAATTTATGACACGAGTCGTTTCCATCCTGGCCACCCTTTGGGGCATGCTCCCCCTCCTGGGCGAGGCCGCGGACTGGCGCCGCTGGCGGGGGCCGCTGGGAAATGGAGTGGCCGAGTCCACGGCCGCTCCTCCGGTGCATTGGAGCGAAAGCGAAAATGTCCGTTGGAAGACCCCGGTGCCAGGACGCGGTCTCTCCAGTCCGATTGTGGTCGGCGATCTCGTCCTCGTGACCACGGCCACGGAGGACGAGCAGATCCTGCTCGCCTATCGCCGTGCCGATGGGGAACCGGTCTGGCGGACCGTTCTCCACCAGGGCGGCCTGCCGGAAAAACTGCACCGCAAGAACAGCGCCGCCACGCCCACGCCGGCCTCCGACGGAGAGCGGATCTACGTGGCTTTCCACAACTCGGGGCGGATCCGGCTCAGCGCCGTGGACCTCTCCGGCAGGCTGAGCTGGCAGCGCGACGCCGGGCCCTACGAATGTGACTACGGCTACGGATATGCCCCGAGTCCCGCCCTGCACGAGGGGCGACTCATTTTATCCGCGGAATTTGCCGCGGACGGCTGGCTCGCCGCCTTCAGTGCGCACGATGGGAGCGAGCTGTGGCGGACGGAACGGCGGCTCAAGACCAGCTATTCTTCCCCCATCGTCGCCCCCGTCGGAGGAAAGGAGCAGGTCCTCATCAGTGGGGCCTACAAGGTGAGCAGCTACGACCCGGGGACCGGGCAGCTCCTCTGGGAGGTCGACGGCACCAGTTTGGCGACGGGAGGGACGCTGGTCTGGAATGAGAACACCGTGTTTGCCAGCGGCGGTTTTCCTAACAAGGAAACCCTGGCGGTCCGCTGCGATGGCGCCCAGCCCGAGGTGCTCTGGCGCAACGAGGAGCGCTGCTACGAGCAGTCCCTGCTGCACCACGGGGGGCTTCTCTACCTCTACAACGACAACGGCATCGCCCTCTGCGTGGACGCCGCCACGGGAGAGGAAAAGTGGAAGGTGCGGCTGGGGGGCCCGGTGAGCGCCTCTCCCGTCTACGCTGGCGGCCGGATTTATGCGATGAACGAGCGGGGCATCACCCACGTCTTCGAGGCCCGTGCCGATCGTTTCGTCAAATTGGCCGAGAACGCCCTCGGGGACGAGGGCTTTGCCACGCCGGCCTTCGTTGACCGGGAAGTCTTCCTGCGCACGGCCACCCATTCAGGCGGGCATCAGGATTGGCTGTATGGCCTGGCGGAACCACCCCAAGGGGGCAATCGAGCCCCATCGCCCTAACAAGGGCGCGATACGGAACTCTCCCTAGGGGGCCGTGGGGATTTCCTCCCTCGTCAGGGAGAGGTTGTCGAGGAAGTAGGCCGTGTCCGCATTGGCCGTGCCACTGAAGATCAGCTGGCCGGCGTCCTCCCAGGTGGATTTGCAGGGCAGGTCCGGGAACTCCTGTTCCCTTCCGTCCTCGCGGGTGAGGCGGACGTGGTAACGCCCGCTGCCCGGGATGGCCGAGATCTGGATCCGCACCCATTCCCCCGTGGCCAGGGGACCGAGGTCGATGCTGTTCTGGTTGTTGGCCACGAGGCGGCCTCCCGCCCAGCGGACGTAGGGACCCGCCGCGAATTCCCCGTCGCTGGAGCGCATCTCGAAGAAGCCCTGGGCGCCCTCCGTGATCATCAGATCGAAGCGCGCCAGAAAACGTCCCTCTTTCCAGCGGGGGCGGATCGTCAGGACGGGATGGTAGCTTTTCTCCAGGCCGGCGCGGTCCTGCAGCTTCAGGCTGCGCGGCTTGGCCTTGCCCGCGTTAGGGGGGACGACGGTCAGGGGCGAGGCGGCCTCCTCACTGATGAAGAGGCCAGCGCCCTCGCCGCCCGTTTCGACGCTGGCGTTGCGGATGCCGAGGGTGCCTGGGGGAACCGAGTCGAAGGTCTGGAGCTCGAGGCGGTAAACCGGGGCCGGCCAGGGCTTGGCTTTGCTTTCCCAATCCGGGTAGTGATGGCCGGCCTCGGCGAGGGCGCGCCAGTCGGGATCGTCCTGGCGCGTTCCAGCGAGGGAAAGGTCCCAGGGCTGGAAGCCGATCTCCTCGGCGGGGCTCCCGGGCTTGAGGCGGAAATCGCGTGCCGCGAGGTCCACGAATCCCGGATCGGCAAAGCGCGAATCCACATCGCGGCCGAGACGGCGCCACTCCTCCCAGGTGAAGTGGGATTTGGTGAGCGTGTCAGGGATCTTCCCGTCGGTGCGCCAGTAGAGGTTGCGGCGGAAGACGAGGTTGTCCCGGGGATAGCCTCGTTCGAGCCCCTCGAGGCGTTTCCAGTGACGCTCCTCGCCGTAGAAAAGCGGGGCGTCGGGATTCCACACGACGAGGTTCCGCTCGATGCGCAGGGTCAAGTGCGGCTCGTTGCGGGTGCGGTGGATCTGGCCGGTCCCCCCGAAGGCGAAGATGTTGTTGCGAACGGTGTTGAAGAAACCGTAGTGCTGGTGGAAGGCCGCGTCGGAGGTGTCGTGGACGAGGTTGTTCTCCATCGTCACGTCGCTGCTGCCCTCGTCGGTGTAGAGTCCCCATCCGCCGTAACGGTAGCTGGCGATGTGGTGGATGTGGTTGCCCCGCACCACGGTTCCTGGCGAGATGCCCAGCCCGTAGAAGCCGCCCATGTCGCTGAGGTAGGCCCAGCCCAGGTGGTGGATGTGGTTGTTCTCCACGAGGGTGGCCCGCGAGGCCGTGTCCCCGTAGCCCCAGTTCCAGCCCGCACTGATGCCCGAGTAGTAAAAGTCCCCGATGTCGCAGTGGGTCACGGCACAGTGCCGGGTATGGGTCAAGACCACCCCACAGGCGCTGGGATGGAGGCGTCCCCCGTGCTGGATGATGCAGTTGTCGATTTGAATGCGGGTGTTGACCCGCTCGTCCTCGGGGCGCGTCGCCTCGCCAATGCGGACCCCGCCGCCGCCGAGGTCGTGGAGGTGACACTTGCTCACCCTGGCGTCGGCGCAGCCGTTCTTGAAGAAGAGGGCATACTCCCCGACGTGGGCCACCTCGCAGGCCTCGAAGCGGAGATTCCGGCTGTCGAGGATCTCGATGGCCGCCCCGAGGGCGATGGCGGCCTGACGGTCGTGATGGCCCTCGGGGGGATAGGCGTAGTGGGCGTGACGGAAGGATATCCCCCGAAAACCCAGGTCCCGGGCCCCCGTGATGAGGAGGAGCTTTTCGCTGCGGGGGGCGATGGCCGTGGCCCGGCTCATGTCCTGCCCTTCGAGTGGACGGTAGAGGACCTCGCCCCGGCGGCGGTCGAGGTACCATTCGCCCGCCTCGTCGAGGGCCGCGCGGTAGTTTTCCATCCAAATGCGCTGGTCGGGTTCGCGCTCGATGAAGGGATAGGCGGATCGTCCGGCGATGCGCACGGCGCGATGCTCGTCGTTCAGATCGGCGATGCGGCATTGGCCCACCGCCCAGGCATGGGCCACGGTGAGAAGGACCTCGCCCCGCTCCTCCTTCGAGAGGGATTGGAGGATTTGATAGGGTTCGGCCGGGAGACGGAAGGCCTGGTAGGGGATATCGGTCTCGAGATCCGGAAAGACACCGGGGGCCACGGCCTCGTCGAGATGGAAAAATCCTTGGTTGGGCGTGCGGGCCCGGGTGGCGCGACGCCCGTCGATCCAGAGCTGTTCGAAGTGCCAGTCCGGATCGGGCAGGGGCGTCATCCACAGGCCATCGGCGATGGCTTCCCAGGCCCCGAGGAGACGACCTCCGCTGAAAACGGGCTTGGCCCCGGGGGCGGCCTCCCAGAGGACCCCGGAATCCTCGGGGCCCAGCTCGAGGGGCTCGCCCAGTTCGTAGACCCCATCCGCGACGAGGATGCGGACCGGCTTTTCCAGGGCGCGGGCCGCATCGCGCGCGGCGCGGGGCGTGGAGATGGGCCCTTCGGGCGAGAGCGTGACATCGGCCGCATGAAGGGGGAGGATCAGGCAGCAGAACAGACTGAGCAGCGGGAGAGGCGAGCGCATCCTTCGATCGCCTAGGGTCGCCGCCCTGCGCCTGCGGGGCAAGTCCTCTCTGATCCCGCTTTGTCGGGTTCAGGCAGGCAGTTTCCTCAAGCGGAGGCGGTGCATGCGCCGTCCCTCGGCGAGCCATTGCTCCTCGAAGTCGGTCTTCGCGTAGAAGAAGTCGCCCTCGTCCCAGGGGAGCCGCTCAAAAAAGGGACAGCGTTCCTGGACCTCGAGCGCCTCCAGATAGTAGGGCTCGGCGTCGGTCATGAAGAGGAGCTCGCCGTCCTCCTCGAGGAGGGCGTGCAGGGCGCGAAGGAAGTCGAGTCGGCACATTTGCCGCCTCGAGGCGTGCTTCTTCTTCGGCCAGGGGTCCGGACAGAGAAAGTGGATGCGGCTGGCGAAACCCAGGGGGAGAAGCCATTCCACCGCGTAGTTGGAATCGGCGCGCAGCACCCTGACATTGTCCAGCCCGGCGCTCGCGGACTTGCGGGAAACCTTGCGGACCCGGCCGAGGAGGCGCTCCACCCCAAGGAAATGGCGATCGCGGTGATGGGCGGCCATCCGCACGAGGAAGGAGCCGTCCCCGCAGCCCAGGTCGAGTTCAATCGGCGCCCCGGGCGGAAAGAGGTCTTCCCGCGAGAGGCGGGAGAACCACTCCTGTGGATAGAACTCGTTGGGTAGGGGGAAGGCTTCGACCTTGGCCATGCGGGACCTAAGTGCCGCCATCCCTCCCGCGGGTCAAGCGGGCATTCCCCGGAGGGGCGAATCCGGGGCGGCCTCTCTGGGTCAGCCCGATGCGCCACCGAGCCGACCGCGGGCGGGAATGATCCGCAGGGAAGGGGCCTTGTCAGGGTTTCTTGTCTCCGGCAGCCTCGTGATCGTGATCGTGGTCGTGATCACAAATGCAGGCATACTCCTTGTATTCACAAGTGGGGCAGTCGTTCAGGTTGACGGTGAACTTCTCCGTGACGGTTTCCCCGTCGGGGCTGAGCTTCACTTGCAGGACCAAGGGCACCATGTCGCCGGCCGGCAGGGGCTGGTCCGAGAGGAGCGACTTGCCCTGCGCGGCGAATTGGAATTGGGTGGGCTGGCTGCGCTCGCCCCCGACGCCGGTCACGCTGGCCGCGCCCGCCTCGATGGCCTCGCCCTCCTCGGAGAGGAAGGTGATCTGCAGTTTTCGGTCCTCGAGAACGAGAAACTCGAAATGGGGTTCAGTGGCGGTGACGAGGCGCCCCCCATTGGGGCCCGCCTCTCCCGCATGGCTGTGCTCGGCGTCGCCGTGCTTGTCCTTGGCGTGGTCGTGATCGTGATCCTTATCGTGATGAGAATGGGCGTGATCGTGGTCGTGGTCGTGATGCTCGTCCTTGGAGCCATCCGAACAGGCGCTCAGGGCAAGGCCCATCAGGGCGGTCATGGCGAGGAGGAAGAGGGGGCGGTCGTTCATGGTATTGGATTTAGGTTAGGGAGGGTCCGTTCCCATCCCCTTCATTGGACGGGCTGGAACGGGGGAAATTCAGGTCAGTGGGTCGCGCGGGCATTTTGGGCGAGGGCCCGTTGGGCCGCCTTGCGGCCAAAAAGGGAGAAGACGGCCGGGGTGACGGCGAAATCGAGGAGGGTGGAGGTGACGAGCCCGCCCACGATGCAGATGGCGACGGGGCTGAGGATTTCCTTGCCGGGTTCTCCCATGGCGATGACGAAGGGAATCAGGGCGATGCCGGCGGAGAGCGCGGTCATGCTCACGGGCACGAGCCGTTCCAAGGTGCCCCGCTCGATCATGCGGGGACCAAAGCTTTCGCCCTCGTGTTTCATGAGGTGGAGGTAGTGGCTGATCATCATGATGCCGTTGCGGGCCGCGACGCCACCGACGGCGATGAAGCCGACCAGGGTGGCGATGCTGATGTTGCCCACGAGCCACCAGGTGAGGGCGAGACTCCCGATCAGGGCGAGGGGCAGGTTGAGGAGGACTTGGGCGGCCAGGGCGAGGCTTCGGAAATAGGTGCAGAGGAGCAGGACGATGGCCAGGAGGACGACGACGAAGAGCAGGGCGATGCGTTTGGCGGCGGCCTGTTCGGCGAGGAACTCCCCTTCGTATTGGATGAAGACCCCTTCCGGCAGGCGGATTTCCTCCGAGACCCGCTCCTGCAGCTGGCGGACGAGGGCTCCGGCATCCCTCTGGGTGGGCTGGATGGAAATGACGTAGCGCCGCTGCGTGTTCTCGCGGAAGACCGCACTGGGGCCGACGGCTTCGCGGATCTCGGCGATGGAACCCAGCGAGAGGTGGCGACCCGAGGGCGTTGCGATGGGCAGCGCGGGGATCGCCGAGGGATTGGTGCGCCAGTCCTCCGGCAGGCGGATGACGAGGTCGAGGCTCCGCTGGTCTTCGCGGAGCGAGGCCATGTGGGCGCCGCCGAGGAGGGTGGAGAGCTTGCGGTTGAGCTCGCCGGGCGTGATGCCGTGGGCCAGGGCGCGCTCGCGATCGACCTCGATGCGCAATTGGGGGATCGAGGCCTGGTGATCGAGTTTGGCGTCTTCCAGGCCGGGGATGCCCTGGGCGATCTGTTGCACCTGCTTCCCGATGCGGGTGAGGGTATCGAGGTCGGGGCCAAAGATCTTCACCGCGACGGGCGCGGTGACGCCGCTGAGGAGGTGGCCGATGCGATGGGAAAGCGGGCCGGAGATCACGCTGAAGGTTCCGGGCACCGATTGGACGCGCTGGCGCAGGTCGGCGAGGATGGCGGCGTTGTCGCGCGAGTGATCCGTTTTCTTGAAATCGATGTCGAACTCCACGTTGGAGAGCGGCACGACGTGGTCGCTGCGCTCGGCCCGGCCGATGCGGCGTCCGATGTGGTTGACCTCGGGAACTTGGCGGATCTGGTTTTCCACGGCGTCGGAGAGCCGCTGCATTTCCGCCAGGGAGGTGCCGGGCGCGGCCCCCGTGGTGACGATGACCGTCTCTTCGTGAAAGGCGGGCAGGAAATCCTTCCCCATCCGGGGGTAGAGGGTCAGGGAGCAGAGCAGGAGAAAGGACACGGCCGCCAGAACGAGCCAGGGCTGTCGCAGGCTGAAGCGCAGCAGGCTGTGGCGCAGCAGGGATTTCATCGCCCGCACCAGCCAGCCGTCCACAGGCGCGTCGTGGCGAGCGACTCCCGGCTTCGGCCGGAGCAGCAGCGAGCAGAGCACGGGGATGGCCGTTAGGGAGACGACGAAGGAGGCCAGCATGCTGACGATCGTGGCGATGGCGATGGGCGCAAAGAGCCGTCCCTCGATTCCCTGGAGACCCAGCAGGGGCAGGAAGACCAGGACGATCAAGAGGGTGGCGTAAAAGATCGAGTTGCGCACTTCCCCCGAGGCCCGGGCGATGACTTCTCGCGGGGCCGGGGCGGTGGTTGGAGCAGGCACCGCCTCGGAGGGGAGCGGCTTCCGGGCCCATTCCTTGAGCCGTCGGAAAACGTTTTCCACATCGACGATGGCGTCGTCCACCACCATGCCGATGGCCACGGCGAGGCCTCCCAAGGTCATGCTGTTGACGCTCAGCCCCATGGCTGCAAAGACCAGCAGGGTGATGGCAAAGCTCAGGGGCATGGCCATCAGGGTGATGAAAGTGGTGCGGAAGTTGAGGAGGAAGAGAAAGAGCACCAGGGTGACCATGATCGCCCCGTCGCGGATGGCCTCCGCGAGGTTGCCGATGGCGCGGTCGATGAAATCGCGCTGTCGGAAGAGGACCTGGGTTTCGACGCTGGCCGGCAGGGAAGGCTGCAACTCGTCGAGGGCGGCCTCGATCTCTCTGGTCAGGGACACGGTGTCGAAACCCGGGGCCTTGGTGACGCTCATGATGACGCCCGGCACCCCGTCGACACTGGCGTCGCCGCGCCGGGCTTCGATGCCCCAGGCGACCTTGGCGACGTCGCCGACGAGGATGGGGCGGTCCTGGGCGAGCTTGACCACCGTCTGGGCGATGTCCTCGAGCCGCGTGGTCATGGCGAGGTTGCGCACCATGATCTCCTGGGTGCCGCTGTCGATGAAGCCGCCGGTGGAATTGGACGCCGCCTCCCGCACCGCCGCTTCGAGCTCCTCCAGGCTGACCCCGTGCGCCTGCAGGCGCCAGGGATCGGGCTGGACCTGGGCCTGCTTCACTCCGCCGCCCATGTTGAGGACCTCGGCCACGCCGGGGATGGCCTGGAGGCGGCGGCGGAGGGTCCAGTCGGCGAGACTGCGAATCTCCATCGGCTCGATGGAGCCGTCCCTGCTGCGCACCCCGATGAGAAGAATCTCTCCCATGAGGGAACTGACGGGAGTCAGGTAGGGTTGGCATCCCTCCGGCAGGCTGCCCTGGAGGCCCTGGAGGCGTTCCTGAACGTATTGACGCGCCGCGTAGATGTCCGTGCCCCACTCGAATTCGGCAAAGACGAGGGAGAGGGCGATGTCCGAGGTCGAGCGGAGGCGGGTCAGGCCGGCCACGCCCATCATGGCGCTTTCGATCGGCTGCGTGACCAGGGCCTCGACTTCCTCGGGAGCCAGTCCTGGGGATTCTGTCAGGATGGTCACGGTGGGTTTGGTGAGGTCCGGCAGGACCTCCACGGGCAGTTCCCGGGCGGCGCGGAAGCCCAGCACCAGCAGCACCAGGGAGGCTCCGAGAACCAGGGCGCGATTGGCGAGCGCCCAGCGTATCAGCAAGTCCAGCATGATCGGTCAATGGGGCGCTTCACTGGGGGAGGCGGAGGATTCCTCGAGGGTGGTGTCGCGGGACGAGCGTCGTCGGGCGGATAGGATCAGCAGGAGGAGGAGAACGAGGTTCATCCCGTAGGACACCCAGGAGAGCGGTCCGGCGGCCAGGGGCGAGGATGGGTCCTCGTGCTCGCGCTGGCGGGCGGCGATCTGTTCCGGCGTGAGCTCGGAACCGTCCTCGGCATGCTCGTGACCGTGCGCGGCATCGAGGGCTTCCTTGAGCGAGAGACCGCCGCCTCCTCCGGCGAAGGAGAGGGCATAGGCCCCCTGGGTGACGACCTCGTCGGCGGGGAAGAGGCCCGAGAGGATCTCCACATAGCGATCGTTCATCTCGCCGACGACGACCGGAGTCCGCACATAGGCGTTGGGAAGGTCGAAATGCTTCACATAGAGGTAGCGGTTGCTCGCCGAGCCCTGCAGCGCGGAGCGGGGCACCCGGGTGACCTGTTCCCTTCGGCCCAGCACGATGGCGTATTCCGCCCGCATGCCCGGACGGAGCTGGCCGCTCTCGTTGTCGACTTGGAAGATGGCATCGAGCGTGCCGCTGCCGGGGTCGACCCGCGTGCCGAACCGCAGCATGGCACCGCGCCAGACATCGCCAGGGAGGGCGGCGATGCGGATATTGGCCTCGGTGCCGGGGGCGAGGCTGCCGGCGAGGTCCTCGGGAAGGCGGGCCCGGGCCCAGAGTTGGGAGAGATCCGCAATCTCGACGAGGGCATGGCCCGGCTCGACCGCTTCCCCCAGCCGCGCGCTCACCTCGAGGACGAGTCCGCCGAGGGGGGCGGTCAGAGACACGACTGGCGGCGGATCCCCCGGCTGGCGACTTTCGATGCGGGCCACGACGGCCCCGGCCTCCACGCGGTCCCCGGGGGCGACGAGGAGCTCCACGAGACGACCAGAAATGCGGCTGCTGACCACGGCCTCCCTGCCGGGGATGGTCTCGAGGTGGCCGAGGGCAAAGGCCGTTTCCTCGAAATCTCCCGGGGTGACCATTTCGGTCTGGATGCCCAGGTTCTTGGCTCCGGTCTCATCGAGGATGACCAACTCCTCGGCGCCGGGGGCGGGGAGAGCGGTCAGCAGCAGGAGGCCCAGAACCAGGCCGACGGGCCAGGGAGACTGGCCTCGCCATTCGTTCCGCAGGCGCGGCAGGGGTGCTACCAAGGCGTTCATTTTTGTGGAGCGGGGGAGGGGCGCAGTCCGGGATAGGCGCCGGTGGCCAGTCGGGCCCGGGCTTCGGCGAGGTGGTAGTCGGTGAGGAACTCGAGGGCGTGCTGGCGGACCTCGAGGAGTTGTTCCTGGGCTTGGCGGACCTGGAGGAAACTGGCCTCGCCCTGGGCGTAGGCCTGGCGGACGGCTTCGAGTTGCTCCTGGGCCAGGGCGGGGAGTTCCTCGGCCGCCTCCCGCGCGAGTTTCCAGGCGTCGCGGCGCGCTTGATAGGCCTCCTCGCATTCGCTGCGGATCTTGAAACGGAGCGCCTCGACCTCGCGGGCCGCGGCTTCCCCGTCGAGGAGGGCCTGGGCGACGCCCTCCTGATTGCGCTGGCGCAGCGGCAGGGGAATGGAGAAGCCGATGCCCGCGAAGGTGTTTCGTTCCAGCCCCTTGGGAGCATCGACCATTTTCTCTCCCTCGACGAAGAGTTTCACCGAGACGTCCTCCCAGCGCTTGGCGTCCTCGAGCACGAGGGCGGCGCGGGCCTCGTCAATCTTGGCGAGGGCGAGGACGTGATCGGGCCGCCTCGGCAGGACCGCCTCGAGCTGGATCTGCCCCTCGGGGGCGGCGGCGGGGAGCTCGAGCGAGCTCGCCAGGTCCCATTCCGTTTCCGTCCCGACGCCGAGGAGCCGGGCCAGGGCATGGCGCTGTTGTTGTTCCTGGGCGGCGAGTTGTTCGCGCTGCTGCTCGAGGCGTCGTGCGGTGAGCTTCGCCTGCATGGCATCGAGCTTAGAGGTCTCCCCGGCCGCGGCTTTTTCCTCGAGAAAGCGCAGGAGCTCGGCGTTGAGCGCGATGCCCTCGCGCACGAGTTGGCCGCGTTCCCGGGTGGCGAGGAGCTCGACGAGGGCCCGGTCGATTTCACCGGCGAGCTCGCGCCGCCGTTCCGCGATCTCGGCCTCCGCCAAGAGGATCTGGTGCCGCCGCAGGCTTTTCTCGTGCCGCAGGCGCGAGGCGAGGGGAAAGCGCTGGGTGAAGGCGAGTTCGTAGTTCTGTTCTCCCTCCTTCTGGCCGATGGAGTCTTCCCCAATCTGGAACTCCAGCTCGGGATTCTCCAGGCGACCGGACCACCGCATGCGGCTGCGGGCCCGCTCCACGGCGATGGCCGCCAATTTCAGGTCGGGATTTTTGGCAAAGGCCATCTCTATCGCCGCGTCCCGGGTCAGGGGATGGGCGGCGGCAGCCCAGGGCCCGCTCCCGAGCAGCAGCGCGACTGCCAGGAGAGAGGAGGCCATTGGTGAGGTCGGGAAATTCATGAAAGCGAAGGAGAGGAGTCACACCTGGTGGAGTCTGCAGACTCCGGCGACAGGGCCGCGCCTCGAGGGGAGGACGGCAGGGAGGCGGGCCAAAGGGCCAGCATCGACCGGCAGGACTGCCGGGGCACCCTCAGAGCAGGAATCGTCCCGTGTAGGCAGGAGCGGTGAAATCCGGACTTCGCTCGGGGGGATCCGGCAGGTTGGAGACCCGGCGCCCCGGGGCGGCGAGCGTCGGCTCGTGCCGCACCAGATGAGGCGCATCCAGGGCGAAGAGGAGAAGGTCCGGGACTTTGACCAGGCCGGGCGTGGGCGCTTCGGAAAGCGTCAGGCGACAGCTCTCGGGGCAGGGGACCCGCTCTTCATCAGACGAGCAGGGCGCTTCCTCCTCCTCGTGGCTGTGCAGACAGACAGCGGAGTGGCTGGGCGGCGTCGCGCTGGCGCCGTGGTGATGCGCCTCCAAGCCGAGGACGCCGAGGACAGAGCAAAGCGTCGCGTGGCCTCCCGCCATCAGCAGGGCGAAGAGGGGAGGCAGGATCAGGACCTGAAGGGCCTTGCGCACCATGTCGGCAGGCACCCTAGCCGCGCCGGCGCCGGTGTCAACCGGGAATGGGCTTGGGGAGCGCCCTCTCCGCGGCGCTTCTTCGTTGCCAGAGGCGATGTCGCGCGCCAGTTTGCCCCATGTCTGGAACTCTTCTCGTCGCCACCCACAACGCCCACAAAACGGGCGAAATGCGCGCCATCCTCGCGGATTACTTCGACCAGGTCACCGACCTGAGCTCCCTGCCCGGAATGGGGGCTCCCGAGGAAGACGGGGCGACCTTTGCCGAGAACTCCACCATCAAGGCGTTGGCGGCGAGCCGGGCCCACCCTGAAGCGCTCGTTCTCGCCGACGATTCCGGTCTCGAGGTCGACGCCTTGGGCGGGGCGCCGGGGGTGCATTCGGCGCGCTACGCCGGGGTCGGGGCGGACGACGCCCAGAACCGCGCCAAGCTGCTGGCTGAACTCGCCAAGCCCGAGCAGGCGGGGCTTCCCCGGACGGCGCGTTTCCGCTGCGTCCTCACCCTGGCTCGCGGCGGCGTTCCGGTGGCGCAGTTCGACGGGAGCGTCGAGGGGCGCATCGCCGAGCAGGAGCAAGGCAGCGGCGGCTTCGGATACGACTGCCTCTTCATCCCCGAGGGGCACGAGGTCTCCTTTGGAGAACTCTCGGAGGCGGAGAAGAACGCCATCAGCCACCGCGCCCGGGCCTTGGCCCACTTCCGGGAGTGGCTCGAGCAGCAAGCGAAGGCCTGAATCAGGCCAGTTCCAGGCTGACCGGGCAGTGGTCCGAGCCCATCACCTGGGGCAGGATGCCCGCCGACTTGACCCGGGGCAGGAAGGCTTGGGAGACGCAGAAGTAATCGATTCTCCAGCCCACGTTCCGTTCCCGGGCGCCGCCGCGAAAACTCCACCAGGTGTAGTGGCCGGGCTCGTCGGGATGGAAGTGGCGGAAGCTGTCCACAAAACCGGCTTGGAGAAGGCGATCAAAGCCAGCCCGCTCCTCGTCGGTGAAGCCAGCGCTCTTGCGATTCTGCTTGGGCCGGGCCAGGTCGATCTCGCGATGGGCCACGTTGAGGTCGCCGGCAAAGACCACCGGCTTGCGTTTCTCCAGCTCCTTGAGGTAAGCCAGAAAGGCCTCGTCCCAGGTCATGCGATAGGGCAGGCGGCGCAGGTCGTCCTGGGCGTTGGGGGTGTAGACGTTCACCAGAAAGAAGTCGGGATGCTCGGTGGTCAGGACCCGTCCCTCGAGATCGTGCTCGGGCTCCCCGATGCCCAGGCGCGAGGAAATGGCGGGGACGCGCGAGAGGGTGGCGACGCCGGAGTAGCCCTTCTTCTGGGCGGCGTTCCAGTAGACCTCCCAACCGGCGGCCTCGAAGTCGTGCTCGACCTGTTCGCGGTTCGCCTTGACCTCCTGCAGCAGGACGAGGTCGGGACTCTCCGCCTCGAGGAAGTCGAGGAACCCCTTCTTGAGGACCGCCCGGAGGCCGTTCACATTCCAACTGATCAACTTCATGGCACGGGAAGGCAGGCAGACGGCCGGGAGGGCGTCGCTCGGTGCAGCCGAGGCGCTCAGAGGCTCAGGAAATTCTTGAGGATTTGCTTGCCCGAGCTCGTCAGGATCGACTCGGGATGGAACTGGACGCCGTGCACGGGATGTTCGCGATGGCGCAGCCCCATGATTTCCCCCTCGGCCGTTTCCGCCGTGATTTCCAGGCAGTCGGGCAGGGTTTCGCGACGCACGATCAGGGAATGGTAGCGGGTCGCTTCGAAGGGCGATTCCAGACCGGCGAAGAGGCCCTGGCCATTGTGAAGAATGGGCGAGGTCTTGCCGTGCATGAGCCGGTCGGCGCGCACCACCTCCCCTCCGTAGACTTCGCCGAGGCATTGGTGGCCGAGGCAGACGCCGAAAATGGGAAGCCGGGGACCAAATTCCCGAATCACCGCACAGCTGATCCCTGCCTCCCTGGGCGTGCAGGGACCGGGGGAGACACAAATGCGCTCCGGCGCCATCTCGCGGATTTCCTCCAGGCGGATTTGGTCGTTGCGTCGGATTTCCATCTCCGCACCCAGTTCGCCGAAGTATTGGACGAGGTTGTAGGTGAAGGAATCGTAGTTGTCGATGACGAGGAGCATGGAAGGGGACTCTAGGACTCGGCGCGGGGGTGGTCAAACGGAAGGCGGGGCGAAAGCGGCAGGGGAGAGCATGGCACGGGCCGGGCTTCCCTGGCTTTCTTTGGCGGGGCGAGGGAGAGCGGCTATCTTGGGCCATCGACCTGAGACGCTACAGCCCCGATTTCACCGTCCTTGACGAGAGCGAGGACTTCCTCGTCGTGGACAAGCCTCCGCACCTGATGGTTCATCCCTCGGTGCCGGGCAATCCCCCGACCCTGCTCGACGGCCTGGAGGCCCTTTGCGCCTACGAACGGGCCTGCGGGGCGCGGCTCTCCCTCGTCAACCGCCTCGACCGCGAGACCAGCGGCATCGTGCTCGTCGCCAAGCATCGGGCGGCGGCGCGGACCTTCGGAAAGGCGATGGAGCGGCGGGAATTCCGCAAGACCTACCTCGCCGTGGCCTGGGGCTGGCCCGAGGAGGACGCCTTTCTCGTCGAGGCACCGCTCCTGCGGAAGGGCGAGGTGGCCGAGTCTCCGGTCTGGGTCAAGCAGATCGTCCACCCCGCTGGCAAGCCCTCGGCCACCCGCTTTGAAGTCCTGCGACGCTTCCAGCGCCCCACCACCAACGGCTCCCGTTTTGTCCTCCTGCGCTGTCATCCCCTGACCGGGCGGATGCACCAGATCCGCGTCCACGCGGCCCACGCCGGCCATCCCCTCGTCGGGGACAAGCTCTACGGTCCGGACGAACGCTGTTACCTGGATTTCATCGAGACGGGGTGGACCGAGGCGCTGGAGCGCGTCCTGCTGCTCGACCGCCAGGCCCTGCACGCCGCCGCCTTGGCTTGGGAGGACTGGGTATGGCACAGCCCCTTGCCCCCCGACCTCGCCCGCTTTGTCGGAGAAAACTGAGCGCCGCCCCCGGCGTGCCATCTCGGCCCTCCTCTGGACCGGAGCGCTTCCTCCGCGAGAGGGGAAATTATCTGGTGCAAACTCCGGGAGCCTGTTTTAAATTCCCGCCCTTCCGGGCCGGACGACCCTCCCGCGGCCCCATCCCGACCATGAACATCTCCGTAGAACGCCTTCCCGAGTGCAAAGCCCGCCTTTCCGCCGAAATTCCGGCCGAAACGGTCGCCAAAACCCGTCGGGAGATCGTGTCCACCTATGCTCGCCAGGTCAAAGTGCCCGGCTTCCGCCCGGGCAAGACCCCGGTTTCGGTGGTGGAAAAACGCTTTGCTGACTCCATCGAGGGCGAACTGAAAGATCGCCTGGCCCGCTCCGCCTACGCCGAGGCCCGCCAAAAGGAATCGCTCACCATCCTCGGCATTGCCCAAGTGGAGCGCGACCAGATCGATGGCGACGGCACCTACCGGCTCGAAGTCGAATTGGTCACCGAGCCCGAAGTGGAGCTGCCGGACTACAAGGGACTCACTGTCGAGGTCGCCAAGATGGAGATCACCGACGAGATGATCGCCAACTACCTCGAGAACACCCGCAAGCAGCACGCCCTGCCGGTGGACGTCGACCGCGCCGCCGCGGCTGGAGATCTCGCCGTGGTCAACTACACCGCCAGCCTGGACGGAGCAGCCCTGGCCGATCGCCTCGACCAGGAAGTGGGCCCCCTGGCCTCCGGTCAGGATCACTGGATCGAGCTGCCCGAGGAAGGGGAGAGCGCCCGCGAGTTCATCCCGGGACTGGCCGCCGCCGTTCTCGGCATGAAGGCGGGCGAAAGCAAGAGCTTCGAGGCCACCTATCCCGAGGACTTCCCCGTGGAAGTGGTCGCTGGCAAGGCCGTTACCTACGAGGTCACCCTGACCCAGGTGAAGGAGCGCGATGTCCCCAACCTGGATGACGAGTTTGCCCAAAAGCTGGGCCTGGAGTCGCTGGAGGCGATGAAGGACCAGATTCGCTCCCAGTTCGAACAACAGCGCGAGCGGATGCGGGCGCAGATGATCGACAACCAAATCCTGGCCCGCCTGACCCAGGACGCTTCCTTTGACCTGCCCCAGCACATCGTCTTCAACGAGACGCAGCGCCAGGTGAACCAGATCGTGAGCCGCGGCTACGAGCAGGGGATGAGCGAGGAGGACATCACCAAGAACCAGGACGAGCTGATCCGCAGCGCCGAGGAGCAAGCCAAGAACAACGTCAAGGCGATGTTCCTCCTCGACCAGATCGCCACCAAGGAGGGCATCGGCGTCAGCGATGACGAGCTGAGCCGCCACGTGGCCATGATGGCCTATCGCCAGGGGCGTCCCCTCAAGAAGGTGGCCCGCGAGCTGCGCGACCGCAACGCCTTCGACGAGCTGCGCCACGACATCCGCGTCTCCAAGACCATCGCCTTCCTCCGCGACCAGGCCGTGGTCACGGAAGTCGACCCGCCCAAGGAAGAGGCCGCTTCTTCCGAGGAGGGTGCCCCTGCCGCCGAGGCGGAAGCGTAAGCTTTTTCAGCTTGCCACGTCCTAGTTCAGCCGATTCATTTTTCCCATTATGACCGATCTCGATTCCGTCCAGGAACTTTCCCCCCTGCTTCCTCCTCATCTGCAGCAGCGCATTGTGGATCCGATGCGGAACGTCAGCGTGATCGAGAAGGAGGGGAACACGATGATCCAGTTCGACCTGCTGTCCCGCTTGATGAAGGACCGCATCATCTTCATCGGCGAGCAGGTCAGCGATCCCCTGGCGAACTACGTCATTGCCCAGATGCTCTACCTGCAGATGCAGGACCCCAGCAAGGACATCAACGTCTACATCAACAGCCCCGGGGGGTCGGTCACGGCGGGCCTGGCGATCTACGACACCATGCAGTTCGTCACCTGTGACGTGAACACCTACTGCATGGGCATGGCGGCGAGCATGGGCGCGGTGCTGCTCACGGCGGGCACCAAGGGCAAGCGCTACGCGCTGCCCAACGCGCACATCATGATCCACCAGGTCTCCGGCGGTGCCCAGGGCACGGCCTCGGACGTGGAGCGCACCGTCGAGTTCATGTATTCGCTCAAGAAGCGCCTCAACAGCATCCTCGCCTACCACACCGGCCGGACCATCGAGGAAATCGAGCGCGACTCGGACCGCGACAACTACATGCCGGCCTCCGTCGCGGCGGAATACGGCCTCATCGACAAGGTCCTCGAGAAGCGCAGCGACGAGAAGAAGGCCTGATCCAGGCCCGCGGATCGCGGATCGAGGATCGCTGATCACTGATCGCCCTAGGCCCTCGCCTCATTCGTCCGCTCCCAGGAGGGCGGCGAGAGCGAGGGCATTCATGGCCGCCTTCGGCGCGAAGGAGCCGAGCTCCAGGTATTCGGGCAGCTTGCTGCCGTCCGGGCTGCGCTCCGAGCAGTGGGCGTTGCCGCCCGCGGGGCCGAGCCCGTCGAGAGTGGGCCCGAGATGGCCCAGGTGATTGGCATCGCTCAAGCCGCCCCGCGGCACGGGCACCGTGCGGAGGCCCAGGGAGCGGGCGGCCCGCTCCCACTGGAGGTAGAGCGTTCTCGTGCCCTCGCCCCCGGGCCAGGGAGGCGTGTGGCCGGTGCGCGTCGCGGTCAGCGAGGCCCCGTTGGGGCTCAGCTGGGTGAGGGCGGCAAAGGCCGCCTCTGCCCGGGCGAGGGCGCCGGGATCGGTGGCGCGGCATTCCCAGGCTGCGCTGGCCTCGTGCGGCACGCGGTTGACCACGGTGCCGCCCTCGATGCGGCCGATGTTCACGGTGCGGTCTTCCTCGGGAGAGCTCAGGGCCGCCACTCCCGGCAGGACCGCGGCCAGGGCGTCGATGGCATTGATGCCAGCGTGATGCTGGCTTCCGGCGTGGGCGGCCTTGCCCTGGGCGCGGAGCGACCAGGTGCTGCGGCCCTTGCGGGAAATGACGAGATGCCAGCCCTGTTCGTCGACGGGACCGCCCTCGAAGACGAGGACCGCTCTCGCCCGGCCCTGGCATCGCCGCTCGGTGGCGCGTCCGAAATCGTCCCCGGTGACCTCCTCGGCGGCGTTGGCGGCGACGAGCCAGTGGTGGCCGTCGAGGATTTCCGGAGCCTGTTCCTGCAGCAGGCGCAGCATCAACCAGATCAGGGCCGTGCCGCCCTTGTTGTCGATGCTGCCGGGGCCATAGAGGCGCCCCTCCGCCGCGCGGAGGTCCCAGGCGAAGTCGTTGGCCTTTTCCTCCTCGGGGGGAAAGACCGTGTCCGAATGGGTCACCAGGACGATGGGATCTCCGGCGCCCTCGCGACGGAGGAAGAGGTGGGGACCGGTCTCGGGCTGCTCGCAGGGGACGAATTCCGCCTCGAAGCCCAGGGGCCGGAAGGCCTGGGCCGTGATTTCCGCGACGCGGGCGACCCCGGGGGCGTTGGTGGTGAAGCTGTTCACCGAGACGAGTTCGCGCAGCAGCTCGAGGGCCTCGGGCTGGAGCTGCGCGGCGCGGGCGAGGGTGGTGGGGGCCTTCATCGGGGGACGGCGCCGATGCCGGGGCGCTCGGGCATGAGGAGACGGCCATCCACGCTGTAGTCGATGCCGCGGTAGTCGTCGTTTTCGATGTGCAGGTGGCCGTCCAGGTCGATCCAGTCGGCCCAGGCGGCGAGATGGGCGGCGGCGGTGGTGCCCAGGCTGCTCTCGATCATGCAGCCTAACAGGATCCCCAATCCGTGTTCCCGGGCGGCGGCGATCATCTCGACGGCCCCGTCGAAGCTGCCGCACTTCAGGAGCTTCACGTTGACGCCGTCGAGGTGGGGCGCAAAGGCGCGGAGGTCCTCGCTGGTCTGGACGCTTTCATCCGCGTAGAGGAGGGGGGCGCCCTCCGGCAGTTCCCGGCGCAGCTCCCCCCACTGCTCGGGAGGTTGGCGATGGTGGATGGCCTGTTCGATGAGCGTCGGCCGATAGCTCATCAGCTTGGCGATCATCAGGGGCGCTTCCGTGGGATCCCAGCCCCCGTTGACGTCGAGCAGCAGAGCCGCCTGCGGGGCGGCGCGGCGGGCCACGGCGACGATGGCCAGGTCCAGACCGAGGTCGCCGGAGCCCAGCTTCAGCTTGATGACCTGGAACTGGCGGGCCACGGACGCCACCTGCTCGGCGAATCGCTCCAGGTCCTCGGGAATGCCGAGCGAGCGGCAGCCCGGCGGAAGAAAGTCGGTCGGCAGCCCGAGCTTTTCCTGGGCCCAGGCCGAGAGGGGACGCCAGGCGGCGCGGGCCGCGGTCTCGTGCTCCATCAGGTTGGTGGCGAGGCGCACGGTCCGGGGCAGGTCCTCCTCGTTCTCGAGTTCGTCGAGGCGGGCCAGGGCCTCGTTGGGATCGTCGCCGTAGTAGGGGACAAAGGGGGCTTCGGCCACCAGTCCATCGCGGTGGAGGCGCAGCACGGTGCGGGTGGTGGAGACGCCGTGGGCAATGTGGAAGGCTTCGCGCAGGTGCAGGGTGTGGAGGGTGGCGTGCATGGGAGGGGGCGGCGGAGGCGCGATGCCTAAGCTTCCGCCCGAATGGAGGGCTTGCAATCAATCCCTCCCACCCAGAGGAACGCCCCGGGCCTCACTTTCCGAAGACCCAGCGCAGCCCCCCGAAGGCGCCGAAGCCCGAGGCCTCGTAGCCCGCGGTGGTTTCGTAGTCGAGGTCGAAGACGTTCTCGAGTCGCCCGTAGACCTCGAGCCGGTCGCTGAGCTCGTAGCTGCCGAAGAGGCGCAGGGTCGTGTAGTCGTCGAGAATCACGCCGGGAGCGTCGAGGCGGTCGTAGGCCCCGGAGATCTCGGCCCCGGCCTTCCAGCGGTCGCCGCTGAGAACGAGTCCCCCCGAAAGGGTGAAATCCGGGCGGCGCGGCAGCTTGTCGCCGGGAACCCCGCCGAAGCCGCCGAGGTACTGGCCTTTCAGGATGGTGCTGTCCAGCCAGGTGGCATTGGCATAGAGGCGCACCCGCTCTTGGGGAGAGTAGACGAGCTCCAGCTCGACGCCCGAGGATTCCGCATCGACGATGGCGGGATCGACGAAGGTGAAGGGATCGACGTCGACCAGGTTTTCGAGGTCCGCTTGGAAATAGGTCAGGGCCACGGAACTGCGCTCGTTGAGGATCTGTTGGCGGAGGCCGATTTCCCGGGTGAAGCTTTCCTCCGGACGCAGCGTGGTGGGATCGAGCGTGGGGGCCAGGAAGACGAAGTCCTGTCCCGAGGGGGCCTTGTAGCCCGTGGCCAGCTTGCCGAAGAGCGTGGTGCCGGTGGCTTCGATGCGGTGGTCCAGTTGCACCGTCCAGGTGGCCTTGCTCTCGAAGGAATCGTGCGCGTCGTAGCGCCCCGAGGCCAGCAGGTGGAACTGCGCGGGCAGGGCCAGGTCGGCCTGGGCAAAGGCGCTGCCGTAGCCGTAGTCGAAGCCGCCGGGCAGGTTGAAGGGGCCCGGCGTCAGGGGCGTGCGGTGGAACGCATAGGTGTAGTGGCCCGCCCCCAGGGTGTAGGTGTCCCCCTGACGAGGCCGCCAATTCAGGACCGCCTCGAACTCGTGCCCGCTTTGCTCGAGGAGGTTGTCGTTGAAGGAAAGGTCGTGGGTCGCCTCCAGTTCGTTGCGGGAATAGCTGTAGAAGGTCGCGAAGTCCCAGTCGTCGCGGATGAGGCTGAAGCGCGGCGAGAAGAGCGAGGACTGGTTGGTGTTGAGCATGGGCTCGGGAAAATTCGGGCTCAGGGACGAGCCCGCCACCTGCAGGTCGGATCCCTGGATGTAGCCGAGCACGTCCAGGTAGACCCCCTCGGCGAGGGTGTAGGCCAGGTTGCCCCGGATCAGGCTGCTTTCGAAGTCGGAGAGGGGCCGGTCGTTGGCCGTCTGCACGTGGCTGGTGTCGAGGGCCAGGCCGACGCGCCCGTCGCGAAGGGCGATCTTGTGACCGGTGCGGAAGGTGGAGAAAGAGCCCCCCTCGACGAAGGAGTTCAGGGTGTCCCCGCTGACGAAGCGGGCATCCGTGGAGCGCAGGTCGAGGGCGCCGGCCAGGGCGTCGGAGCCGTAGAGCGAGCTGGTGGCCCCGCGGGTCAGCTGCACGGACTCCAGGGTGGCCACGTCGAGGTATTCGAGCTGATAGAGGCCGGCCAGCCCGGGAGGGAGGCGGCGCCCGTTGAGCAGCACGACCGTGTGGTTGCTTTCCATGCCGCGCACGAAGAGCGAGCTCTGCGACCCCGTCTGCCCCGCCTGGACGAGGTGGACACCGGCGCTGTGGTGCAGGAGGTCGCCGAGGTCGCGGCGCTGCATCGTCCGGATCTCGGCCCCGGAGATCGTGTCCACGGCGGGGAGCAGGCGCTCGCGCGCCTCCGCCGCCAGCGGGGTGCGCGTCGCCACCACGGGAGCGACCACGCTTTGAACACTCTCCTCCCGAATGATGACGCGCCGCTCGGGGCTGCTCGCCTCGACGGTGGTCAGATCCAGGGTGGCCACCGGATCGACCAGGGTCGAAACGACCCCGTCCTGGGCGGTGCCGCGGCCCAGCAACGCCAGCCCCAGAAAAACAACAATCAACAAATCACGATTCATAAATTTGTTTTTACTCGGCAGTGGGCGCTCCTGCAAGGGCTTTTTCCGCCTTTCCGAAGTATGACACAGCCCGGACTTGCGTTGGGGCGGGGGATCGTCCATCCTTTTCCCAAGCATCAGGAGTGGCCCGGCGAAAGCGGGGTCCGGCAACCTGGTTTGGAGAAGCCAAGGTGCCTTGGATGCTGGAGCGGGAGACCGCGACAGCCTCCGATGTGCGGACCGAGAGGTCTGAACAGAAATTTCTCCGGGGAAAATGGCGCCATCTGTGGCGGGTCCCCAGCCTGATGCGGTAGCTGAATCCCACAGACACTGCATCGAACATGACCTATCTCGACCTGCTGGAATCGCCCGGCGGCAGCGCCTCGACCGCCCTCTGCGGCACGCTGGCCAGCCGCATCGATGGCTCCAATCCGGACCATCACCTCTGGAACAACCGCGGCACCTGGTGGTGTCATTTCACCCTGCACCGGCCGGACTACACCTCGGAGCGCGTCCGCGTGTCCCTGCGCACCCGCGACCTCATCCTGGCCCGGCGTCGCCGCGACGAGCTGCTGAGCCGTTTCACCCGCTGACCTGGCCTTCCGATCCCATGGGCGCGCTCCTCCATTCCCCGACCGCGTCCCGGCCCATCCAGGCCGGGCTCCCGGAGAACTTCCACGACTGGCCTGCGGTCATGCAGCGGCGTTACCGCCAACACGGGCTCGCGGCGCTTCACTCCGAGACGGAAATCCCCATGCGCTTGAGCTCCTCGCGGTATGCCCCGATGGCGGTGAGAGCTTCCCGCCGCCGCTGATTGGCGATGGCCGTGTCGCGGTTGGTGAGCTGCAGGTAGAGCTTGGCGGCCCCCACCAGGTCCTCCGCGGCCGAGAGGAGGTTCCGGGCAGGCGGCAGGGCCTCCGCCCGGAGGCGCAGCAGCTGGCTGTCGGCCTCGGCCACGATTTCGGAGACGGGCCGTTCCAAGGGCGTGTCTTCCTCGAGGGCCAGGCTGATGAAGGGCTCGGCGATGGCGTGCAATTTCTCCGCGAACTGCTGCAGGCGGATCTCCTCGCTGACGGGACGCTGGCCGTACTCCAACATGGCGCGGGCCGAGAGGTGCTCGGGGCATTCCTCGAGCAAGGCGCGCAGTCGCTCCTGCGCCGAGGGATTGCGCGCCAGCTCCGGCAGGGGCAGGCGGGCCGCGGCGGCCTCGATCTCCGCAAAGGCGGCGCTGGCGGCCTGCAGCTGCTCGTCGGGCGCCGTGGACAGGCGGCTTCGCAGTTCCTCCGCGTTCTCGTAGGAAAGGAGCTCTTGCTGGAAGAGGAGCTCGAGCCGGTTGCTGCGCTGCAGGGACTGGACCAGCGGGTCCAGGAAGGCGGCCGGCACCAGGGCGTAGGGAGCGTTCAGCGCCGCGGCCTTCTCGATGAGCTCGGCGGGATCGCCATTCTCCTCGATGAGGGCGTCCTCCGGGTTCCAGTCCCCCAGGAGGACGTAGGCGGGATCCAGGGGACGGTCGGCCAGGGCACTCTCGACCAGGATCCGGGCCAGCCGCTCAGAGAGGGCGAAGCGGAGGGAGCGCGGCCCCGGCATCGGGAGGCTGGGCTCGAAGTGCAGCTCTCCGATTCGGCCCTCCGGCCAATTCGAGAATTCCGCGGTGCGGGCCATCTCGATCACTTCCACCGAAATCCCCCGTTCGGAGGGGACGAGGGGCAGCGTCGGCGCCTCGGCGCTTGGGGGGCTGAGCCCTTCCCTTTCGTTGGGATTCCGGGGACGGGGGCGCCGCAGGGTCAGCCGCAGCTGCCCGGGGATCCACTGTCGGGGGCGGGGCTCGGCCCGGTCCGGATTCAAGGCGGCGGGGAAAGGGGCGTTGCTCACGGCGCCCAGCAGGGCCAGGGAAACGACGCGCGGGGCC
>CAZKGI010000049.1:0-26032 GCA_964552315.1 uncultured Akkermansia sp. | reverse complement strand
CCGATCCACTGCCATCCGCATTTTGAATTCCACACGGAATAGCGAAGCGCCAATTCGACTCGGAAGCCGAACGCATTCTCGCCGTGATTCTGGATCGCGAATCGGAAAAGTGGTTCAAGCCCGCCAAGGGGCAGTTCCAGATCTACTACAAACTCGGGGCTGACCACCCCGAATATCAGCCTGACTTCGTCGCGGAAACGGCGGACGCGATCTACATGCTGGAGCCCAAGGCTCGCAACCGCATGGAGGATTCAGAAGTGCTCGCGAAGAAAGAGGCGGCTGAGAACTGGTGCAAGAATGCCTCGGACTACACGGTCAAGCATGGTGGCAAGCCTTGGCGCTATCGCCTAATCCCCCACGACACCCTCGCAGAGAACATGACCATTGAAGCTCTGGGAAAATAGAGGAGAGGAGCACCCTTTACGAAAGAGTGGGAGGAACACTCACCGAAAAACCGCGGCCCGCAAATTTTTTGTAATTTGTGAAATTTTATAACATATTTAAATCTTTTTCTTTCCCCTTTGCTTTATGGAGACGCTGGCAGCATTGGAGGCCCTTGTGAGGCCGCATTTGAAATTTCTCAAGGCCGGGGATCCTCTGTCTCCGGAGGATTCGCTGGGCGAGCTGGGGCTGGACTCCATGGCGTCCATCGACCTGCTGCTTGCCCTGGAGGAAGGCTTCGGCATCCGCATCGACGACGAGCAGATCACGGAGAATTCCTTTGCCACCCTGGCAGACCTCCAGAAACTGGTGGAGGCCTCCCGCTGAATCGAGGCCGGTGAGGGGCAGGGGGGGCGCCAGTGAGGGGCTTTACCCGGGCCGCTTTCTCGTCCATGCTCCCGCCATGAAGCGGATCCTGACTCTCTTTCTTGCCGGCTGTCTCTCCTCCTGCTCCGCGGCAGAGGGGGACTTGCCCCGCGAGACCGCCAAGGCGGCCATGGAGGCCTACCAAAGCGGCGATTATGAGAAGACGATCGCCCTCACCGAGGGGATCGCTGCGGAGAGCCCCTGGAAGCAGGTGCGGGCGATGGCCTTGCAGCGTCGGGGCGAAGCGCGCTTTTACGAGGGGGACATCCAGGGGGCCATCGCGGACTTTGACGCCCATCTGGCCTACTATCCCCATCGGGATCCGGAGCACTGGCAACGGGGGCTGTGCTACTACTACGCGGGAGAGTTTGCCAAGGGGAAGGCCCAGTTCGAGCGGCATCGCCAGGTGAATCCCGAGGACGTGGAAAACGCGGTCTGGCACTTTCTCTGCGCGGTGAAAGCGCCCGGAGGCAATGTGGAATCGGCGCGACGCGAGTTCATTCCCGTCCAGAACGACAGCCGGGTGCCCATGAAGGAGATTCACGCGCTTTTTGCCGGGCAGGGCACCGCGGAGGCCGTGCTGGAGGCGGCCAAGGAGAACGGGGACGGCGTGCTCGATGAGGGAGAGCGCAATCGTCTCTGCTACGCCCATCTCTATCTCGGGCTCTATTACGAGGCCCTGGGCGAGGCGGAGCGGTCCGCGGAGCACATCCGGCGGGCGGCCTTCGATTACCCCATGGACCACTACATGGGGCGCACGGCGCAGGTTCACGCCCGGCTGCGCGGGATCGACGGCGCAAAGTGAGGGCTTGCGCCGCGAAGGCGCCCTCAGCTCCAGATCCAGAGCCCCAGGGACAAGAGAACCATTCCGCAGAGCAGGGGCAAGCAGCCTTGGCGCCCTCTGGCGGTCGCCGGCCTCGAAGGGTGGGCCCCTCCCTCGATGGCCTCCTTGGCCGCCTTGAGTCCCACTCCGGTGAGTTCGCGGTAGCGTTTGATGGCCTCGATCTTATTTCCAAGCCGTAGCGCTTCCGCGACAGGGGCGAGCGCCTCGGGATCCGGTCGCGGGGTGGGGGAGGTGGAAGGGACGCCTTCCTTGCCCCTCATCGCTTCGACCGCCTCTAGGGCCTCCTTCAAGTCGGCGCCGGTGGCCTCCCGATAGAGCCGGACGGCATCCACCTTCCTGCCCTGGTGGAGGGCCTCGCGAACCTTGGAGAGGGGATCCGGTGCAGAGGGGGATGCCATGGTTCCCGTATCCAGTGTCCCGGCGGCTTCGTCAAGAGGTCCTTCCCGCGGATACCCGTTTTACGGGGGCGGGCTCGCGCCTTGATCGCGGATTGTCATTTCTTTCCGGGGAAACTACTTTCTGTGAGCGTTCCCTGCGGTAGAGTTGGCAGGCCGACCGGGAATAGCGCTTCCTTGCCCTTCCGATACACCTCCTCCGTTCCGACGCTCAGTCCGATGTCCCAGCCAGTCGAGAATCTTCCCACGATCAAAGTGCCCCGGCCTGTCCCGATCACGACGACCCGATTTCGTCCCCCGAAGAAGAACATCCCGCAAACGAAGGCTGAGCGTGACCGTTTCCTGCGGGCCATCCGGCAATACGTGGCCGATGAGAATCCCGTGCCGCCGATGCCTCTGGAGGCACTCGACGTTCATGCCCGTCGCCTCCTTTCCCAGCTGGGTTACGAGGGCGACGACACCTACCTGCACTACGTCGCCGTTTGCCTCAACAACGAGATGTGGCGGGAAACCCTGGCGGAAATTCCCTACGAACGCCGTCTCCTCCTGATGCCGAAATGTCTTCGGGTGGAGAGCAAGTGCCCCGCGCCCTTCGACGAGTTTGGCCTGCTCTGCAAGCAATGCGGCCTATGCTCCATTCAGGACTTTCAGAACGAGGCTGAACGCCTCGGCTACGCCGTGTTGGTGGCGGAGGGCTCGGCCATCGTGATGTCCCTGATCCAGACGGGGCAGATCGAGGCCATCGTGGGGATCTCCTGCCTCCCCGTGCTGGAGCGAACCTTCCCCTATGTGGAGGCGGCGGCGATCCCTTCGATTGCGGTGCCCCTGCTCCAGGACGACTGCATCAATACGACGGTGGACATCGACTGGGTGTGGGAATACATCCACCTCACCAGCGAGGATCAGACGCGGCGCCTCGACCTCACCGGCCTCCACGAGGAGGTGAAGAGCTGGTTCACGGCCGAGGGCATCGAGGCGGTCATGGGACCGGCCTCGGGGCTTCAGGAGGAAATCGCCCGGGAATGGCTCGCCCGCGACGGGAAGCGCTGGCGTCCCTTCCTGACGGTGGCGGCCTACGAAGCGTTGCGCGAGGACCGCGGAGCGCCGATCCCCGAGGATCTCAAGAAGATCGCCTTTGCCTCGGAGCTTTTCCACAAGGCCTCGCTGATTCACGACGACATCGAGGACGAGGATCACGGGCGATACGACCAGCCCACCTTACACGCCCAGCACGGCGTGGCCGTGGCCTTGAATGCCGGGGACTTGCTCATCGGGGAAGGCTACCGTCTCATCGGGGAATCCGAGGTCGACGCGGCGATCCGGGCTCAGATGCTCCTGGTCGCGGCCCGCGGTCAGCGGGAACTCTGTCGCGGACAGGGGGCCGAGCTGGTCTGGGCGCGCTCGCCGCAGCCCCTCCAATCGAAGCAAGTGCTGGAAATTTTCCGTCAAAAAACGGCCCCGGCCTTCGAGGTGGCCTTGAAGCTCGGGGCGGCCTACGCCGGGAAGCTCGAGGAGGTGGCCACGGTTCTGGAGCAGTATTCCGAAAACCTCGGCATCGCCTACCAGATCCGGGATGACATGGACGATCTCGGGGCGGATGCCGGGGACAACGAGCTGGAGCGGCTCCGTCCCAGCGTGCTCCTCGCGATTGCCCGCGAGCGGGCCAAGGGAGAGGATCGGGCGGTGCTCGATGCCCTGTGGAACCACGAAGAGCTGGAGGGGCTTGCGATCCACAAGATCCGGAGCCTCGCCCACGAGCTCGAGGCCGATGAAAAATGCCTGTTGCTGCTCGAGACCTACAAGGAGGCCGCGGTGCGGGCCCTGGCCGACCTGGAGAACGCCAACCTGAAGGGCTTGCTCCGTCGCGTCATGGGGAAGATCTTCAACGATCTGGAGATCAAGGGCTGGTGTCGTGAGTTCGAGGTGCGCAACGGCGTGCGCGAGGAAGGCGACAGTGACAGCGAGTCCCCGGTCGTGCCGCAGGAGGTCGCGGCGTCCTGAGGGGAGGGGACGACGGAATCGGATCGCTCAGCGGTCCGGCGTTTCCACCTCTGCGAGCCTGGCCTTGAGGGCGGGGTTCTCCGGATCGAGCTCGATGGCCTTGCGGAAGTATTCCGCCGCGAAGGGCTTTTCCTTCAGCTTGGCAAGTGTTTGGCCGAGGTGGTTGTAGATTTCCGGATCCGGGTCGCCCATGAGTCGCTCGGCCTTCTTCAGGTGGGAGAGCGCCCGGGGATAATCCCCCTTTTGGAAGTAGTACCAGCCCACGGTGTCGGCGATGGCTCCACTGTCAGGAGCGAGCTCGGCAGCCTGCAGGGCCAGCGGGCCAAATTCCTCGAGGCGTTCCCCCCGCTCGATCCACATGTAGGCCACATAGTTGAGCACGGTGGCGGTGAACTCCGGAGACTGGTCCTGGGGCGCGCGGGAGCGGATTTGCTCGAGCGCCGCTTTGAGGTGTTGGGTGGCCTCCTCAAGTTTGCCGAGGCGCTCGTAGGTGATGCCATGGCGGTAGTGAAAATACTCGTCGATCAGCTCGGGGGCCCGGTCCGGGGCGGTCTCGAGGGTGCGGGAAAATTGCGCCAGCGACTCCTGCCAACGCTCCTGTCCGTTGAGCGCGTAGGTGAGGAGGAAGGGGAACAGCGGAGACTGCGGGTATCGCCGAGCGCCGCTTTCGAGAAGGCCGACGGCCTGATCATACAGGCGCAGCTCGATCATCATGCGGGCGAGGGCACCGTAGTCGGCTTCCTCACCCCCTTGGATTTCGAGCGCCTCGCGGAGATGAGGGATGGCCTCCTCGAAGCGCTCCGCCTGCATGAGGATGACCGCGATGCGCTTGTGGAGATCCGCCAGGGGCGCTCCCGGATTGTCCTTTTCGGCCTCCGCCAGCTCTTGGAGGATTTTGAGGGCCCCCTCGTCGTCGCCCTGGGCTTCCAAGGCATCGGCGAGACGGAGACGTTTTTCCCGCTTCGCTTCCCGGTCTTCCTGGCCCCGGAGGGTCGACGAGGTCGACGGCAGCAGGAGGAGACCGAGAAGCAGGACGACAAGGGAGGCGCTTCTCATCGGGATGGGGGGTGAGGATCAGTATTCCCGATCCTTCTTGATGCCCGGCTCGGGCACAGGGTAGGTCCCATCCTCGTTTGGCATGAGCGGCGAGTCTGAATTGAGGGTCAATTCGGCCACGTTGGGCGCCATGACAAAATCGCTGTTGAGCATCTGGTCGTAGGTGATGACCTGGCCGGTGTGGGCGGCCATGCGCCCCATGGAGGTGACATTGCTGGCGGCGACGCCGCGCTCCACCTCGTTGTAGGGCTTGTCCTCGCGGATGGCCTCGATGAGGGCCTCCCATTCGTGATCGTAGGGATTGCCCTCGAGGCTTTCGCCGCGGTCGCCCGTGGGGAAGGCCCAGAGGAGGTTGGAAGGCTTGGCCCGCCAGTTGAGGTCGATGTTGTGATCCGAGTAAAGGCGCGAGCGGGCCGGGACGTGGCTGGCGGAGGAGATCACCGCCGAGCCCTTGGTGCCGTGGGCGTAGGCTGCGAACTCCTGGTGACAGCCCGCCATGTTGCGCCCCTCGTAGATGGCCTTGGTGCCGTCGCGGAAGGTGTACTCGATGCTGTAGCTGTCGAAGTTTTGGTCCACGGCGGGGAGGATCTTGCCGTTGCGCTCCACGGTGCGGTAGTGACGTCCCCCGTAGCCCTTGGCCTCGATGGGGAAATCGTTCTTGATCATGCACATTTCATCAATCCCGTGGATGAAGAAATCGCTGAAGGAGCCTCCGCTGAGCCAGAGGAAGCTGTGGAAGTTCTTGATCTGGTACATCAGTTCGCTCATGCCCGTGTCGTTCTTGGGCGTGAAGCAGGTGCCGATGGGGCCCTGGAGGCGGTAGCTCCGCAGGAAGGTGATGTCCCCGATGGCGCCGTCGTCGATGCGCTTTTTCAATTCGTTGCGCGACTTGCAGTGACGACACATCAGCCCGACGCCGACCTTGAGGTTTTTTTCCACGGCCTTCTTGTTGATTTCCAGAAGCTTGCGGGCAGTGAAGCCGTCGGTGGTGACCGGCTTTTCCATGAAAACGTGCAGGCCCTTCTCGACGGCGTACTCAAACATGGGCCAGCGGAAGGCCACGGGCGTGGTGAGAATGACGATGTCGCCCGCCTTCATGGAATCCATCGCGTTCTTGTAGCCGTCGAAGCCGATGAAGCGGTGTTCCGGGGAAACGTCGATCTTGTCCCCGACCTGGGGATCCTTGGAAAGGGTCTCGTGGCTGCGGTTCAGGTTTTCCTCGAAGACGTCCGCCATCGAGTGCAGCTTGAGCGGGCCCAGGGAGCCCGAGACGTTGAGGGCGTTTTTGACCGCCCCGGTCCCGCGCCCGCCGCAGCCGACGAGGGCGAGTTTGATTTCGGAGTTTTCCTGCGCGTGTACGTGGGGAATGGAAATCCCGGCCAGGACCGAAGCCCCCGCCACCGTTTTGATTGCCGAACGTCGCGTGGGGGACGTGGTGGAGGGAGAATTTGCGTTATCCGTCATAATAGGGGATGAATTTTGACAGGCGAGGCCGGGAGCGTCAATATCCCTTTCCGCGCCTCCGGGGGAAGGGGGACGGCCCCTGGAGGTCAGCCCTGAAGGGGGCCTGAATCCGCTCCCTCGTCGGCTCCTGCCTCATCCTTTATCCCTCCTTTACATGAGTTATTTTGACCTCCAGATCAACGGCTACGCCGGCATCGACTTTTGTTCGCGAGACCTCACCGGAGAGCAGATGCGGCAGGCCTGTGAGTCCCTGGAGGCCGATGGCATCGAGGGCTTTCTGGCCACCCTGATTACGGATTCCATCGACTCGCTTTGCGACAAGCTGCGGCAGATGGTGCGCTATTGTGAGGAGGACGAGCGGATCCGTTCCCGGGTGCGCGGCTTCCACGTGGAAGGTCCCTTCCTCAGTCCCCTGCCCGGCTACATCGGCGCCCACCCCGCGGATTGCGTCGTGCCGGCCACTCCGGACGCGGCGGCGCGCCTGATCGAGGCGGGCGGGGGTTGGGTGCGCTTGGTCACCTTGGCGCCGGAGCACGATGCCGGGGCCGCGACGACCCGCTACCTCGTCGACCAGGGAGTGACCGTTTCCGCGGGCCACTGCAATCCCGACCTCGAAACGCTGGAACGGGCCGTCGACGCGGGCCTGTCCATGGTCACGCACTTGGGCAATGGCTGTCCGGTCGAACTTCCCCGGCACGACAATTTCATCCAGCGCGTCCTGGCCCTCTCGGATCGCCTCTGGGTTTGTTTCATACCCGACGGCGCCCACGTGCCTTTCTTCGCCCTGCGCAATTACCTGCGCCACGTCGGGGTGGAGCGGACCATCTTCACCAGCGACGCCATCATGGCCGCTGGCCTGGGGCCGGGGACCTATCTCCTCTCGGGCGCCCCCGTCGAGGTGGATGAGGCCGGCGTGGCCCGTCGGCCGGGGTCGCCGAATCTCGCCGGGTCGACCATCCGCGGACACCAGGTCGCCGCCAATCTTCGCGAGCATCTGGGCCTGGACGCCGCGGAGATCGACCGCGTCTATCGTGCCAATCCCCTCAAGGCGCTGGGCCTCGCCACGCCCGCCTGAGCGCGCTGTCCATTTTCCGGGTGGTCCTTCTTGCGGTCTGTGCTAGGAAAAGGCTCTCTCCTCCAAGCCGATGCCTTCCGCCTTCTCCTCTGATGAGATTATTCTCGCGGAGCGTCCCTGCCCGCTGACGGCGAGACGGGAAGCCGTCGTCGTGGCCCAACGGGATCGCCACGGCAAGGCCCTGCGCAACGTCCTCTCCCTGGGGAGTGGCTTGATCTACGTGGATCCCCGTCCCGTGGACGACTTGGGCGCCTTCTACCGGGAGCATTACCGGGTCGCCTACAAGCGCACCTACGAGCCGAAGCCGAAGCACATCTTTCGGGCGGGACGGGTGGCCCTGGACCGGCTCGAGCATTCCCAGCACGCTGCCCGGGCCGGAATGCGTTGTCTCGACATCGGCGCGGGAGGGGGGGAATGGGTCTACTTGCTCAAACGACTGGGCTGCGAATCCATCGGCATCGAGCCGAACACGGGTTACGGAAGCTTTGCCAAGGATCGCTATGGCGTCGAAGTCCACCTGGGCCTCTATCAGGAGGCGCGGCTCGAGCCCGGCTCCTTCGACTTGGTTTCCCTCTACCAGGTGCTGGAACACCTCTCCGATCCCGTGGAGGACCTGTGCCGCATGGCCGGATTCCTGCGGGAAGGCGGCTTGTTTCTCATCGAGGTGCCGGACATCCTCTTTCCCGGCATGCGCTTCCGCCACAAGTGGCACGAGGGCCATCTCTACGGTTTTGACGCCCTCACCCTGGAGGCCGTGGCCGCCCAGGCTGGCCTGCGGAAGCGTTTCATCAAGGTCTTGCCGGGGAATCTCTTCGGCGTTTTTGAGAAATGTGGCGAGGGACCTTCCTCTCCGGACTTGAAGGGCCATGCGGAAAGGGTGGCGGCGGCCCTGCAGGAAGGGCGGAAGCAATATTGGAGGCGTCCCGATACCTACTCCAAGATGCCGCGTCGTTTTGTCAGGCAGATCGAGGAGCTCTGGAGCGGAGTGCGCGACCGGGAACCCAATCAAATTCTCGACCGCCTCTACGGCGAGTTCGCCTGAGCCCCAAAACGCGATGCCCTGGCTGCGCGGGCCGTTCTGGCGAGCGTTCTGCAGTTGCCTGGTTAGGGCGGTGCGGCGGAACCGGGCTCTCAGCCCACGCGTTGTCCCGGCACAGCGCCCTCGTCGGGGGAGAGGAGGAAGATGTCCTTACCTCCGGGACCGGCGGCGACGATCATGCCTTCGCTGAGGCCGAACTTCATCTGGCGCGGGGCGAGGTTGGCCACCATCACCACGAGGCGTCCCACCAGTGCGGAGGGCTCGTAGGCGGCCTTGATGCCGGCGAAGACCTGGCGGGTCTCCCCGCCGAGGCTCAGCGTCAGCCTCACCAGCTTGCGGGCTTCGGGGACTTCGTCGGCCGCGATGACCCGGGCGACGCGGAGGTCGACCTTGAGGAATTCGTCGATGCTGATCTGCGGGGCGAGGGGATGGGCGGCCAGGGCCTCTCCGGAATCCTCCCAGGTCGCGGGCGTGGCGGCCTCTTGGGGGGAGACCTCGGCCTCGCGGGATTCGGCGATCACGGCCTCGATCTTCGCGGGATCGACACGCTGCATCATGTGGGAGAACTTGGCCACGGGACGGCCCACCAAGGGGGTCTGGGCTTGGTCCCAGGAGACAATTTCCTCGCCGAGGAGGGCGCCCGCCTTCTGCGCCAGCGCGGGGAGAACCGGCGCGAGATAGATGACGAGGCTGCGGAACAGGTTGAGGGCCACAGTGCAGACGTCCTGCAGTTCGCCGGCCCGGGCGGGATCCTTGCGCAGTTCCCAGGGGGCCTTCTCCTCGACATAGGGATTGGCGAGATCGGCGAGCTCCATGATCATGCGCATGGCCTTCCCGTAATCGCCCTTCTCATAGGCGCTGGCGATCTCCTGCCCGCGTTCGGCGAATTGGGCGAAGAGCCCTCCGTCCTCGGGATAGCTGGGGGAGAGGCCGCTTTCGGCGACGAACTTGGCACTGCGGCTCGCCAGGTTGACGACTTTGCCGACGAGGTCGCTGTTCACGCGAGCGACAAATTCGCTGATGTTCAAGTCGATGTCCTCGACGCGGGAGGAGAGCTTGGTGGCGTAGTAGTAGCGCAGGTACTCCGGATCGAGGTGTTCGAGGTACTTCGAGGCGCGGATGAAGGTGCCGCGCGACTTGGACATCTTCTCCCCATCGACAGTGAGGAAGCCGTGGATGTGCACTTGTGTCGGCAGGGAGAAGCCCGCCGTCTTCAGCATGGCTGGCCAGAAGAGGGTGTGGAAATACTGGATGTCCTTGCCGATGAAGTGGTGGATCTCCGTGGCCTCGCTGCGCCACCAGTCCTCCAGTTTCTCGCCCTGACGTTCGCACCATTCCGCCGTGGAGCCGATGTAGCCCACGGGGGCGTCGAACCAGACATACCAGTAATGCCCCGGGGCGTCGGGAATCTCAAAGCCGAAGTAGGGCGCGGGGCGCGAGATGTCCCAGTCGCGCAGGGGCTCGTTGAGGAAGAAGTTCTTGAGGTAATTCGCGCTCTCCGGCGGGAGGCTGCCGGATTGGGTCCACTCGGCCAGGAAGTCGTGCAGCTTCTCGATCTGGACAAAGAGATGCCTCGCCCCGCGGATTTCGGGACGCGAACCCGAGAGCGTACTTTTCGGGTCGATGAGGTCGGTGGGGCTGTAGGTGGCCCCGCAGCTGCCGCAGTTGTCCCCGGGTTGGTCCTGGGATCCGCACTTGGGACAGGTGCCCCGCACGAAGCGATCCGCCAGGAAGGTGCCCTGCGCGACGTCGTAGAGTTGGTCGATTTCCTCCTCCACGATCATGCCGGCCTGGCGCAGCGCGGCCCAGATCTCGTGACAGATTGCGCGGGTGGCCTCGCTGTGGGTGCTGCCGTAGTGGTCAAAGGCGATGCCAAAGCCCGCGAAGTCGCGCTGATGGGCCTCGCTCATCTCGGCAATGAGTTCCGCCTCGCTGCGCCCCTCGGCACGGGCGCGGATCATGATGGCGGCGCCATGGGTGTCGTCCGCGCAGATGTAGATGCAGCGGTGTCCGCGCATTTTCTGGAACCGCACCCAGATGTCCGTCTGGAGATACTCGACCAGGTGACCGATGTGGATGTGCCCGTTGGCGTAGGGCAGGGCGGAAGTGACGAGAATCTGGCGCATGAAAAAGGGTCGCAAGGTAGGGGAGGGGAACCCCTCGTGCAAGTCAGGAGCCTCGGCCCGGACGGGAAACGCGAGGGCGGGGGAAGAGAAGTCGCGGCGGAGGGAAATTGGGGACGAATGTCCCCAAAATTTTAGATGCAGGCGAGCGTTTCAAGCCTAAGAGTGAACGTGCCAGAGCGCCGCACCGTCCGTGAACGAGAGTCCTGCCCAGCAACGAGTTTCCATCCTGAGCCCCGAGGAGATTGCCGAGGGGGTCGTGGCCTTGGCGGACGAGATCTCCGTCCGACATGGGGAGGAAGCCATCGCCTTCGTGGGCCTGCGCACCCGAGGCGTCACTCTCGCCAGGCGGGTGGCGGCAGTTCTCGCGGAGCGGGGCCAGGACTGCCCCGTCGGCACCCTGGACGTCTCCCTCTACCGGGATGACTTTGAACATCGGGGCGACAGGCTGCCCAGCTTGGAGCCCTCGGACGTGCCCTTTTCCCTGGACCACATCCCGGTGGTCCTCTTCGATGAGGTCATCTACACCGGCCGCACCGTGCGGGCCGCCCTCGAGGGGCTGATGGACTACGGTCGTCCCGCCCGGATCGAGCTGGCCGTCCTGCTGGACCGCGGTCATCGCGAGGTGCCCATCCAGCCCGATTATCTCGTGCGACGCCTGGAAACAAGCCGCGAGCAGTATGTCCGGGTCTGTTTCCAGGAGGACGACGGGGAGGAGGGCGTTTACCTCGAAACTCCGGGAGCCATTGCCCAGGCATGAGCGAATTGAAGCCTCGTAAGGATCTGCTCGACATCGAGAGTCTCGATTTGACGGAGATCGAGCACGTCCTCGCCAATGCGGTGCCTTTCAAGCAGCTCTTCCAGCGCTCCGTGAAGAAGGTGCCGACGCTGCGCGGCAAGACGGTCCTGAACCTCTTTTACGAACCCTCCACCCGCACGAGCAGCTCCTTCGAGGTGGCGGCGAACCGCCTTTCCGCCGACGTCACTCATTTCACGGTCTCCAGTTCCTCGGTGGTCAAGGGCGAGTCCCTCCTCGACACCATTGAGACGCTGCAGGCGATGCGTTCGGATTACATCGTGATCCGACACAAGGCCGCGGGCGTGCCGGCCCTCGTCGCCAAGCACACCGGGGCCTCGGTGGTCAACGCCGGGGACGGCTACCACGCCCATCCCACGCAGGCCCTGCTGGACGCCATGACCTTCCGCGAGGTCTACCCGGAATTCCAGGGACGCCGGCTCGTCATCGTCGGGGACATCCTGCATTCCCGCGTGGCCCGCTCGACCAGCACGCTTTTTCACAAGCTGGGCATCGAGGTCGCCGTGCTCGGGCCGGGATCGCTGGTGCCCGAGGGACGGCACGATTTCATGACCCGCCTCCACAGTTGGGAGGAGGTCTTCGACTGGAAGCCCGATGCGGTCTACCTCTTGCGCGTGCAGTTGGAGCGCCAGGAGGGGATGTTCTTCCCCAGCATCGCCGAGTACCACAAGATGTATGGCATGAACACGGCCCGCCTGGTGCGACTGCGCCAGCTGGGCGCCTACCTGATGCACCCCGGGCCCGTCAATCGCGGGGTGGAAATCACCGACGAGGCCATGCGCTACGAGCGCAGCCTCATCTCCACCCAGGTCGAGAACGGCATTGCCGTGCGCATGGCGGTGTTGCACTGGCTCAAACCCGAGACCGACAAGGACTGAAGCGATGGCCACGGCAAGACCCAGGCTCTTTCAAAATGGACGGATCGCCTCTGCAAGCTCGGAGGAGCTGATCGCCGCCGATGTCCTCGTCGACGCGGAGGGACGGATCGCGGCCGTGGCGCCGGACTTGTCCCTGCCGGAGGACGGGGAATTGATTGATTGCCAGGGCTGCGTGCTCGTCCCCGGCATGTTCGATGTCCACGTCCATGCCCGCGAGCCCGGCCAGGAGCACAAGGAAACGTTCGCCACCTGCGCGGCGGCGGCCTTGCGGGGCGGCGTCACGGGCCTGGTGCTGATGCCCGACACCTCTCCCCCGATTGACTCGGGTCACCTCCTCAAGAGCGCCATGGATCTCGTGGCCGAGGAAAGCCCGATTCCCATGTACCAGTCCGGCTGCCTCACGAAGGGGCGCGAGGGGCGCGAGATGGCCGGGTTCTCCGGCATGGCTTCCCGCGGGGTGCCCCTGCTGACGGATTCCGACAACAGCGTGCCCTGTCCGGACCTGATGCGGCGCTGCCTGGAGTATGCGCGCGACTTCGACCTCCTCGTGGCCTCGCAGGGCGACACGCCGGCGCTGACCAAGGCGGGGGCGGTCAACGAGGGGCGCGTTTCCTATCGCTTTGGCCTGCCGGGGATTCCAGCGATCAGTCAGGAGATCGCCATCGACCGCGACCTGCGCATCGCCCATCACACCAAGGCCCGGCTCCACATCCAGCAGGTGTCGACGGGACGAGGGCTGAAGTCGATCCGGGCGGCCAAGGAGGACGGCACCCGCGTGAGCTGCGAGGTCTCCCCGCACCACCTCATCCTCACCGAACAGGACATCCTCGACTACAACACCCACTTCAAGTTCCAGCCGCCCCTGCGCACGCCTCGGGATGTCGAACAACTCATCGAGGGCTTCATCGACGGCAGCATCGACCTGCTGGCCTGCGACCACGCCCCGCACACGGAGTTCGAGAAATCGAGCGACTTCGGCAGTGCCCCCTTCGGGGCCGCAGGCCTGGAGACGACGGTGCCGGCGATTTACGACCGCTTCATCCGCGAGGGCGTCTTCGGCTGGAAGCTCCTCATCGAGCGCTATTCCGTCGCTCCGCGCCAGCTCGTGCGCCTCGCCCCCGTGGCCATAGCGGTCGGGGAAGTGGCCGAATTCTTCGTCTTTGATCCCGAGGCCGAGACCGAGGTGACCCGGGAAAGCCTGAAGACAAAGAGCCCCGTGAGCCCCTTTCTGGGACGTCGCTTCGCCGGCAAGATCCGGGGAACCCTCTTCGGGACCGGGTGGCACGAACAAGCCTGAGGCCGGGCTGGCGGGAGCGCGTCCTTGGCGCGAGTTTTCCCGCACTTTCCCTGTAGCCTTTCTCCCGAGATGAATCCCAAGGAATCCTCCCCGACCCAGCCCACCCAGACAGGACGGCGCCAGTTTCTCAAAAGCGCGGCCCTCACCGCCAGCGCCTTCACCATCGTGCCGCGCCACGTCCTCGGCGGGCCCCGCCACGTCGCGCCCAGCGAGAAGGTCAACGTGGCCCTGGTCGGGGCCGGGGGCATGGGGCGGTCCAACCTGCAGCAGCTCTTCGCCCTCGACGATGTGCAGGTCATCTCGGTGGTCGATCCCGCGGGGGATTATCCCAGCTGGCCGGGTGGAGCCAACCGCCACGGCCGCCTGCCCACCAAGGCCGACATTGAAAAGCACTACTCGGAAAAGACGCCCAACTACCGTTGCAGCGACTACAGCGATTATCGGCAAATGCTGGAAAAGGAGAAGGACGTGGATGCCGTGCTCTGCGCCACGCCGGACCACCTGCACGCCGTGATTTCCGCCGCGGTGATGCGTTCGGGCAGGCACATTTACTGCGAGAAGCCCCTGACGCACAACATCACCGAAAACCGCAAGATCGCGGCCATCGCCAAGGAGACGGGGGTGGCCACCCAGATGGGCAACCAGGGCACGGCTTCGGACGGCATACGCGAAACCATCGAGCTGGTCCAGAGCGGGGCCATCGGTCGGATTGAGACCGTCCACACCTGGGTGCCCGCGAGCCGCTACAATCTCGACCTGCTGGGGCGTCCCAAGGACCGCCCCGTCATTCCTCAGGACTTCGACTGGGATCTCTGGCTCGGGCCCCGCGAATGGCGCGACTACCACAGCGTCTATCACCCCTTCACCTGGCGCGATTTCTGGGACTTCGGCAGCGGCTCGCTGGGCGATTTTGCCTGTCACGACCTCAACGCCTCGGTGCGGGCCTTTGACCTGCCCCTGCCGTCCCAGGTCACCGCCCATGCCGCGGGCAAGCGGCTCGAGGAAGTCGTTCCTGTCGGGGGCATCGCCTACTATGACTTTCCGGCCACGGAGAAGCGCCCGGCGCTGCGCCTGAACTGGTATGACAGCGGTTTGCAGCCACGCCGTCCCGAGGTCCTCGGCGATCATCCCTTGCCCCGTCGCGGCACGCTCTTCATCGGAGAAAAGGGGGTGATTCTCACACAGGGATCCGGCAGCGGCCCGCTCCTCTTCCCCGAGAGCCTGCGCGAGAGCACGCCGACACCGCCGCAACGTCTCCAGCGCTCCCCCGGACACCACCGCGAGTGGATCGATGCCTGCAAGGGCGGTCCCGCGGCGGGCAGTGCCTTCGAGTTTGCCGCCCACCTCACCGAAGTCTCCCTCCTGGGGCTGCTGGCCCTGCGCACCGGCCAGACCATACGCTGGAACGCGGAAAAGCAGGAGGTAGAAGGCCTCGGTGAGCACCAGCACCTCCTCCAAGGCAGCTACCGTCCCGGTTGGGAGGTGGTCTGAAACGGGACTCCCCTCGGGCCGATTCTTCCGGCGAGGGATCAGATGTCGCAGAGCTGGGCCGCGTGACGCAGCGCGAGCAGGGGGTCGTCCCACGTGGGGATGAACTCCTGGGCGACATAGCCCTCGTAGCCGGTGTCGAGGATGGCCTGGAGGATGGGGGGGTAGTTGATTTCCTGGGTGTCGTCCATCTCGCCCCGTCCCGGGTTCCCCGCGGTGTGGTAGTGGCCAATGAGATCCTTGTACTGCCGGATGCGTCGGATGACGTCGCCGTTCATCACGGAAACGTGGTAAATGTCGAAGAGCAGTTTGAAATGGGGCGAGCCGACGCGATTGATGAGCTCCACGCAGAAGTCGACATCATCCCCGAAATAGCCGGGATGTCCCTTCATGGGGTGGGTGTCGTCCCGGGAATTGAGATGTTCAAGCACGAGGGTGACCCCGGCCTTCTCCGCCTCCGGCAGCACGACCTTCCAGGCCTCGATGCAGTCCTGGGCGGCTTTTTCCTCGTCCATGCCGTCAAAGCGCATCCCGGTGAAGGTGATGACGTTCTTGCAGCCGACGGCGGCCGCCGTGGCGATGGAGGTCCTCAGTTTGGCGATGGTCTCCTCGCGGAAGGCCGGATTGCAGGGCCCCTTGGCAAAGCCGTGGGAGCCGACGAGCGAAATGGCCAAACCCAGTTTCCGGACTTCCGGATAGCTCTCCACGGGGATGCCTTCCATGGCCACCAGCCCCAGGGCTTTGCAGTGGCGGGCCAGGGTCAGGGTGTCGAAGTGATCCTTGAAGCACCACCCCATGATGGATTGTCGAATACGGCCGTTTTTTACGACAAAATCTGAATCCACTTCGGCCCGTTTGAGCTGGGCTAGGGAGGCGGAGGGGGCTCCGAGACAGGCTCCGGCCAGCAGGGAGCTGGTCGTAAGAAAACGGCGACGGCTGCTCATGAGGGGAGATTAGTCTCAGGGCCGGAGAAAAGGCAAGTGGCGCGGCGCGCGGATAGCCGCCAGCAGACCTTTTCGCCGAGTGGGACCTTAGATTGGCCCCGAGCTCACGCGAGCCAGGGTCCGATTCAGTGCGACTCCAGCAGCATGCCGGCGCGCTCGTCGAGGTAGCGGGCGATGCGGTTGTCCGGGGCGCAGAGGATGACCTGGGGCTGAATGGGTTTTTCCGTCAACTCGAAGCCCATGATGATGACGATTTCCCCGGCATTGACGAGATGGGCCGCGGGCCCGTTGATGCCGATGATCCCGGAGCCGGCTTCGCCTTCGATGACGTAGGTCTCGAGACGGACCCCGGTGGTGGCGCTCACCACCAGGACTTTTTCGCCGACCCAGAGACCCACCGCCTCGATGAGATCGCGGTCAATGGTGATGCTGCCGACGTAGTCGACGTTGGCCTCGGTAACCGTGGCGTGGTGGATTTTGGATCGAAGCAGGCTGCGCATGGGGGAGGGGCGAAGGTTTCGCAGGTCCGGGGGAAATGCAAGGCTGGGCTGGGATGACCTGCGGGGAGGTCTTCTTAGAAGGGCAGGCGGCCCCGGCCCCCACCAAACTGCTTCATCAGCTGGCTCATCTTGCCCTTGTTGCGCATCATCTTGCGCATCTCGCCGAATTGCTTGAGCAGCTGGTTCACCTGGGTCACGCTGGTGCCGCTGCCCAGGGCGATGCGTCGACGGCGCGAGGCTTTGATGATTTCCGGTCGACGCCGCTCCAGGGGGGTCATGGAAAGGACGATGGCCTCGGTGCGCTTCAGGCGCGTTTCATCGAGGTCGGCCCCCTTCAACTTGTCGCCCATTCCGGGAATCAGGCCGAGCAGGCTTTGCATTCCGCCCATGCGCTTCATCATGCGCATCTGGGCGAGGAAGTCGTCAAAGTCGAAGTCGGCCCGCTTGAGCCGCTCGGCCATGCGCAGGGCCTCGCTTTCATCCAGGGCCTCGGCGGCCTTTTCGACGAGGCCGACGACGTCGCCCATGCCGAGGATGCGCCCCGCCATGCGGTCGGGGACGAAGGCCTCGAAATCGGAAAGCTTCTCCCCGACGCCGACGAACTTGATGGGCTTGCCGGTGACGCTGCGCATCGAGAGGGCGGCACCGCCCCGGGCGTCGCCGTCGAGCTTGGTCAGGATGAGGCCGCTGAGCCCCACGGTCTCGTCAAAGGTCTTGGCGACATTGACCGCCTGCTGGCCGGTGGCGGCATCGGCGACGAGCAGGGTTTCCCGCGGGCTGAGGAAGCGGTGAAGCTGGCGCAGTTCCTCGACGAGGGCCTCGTCGACCTCCTGGCGACCGGCGGTGTCAAAGATGACCACGGTGCCGGCCTGGTCTTCCGCCCAGGCGAGGGCCTGGCGGGCGACTTTGAGCACGTCGCTTTCCCCGGCCTCGGGGAGGAAAACCGGCACGTCGATCTGACGAGCAAGGGTGGCAAGCTGCTCGATGGCCGCCGGTCGGTAAAGGTCGCAGGCCACGAGGAGGGGGCGTCGCCCCTGCTTGCGCAGATGTAGGGCGAGCTTGGCCGCCGTGGTGGTTTTCCCGGCGCCGTTGAGGCCCACGAGCAGAATGCGGGCGGGCGGATTGAGATCCAGCGGGCTGGCGTCGCCGCCAAGCAGCTCGGCGATCTCGTCGTTGAAGATTTTGACGATCTGCTGGCCGGGGGAAATGGTGCGCAGGACGGTCTCTCCCAGGGCCTTCTCCTTGACCCGGGCGATGAATTCCTTGGCGACGGAGAGTTCCACGTCGGCCTCGAGCAGGGCGAGGCGCACCTCGCGCAGGGCGTCGGAGATGTTGGACTCGGTCAGTTTGCCGTGACCACGGAGCTTCTTGAAGGTTTCCTGGAGTTTGTCGGAGAGATTCGTAAACATGGCTGAAGGGGAGGACGGGCCGGGAGAAGGGGGAGAGGGCTGGATCAAGGCTGCGTGGCCGCCGCCGTGGCACCATCCTCTTTGGCGAGCGCCTCCAGCGGGGCATTTTGCCCCGGGACGGTCGCCTCGGAGGAGAGATAGTCGGCCAAAGGATCGATGCGGAAGGTCCAGCCGACCACCTCGTTGTTCTTGGATCCAGCGTGGCGGAAGGAGAGCTGCACGGCGCAGGTCTCCATGCGCAGGCGCTGGGGAACCTGGTAGCGGACCCGACCCGTCGCCGGGTCGTAGTGATGGGAGACGCGGCCAAATCCCGAGACTCTCAGGACGAGGCTCTCGGGATCGACACCCTCCAGTTTCGAGAGGTCCACTTCGATGAGGGGCAGGCGGTTGCCGAGCAGGGCGTTGGCCTCGGGCTTGACCGTGACCAGCGGGGGCTGTTGGGAGCCGTCTGCGGATTGCTGCACGGCGAGTAGGGTGCGTCCTCCGGAGGTGACGGCACCGCCGCCAAAATCGAGGGCGGCGTCGAAATTCGCCAGGGTGCGCCCGTGGACGACATAGCGCCCCAGGGTCATGTCGTCCGCATCCCAGGTGGTCTTCTTGCCGTCCACCGTGAAACAGGCCTCGTAGCCCGCCTCGCGGGCCAACTCCAGCACCCGGTCATTGTAGATGCCGAAGGGGAAGGCAAAGGTCTTCACCACCGCTCCGGTGTCGCCGAAGGTTTCCTCGAGGTAGCGGATCGAGCCGGCGAGCTCGTTGCGCAGCCAGGCATCGTAGGCCTCGGGCGAGCGTCCGCCGCGGGAGGAGAGGTTCATGTGGCTCACGGAATGGCTTGAGATCGTGCCGCCGTTGGCGGCAATTTCGCGGATCTCCTCGTGCGAGAGGGAGCGGCCCCCGATGCCGATGTAGTTCTTGTAGAGAAAGACGGTGAAGGGGTAGTCGAATTCCTTGAGGACCTTGAGGGCGAGCCGGTGGGTGTCCTTCCAGCCATCGTCGATGGTGATGAGAACCGACTGGGCCGGGATGTCGGCCTTGCCCTGTTTCCAGTCGAGGAACTGGCGCATGCTGATGACCGGCAGCTGGGCATCGCGAATGGCCTGCATCTGACGACGAAAATCATCGATGTTGATGATCATGTCGTTGTTGGTGACGCCGTCGGTGAAGTCGTGGTAGCCGAGGATGGTCACGCGGGCCTCCTTATTGACCACCGGTTCCATTTTCACGGGAGCCGGGGGCGGAGGGATTTCGGCGGGAGCCTTGGGTTGCCGGGCGGCCCTCTCCTCCTCGGTTTCCCGGTCGAGCGCTTCCTTCACCTTGTCGAGATAGGGCGCCACCTTCTCACAGGAAGTGAGAAAAAGCGCGATCCCGAAGCCGACGAGCAGGGCAGTGGACAGGCGTGCGGAGAGGGTCATGTCACGGGGAAACGGAACTATAGGTCGGTTCTCTCGCCTCCGAAACCGTGAATTCGTGATCCCGGGCCCGCTTTTTTCCTTGGATCCGGGCTCTCCTTTGGACGATGCTGAGGGGATGAAGGAACGCAGTGACCTCTGCGAAAGCCAGGCCGAAGAGCTGGCAAATTCGCTCAGTCACGCCTTTGGCGCCGTGCTGGGCTTTGTGGGACTGGTGACCATGCTCAAGCTTGCCGCACCGCTCTCCCCCTGGCACGTGGCTGGCGTGACCGTGTTTGGCGTCAGCTTGGTGCTTCTTTATGCGGCGTCGGCCATCTACCACTGGGTCAGCTCCCATGACCTCAAGCGAGTTCTGCAGATCCTCGACCACGCCCTCATCTACGTTCTCATAGCCGGCAGTTACACCCCCTGGTTACTCGTGAACCTGCGCGGTCCCTGGGGGTGGACCCTGCTGACGGTGGTCTGGGGACTGGCGCTCGGCGGCATCGTCATGAAGGCGGTCTTGCTGCCGCGCTTTGACAAGCTGAGCACGGCTCTTTATGTGGTCATGGGATGGTTGATCTGCGTGGCCTTCAAGCCGCTGCTGGAGTCCGTCGATCCGGTGGGCTTGGCCTGGCTCGTGGCCGGGGGGCTTTGCTACACCGGCGGGGTCTACTTTTACCTCAAGCGGGGAATGCCCTACGCCCATTTCATCTGGCACCTTTTCGTCCTGGCAGGCAGTGCCGCCCACGTGATCGCCGTCGTTCATGGCGTTTTGCGGGCGGCGTGAGCCGTATCGATCCCCCCACTGGCTCATGCGTTACCGTCCCCGTCGCTCTCTCAAGGACCGAGTCCTCGCCGAATGGCGCGGCTATTGGGAGCCTCAGGACACGTCGAAGTACGAGGACAAGATCGACTCGGTGGTCACCAAGACCCTCCAGGGCTTGGGTTTGAAGGACCGCTTCCACGAGGAAATGGTCTTCGAAGCCTGGCAGGAAATGGTCGATCCCTTCATCGCCGCCAATGCCCGCCCCATTTCCCTGGAGAGGCGCGTCCTGGCCATCCAGGTGCTTCACGCCACGGTCCACTACGAGCTCGAGCGGATGAAGGGCCGCATCCTGGCGCGCATGCAGGAGCGCTTCGGTTCGGACAAGATTCGCGAGATCCGATTCCGCCTGGGCTAGGCAGGGCGCAGCCGGGCCGGGCCGGTCAGGCAGCGACCGCGGACTGGCCACGGGACCCTTTGGGCTCCCACCGACTTCGCCTCCAGAATTCGGTTTCCGAATGCGGAGATCGGATTAGGCTCCCACGAATGAGCGACCGCATTCACATCAAAGGACTGCGCCTTGTCACCCGCGTCGGCGTACCAGAAGAGGAACGGGCGCTGCCCCAAAGCGTGGCGGTGAACGTGACCCTGAATCTCGCGGCGTCCTCGGGGAGCTTCGAGGACCGCATCGACCGCACCATCGACTATTACCAGGTGGCTCAGCGCCTCCGAGGCATTGCCTCCAGCGGGGAGCGTCAACTGATTGAAACCTTGGCGGAGGATCTTGCCGCCGCGGTGCTAGAGTTCAACGGGGTGGCATCGGTAAGCCTGGAGCTCGAAAAGTTCATCCTTCCCGATTGCGACCGGGTCAGTGTCGAGATCACGCGGAGCCGCGAGGGGACGGCTGATTCCCCGGGAGCCTAGCGCCACCGCGCTGAAAAAGACGCTGGTCGGGAGGGCGGGAAATCGCTTACTCTCCCTCCCATGAGCAGAGCCCCCTTTTACTTGAGTTGCCTCGCCGTGGCCGGGATGGCCAGTGGCGGTCTGGTCGCCGCGGAAGCGGAAACCGCCGCGTCCTTCCTCAAGCAACCCAGCGAAGGTCAGCCCGAGATTCTCTCTGCAGGGAAGATCGCCTTCGGTCCGGCCGGTCTCTTGCTGGTTTCCGATCCCAAGGCCGCGGCCATCGTGGCCATCGACACTGGGGATGTCGGTCCGGTCCAGCGCCTCTCCAAGCGGGTCGACGACATTGAAACGCTCCTCGCCGCCCAGGCGGGAGCCGAAGGGGTCGTCATCGTGGACATGGCGGTGAACTCGGCTTCGGGCAAAATCTACTTCTCGGCGAACGCCCGGCCGGGCAATCGGCCGCTCCTGATGGTGCTCTCGGCGGATGGCCAAGTAGCCCCGCTCTCGCTGGAGTCGGCGAAGCACGTCCGCATCTCCCTGCCCTCGGAGGAAAATGCCCAACTGCGCAACGTCACCGACCTGGCCTGGGGCGGGGATGCGGTGATCGTCGCCGGCCAGTCCTCAGAGGAGTTCGCCAACAAGATTTACGAAATTCCCGCCCCCTTGGAGAACGGGGTGAACGCCCGCTACTTCTCCGCCGAGACCTTCCACGTGGCCCACAACAAGTGGGAGACGAAGGCGCCCATCCAAAGTTTCATCCCCTGGGAGGAAGATGGCGAGTTCTACGTCGTGGGAGCTTTTGCCTGCACCCCCATTGCGAAGTTTCCCATCCGGGGCCTGGAGAACGGCTCCAAGATCAAGGGCACCAGCGTGGTGGAGCTGGGCAGTGGCAACCGCCCCCGGGACATGCTCATCTACGAGCGCGACGGCGAGCAATGGTTGGTGACCAACACGCAGCGCTTTAAGGAGAATCTCTTTGGGCCCAGCAAGTTCTGGGCGGCGCGGATCAAGCTGGCCTATCTCGACGCCAAGCAACCCGAGGAGATCAACGAAAACGCGGCGCGTCGCAACGTCCAGGCGCCCAAGGGCCCCGACGCCCAGGGCATCGAAGTGGTCGAAGAACTCTTCGGCGCCGTCATCGTCAGTCAGCTGGACAATGCCGAGGTCGTGGTCATGCGCGAGACGGATCCCGCCAGTACCGAGGCCGCGCACGCCGTCGAACTGGTCAGCCTGCCCTGATGAGGAGGGGGCGGCAGGCGCTCGGCGTGGTCTGGGTCCTCCTGGCCTGTGGAGGTGCTTGGGGAGGCGAAGTGAAGATTGTCCCCGAGTCCAAGACGCTGCCTGCCAACCACCTCAAGTTCTATCTCCAGTTTCCCGCTCCGATGGAGCGGGGCGAGGTCTTCCTCCACTTGCGCCTCGTCAAGATCGACGCCAGGGGAGGGGAGGTCGGGGAGGTGCCGGAGCCCTTTCGCGAGGTGGAACTCTGGGATGAGACTTTTACCCGTCTGACCTTGTGGTTTCACCCCGGACGACAGAAACCGGGAGTGAACCTCAATGTCGAGATCGGCCCCATCCTGGAGGAGGGGAACGCGTATCGACTGGAGATCTCGGGAAACTGGCGCGACGAGACGGGGACGCCGCTCGGGAAAACCATTCGCCACGAATTTCGGGCTGGTGCCTTCGATGATAAGCAGCCGGACCCAAGGCAGTGGAAAGTGCGGCCCTCCGCGGTCCCCCTCATCGAAACGGATGACCAACTGGATCCGGTCAGCCTGCAGCGGGCGTTGAGCCTGCGCGAGGCTTCGGGAAAAATCCGGGAGGACCTGGTCGTGCGCGCGACTGATGACGAAATGGGGCGGACTCGCCTGCAATTGGGCGCCGAGCCTCCATTGGCGCCGGGGCGCTATGTCCTGATCGTCGATCCCGCGCTCGAAGACCTGGCGGGAAATAGCGTGGCCCGTCCCTTCAACCTGGATCTGGAGAAAGACGTTCCCAGGCCACAGACCGAGCCCGTGGAGTTGCCCTTTGAGGTCCCTGCGGCGGCCTCGGAGGCCAGCCAAGGTCAGGGCACGGGTTGAGCACGCAAGGCCGGGGCCGGGGGCGGAGCGGGCTCGCCGGAAGTGACGGGCCTGGGGGACTTGGCCTTCGCTTCGCCGTTCTGGTGCGCTTCCAGCAGCTTGGCCGCTTCCTGGCCGGGGGCTGACTCGGGGTCCAGGACCACCACCCGGCGCAGGGTGGCTTCGGCGGCTTCGTTCTTGCCCGCGCGCCGCTCCAATCCCGCCCGGTAGATCAGGGCGGCCTGCAGTGCGCCTCCTTCGATCTTCAATTCCTCGATATGGCGGTCAGTTCGGGCGATGGCTTCCTCCCATTTCTGCTCGCGAGCAAGGACCTGGATTTCGCGCTCAAACTCTGCCTCGGCGATGAGCTGGCGGAAAGGCGTGGCCAACTGGAGACGATCTTGGGGATCGGCGGCCAGGACGGCCTCCATCTCCTTCCGGTAAAAGCGGGCCATGAGGGCCTCGGGCACGTCCGGAATGGCGAGACGAAGCGCTTTTGCCTTGGCCTCGCCCTCCAAGCGCTCTGCTTCGGCGGCGGCGTTGAGATTGTCCTGATGGAGTTGGGCGATCTCCAGAAGCTGCTTGGCGTAATCTTCCGCCGGGACCGGCTGGTAGCCGTTCATGCCAAAAGGACGACCTTCCGCGTCGGTCAGGACCACGGTGGGAAAGCCGCGCACCCGGTAGGCGTCGCGCAGCAGGGCCTTGCGCAGGGCTTCTTCCCGGGGCAGCTGACTGTCCTTGGGATACTCCAGTTTCACCAGGGCGAACGTGCCCGACACGGCCTCAATGAACTCAGGTTGCCCCAGGATGTCATCGTAGAATTTCTGACAGATCTCGACCCAGTCGGTGGCGGTGAAGACGATCAGCAGCAGCTTGCCCTGGGCCTTGGCTTCGGCGCGGGCCTCCGGATAGTCGCGATGCCAGAGCCCCACCGCCCGCAGGGGAGCGGGGCCACCGAGAAAGAGGAGGATCAGGAGCAGTAGCGGAAGGGGAATGAAAGGGAGAGATTTCATGTCAAAACGAGGAGGAGGGGGCAGGGGGTCTTGTCGCCAAGCTCGAAAATGACGACAAGGGCGAGGGGTTTTCCATGGGGCGGGGTCCATCCGGAAATCTGCCGAGGCCCCCCCGAGCTCACACTAACGCCAGCCCGGGTCTTCGCAAATGGAGCTCGCCATTGGAGCAGGGGTCGAGGCGAGGCGTCTGCCATTCGTCGACCGCTGGACGAGAGAGACGGTGGAGGCGCGCCAAGGCCTCGTGCGCATTCCTGCTGGACAGGATGGGGGGGCAGATTCCAAAATGGCCCCATGAGCTATCATCCGCCACAGGAAGCCAGCCCGATCGTCTCGCCCCCCTTGGCTCACGCGGCGGCGATTCTGGTCATCGACGAAGACCCTGCCTTCCAATTGGGCCTGAAAACCTTCTTGCGGGAATACGTCGGCTTCGAACGCGTCTTCACGGCTCGCAGTGGTCAGGAGGCACTCGAGCTCGTCAAAACCGAGCCGGCCATCGAGGTGTTGACGCTCGACTACCGCCTGCCGGGGATGGACGGCTTGGAGTTCTTGGAAGCCCTGCACGCGGAAGTCTCCCATCCCGTGGCCGTGGTAATGATCACGGGGCACGAGTCCGAGACGCTGGCAGGCGAATTCCGTGCCGGGGGCTCCGATCTCATCCTGACCAGCCACTTTCTCTCCAAACCGGTGCGCTTTGAGCAACTCGAGCCCGTCGTGCTGGCGGCCCACGGGGAAGTTCTCGCCGCGCAACGCCGTTTGCGGGAAGCCCAGGACGCCGCGGCCCAGACGACATCGTCCACGGCGGAGCCCTCGGGCCTCGCCTTGGAGGAACGCCTCGACCGACAATCGGAGCGCATCGCCAGTCTCGAACGGGAGGTCAGGGCGCAGCGGGGCAAGTGGCGGGCCGATTTCTGGAAGCTGGCCTTCCTCGGGCTGGTGCTCTGGTTGGCGGTCCAGTTTGGCCTATTCGACGGAGTCGGGAAATGGTGGGACGAAACCCGCGGCGCGATTCGTGAGCAGATCGAGGACTGGGTCGATCGCCTGGGGGCGTCTCCAGACGCTGCCGCCCCGATGCAGACGGATCCTCTCCCCGAGGGGAAGCCAGAAGAACGCGGTGAGCCTCTATGATCAGGGAAGGCTCCGGCCGCGACTCGACAATTTTCCCGACAGATCGAACGCGACGCGGATCCGGGTATCCAAGCTTCCGTTGCCATGACCATGAATACCGAAGCTCACGACCCCACCCCCGATCCGCAGGCCTGTTCTTCGAAGGGGCTGCGAGAGACCTTGGATGAACTATCGCAGAGTTTGACCGAGGCCATCCTCAAGGGCGCTCGAGACGCTCGTCGCCAGGCGGAGGAAGGATTGCCCAAGTTGAAATCGGATCTATCCAAAGGGGCGCACCACCTTGCTTACACCCTCGCCTACGTGGGAGCCTTTGGCGGAGCCATCGCCAAGGAGATTCTCCCCGAAACCATGAAAGCGGGTTGGCAGGAGGGGCGGGACTCCGGCAAGCGCGCCGCAGAGGATGCGATACGGCGTCGCCACGAGTCCAAGGAGGCGGAGAGTCCCGAGGAGTCCTCCGATGCCGAGGGCGCCTGGGTATAAGCGTTCCCCATCCGCATCTCGTTCAAGCCACTGGGTCTGGCCCGGTCCTAGTGGAGTCTTTAGAGGCGAGTCAGGCGTTTCCATCGTCTGACTCGCCTTTGCTTTTCAGGTAGGCGCTTCGCTATTCCGTGTGGAATTCAAAATGCGGATGGCAGTGGATCGGGGA
>CAZKGI010000048.1:0-27101 GCA_964552315.1 uncultured Akkermansia sp. | reverse complement strand
GAGCCGACATCGAGGTGCCAAACCGCGCCGTCGATATGAACTCTTGGGCGCGATCAGCCTGTTATCCCTAGAGTACCTTTTATCCGTTGAGCGATAGCAATTCCACATTCAACTACCGGATCACTTAGGCCTACTTTCGTATCTGCTCGACATGTCCGTCTCACAGTTAGTCCGGCTTATGCCTATACACTCGAAACGTGATTGCCAACCACGCTGAGCCGAACTTCGCGCTCCTCCGTTACACTTTGGGAGGATACCGCCCCAGTAAAACTGACCGGCTGCCATTGTCCTTCCGCCCGATTCAGGGCTAGATGTTAGATTTTCCAAATTCAAGGAGTGGTGTCTCATCGATGACTCCACGCCCCCCTAAAGGGACGCTTCAAAGTCTCCCACTTACACTGAGCAAAGAAACCGAAAAACCAGTGACAGCTTACAGTTAAGGTTCATAGGGTCTTTCCGTCCTTCTGCGGGTAGCCGGCATCTTCACCGGCACTACAACTTCACTGAGCTCCTGGTTGAGACAGCGATCAACTCGTTGCACGATTCGTGCAGGTCGGAACTTACCCGACAAGGAATTTCGCTACCTTAGGACCGTTATAGTTACGGCCGACATTCACCGGGACTTGGGTTCAGAGCTTCGCCCCCGAAGGGACTAACCCCTTGCCTTAATCTTTCGGCATTGGTCACGTGTCACATCCTATACTTCGACTTGCGTCTTCGCAGAATGCTGTGTTTTTGCTAAACAGTCGGTTGATCCATTTCACTGCGGCCTGCCGAAGCAGGCACCCCTTATTCCGAAGTTACGGGGCTATTTTGCCGAGTTCCTTAACCAGGTTTCACTCTTGCGCCTTGGTATATTCTACCCACCCACCTGTGTCGGTTTACGGTACGGGCTCCCTTAGCACTACACACCGGCTTTTCTTGGCAGTCCTTTGAACAATACGGATTGGCCGTAGCCGCACCTCGGAATTCAATCACCTAGTTGTTCTCCAGCCTGCGTCCCCGGTGCTTTGGGGCCAGGAGGTGCAGGAATATTAACCTGCTATCCATCGCCTACGCCTATCGGCCTCGACTTAGGTCCCGACTAACCCTGGGATGATCAACATTGCCCAGGAAACCTTGGGTTTACGGCGGAGAGGGATTTCACCTCTCTTATCGTTACTCATGTCTGCATTCTCTCTTCCCGGAACTCCACCTTCAATCACCATCCGGCTTCAAGGCTCCGGGAACGCTCCTCTACCACGCGCAAAGCGCGTCCAGAGCTTCGGTATACCGCTTATCGCCAATCATTTTAGGCGCAGGATCACTCGATGAGTAAGCTATTACGCACTTTTTAAATGGTGGCTGCTTCTAAGCCAACATCCTCACTGTCTAAGTAATCCCACCTCCTTTCCACTTAGCGGCATTTGGGCACCTTAGCTGCTGATCTGGGCTGTTTCCCTTTCGAAAATGAAGCTTATCCCCCACTTTCTCACTGCCGCACTACACCTACCGGTATTCGGAGTTTGGTTGAAGTCGGTACCCAGGTATGGGCCCTAGTTCATTCAGTGCTCTACCCCCGGTAGTCAGCATGCGACGCTGCACCTAAATGCATTTCGAGGAGAACCAGCTATCACGGGGTTTGAATAGCCTTTCACTCCTACCCACAGCTCATCCGAGAACTTTTCAACGTTCACCGGTTCGGTCCTCCACGCGATGTTACTCGCGCTTCAACCTGGCCATGGGTAGGTCACCTCCGCTTCGGGTCTAGCACCTGCAACTAATACGCCCTATTCGGACTCGCTTTCGCTACGCCTGCGTCCCAGAAGGACTTAAGCTTGCTACAGACACTAACTCGCAGACTCATTAAGCAAAAGGCACGCCATCACCCCCAAAGGGGCTCTGACTCCTTGTAAGCATATGGTTTCAGGTTCTATTTCACTCCGCTCACAGCGGTTCTTTTCACCTTTCCCTCACGGTACTGGTTCACTATCGGTCGCCAACTAGTATTTAGCCTTACGCCGTGGTCGGCGCAGATTCATGCAACGTTTCACGTGTGCCGCACTACTCAGGGACATCCTAGGGTGAACTCAGTTTTCGGTCACAGGCCTTTCACCTTCTTTGGAGTGCTTTTCCACACACTTAACCTAACGTCGTTCATCCCACATTGGAGCCCTACAACCCCAGGACCAAAGGCCCTGGTTTGGGCTGTTCCGCTTTCGCTCGCCACTACTTACGGAATCGATTCTCTTTCTTTTCCTCCGGTTACTGAGATGTTTCACTTCACCGGGTATCGCGAACCCGCTCCTATGTATTCAGAGCGGGACGACCAGGTATTACCCTGGCCAGGTTACCCCATTCGGAAATCTCCGGGTCAAAGCGTCTTAGCCGCTATCCGAAGCTTATCGCAGCTTAGCACGTCCTTCATCGCCTGTTGGCACCAAGGCATCCACCATATGCTCTTAACAGCTTGTTCCGGCCATTCATTTGAAATGCCTTTCGGAGAGTTTTGCTTAATTCTCTCCACTGTTGTTTTTTCTACAAACCGAACAGTCGTTCGGTCGAGTTGTAGTCATTTTCCTATATACAGTTGTCAAAGATCCAGATTGGCCATCCGTTGTGTCAGTTGTAGACAGTGGGTCTGACAGGATTTGAACCTGTGACCCCACGCTTATCAAGCGTGTGCTCTAACCAACTGAGCTACAGACCCGGATTAGCCCTAAACGCTCTGCCAGAAGCCTTCCCGCTTCCACTACAAGAGTGGAGGCAAGGAGATTCGAACTCCTGACATCCTGCTTGCAAAGCAGGCGCTCTACCAACTGAGCTATGCCCCCGGAGGTTCAAGCCGCGTTCTTTCGGTCATCGAAAAGGGAAAGGCAAAATCATGTGCTGCACGAGGCCCGTAGCGCACGCCATATTAATTTGTAAGCGGATGTCCGTTTCCGAGACACCTACCTTTCTCCCAGTTCATCCGGGAGGGAAGGTATCGACCTATCCGCCTTAAATTGAGTGCTTGTGAGATGGCACTCCAGCGGATTTGCTCCATAGAAAGGAGGTGATCCAGCCGCAGGTTCCCCTACGGCTACCTTGTTACGACTTCACCCCAGTCGCTGACCTTACCGTGGTCGGCTGCCTCCCTTGCGGGTTAGCGCACCGGCTTCGGGTAAAGCCAACTCCCATGGTGTGACGGGCGGTGTGTACAAGGCCCGGGAACGTATTCACCGCAGCAATGCTGATCTGCGATTACTAGCGATTCCGACTTCACGGAGTCGAGTTGCAGACTCCGATCCGGACTAGGATGGGGTTTCTGGGATTGGCTCCGCCTCGCGGCTTCGCAGCCCTCTGTCCCCACCATTGTAGTACGTGTGTAGCCCTGGCCGTAAGGGCCATGATGACTTGACGTCATCCCCACCTTCCTCCGGTTTGTCACCGGCAGTCTCCTTAGAGTGCCCACCATTATGTGCTGGTAACTAAGGACAAGGGTTGCGCTCGTTACGGGACTTAACCCAACATCTCACGACACGAGCTGACGACAGCCATGCAGCACCTGTGATAGTCCACCCGAAGTGACGACAAGCTTTCGCAAGTCTACGACTAACATGTCAAGCCCAGGTAAGGTTCTTCGCGTTGCATCGAATTAAGCCACATGCTCCACCGCTTGTGCGGGTCCCCGTCAATTTCTTTGAGTTTTAATCTTGCGATCGTACTCCCCAGGCGGCACGCTTAACGCGTTAGCTCCGGCACGGAAAGGGTCGAACCTTCCCACACCAAGCGTGCACCGTTTACTGCCAGGACTACAAGGGTATCTAATCCTTTTCGCTCCCCTGGCCTTCGTCTCTCAGCGTCAGTAATTGTCCAGAGTCTCGCCTTCGCCACTAGTGTTCCTCTCGATATCTACGCATTTCACTGCTACACCGAGAATTCCAGACTCCCCTCCAATACTCTAGCAAGGCAGTATCGGATGCAGTTCCGAGGTTGAGCCCCGGGATTTCACATCTGACTTACCCCGCCGCCTACAGACTCTTTACGCCCAGTAAATCCGAACAACGCTCGGGACCTTCGTATTACCGCGGCTGCTGGCACGAAGTTTGCCGTCCCTTCCTCTTCAGGTACTATCAATACCCACGTCAGTTACTACGTAAGTCATTACTCCCTGATGACAGGAGTTTACGACCCTAGGGCCTTCATCCTCCACGCGGCGTCGCACCGTCAGGCTTTCGCCCATTGCGAATGATTCTCGACTGCTGCCACCCGTAGGTGTCTGGACCGTGTCTCAGTTCCAGTGTGGCTGATCATCCTCTCAGATCAGCTACCCGTCATCGCCTTGGTGGGCCTTTACCCCGCCAACTAGCTGATAGGCCGCGAGCCCATCCCGAAGCGACAGCTTGCGCCGCCTTTAATCTTTCGATCACATGGGGTATTAGTCCGGATTTCTCCGGGTTATCTCCCTCTTCGGGGCAGGTAACTCACGTGTTACTCACCCGTTCGCCACTAGGAATTTTCAAAGCAAGCTCTAAAAATTCCCCGTTCGACTTGCATGTCTTATCCACGCCGCCAGCGTTCGTTCTGAGCCAGAATCAAACTCTTCGAATAGAAATATGATCCCGCTTTAGGAACGTCTGGCCTTCCTTTACAGGAAGACTTGTTGTTCTTTAACGGAAAATTGACGTGAGCTCCACCTCATTTAGAGGCTTCACTCGGCACGCTACTTGCTTTCACGTGCAGCACACAATTTAGCCTTTTCCTTTTCCACCAATCTTCAGCTCCTTAGCTCCACCGGATTTCTCCAGTGCCAAACTTTGGTTGCTGCCGATCGGCCTGATGTTCTGAAAGATCTATTCTCCCGAACCTCGGTCGGTTCTGCGGAGCCACCCTCTTTCGGGCGGGCGGTGAATGTATCCATCCTTCTGGAAGGTGCAAGACCTTTTTTGCATTTTTTCGCGAAATCCGCCCTTTTTCCCTTTTTTCCCCGCCTCGACCTCCAGCCAGCCTTGTAATTCTAACATTTCACCAATTCCAGGCCTGCGGGCTCCGACGTGGGCGATATCCCGTCTCCAGCCCACCTCCTTCTCGGAACTGCGGGCTCTCCAGCACGGCACCGCAGCTCAAGCCTCACGCGCTCCCGGGGGCTGCCTGGAGCCTCGGAGAGGAGCCACGGGAACCCTCACCCTCTTTGCTTCGCCCTCTTTGGCCGATTGCGATTGGTATCCTGGTCCTGGCCCGTCCCTCGTCCCCGCCCCCCCCCTAGCGGCGTCCTCCCGTCTCACCGCCTTAGAGCGTAGAGGCCCCACGAGGCCCTTCCTTTAAGGGAGAGAGCCCCCAGCCACCTCCCCACCCTGGCTCGGCGCCTCGGCGGCAAGGTTTGTCTTCAATCCTCAGATCGAGTAATCTCCCTTTATGCGTTCGATGCGTTCCTCCTTCGCCCTTCCCCTGGCCCTCTTTGGCTCCCTCCTTCCGGAGGCGCCCCGAGTCCAGGCCCAGCAATTGGTGGCCACCCCTGTCCTGGTGGAGGACGCCGATCCGGGAGAGCCGATCACCAATCCTCCCGCCCAGAAGACGGAGGCGGCAGCGATGCCGGAGATTCCCGCCAGCCAATCGCCTCAAGAGGAGGCCTTGCGCGGCTTGGTGCACCGGCTGCTCCCCTCGGATCGGCACTACGCCGACCTCGCCGCCACGGTTCTGGGGACGATCTACTCGCAACGGGGCTTCCGCCCTCTTTGGGAAGAGGCGTCCACCACGGCCGGATTCCACCGCTCCCTGGCCAGTGAATTGAAGAGACACGCCCTGCCGGAGCTCATGGCCCTCGATCCCGAGGCCCTCCTGCCCCTCATTGGCGAGAGTCCGGTGGAGGCGAGGGACCTCGCCCACGCCGTGGCCTTCCTCGACACCGCCCTCTTGATCCGTCTCGGAGCCGTTCCCTTCTCCAAGATTTGGCCTGATTGGGACCGCGGCGACACCCCGGGATCCGACGACCGCAGTGTCGACTCCATCCTCAGTGACCTGGTGCGCGCCACTGCGCTGCGCCCCTTCGACATGACCAAGGCGATCGACCAGATGGGGCCCAAGAACTGGATCTACCGCGAGCTTCTGGAAGCCTACCCGGCGGCCCGCGAAGCCATGCTGAAGTATTCCGGACTGCCCCAAATCCCCAATCCCGAGCAGATCGGCCCCGGCCGTCCTGGCGAGGTGTACCCGGCCGCGCCAGCCATCGCGGCCCACCTCATCGATCGCGGCTACCTGAAGGTGAGCCCCGACCAGGCCTCGCTGTTCACCGCCATGACGCCGGAACTCACCGGAGCGCTCATTGCTTTTCAGAACGATTACGGCCTCGATGCCGACGGGATCTTTGGTCAGACCTCGTGGCGCTACCTGAACACCAACGCCGCGGATCACTTCCGGGCAGTCACCTTGAACCTGCACCGGGCCCGTCTGATGCCCGGCGATCTCGGAAAGCGCTACGTCATCGCCAATCTCCCCTGCGCGGAGCTCCATCTCTTTGACGAAAACGACTTCCACGCGAAATCCATGCGCATCGTGCACGGACGGGCAGACCGAGAGTCCCAACGCACCAAGATCTTCCGGGACCGCATGCAGGAAGTGGTCTTCGGACCCTACTGGAACGTGCCCCCAAGCATCGCCACGAAGGAGCTCCTGCCGAAGCTGCAGGAAGACTGGGGCTACCTCGACCGCAACAACTACGAATTGGTCAACTCCTACGGGGCCAGCGCCGGCACCCGCATTTCCCCGGACACGCTGCAGGCGGTGGCCCAGGGAAGGTTGCTCATCCGCCAAAAACCCGGGGGGAGCAATGCCCTGGGCTACGTGAAGTTCCTCTTTCCCAACGCCTTCAACATTTACATGCACGACACCCCGGCGAAGGAGTACTTCGCCCGCGCCAATCGTGATTTCAGCCACGGCTGCATCCGCGTGGCCAAGCCCGACGAACTCGCGGAATGGGTCTTCGCTCCGGAGGGCTGGACGCTGGAACGCGTGCGGCAATCCATGAAAAGCGAGCTCAACAAGGGCGTGGCCGTGAAGGGCGGCATCAACGTCTACATCACCTACTTCACCCTTTTTCCCCGCCCGGTCCCGGGAGGTCGTCGCCTGCTCGCCCCGGGACGCGACGTTTACGGCTACGATGCGGTCGATGCCCAGACCCTGGCCGCCTACCTCCCCTGGAACGACCGCAGCGCCACTCCCTGAGCAGCGGACCTGTCTGGAGGAACGGAAAAAGACGGGAGGGCGCCCGACCAGGGCGATGGCCGGGCCCTCAGAGGCCCGTGGGATGGTCGATAAAGCGGACCTCCAGATCCGGGAAGGCCTCCGCCCAACGCGCCGCCAGGGCCCGCACTCCGAAGGTCTCGGTGGCGTAGTGCCCGGCGTAGATCAGGTTGATGCCCAGTTCTTCCGCCGCCGTGTAGCTCCAGTGCGGCCCCTCTCCGGTGAGAAAGGTATCGATGCCCGTGGCGGCCAATTCGTAGATCTGGGCGCCGGCGCCGCCCGTGATCACCCCCAGCTCGCGCACCCTCTCGGGCCCGCCGGGCGCCAGCATGGGCACGGCCCCCACGGCCTCGGCGACTCGGGCCAGCAAGGCCTCGCGGGGGATATCGAGGGAGAGGCGCAGCCCCATGTCCATCCCCTTCCACGGGGCAAAGGGACTGGCCGAGGCCGGCAGATCCAAGGCGGCAACTAGACGGGCGTTGTTCCCCAAGTCGGGATGGACGTCGAGGGGCAAATGAGCGCTGTAGATGGCCAGATCGTGGCGCATCGCCAGGCTCAACTTGCGGTAAAGCGGCCCTTCAATGCGCTGGGCGCCCTGCCAGAAGAGGCCGTGGTGCACAACGAGGAGGTCCACTCCGCTGCGACAGGCCCCCTCCACCACCGGCAGACAGGCATCCACGGCGGCGGCAATGACCCTCACCTCGCCCGAGTTCTCCAGCTGAAGACCGTTGAGCGCCCCCGGGTAATCGGGGATCGCCTCCAAATTGAGCCATTGATTCGCGCTCTGGACCAAATCCTGCAAGGCAGCCATGCCCATCGATACGCAAGGCAGCCGCCCGAGAAAAGCAAAAAACGTGGGTCTGCGTGTCGGGATGACTAGGCTCCCGCGCGGCGGCGCAGCCTCTCCTTCACCGTCGCCAGGAGATCGTCCGCACTGTGCCGCCCCTTTTTGAGGACAGCGTCCACGCGACGGCGCAGGAAGTCCCGTTCGGCCTCCGTGGGATCTTTGCCGCTCATGACGACAACCGGAATGGAGCGGAGTTGGGCATCCTCGCCGAGATGCTGGAGAAACTCGAAGCCATCCATTTCCGGCATCATCAGATCGAGGACGATGGCCGCCGGACGGGTTTTGGAGAGCATCTCCAAGGCCTCGGCCCCGTTTTCCGCAGTCAGAATGGTCCAGCCCTCGGCCTCCAGCAACCGTCCCATGGTCGCCAGCGATTCCACATCGTCGTCGACCAGCAGGAGATTGCGCTGCGGAGCCGTCTGAGTGACGCGCTCCACGACGCGGACGAGGTGGTCGACGTCGATCGGTTTGACGAGGTAGTCCTCCACTTCCAGGGCCAAGGCGTGTTCCTGATCGGCCATGACGGAAACCATGATCACCGGAATGCCGCTCGTTGCTGGCGAGGCCTTGAGGTGACGGAGCACCTCCCAGCCGTCCATGCCCCCGGGCATGACCACGTCGAGGGTGATGGCGTCGGGATGATGCGCCTCGGCGAGCCGGAGCCCTTCCGGTCCATCCGCGGCGACGAGCACCCGGTGCCCGTCCTCGGAGAGGAGACGCGCCAGCAGCTCGCGCACCTTGGCGTCGTCGTCGATGACCAGCAAGGTCGTGCCCCGGGGGCCTCGCTCCTCCGCCCCTCCGTTGCTGCCCCGGTTCGGGCGGGCTTCGAAGACCTCGGGTTCCTTGCGGTCGTAGCGCTCCGAAGTGGGCACGCGCGGGAGGAAGACACTGAAGTGGGTCCCCTTCCCCAGCTCGCTGACAAAACCGATTTTCCCGCCCATTTGGGCAACGAGTTCCCGACAGATGGACAGGCCGAGACCGCTGCCGCCAGCATTGTCCTTCTTGTTGGAAACAAAGGGGATGAAGGCCTTGGCCTGCTCCTCCGGGCTCATGCCCCGCCCCGTGTCCGTCACGGTGAACTCCACCCAGGCCTCTCCGCCCATCTGCTGGGCCCGGGCCGCCACCCGGACCGCGCCTTCCTGGGTGAACTTGCAGGCGTTGCCGATGAGATTGCCGAGGATTTGTCGGAGGCGGCGCTCGTCCGCGATGAGCTCGCCGATGTCGGCGTCGTATTCCGCGGTGAGCGTGACGGGCTTGTTTGCGACCCCCGCGCCATGGGTGCAGGCCAGGTCATCCAACAAGGCCGGGATGACCACGGTGTCGCGATGGAGGCTCTCGGCCCCCATGATGATTTTCTGGTACTCGAGAATCACATTCACCAGGTTCAGCTCGCGCGCGGCGTGGTCGCGGATGCGCTGGACGTCCTTGCGCTGCATCTCGTCGAGATCCGAGAGCTCCAGGGCCTCCACTTGCAGGAAAATCGCATTGAGGGGCTGGCGCAGGTCGTGACTGATCTTGGCGACAAAGGCATCCTTCTCATGGCTCAGGCTCATGAGCTTCTCATTGGCCTTCTCCAGCTCCAGGTTGGCGCGACGCAGTTCGCGGGTGCGATCTTCCACCCGCTTCTCCAGCTCTTCCTGGGAGGCGATGATCTCTTCAAAAAGCCTCTTGGACGCCCGGGCGATATCGCCCACCTCATCCCGCCGACGCGTGTCGAGCCCCCGCGCCAAACCTGCCACCTCGCGGGCGAGCCGATCTCGGGGACTCTCCGTGATGCGTTGGGCGGTCCGGGTCATCTGCTTCAGAGGCCGGATGAAGCGCATGGCGAAGAGGAAGCCCACCAGGCCGAAGCCGATCGCCACCAAGATGGAAATATTTCGCACGACGAACATTTCTGCCTCGATGGAAGAGGCCAACTCGTCGTCCAGTACGGCGTAGTGCAGCAGGTATTCCGACTGGCCCTGCCCTTCTCCCACGAGCAGCCGCACCGCCCAGGAATGGATCTCGTCGCATTCCACGAGGGGGCGCCAGCGAATCCCGTCAAAGGCCTCGCCGAAGCGGGCCTTCATGAATTCCTCGATCTGGGCGCGGATCTTGCCAATCTCCTCCCGGTTGTGGGCCAGAAGGCGAATTTCCCGCACTCCCGAGAGCATTCCCCCGATCCGCACCTTCCGGCCAATGCGCCCTTGCATTTCTTCCAGGAAAGTCTCGAGATCCTCCCGACTGAGGCTTCCCAGGGCCGTCGAAAGAGAGGCCTTGGGCGCGCCCTCCTGGAAGAAATATGGACTCGCCAAGGGCACGTAATCCTGGAGGAGGAGCCGGTCGACCTTCGGGGCCGCCTTGTCCTTGCTGGGGTCCGGACTCGGTTCCCGACGCTTGGCCAAGGCGTCGAGCAGCTCCGGGTTGCGCCCCAAGGAAAGGAAGACCTCGTCGTTGCCGCGTTCCACGGCCTCGGTCTCATCGGGCCGAACCAGCTGATGACCTTCGGCATCCGTCAGGGTAAAGAGATGTCTGGGAGATTCGGGCGAGTGCAGGGTCATGAGCACGCGCACATAAAGGGGCCGATCCGAAATCTCTTGGGTCAGGCTCCCCACCCGGGCGACGGCCCAGATGACGGGTTCCCACCGCTCCAGTGGCTCGCCGGGGATATCGAGACGCGACAAGTGGAGCCGTTGAATGGCGGAGAGATGCAGTCGGGATCCCGCGGCCGCATCCGGCTCGGGAAACCAAAGTTGATCTTCCGGCACGCGCGCTTTCTCGTGAAGCACGCGCGGCACGACCCCCTTCAACCCCTCGGGACCGAATTCCAGCAGTTCGAGGCGGAGGTGATTCGGCCATTGGCGCCGGCAGAGGGTCCGGGCGAGCTGTTCCAGCTCCGCATCCGAGCGTCCTTCCTCCACGCTGCGGTAGAAATCGGGATGAAAGGCGAGCTGGATCAGGTCCTCGCGGAGGCCGTCGACCCCGTCGACAATGCTCCATCCGCGCAGGGTGGCCTCGTCCCCCAGATCCACCAGTTCATGCTCGCGGAGCGCCTCGGTGGCCCGATGCATCAGCACCTTGGCCACCAACAAGGTCGAGGCCGACGTCGCGATGATGACGAGGAGGGCGACCTTCCCTTGGATTCCGAAGGACATGAGCAACGAGGCTTCGACGGAGGGGCGAACCCGTCGATTCAACCGTGGCGGCGCCCCAGCCCGGCTGACGAGAGCGGAACCCACCGCAGGCGGAGGCCCGACTCCCTCAGAGGAAAGAACGGGTCATTTGGCTCATGTGCTCTTGCATCTGCTGGTTCTTTTCCGCCGGGGTGGGATAAATCCGCGTGTCCTGGGTGGTATCTTCCGTGGTCGTGCAGGAGGACAGGCCGAGGAGGGCGAACACCCCCATGAGGGAAAGCAGAAAAGGGCGCATGGCAGGACGAAGGATCGATTTCATGAGGCTTGGGGAGGCCGATACCAGCCGGTCCCGACCTAATCGATACTCCGCCAGGGCGATCGCGGTCAATCCCGGAATGCCTGCTCAGAGATTTTCGGCCTTTGGTCGAGTCGCTTGATGCCAAAGAAATCATGGAAGACGCGCGAAAAGACCAGCCGCTTGAAGCGCGGCACCCAGGCGAGGGTGAACTCCGCGGGCTCGATCCAGCAAAATCGGGAAAACTCCGGATGGTGGGCCTGAAGGTTGATCTGCTCGTCCCGGCCGTGAAAGTCGCAGAGAAAGTAGGTCTGGTTCTGACCACAATATTTGCCCTTCTTCAGTTTCCCCTTGGGAAACTTGTAGCGGTAATCGGTGCGGCAAGCCACGAGCTCATACAGTTCGCGGCCCACACCAATCTCCTCCTGGACCTCGCGATAGAGGGCGGCGATCAGGTCCTCCCCCTTGTCCACGCCTCCTTGAGGGAATTGCCAGCTCCCGGGATGGTCAATGCGCTCGCCGATGAATATCTTACCGTTTCGCGGATCGCGCAGGATGGCGGCGACATTGAGTCGGTAAGTGGACATGGATAGCGAAACAGGAAGCCTTCCCCGACGAATTCCGGCTTTACATGGGAAAGGAAACGAAAGGAAGATATCGTGGATGCTTATTTCGCAACGCATTTCTGCCCACGGTCGCGTCCAGACCCTGCCTTTGCTCCTTTGGGGCGGACTCGTCTTGCTGGTCGGTCTCCTCGGCATCGTGGCTTATCAATCCCGCCCCAGTGTTGTCCTCGCCAAGCGGCACGCCGCCCTGATCGAAGGGATCGAAAAGCGCAGCCCTTCCCGCATCCGACGGCTGGTCTCCGAACGCTATCTCGACCGCTGGTCCTTTGAGCGCGAGGATCTCATCCTCAGCATCAGCGACATTGGCAGCCAATTTCTCGCCCTGGAACTGGAGAGCGAGGGCGAGGCTTACGACATTCAGGACCGGCAGGCGACCATTACTGCGACGATCCGCGCATCCGGGAAGCCCTTCGGCCCCGTGGGGAGCGAGGCCATCCGCCGGGTCAACCAGCTCGACGCCCCCATTGTCTTCACCTGGGAAAAGGAAAGCTTCCTCCCCCAGAGCTGGCGCCTCGTCCGCATGGACAACGCAGACCTCCCCGAAGAACTCTACGGCTATCGTCCCGGAGACATCCGCCGGGCCATCCGGGGCGAGTAAGCGCACAAAGCGCCTGCTGCCTTTCCCTCGCTGGTCCTCCAACAACAAAACGGCCTCCCGCGGCGTACCGCCGGGGAGGCCAAAATCGCAGACGCGCAGGGAAAGACCCGCTGGAGAAAAACTCAGAGGCGGCGGTAATGCTGCAGCATCACCTGCTCGTTGCGCTTGAGGTGCGCTTCGACTTCGCGAAGGGCGGTGGGTTCCGCCTCAAAGCGGTACTGCACGTAATAGCCGTGGTTTTGCTTCGCGTGATTGGCGTGGGCAAATTCCTTGCGGCCCAGTCGATCGATTTGTTCCAGAGCAGCGCCGTTGGATTCGAGCTCCTTGGTGATCTTGCCGACCATCTCGTCGATCGAATCTTCCTGGCCTTGGAGTTTGAGGACGTAGACTCCTTCGTATTTGCGTTTCATAGGGGGATTAGGGCGATCCGTTGAGGATCCTGCGTGTCGCGTCGTTTTGTTCAGCTCCGACGGTTGTACCGGTTCATGGCTGGCTCCAAGCCGTCGGAGAGCGCACAATTTACTCCTTCTGCGGCGATTTCGAGGATTTTTTCCATTTGCGCCTGCTCCTCCTCGGAGAAACGGCCCAAAACGTGGTCCACCAACTCATCCGGGCCCGGGGCCGCGCCGATGCCGATGCGGAGCCGGGGAAAGTCCTCCGTTCCCAGGCAGGCGAGGATGGACTTGATCCCGTTATGACCGCCAGCGGAGCCGGAAGGGCGAAAGCGGAGCCCCCCGATGGGCAGGGCGATGTCGTCGTAAAGCACCAGAATCTGGCGGGGATCGAGTCGGTAATGCCGCAGGAGACGAGCCAGCGCATTGCCGCTCAAGTTCATGTAGGTCAGGGGCTTTGCCAGCACCACGCCCTCGGCCGTGGTGGCGACCTTGGAGCGGAGCTTATGCACTTTTTCCCACTTCACCCCGCGCTCCCGGGCGAGGCGATCCACCAGGGCGAAGCCCACGTTGTGGCGCGTTCCCTCGTACTCCTCTCCCGGATTGCCGAGGCCGATCACCAAGCGAATCCCTTCGGCCGCTTCCGAAGGGGCCTCGGCGGGAGAAGAAAAAAAACGGTCAAAAAGGCTCACAACGGAGAATCACGGCAGGGCAAGCCAGAGTCAAGACGGAGCCCCATCGCGCCCCAGGTATGACAGCCAAAAAAGTGGCGCAGGCTCTATCGGGAGATTAGGCTTCCCGTTTCCTGACTTTCGGATGACCGACATTGGCCCTGTTGAAACCCGCTTTGCCACCATTGCCACTCCGGACGAGCCCTTCCTCTTCCGCAGTGGAGAACGCTTGAATCACGTTCAGATCGCCTACGAAACCTACGGCCGCTTGAATGAGGATCGCTCCAACGCCATCCTCCTCTTTCACGCCTTCTCGGGCAGCCAACATGCGGCGGGGGTCAATCGCAGCGTCGCCGGCAATGATTTCTGGACCCAGGAATGCGAAAACGGCTGGTGGGATCCCTTCATCGGCCCCGGCAAGGCCCTCGACACCGACCGCTATTTCGTCATCTGCGCCAACTATCTCGGCGGCTGTTACGGCTCGACCGGCCCGGCCAGCGTCAATCCGGAGACGGGCCAACGCTACGGCGCCGCCTTCCCGCACGTCACCGTTTCCGACATCGTCCGGAGCCAGGCCCTGCTTCTCGACCATCTCGGCATCGAACGGCTCCTCGCCGTGGTGGGCCCGTCCACCGGCGGCCTCAGTGCCACCACCTTTGCCACCAGCTACCCCGAACGCGTGCGGCTCGTCATTTCCATCGCCTCGGGCGTCAAGACGACGGTGCTCAACCGCATCATCCTGCTGGAGCAGATCCTGGCCATCGAGAACGACCCCAGTTTCCGCGGCGGCGATTACTACGACAGCCAACCGCCGGAGACCGGCCTCGCCCTGGCCCGGATGATCAGCCACAAAACCTTTGTCCACCTCGACGCCATCGAGCGCCGCGCCAGCAAGGACGTCATCCAACCGGGCGACCGCTTCTCCTGGTACCAGGCCCACGACCATGTCGAGAGCTACATGCTGCACCAGGGCCGCAAGTTCACCGACCGGTTCGACGCCAACACCTACCTGCGCATCTGCGAAGCCTGGAGTCGCTTTGACCCGGTGGTCGAGGGCGGGGCCCGCGATCCCCTCGAACTCTTCGGCCGTTCCCGCGAGGCCGGGCACCAATACCTCGTCTTCAGCATCGACGAGGACTACTGCTTCTATCCGGAAGAGCAGGCCGCCCTCGTGGAATACCTCAAGGCGGCGGACGTGCCCCATCTCTATTTCACCGTGCATTCCGAAAAGGGGCACGACTCCTTCCTCCTCGAGCCGGACCTCTACACCCCGCACATCCGGGTGATGCTGGAAAACAGTGCCCGAGCCCTGCTGGGCGAGAAAGCCAAGGCCGCAAGCGCCTCCGCCGAGTGAACAAGCGCTGAGTGAGGGCCGAGCGAGTCCAGCCACGCGGCGTCCTCCCGGTTGCCAAGCCCGCCAACCCCGGCTAGAGAGACACATCCGGTCGTGCCGGATCGCCTCCCCCGAGACATGGACGACTTCGCCTTCATGCAACTGGCCCCGGGCCGCTACCTCTGCGGTCTGGGTCCCTTCGACGCCCGGGAAACGGCGCCCCGCGACGGTTCCACCGCCTTTTACTGGAACCACTTCGACCTCTCCGATCCGCGTCCCTGGAAGGTTCCGGCACGCTGCTTTGAAACCGCGGATCTGCGGGTCCTCCTGCCCGACAACGGCCTCACCCCCCTGCCCGAGATCGCCTGGGGAGGCCTCGGGGACACGGAAGTCCGGGCCGTCTTTGAAGAAATCCTCGAGGACATCCGCCAGGGCAAACTGAAGAAATCCGTGCCCGTGCTGACCGAACGCGGCATCCTCCACCGAGGCGAACCGGCCGCCCTGGTGACCGCCGTCAACGCCGCCCCCGACTTTCTTCGCGGCTACGGTTACCGGATGGGGCCGACCGGGCTCATCGGCGCCACGCCCGAGCAGCTCTTCACCGTCCGCGAAGGCGTGCTCGAAACCATGGCCCTGGCGGGCACGGCGCCGCGCCACGAAATGAACGATTTCCCCGACGACCCCAAGGAAATCCGCGAGCACGAGCTGGTGGCGGACTACATCGAGGAACTTCTCCTCCCCTTTGGTCGCGTCGAGCGGGAGCCCCGCCGCGTTCTTGACCTGGGCTCCATGGTCCACTTTCTCACGACAATGCGGGTCCGCCTCGACGATCCGGACACCGACTACAACACCCTGATCGAAGTGCTGCATCCGACTCCCGCCCTCGGCGCCTGCCCCCGCGGAGACGGGGCCCTGCGCCAATTGGTGAAGTACCGCCGCCAGCTCGGCGTGCCGGAAGGCTTCGGCGCCCCCTTCGGAGCCCTCTACGAGGGCCATTTGCAGGTGCTCGTCGCCATCCGCCACCTCTCCTGGGAAGGACGGGACGTTGCTTTGCCCAGCGGCGTCGGTCTCGTCGAGGGGAGCCGCTTCGATCGCGAATGGCGCGAGCTCGCCCTGAAGCGGAATTCCGTGAAATCCCTCCTCGGAGTGTGAGCGCCAGCGCCATGAGCCCCAATGCCCAGCTCGCCGGCACGACCCTGCGCCTCCTGAGCGCCCTGGGCGTCCGCGATTTCGTGCTCTGTGCGGGCGCCCGCAACGCTCCCTTGGTGAACTCCCTGCTGTGCGCCCCCCCACATCCCCAACGGCGCCTCTGGCACCATTTCGACGAGCGCACCGCCGCCTTCTTCGCCCTCGGCCTGACCAAACGCCACGGGGCGCCCGCGGCCGTGCTCACCACCTCCGGCACCGCGGTGGCGGAACTGCTGCCCGCCGCCATCGAGGCCCACTACAGCGGCCTCCCCCTCCTGCTCATCACCGCCGACCGACCAGCCTCCTTCCGCGGCAGCGGGGCGCCCCAGGCCATCGAACAGCTCGGCCTCTTCGGCCCCTACGCCCACGCCTGTGACCTGAGCCAGGCCTCCGCCCTCCCGGATCTCTCCGCTTGGGACCGCCGCCGCCCTCTCCACCTGAACCTCTGCTTTGAGGAACCTCATTCGCAGGACGGCGACGCGAGCTGGGCCTCAGATCCCTCGCCCCTGCCTATGGCAACGGCCCCGCATTCCTCCCCCGCGCGCGAAACCACGGCCAAGTCCCTGGCCCGCTTCCTGGAATCCCGCGACGGCTTGGTCGTTATCCTCGGCGCATTGGAGGCATCCTGGCGCAACGAGGTCAGGGCATTTCTGAAAGCCTTGGGCTGCCCCCTCTGGGCCGAGTCCACCAGCGGACTGCGCGAATGTCCTGACCTGGCCCCATGGCGACTCCCCGGGGAACCGCCCTTGCCCCAACGCGTCCTGCGCCTCGGCGGCGTGCCCAGTTTGCGGCTCTGGCGCGATCTCGAGGCCCATCCCGAGATTCCCGTCCTCTCCCTCTCGCGCCAGCCCTTCAGCGGCCTGGCCCGCCCCTCGGAACTGCTCGTGGCCGAGGCCCTTCCTCCCCTTCTCCCCACAATTCCCCAGGGACCAGCGCCTGCTGAGGTCCCCACCGATCCCCGGGAGCCACGCCTCGAAAGCCTCCTCACGGCCCATCCCGGCGCCGAACCAGCCCTGCTCCGGGAGCTCTCGCGCCACATCCCCAGCGAGGCCCTCGTCTTTCTCGGCAACAGCCTGCCCATTCGCGAGTGGAACCTCGCCGCGAGCCTGGATCCGGCTCATCCCCGCTGCGCGGCAAGCCGCGGCGCCAACGGCATCGACGGACAGATCGCCACCTTCCTGGGGCGATCCGAGGGCGAAGCCGAGGCCTGGGGAATCTTTGGCGATCTCACCGCCCTCTACGATCTCAACGCCCCGGCCCTGCTCCCCCAACTTTCGCCGGGGCGACGGCGCCTCGTCATTCTGAACAATGGCGGCGGCCGCATCTTCTCGCGCCTCCCCTCCCTGGCGGGACTCTCCAACGAAGCCAAGGTCCTCACCGAAAACCGCCACCAGCGTCGCTTCGATGCCTGGGCCGCGATGTGGGGCATGGACTACCAGCTCTGGCAGGCTCACGACCCCTTTCCCGAGAGCGATGCAGAAGCCCTGGTCATCGAAGTCCTCCCGGACGAAGCCGCCACCGAGGCCTTTTGGGCGGCGTGGCAATGATCCCCATGAGCGCCCGCGCCGCCCCTCCGATCCTCGCCCTGCACGGCAACCTCGGCACTCCCGCGGACTGGGCTCCCGTGCAGAGAGCGGGCCTGCGGGCCATCGATCTCTGGGCCCACAGCGACCTCGACTTCACCGCATTCGCCGACGCCCTGGCCGGTCCGCTCAGTGAAGGACTGGAGCGCCCCCTCCTCCTCGGCTACTCCCTCGGCGGTCGCCTCGCCCTGCACGCCCTCGCCCGGCATCCCCAGCGCTGGGCCGGCGCCGTCATCCTCGCCGCCCATCCCGGCCTCTGCGATCCGGAGGAACGCCTCGCCCGACAGCGCCGCGACGCCGCCTGGGCCGCGGCGGCCCGCCACGAGGACTGGGAACGCTTTCTCGATCGCTGGAATGCCCAAGCCCTCTTCGGCCCCATCACCCCCGAGCTCCACGCGCGACAACGCGCCCTCGTCTCCCGGCGCGAGGCCATCGCCACCGCCTTTGCCCAGTGGTCCCTGGGACGGCAGGCCGACCTCCGCCCCGCCCTCTCTGCCTTCCCCGGTCCAGTGGATTGGGTCTGCGGCGCCCGCGACGAAAAGTTCGCCGCGCTGGCTCGGGAGATGACCCATGTCTTTGCGGACTGCCAGCTCCACCTCGTGCCGGAGGGCGGCCATCGCCTCCTCGAGTCGGCCCCCGCGGCCGTCACCGCCGCCCTCGCCAGCGTCCTCTCGCGCCTGGGAGGCGACGATCAGGACGCAAAGGCGAGGGGAAGGTCCCTCTAGCGGGCCGCCGCCGCCTGGAGATCCGACCAGACCTGGGGCAGGCGATTGCGCACGAGCTGCCGCCCGGATTCGGGAAGCCGTTCCGGCGTCAGCGAGAGCACCACCGTGTCCTCCAGACCGAGTTGGCCGCATTCGCGCCCGTATTGATAGTCCGGATCGAGGGCGCTGCCGTCCCCCAGACGAGGCGCCTCCGGATGGGGCACGGAGAGAAAAAAGGCCTCGGCCCGGGCTTCCCTCGCCGCGGGATCCTTTCGCCGCAGGCGGGCCTGGGCCAGGGCGCGGAAGAGCTCCCGGGCCGTCCACTCCGCCGGATCGACAAAGTGGAGCTCCGGCGCGATCAGCGCCCCCAGAGCTTCGTCCTCCCGTCTCACTTGGGCAAAGGCGGCCTCGATCTCGTCCAGCGCCAAGGGGTAGTGAGTGCAGCCGAGGACCACGGTGCGAATCGGCTCCTTTCCCCCCGCGACGCGGTGGTTGTTCAGCAGCTCCCGCACATCCCGGCGGGCCTGTTCCGCCAGGGAGAGATCGTAGGCGGGATTTCCCTCGATGATCCCCGCCAGACTGCCGCTGCCCTGCTGGACCATTTCGCTGATCCGGTGCCCCGCCCGGCCCAGGGCCGAGCCAATGGCCCGGGGGTAAGCCTCGCTGCGGCAGGTCGCCTGCGTGGCCAGCACGGCGATGGCCCCGGGCTCCGACTCCCCGCGACGCGCCTCCAGCACCCCGCGAGCCCCCGCCTCCACCACCCCTACGACGATCACCGGCAGCTGCCAGGCCGCCAAGGCCGCGCGAATGTCCTCGAGACCGTAGGCGGTCGCCGTGTTGCAGGCAATGACGATGGCCTTGACCGGCGGCTTGTCCAGACGCGGGGCCGCCTCCGCCTGCTCGCGCCAGCGTTTCCCCAGCAGGAAGGTCACATCCTTGAGGATCAGCTCCCTCAAGTAATCCGTCTTGCCCTCGGAAGGGTAGCGGCCGTAGGGCATGTTGGCCTGATCGCCGAGATAGAGAAAGCGCTCCCCGGCAAAATCCGGCACCCCGTCTGCTCCAGGTTGCAGAGTCTCGTTGTGGTGGGCATCGACCTTCAGCAGGGCCTCCAGAACGGTCAGCCCCCCGATACCGGAATCAAAGACCCCGATGGGGAGCGCCCGCCGCTCTTCCTCCGTGAGCTCGTAGTCTCGACGGTCGAACGAGAAGGGGGCTTCGCCGCGGGGATGCGCCCGAACGTGGTCCACCAGCGTCCGAACCACCGGATCCAGCTCGGCAGCCCTAACCGAAATCCACGCCTGGGAGAACAGGGCAAACCCCAGGGCGACGCGAAGGAAACTCATCCGCGCATCTTGGACAAGGGAAGCCCAGGGGTCAAGCCAAGGGCGGCCCGCCCGTACCTTCCGCCCCCCCTCAGGACAGGATCTCCTTGACGACCCGGCCGTAGACATCGGTTAGGCGGAAATCGCGACCGCCGTGGAACCAGGTCAGGGCTTCGTGATCGATGCCCATGAGGTGCAAGAGGGTGGCGTGGAAGTCGTGGATGTCGACCTTGTCCTTCACGGCGTAATACCCGAAATCGTCGGTGGCCCCGTGATGGTAGCCCGCCTTCACCCCCGCACCGGCCATCCAGAGGGTGAAGCCGTAGGGATTGTGGTCGCGGCCGTTTTGATGGCGACCGGTGACGCCGTCAAAAAATTCAAAGGTCGGGGTGCGACCGAATTCGCTTCCGCAAATCACCAAAGTGTCGTCGAGGAGACCGCGCACCTTCAGGTCGTGGAGCAGGCCGGCGATGGGTTTGTCGACCGCTTGCGCATTGCCGCGATGCCCCTTTTCCAGTTCGGAATGCTGGTCCCAATGGTTGCCGTAGCGGGTCGTGGCGTGGTTGATGGTGATGTAGCGCACCCCGGCTTCGGCAAAACGGCGTGCCAGCAGGAGGGCGCGGCCGAACTCGTCGGTATGCTCTTCCCCGATGCCGTAGAGCTTCCTCGTGGCGGGCGACTCCTTCTCCAGGTCCAGGAGTTCGGGCGCTTCCGTCTGCATGCGGAAAGCCAGCTCCATCTCGTCGAGCTCGGGATCGCGTCCGTCGGCGGCCTCAAACTCGCGCAGGAACTGGAGGTGCCGGTCCTGACCAGCGAAGGCGGGCTCGAGGTTCTCCCAGGCCAGAAGGGGCGTTTTTTTGTCCGGCTGGCTGATGGCCGCGCCCCCGTACTTGGCGGGCAGGAAGGCCGTGGGACGGTTCGGATCGGTCGGGGTGATGTCGATGTAGGCGGGCAGGTTCTCGTTGATGGCCCCCAGCCCGTAGACCAGCCAGCTGCCCAGGGTGGGACGGATCTCGATGGGCACCCCGGTGTGCAGCACCCGCTTCGCCGTGACGTGGTCGTTGCTGGAATGGTGCAGCGAATGGAGAAAGCAGAGATCGTCGATGAAACGCCCATTCACCTCGGGAAAAAGGTCGCTGGCGTAAGCGCCGCTTTCCCCCCACTGGCGCCAGGCGAAGGGCGAGGGAATCACCGTGCCCTGCTTCGCGAAAGTGAACTGCGGAGGACGGATCGAATCCGGCAGGGGCTGTCCCGCGTATTTTTCAAGCGCCGGCTTGTAGTCGTAGGAGTCGATCTGGGATAGTCCCCCCTCGAGAAAGATGTAGAGGATGCGCCGCGCCGCCGGGCGATGGTGGAGACGGCCCAGAGCGGTCTCGGCCGCGCCAACCAAGCCGCGACGCGACATCAGGTCCGCGGCGGCAATGGCCCCCAGCCCGAGGAAGCTGCGGCGCAGCCACTCGCGGCGCGAGAGCGGACGGGACGTGCCCGGACAGAGGATGGAGGAGCGCGGCTTCAAAGGGGAAATCTCATCAAGGGGCTGTCTTCTGGGAGGGGGCGAGTTCAACTTATCCTTTTCTTGGACCGCTTTCCGCGCAAAACCCGCTTCACGCGTTTGCGGCCACAGGGCCATTCTATTCGATCTTCCGAAAGGCGCTGGAGGAATAGAGCCCAAGGGCCACGCGGGTCCAGGCCTCGGTTTCGGAGAGCGTCTCCTCCTTCACCAAGGCCTCGGCGTAGCGCCGCATCGCCGCGTTGGCCTCGGGGCCGGGAGGACGGCCCAACACGATTTCGTGCAGCGCCAGCGCCCGCGCCTCGGGCGAGTCGGGGTGGGCCTTGACGAGCTGCTCGGCGAGCTTGGTGGCGTAATATCGGGGCAGGGGGTTGTTCAGCCACCAAAGCGACTGGGCGGCAGTGACGCTCTCGTCGCGATCGTGCATGGGACGCCCCGAATCGTCGAAACCGAAGAGGGGGAACATCTTGCGGATTTCGATCCCCATCCCCAATGGCGAGCGGGAGGAGGTCAGGATGTAGAGGGCCCGGTCCTTGGACTTGGAGTTGTCGAGGACGGCGCCGGCAGGCTGGCGCGGGACCTTGCCGATGCTCGTGAGCATGCCGTCGTAGATGGCCTCGACCTCGAGGCGACGCGCGGGAAAGCGCGAGAGCAGCGTCCCATCGGGATCCCCCGCGAGATTTTCCGCGGTCCGCGCCGAAGAGGCCTGGTAGGTGGCCGAATTGAGGATGAGCCGCTGCAGGTGCTTCACCGACCAGCCACTCTCGATCAACTCACAGGCGAGCCAGTCGAGCAGCTCGGGATGACTGGGGCGACTCCCCTGCCTGCCGAAGTCGTCGACCGTGCGGACCAGCCCCGTCCCAAAGTGCCAATGCCAGATCCGGTTGGCCATGACTCGGGCGGTCAGGGGGTGATCCGGATGAACCAGCCATTGGGCGAACTGCAGACGACCGCTGGCCTTGGCATCGACGGGGAAGCTCGCCCCCACGAGCTCCGCAGCCAGCGAGGGCACCGCCCGGGGCACGGGATCCCCCTGGGTGGCGTAGACATTCCCCCCGGGATGCACCGCCAGGTCCAGGGGTTCCTCGGCGTCGCGCACGGCGAGGGTCAGAGGCAGCTTGGGACGCTCGGCTTGCAGCTGCGCCAGCTCCGCCTCCAGCTTTTCCAGCTTCTCGCGGGACGCCGGGTCGAGGTGATAGCGCAGCTCCGCCACCGTGGGGGCCCCGAGCCGCTTCCGCCAGGACAGATCCTCGCTCGCCAACGCGCCTTTCACCAAGAGGAAACGGTCGAGGAGGGGAAAGGGCTCGTTTCTCCCCACCTTGAGGCGGACAAAGGCCCGCCCCTGGGGCCGCTCCCCGAGCGGAATGACCTCCCAGCGGAAGTGTTCGGCGGTCTCGCCGTAGGTGGGCGCGGTCAGGACCCGTTCCGGGGCGACCTTGCCCTCGATCTCAAGTTCCACGGGCGCGGCCTCGGTGCTGGCGTAGCGGACCAGCAGGCTGTAGGTCCCGGGCTCGGGCAGCACCAGGCGGTAGCGCACCCATTGGTCGAGGCGACGGCGCGAGGCGATGGCCTCGCCATCCTTCCCCAAGGAGATGGTTTTCAGGTCCTTGTGCCCGTCGAAGTCCTCCGCCTCAAAGGCCAGCACCGTACCGGGGATCTCCGACACCCCCGCCTCTGGTCCCCCGGCGACGCTCTCGCGGAAGCCGGAGAGAAACTGGAAATGGGCCTCCCGGCGGCGCTCGATCTCGCGTTCCACCGCCTCGGCCCGGGCGATTTCCTCCTGCGAGGCCAAGGGGCGCAGGGCCCGGGGACGCCCGTCCTTCCATTCCTCGGCGAAGTGCGAGGTGATCTCCGTGCTGCGGAAAATCCCGGCGAGGGCGTAGTAGTCGCGGATGGACACGGGGTCGAACTTGTGGTCGTGGCAGCGGGCGCAGGCAAAGTCCATCGCCAGAAAGGCCCGCGTCGCCGTGGAGATTTGCTCGTCGACGATGTCGAGGCGAAGCTTGTTGGGATCGGTGCATTCATCGAACCACTGACCGATGGAGAGGAAGGCCGGGGCGGCGAGCCGCTCCTGGAACTCCGTCTCCGATTCCCCGGCGGGCTGGAGCAGGTCGCCGGCGAGCTGCTCGGTGAGAAAACGGTCGTAGGGCTTGTCCGCATTGAAACTGCGCACCACGTAGTCGCGGTAGGGCTCGGCCAGGTCGATGGCCGGCACCCCGGGGACCTTGATGCTGCCCTGGACGTAGCGGGCCACGTCGAGCCAGTGTCGTCCCCAGCGCTCCCCGTAATGCGGCGAGGCGAGAAGGCGCTCGATCAGGGCGGCCCGGTCGGGATGGGCGACAAAGGCGGCGATTTCCTCCCTCGTGGGGGGGAGGCCGGTGAGGTCGAGGCTGAGCCGGCGCAGCAGGGTGTGCGGATCGGCGGGCTCGTTCTGGCGCAAGCCCTTCTCCGCCAAGGCGGCGTGAATGAAGGCATCGATGGGCTGACCGGGGCGGGGCGGCGTCGGCCGCAGCAGCGGCTGCAGGGACCAGGGCGCCTCCGCCCCCAGCGCACTGCTCAGCACAGAGAGGGCGCCGGCGAGGACAATCGAGCCGAAACGGCCCCTCCCCCGGCGGAGGAGCCCCCCGGGGACGGGCAGCCCATGCCAAGGGCGCCAAGGGCGACGATGGGTATGGCCTAATGGAGTCACTTGAAAAGAGAGCGAATGCACTTGAACGTGCGGGACTGCGAGGTGTTCCAAGGGTTGGACAGGCGAGCGGGGCAATGGTTCATTAACCAAGACCTGCCGGTGCGGCCCGATGGAAGCCACCGAGTGGCTCGATCCTCCCGACCCGAGACTCCAATTTACACCCATGGCTTCGAAATACCATCTCCCCCGCGTCAATCCGTGCTTTGTCACCCATAATCTGGCCTTGGGCGGGGCTCAAACGGCGGTCTTGCGTTACATCATGGCCCTGCCGGAATGGGTGCGCGAGCGGGTCACCCTCTATTCTCAGAGCGATGACATGCCCCTCCTGGACGCGGCGGAGCGGAGCGGTTTTTCCTGCGGTGCCGTCACCCGGGAAGCCCCCGCCGACCCCTCGAGCTGGATTCTCAGCTATGGCGACCTCTCCGGCCTGCCCCAGCGCCCCACCTCCCTCCTGCTCCACTCCTGGGACGACGCGGGCTGGCGCTTCATCCAGCGCGCCTATGACCACATCGAGGGCATGACCGTGGCCGGGGTATCGCAGAAGGTTCTCGACCGCTACGCGGGCTGGGCCCGGGAAAAGGGCCACCGCATCGCCGGCGTCCTCACCCCGCCGGTTTCGGAGTTCACCCCCGTGAAGGGCGATTACGATCCCAAGGGCCGCCTCGTCGTTGGGTGGATGGGTCGCCCCCTGGAATCCAAGGGCATTCTCTCCCTCCCCTACCTCCTCGCCGAGGATCCCCGCATCGTCGTGCGGGCCTGGACGGGTTCGGATACGGCCGGCCTGGCCTACACCCAGAAGGTGCAGGCGGAAACCCTCGCCAAGGTCATGGAACTCGCCCAAAAGCTGGGCGTGGCCGACCGCCTCGACCTGCGCCCCCTCGACTTCAATCCTTTCTCCTACCGCCACCGCCTCGAGGGCTGCCACGTCCTTCTCGGCAACAGCGAGAAGGAAGGCTTCCTCCTCACCGCCGCCGAAGCCCTCAGCTGCGGCATCCCCGTGGTCGTCACCAAGACCTGCGGGGTGGCGGACTTCGTCAAGAACGGCCGCAACGGCTACCTCATCGACTGGCACGCCAATCCCAAGAAACTCGCCAAGCTGGCCCACAGCGCCCTCCTCAAGGCGGCGACGCTTTCCTCGGTCGACTGCCTGGCCTCCGCGGCCGACCTCTCCCTCGGCGCCAACTACGCCCGCGCCAATGCGTCCATCCTCGCCGAGCTCACCGGCACCTCCCTCTGTCATCCCGAGGCGCGCGTCACCGTGGGGCTCCGCATTCACCAGGGCACCGACGTCTCCAAGCTCGACGACGCCATTTCCAGCCTGGCCAACCAGACCTACCGCCGCTTCAAGGTGAAGCTCCTCGTCGACGGTCCCTGGTCCTTCGCCGAGCCGCTCGCGGCCCGCTACGGCCTGCCCCTGATCTGCACGGGCCTCTCGCCCGACATCGAGCACTGCAGTTGGCTCCACCGCCAGGCCGTCGCCGAATGCGACACCGAGTTCTACAAGCCGCTCGACTACGACGACCAGCTCATGCCGACCTACCTGGAGCGGGCCGTCCACATGATCGAGTCCAAAAAGGTCGACGTCTACGGCTGTCTCCTCCTCACCCTGGAGAACGGCGAGATCAGCCCGCGCCTGCACTGGCCCAACAAGGGCGTGGAAACCATGTTCACCGGCAACTCCGACGACAACATGTTGCCCCATTCCTCGGTCCTCATGCGCACCGAGATCGCCCGCAAGGCTGGCAACTATCAGGAGCGCGCCGTCGGTCTCGGGGCCGACGACTACCATCTCTGGTACCGCGTGCACCTCGCCGGAGGCAAGTTCTACCGCGACGACGAGGTCCGCAACGTGGTCTATCGCATCCACGAGCTGAACTCGCTCAAGATCCGCCGCGCCCGCTTTGGCGACACGGAAAAGAAGCAGCGCAAGCAATCCCTGTTGCAGCGCGCTGCGGCCGCCGCGGGCCTCACCGTTCTCGCCGGCCCGCTGCTGGGCGGCACCGCCTGCAGCGAACAACCCGACCCCCCCGCGCCCAAGGATCCCGGGGCGGAAAAGGCTGACGCCAAGGCCGACGCCACGGCCAAGGAGGCGGCGACGAGCACGGCGAAGGCCCCCAGCGCGCCCAAGAAGACCGATCCGCCGCATTCCTGATCGGCGGATCCGGACTCGGGTCCCTGCCTCCATCCTTCATCCGGCCCTGACCGCGCGACCCCAAGCCTGGGCGCGCCGGCAGATTCCCTCGTGGCGCGGATTTTGCCCGCGCAGCAGGCCGCTATGGGGCTAGGATGCTCGCCGCCCCGCCGCTCCCTCCGGGAATGAAACGCCTCCTGCTGCTTTTCCTCGCCCTTGCCCTGCTCGTGATCGGGCCCTTTCTGCTTTGGGGCGGACGCGTGGAAGCCCTTTTGTCCCCGCAGTCCCTCGCGGCGAATTTCCACGATTCGCGCGACTGGGCCTGGCTGGCGGGCCTGGGGCTCCTGCTCGCCGACCTCGTCCTGCCCATCCCGGGCACGGCAGTGATGTCCGCCCTGGGCTTGGTCTACGGCTGGCTCCTCGGCGGCTTCGTGGGCCTGCTCGGTTCGACGGGCTCGGGGCTCCTGGCCTACCTGCTTTGTCGAGGGCTGGGACGTCGCGCCGCCCTCTGGCTGGCAGGCGAGGACGGCCTGGCCGAGGGCGAGCGCCTTTTCCAAGGCGAGCCGGGTCCCTGGATCGTCGCGCTTTCCCGCTGGCTCCCGGTGCTCCCCGAAACCGTCGCCTGCCTCGCCGGAATGGCCCACATGCCCCTGAGGCGCTTCCTTCCCGCCCTCCTCGCCGGCAGCGCGCCCCTGGCCTTTGCCTTTGCCACCATCGGCCATCGCGGCGAGAGCCAGCCCCAGCTCGCCCTGCTACTCAGTGCCCTGCTGCCGCCCCTGCTCTGGATCGCGATCCGGAAGATCCTGCGCCGTTGGGAAACGCCTCCCCCCCCGCCCAAAGCGTAGAAAAGCTCGTAGAGGAGGTCGTGAGACCTTCTGCCCCCGTCGTCGTCGTCGTCG
>CAZKGI010000047.1:12845-27182 GCA_964552315.1 uncultured Akkermansia sp. | reverse complement strand
ATTCGTCGCGAGGTCCCATTGAAGCATATCTTTAAATGGTGCGCCAGACGCCGGGGGCGATTCTTTCCTCGCGATTCGTCGCGAGGTCCCATTGAAGCGCGCCAGCCGCGGCTGCGCTCCTTGATCGCCGCCAGCTTTCCTCGCGATTCGTCGCGAGGCCCTCTCGCCTTCCGTTTCACCCAGCAGGGGGGCACCACCCGCCGCGTCCGCGGAATCCTCCCGACCTCAGTTCACGTCGGTAAAGACGGCCTGGACGTCTTCGTCGTCTTCGAGCTTGTCGAGGAGGACTTCGATCTCGTTCATCTGCTCCTCGGTGAAGTCCTTGGGGCTGGTGGGGATGCGCTGCAGGCTGGCCTTGGTGATCTCCAGGCCGAGGGCCTCGACCGCGGCGGTGAACTTGCCGAAGTCGGCGTAGTCGGCCTGGGCGTAGGCGACGCCCTCGTTGACCGTGAGTTCCTCGAGACCGGCGTCGATGAGGGCCAGCTCGATCTCGTCGATGTCCATGCCGGGCTTGACCTCAAACTGGACCACGGTCTTGCGCTTGAAGAGGAAGTCGAGCGAGCCGCTGGGGAGGAGCTGGCCGCCCGCCTTGTTGAAGTAGGTCTTGATGTTGGCCACGGAGCGGTTGGAGTTGTCCGTGGCGCATTCGATGAAGATCATGACCCCGTGCGGGCCCTTGCCCTCGTAGTTGATCTCCTTGATTTCGGCGGCGTCCTTGCCCGAGGCGCGCTTGATGGCGTTCTCGATGTTGTCCTTGGGCATGTTGGCCGCCTTGGCCTGCTGGATGGCGAGGCGGAGCTTGGAGTTGAGTTCGGGATCGGGGCCTCCCTCCCGGGCGGCCATGGTGATGGCTTTCCCGATCTTCGGAAAGGTCTTGGACATCTTGTCCCATCGCGCCTCCTTGGCGGCGCGCCGATATTCAAATGCTCTACCCATAGGCGGAGACTTTTGCCCCGATTCGCCCCGATGCGCAAGGCCGGATTCAATGCAGGCGCGGGGAGAAATCAGCGCCGCCCCAGGACGAGCACGAGGTCGGCGTAGCTGTCGTCGAAGGGGCGGGTGGCCTCGGGATCGTGGCGGAAATCATAGGCCTCGAGGAGGACGAGATCGGGGCATTTGCGCAGCAGGGCGCGCAGCTGGGCGGCGGTGTAGGAACGCACCTCACAGCGGGTCTCCTGGAGGCGCTCGGCGCCGTCGGGAAAGCGGATGCGCAGGCGGGTGCGCATGGTCTCAAGGCGGCTCCCGGGCGCCGGGGGCCAGGTGCGGGTGTTGCAGGTCACCTCGATGCCCTCGCGCGAGGCGACCCAGCGTTCGTGCGTGGGGCGGCGATCCTCGAGGCGGGGCGGGGTGAGATGGAGGCCGAGCACGAAGAGGCCTCCTGGTTTGAGCGAGGCGGCGACGCCATCCAGGCAGGCCAGGGCCTCCGCTTCGCTGAGGAGGTATTTGAAGGTGCTGACGAGGCAGTGGGCCAGGTCGTAGCGGGGCCGGGCAGGGCGGCGGAAGGACTCCATGCGATCCTGCCAGAGGCGGGCGGTGAGACCCGCCTCGGCGAGGCGCTGGCGGGCGAAGTCCAGCATGGCGGGATGGCCATCGAAGCCCTCGGCCCGCCATGCGCGCGCCGCCAGTTGGGCGATGAGTCGGCCGCTGCCGCAGGCCAACTCCAGGACGCAGCGGCCCCGCGTGCGGCCATGGCGCCGGTGCACGGCCTCGAGAAAGTCCGCCTCCCGGACGCTGTCCTCGTCGAAGATGATGTCGTAGTAGAGCGGCGTGTCGTACCAGTCGAGAAGCTGAGGGGCGGCCATGGGGAGCGCGAAGGATCAGGAAGGCGGGACAACATGGAGGCGGGGACGGCAAATGCCAAGGCCGATCCGCTCGGGGCGCGAGCGATGGGGAGTGATCGCGCCTTTGACCCGCGGGGGAGATGCCTATAGCTTGGCGGCATGAAGCGACCCCTGTCCCTTGCCGCTGCCACTGTCGTTGCCGCTGCTGCCGTGGTCTCCCTGCTTGCGAGCCTGGAGGCGGAAGACAAGGAGCCCGAAGAGACGGCCCCGAAGCCCTCCCAGCCCTCGGGCGTCATCGAGGTGCTGCCCGCCCCGCCGACCCAGCCCAAGGGCGAGGTGGTGCGCAGCGATGAGGAATGGCGCAAGATCCTCACGCCCGAGCAGTACCGCATTCTTCGCGAGGCAGGCACGGAGCGGCCCAACGGCAAGGTCTACGAAGAGTTCAAGGCCCAGGGTGGTGGCACCTACTACTGCGCCGGCTGCAATGCCGAGCTCTTCACCTCCAAGGAGAAGTTTGATTCCCACTGTGGTTGGCCCTCCTTCTACGATCCCTCCAAGGCCAAGAACGTGAAGTACAGCGTCGACTACCATCTGGGCTACGCCCGCACCGAAGTGCTCTGCAAGGTCTGCGGCGGTCACCTCGGCCACGTCTTCGAAGGGGAAAAGTTCGACACCCCGACGGACAAGCGCTACTGCATCAACGGCACGGTGCTGAAGTTCGTTCCCTTTGCCGATGGCGAGGGTCAGGAGGGCAAGGCCTCCGCCTCGTCCCAGGAGGAGAAGAGCGCGCCGAAAAAGGACTGAGCGGGTCGGTTCAGGGCTTCTCCAACGCCGCCGCTGGCGCGGCGGCCGAGTCCCTCTCCGGTGAGGTCCGGTCCTGCGAGGCGCCTTCCGCCGAAGGCTCGGCCTCCGGTCTCGGGAAAATCCGGCGATGCACCTCGTGGAGGCGCTCCAGCTCCTCTATGGGGGAGGGGTGGTCGTCCACGCGGAGGTCGCGGTAGCGGTCGTTGAGCCCGCCGTAGCCCCAACCTTCGCGCACGACGAGCAGGGCGGCGGACTGCATGCCGCGCCGGTCACCTCCGGCGGCCTGGCCTGCCTTCAGTGAGGCGATGAGCCGCTCCGCCAGGGGGCCCCGGGCCTGCTCGAAGGCCTCGGCCATGGCCAAGAGGACGGCGCGATCCGCGAGGATGTTTCCCTGGACCGCATAATTCAGGCCGACCAAGCCCCCGGCCCAGTCGTGGCAATCGTTGCCCGTGAAGGTCGCGGCCCGCCCTGAGGCGTCGATGATCCCCACCTGGCGGTTTTCGCGCCCGGGATCCGCGGCGGTGAGGCGCTGCAGGCATTCCTCGGGCGTCCAACCGGAGGCCAGTCCGGCGAGCCCGAGGGGGCCGTAGCGGACATTGGCGGCGGCCTGGGTGGCGACGGCTCCGATTCCGGCGCGGGCGTAGGGGACGAGGCTGCCGACCGCGGGGACCCGCGACTGCACGGCGACGCCGATTTCCCCGCTGGCGGGATCGACCGCCAGGATGGAGAAGGTGCCGACGGTCGGTGGATCCGCCGCCTGCAGGGGCAGGCCGGCGCCGAGCAGCAGAGACAGGAGCAGACAGAGAGACGAGGGCATCGCGGGGGAAGAGTGAGAAGGGGCTTGCGGGGGCGGAACGCGTCAATAGGATGGCAGAAGACTCGACATGGCCAAAGGAAAAGAGGAACACGAGGCGCGTCTCGCCGCGCTGCAGCGCTTCGGCAAGGATCTCGCCCGGCGGGCGAAATCCAAGTGCGAGCTTTGCGAAACAGCCGGAGAGCGCCTCACGATCTACGAGCTGCCCCCGGTGACGCGCGAGCCGGATTTTGATCGCTGTGTGCTGCTCTGCGCCTCCTGTCACGAGCAGGCTTCTGATCCGCGCCGCTTTCGCCCCGGGGCCCACTGGCGCTTCCTCGAGTCCCAGGCCTGGAGTCTGGAGCCCGTGGTCCAAGTTCTGGCGATCCGCCTGTTGCGCCGCCTGGCCAGCCGCGAGGACTGGGCCCGGGTCGCCCTCGAGAGCCTGGATCTCGACGAGGCCACTGAAGCCCTCGTCACGGAGGCGGAGTGAGGCGTTATACTCCGGCATGAAGCCTTTTCTGGTCTCGGTGATGGGCGGTGGCCTGGTGATGTGGGGCGCCCCTTCTCGGGCGGCCGAGCCCGTCGATTACGTCGGCAAGGTGCTCCCCATCATGAAAAAGCATTGTTGGGATTGCCACAGCCGGGAAACGGAGGTGAAGGGCAATCTCGCCCTTGATGTCGCTGTGCTGACGGACCAGATCGGCCCCTACAACATCATCCGCCCGGGGGATCCGGAGAAGAGTGGCTTTGTGGAGCGCCTCAAGCTCGATGAGGGGCACAACGACTTCATGCCCCGGCGCGGCAAGCGGCTGTTGCCGCGGGAGATTGCCGCCATCGAGGAGTGGATCCGCCAAGGCGCCATTGTCGACGCCTCCAAACCCAGCCCGGAGGAGGCCAAGCGCCTCGCGGCAGCAGGGATGGAGAGGGACGCGCCCCCGGAAGAGAAGCCCTGGCTTTCGTGGACCAATCGGGAAGGCCGACGCATCGAGGCCCGCTTCCTGGGGCTGGTTGGGGAGGCGGTGCAATTGCAGACCCGAGACGGCAAGCGCTATGCCGTTCCCCTGGGCAATCTCGATGAGCCCAGTCAGGCGCAGGCCAGGGCCGCCGCGGCCCCCTAAGCGGAAACTCCTCTTCCTCCCACTTGGGTCGGACCGAGCTCTTGTTCCGGAAAAGCGAGCGCCCCTCCCGAGGGAAGCGGAAGGGGCGCGGCTCAAATCGAAAACAGGTTCGGGAAAACCAAGTTGAACTCCATCCAGGTAGGCGGAGGCCGTCTGCTTTAGGCTTGTTGAATATTGCGAACCCTTGGTTTTCGGCAACTTGAAACTGTGGCGTCATCGCGATCTTTTTTGGGGCAAAGTAGTTGGAATTCAGTGAATTCCATAAAATCTGTAGGCTCAGGCAAGAGCCAGCCCTCCTCAATCGGAGGACGAGGGGTGGAGCGCGAGGGTCGGGAAAGGCTGGTGCCCTCAGAAAGAATGGCAAGCTTCGTAGTTGTAATTTATGGAAAATATAATAATATTAGATTTTATAAATATGCCGCTTGTTTTAACCCCCCGTTCGAGCTCTGCTCTGGCTTCGTCGCCAGACCCCGGTTTGTCGGCCTTCGCCTGGAAGCTGATGCAGGCCGAGGATCGTCGATTTGCCCTGCGCAACCTGAAGCTGCTCGCGATCATCGCCGCGAGCATGGTGTCCTTTTTCGCGATCCTCGACCACTTCGCCTACCCGAAGTATCTCGCGCTCTTTGCCGCCCTGCGCTGGACCTGTGCCTCCATCACCATGGTCCTCCTGCTGGTGGTGCGCTCCCGCTTTGGAAAGCGCTATTTCCGGGCATTTACGGTGCTCATCCCCATGATCCCGGCCCTCTTTGTGGCCATCACCATCTTCGTGACCCGCGATCCGGCAACGGCCTATTACGCCGGGCTGTCCCTCTGTATTGTGGCGATCGGCTTTCTCTTCCACTGGACCTACAAGGAGGCCTTCGCCGTCTCCGGACTGGTTCTGCTCCTCTACCTGCTGGCTTCGCTCCCTTCGATCCTGGAGGGGATGAACTCCATGGAGATGGCCGGTCTCTTCAGCAACCTCATTTTCCTGGTGGCCACGGGCGTGGTGGTCGTCGCCGGCAGCGTCGCCCACTACCGCATCCGGGTGGAGGAATTCCGCGGGCGGGAGCGCCTGCGGCAGCAAAAGATGGCCTTTCGCCAAAACGCCCTCGAGTTGCGCCGTCTCCTCGACGAGCTCGAGGAGACGGAGAGCCAGCTGATCCAGTCTGGAAAGATGGCTTCGTTAGGGCAGCTGAGTGCCGGCGTCATCCACGAGATCGGCAATCCGCTGAACCACTCCAACCAGGCGCTCTTCCTGCTGCGGCGGCGCCTCCGCTTCTACCCGGAGGACGACACCATCTGCGAGGCGGTGGAGGACATCCAGGACAGCATCGACCGGATGAAGGAGATCGTGCGCGACCTGCGGGAGTTTTCCCACAAGCGCAGCGAATCATTTGTGCAGTTCCCGGTGCGGGAATCCATCGATGTCGCCTTGCGCATGCTGGGCAAGGAGATCGATGACCACAGCGTGCAAGTGGACCTGGGCGTTTCGTCCGAGTTGGAAGTGCGCGGGGTGAAGAACCAGCTCGCGCAGGTCTACATCAACCTCATCCACAACGCCATTCAGGCCATGATCAAGGCTGGCCCCGGCCCTCACCGCATCAGCCTAGAGGGGCAGGTGGAGGGCGAGGATCTCATCCTCTCCGTGCGGGACAACGGTCCCGGCATTCCGGCCGAGATCCGCGACAAGATCTTCGACCCCTTCTTCACGACCAAGGAGGCTGGCGAGGGAACCGGTCTCGGCCTGAGCATTTGTTTTCGCATCATCGAGGCGCACCGAGGGACCATCCAAGTGGAATCCGACGGGACCCGGGGCACCGAATTTCGCCTGCGTCTTCCCCGGGCGGAAGCCCTGGCGGAGACAGATTCACCGGAGGCCCACCACGACTTGTCGCCGCAGCCCATCCTCACCTTCGATCCCCCTCATGAAACGCTTGTCTCCTGATTACGGCATCCTCTACATCGACGACGAGCTGAAGTCCCTCAAATACTTCGAGGCGATCTTTGGCGAGGTGGCCCCCATCCACATCGCCAGAAGTCCGGAAGAGGGCTTTGAGCTTTTTTGCGAGCGGCACGACCAGCTCGGGCTGGTGGTCAGCGACAAGAAGATGCCCGGCGAATCCGGACTCTCCCTGTTGGCCCGGATCCGCAAAGTCGATCCCAAGCCCCTCCGCATTCTCGTGACCGCCTATTCCGACCTCGATGCCGCGGTGGAGGCGCTCAATGACGGCCTGCTCTATTCCTATCTCACCAAGCCCTGGGATCCGGACGATCTCGAGCACCGGCTCTCCAAGTCCCTGGCCCATTTTTGTCTCGAACGGGAACGCGAACAGCTCTTGCAGGAGAAGGCGGAAGCCCTGCAGCAACTGCTCATGGCCGACAAGGCGGCGAGTCTCGGCATCCTCTCGGCGGGCTTGAATCATCACCTGCGCAATTCGCTGACGGTCCTGAGGACCTTCCACGACCTCTTGCCCTATCAACTGGACGAGGAAATCGAGGGGCATCCCAAGGACGCCGCCTTCTGGGGCGAGTTCTACGGCGAGGTCAGCGGCCAAATCGACCGCATGACCTCCCTCCTGACCACCCTCGACGAGGGGACCAAGGTGAGTGGCCTGCAGCTCGACGAGGACATCGACCTGGCCAGCACCTTGCGCGAAGCGGGAGAGATCGTGCTGCAGGGGCGTTCCGACATTCGTTCCGTGGTGACCAGCTCTGCCGACCTGCCTCGCATGACCGGCGACGCCAGCAAGCTGGCCCAGATGGGACGCTTTCTCTTCGAGGAGGCCCGCTCCGGCCTGCCCCGGGGAGGCGACATCGAGGTCAGTCTGCACGCCGTGGACGGGGGCCGGGTCATCGAGACGCATTTCGTCGACAATGGGGATCCCATTCCGGAAGCCGATCTCGCCCGTCTGTTCGACCCTTTCTACGTGCGCCCCAATCAGCCCGAGAAGCTCGGGACCAACATCATGGCCTGTTACCTGACGATTTTCCATCACGGGGGATCCATCCGGGCGGAACGCACCAACGATGGCCGCAATGCCCTGATTTTCACCCTGCCAGTCTCGCCTCCGCCGATGGAGGATGAAGAGGGGACGCCGATGGCGCGACGCCTCTGGCAGCTGGCGGATTTCCGCGGGAGAGAGCTGCGGGCCGGAGCCGCCCTGAGCTCTTGACGGGCAGGCCCGCTGGGGACGGGACCGGACCGCGGCGGGGAAGGGGAGAGAGGCATTGACAAGCCCGGCGCCGGGGGCCACCACTACCCGGGCATGGCGGTGATCCTGAAAAACGGAGCTCTCTTTCTCCACATTCCGAAGACGGGCGGCACCTGGGTGACGAAGGTGCTGCGCGACCTGGGCCTGGCCCGCTGTTCGATCGGGCATCGGCACGCCAACTTGGAGCATATCCTCGCCCCGGGCTGGCAGGGGCTGGGGCGCAGGCTCGAGTACCTCCGCAAGCGCCCTTCGCTGCGGCTCCATCCCCGACCCTTCACCTTCTGCTTTGTGCGCCATCCCTTGAGCTGGTACGAGTCCTTCTACCTCTACAAGAGCCAGCCTTCCTTGAACTGGGAACTCGATGGAGACGAGCACTGTTTCCACCGCTGGCATCCCAATGCCGTCCTCAACGGCCTGGGGCCGGGACGCGAATTCAACGAGTTCGTCACCGCCGTGATGGATCGCTACCCCGGCTACGTCAGCGCCCTCTTCAGTCACTACACGTTCCGTCCCGTCGACTTCGTGGGACGTCAGGAATCACTGCGGGACGATCTCGTGAAGGTTCTCGAGCGTCTCGGATGCGACTTCGATCCGAACGAGGTTCGCGTGAAGGAGCGCATCAACCGCAGCGAGGCTGCGGATCGCCCCGTCTGGGATCCCGAGGTGAGGGCCCGGGCCTTGCGCTTGGAAGCCGCCGCCCTGGAGCGCTTCGGCTACGAGGCCAACTAGGACCCCGCGGCGCGGTCGCCCGCGGGGAGGCCTCGGGAGACCCCGGTCGACCGCCTCCTTGGTGGATTGACTTCTCATCGCGGACGGGCCAGCTTCGCCTTTCCCCATTCCCTTCCACCCTTCCCCTCACTTCCAAAGCCTGACACATGACCCGAATCGCCGTCGCCTGCCTGTGCCTGATTGCCTGGGGTGTGGCGCTGCGTGAGTCCGCGGCACGGCGGCCGGTGGCGGCCCCGGCGCCCCTGTCCAAGGCCCCGGCTGAGCGGGCGCCCGTCGCGGATCCGGGGGATGCAGAGGAGGGCGTGACGCGACGCGTCTCGATTGGCTCGCAGGCCCCCTCGGTTCATGCCGCGACGGCGGTGGAACTGCCGGATGGAAGCTTGCGCGCCTTTTGGTTTGGCGGCTCGAGAGAGGGCGCCAGGGACGTGGCCATCTGGTCCTCGGACTTCCGCGAGGACGAATGGACCCCCCCTCGTCTCGTGGCGGATCGTCACTTGGTGGCCCGGAAGGTGCGCCGCCACATCCGCAAGCTCGGCAATCCGGTTGCCCATGTCGACGCGGAGGGGCGCCTTTCCCTCTTCGTGGTGAGCGTGTCCGTGGGCGGCTGGTGTGGCAGTGCCGTCAATCGCCTTGTCTTCGCCCCGGATGGCGAAACGCTGGAGTCGGCGAACCGGCTCGTGGTTTCCCCCATGCTCAATCTCGGCACTCTCGTGCGCGGCGCGGCCGTGGAGGCCCCTGGAGGCGAGTTGCTCCTGCCGGCCTATCACGAGATGGTGAAGAAGTTTCCCCAGCTGATCCGGGTCAGCAGCGACGGACGGGTGCTGGGTCGCGAAGGGCCGGCGGTTCGGGGCAACCTCTTCCAGCCCTGGTTGCTCGCCGATGACTCGGAGGCGATGGAGCTCTTCCTGCGCCGTGGGCAGGGCAAGGAGGAGAAGGTCTTTCTGAGTCGGCGCCAAGGGCGGAGGTGGACGGTGCCCAGCCCGATCGAGGTGCCCAATCCCAATTCCGGGATCAGCGTCGTGCGCTTGGCCGATGGAGACCTACTCCTCGCCGCGAATCCCGATCCCGGCGCCCGCGCCAGCCTGGTCCTGTTGCGGGCTCCGGTATCGGAAGGGCCCTGGGAGCCTGTCCTGACGATCGAGACGGGGGAATGGAAGGAGGAGGAGCGGGATATCGAGTTTCGCGAATATTCCTATCCCTGGATGATGATCGATGGGCGCGGGCGACTCCACGTGCTTTACACCTGGAATCGTCGCGAAATCCGCCATTGGAGCCTCCCGGCGGATCGGCTTCCCGCCCGAATTTGGAAAGGAGGAGAGAATGACTCTCTTCTCTGAATTGGGGCACAGCCTGCTCTGGATGGCGCTTCTCTCCTGGGCGGGATCCAGAGGGGGGGCCTCCGCACGAGGAGGATGGGTGGGCGCGCTCCTGGCGGCGGGGCTCTCGCTCCTGCCGGGGGAATGGAGTCCCGGCTTCTATACCCGGGCACTGCTGGGCGATCTGTCCGCCCTCAGCTGGGCCTATCTGCTGCATCTCCTGCTTTTCTCCCTGCGGGGGAGGCGCTTGATCTCCCGTCGGGAGGGGCGGGCCATGGCTTGGCCGGCCCTGCTCGGAGCCATCCTCATCTATCCCTCCTCCCTTGGCGCGCCGGGGATTCCGGATCTCTATTCGAACGACGGCGGAAGCTACGTCCTTCCCAGCGTGGCCCTGGCTCTGGCCCTGCTATACCTGTGGCGGGGATTTCTCGTGGCCAGTCTGACAATCGTCTGGGCTCTGCTGCTCTATGGATTCCGGCTCCATGAATCGGCCAATCTCTGGGACTGCCTCTTCGATTTTTTGGCGGTGGTCGTCTCGGTGGCCATTCTCCTCCGCTGGCGAAGGGGCGCGCATCCCGGCTTGCAGAGCGAGGCAGAGCAGGTATCACTGGACCCCTCATGAGTCTGGTCGAAAAAATCCTCCTCGCCTTTGCCGCGATCGTCACGGTCATCGGCACGATCCTTTCCCATGTCGCGCCGGAGACTTTCATGGAGTCCTACGTGGTGGAGGACGGCTTCGTCGAATGGCTCACCGTCATCGCCTTGCTCGCCTGCATGGTCCTGATGTTGGGTCGGGTCTGGAAGCTGCGCCAGTCCCGCCGGCCCCTCTTTCTCTTGATGACCACCTTGGCGGCGGCGGTGTTTTTCTTCGGGGCTGGAGAGGAAATCTCTTGGGGGCAGCGGATCTTCTCGGTGGAGACTCCGGAATGGTTTAGCGAGAACAACAAGCAGCGCGAGATGAACCTCCACAATCTCGTCATCGGCGGGCACAGCGTGAACAAGCTGGTGTTCAGCAAGCTGCTCGGAGTGGTGCTGCTCGTTTATCTGCTCGTGCTGCCCGCCCTCTACCGCAAGAGCCCGCGCTGGGCCGGGCGCATCGACCGCCTCGGCGTGCCCTTGCCGAGGCCTTGGCACGTCGTGGTCTGGATCAGCTTGCTCCTCTTCACCGAGATTGCCGTCGCCACCAGCAAGCGCGGGGAACTGCGGGAGTTTCTCCTGACCACCATCCTCTTCGTGCAACTCCTCCGGCCAGCCAATGGCTGGATCTACGATCCCAGGCACCGGCTGGACCGAGCGGGAACCCAGACCCCGGAGTGAGATAATGGTCCCTGTCAGGGGAGGGCTTCGGTGATGGCGAGGATGCCGGCGAACCAGTTGGGATCCTCGAGGGGGCCGGTCTGGCCCCGCCAATATAGGTAGGAAATGTCGCCGTCGAGATAGAGGGCGTTGGGGCAAGCGAGGCGGTCGCGGAAGAGCTCGGCAAAGTGGTAGAGATTGCTCCGGCCCTGGCTCGGATCGAGGACGGAACAGACCATTACGACTTGGCCCGCCGCGGTCACGCCGACGCCGTTGCGGTAGCGCCGGCTCGTGGACTCTTTCTGCAACACGGGGTGGATGCGCCCCTCCTCCACGAGCAGGGGCCCCGACTGTGTCGCAAGACGGGGCTGCTCGGCGAGGCTCGCATACTTGGCGCTCTCGCAGATCGCCGCGCTGCCGTCCTGACGGATCCAAAATACGCCATTGGGCTTGAGGAAGAAATTGGGGGTCAGCTCTCCGGGGCTGCTTTTGACGAAGTCCTCGAGGTTGAGCGGGGTGACTTGCCGACCCTCGGCGATGTGGAGCCCGGTGGGGCGAAAGTTGCCCTCGAAGATGCCCGAGTTCATGGCGAAGACGAGTCGGCGTCCCTTCGCGGCGAGCTGGGCCTCCAGTTGGGGGAAGCGGTTTGGTTCGCCCGCCTTTTCCGGCAGGTGGAGCTCGATCTGGTGGGCGGGCGCGTCCACCCGAAGCACCCAGTAGCTCGTCCCGGCGTGCTCCACGACCTCGGCCAGAAGGCAGGACGTCAGCAATGTGGTGACCAGGCCGAGCCGGAGGAAGAGACGCTGCATCGGCCCAGCGTAGGAAGGGGGGCGGGGACCGTCAAGCCTTCCTGTCCGAAACCAATTGCTCGTAAAGCGCCAGAGTTTGTCGCGCGACCCCGGCCCAGCTGAAACGCTCCAGCACCCGCTCGCGTCCGGCCCGGCCCATGGCGGCGCAGCGCTCCGGATCCCTCATCAGTGAGTTGATGCCCTCGGCGAGGTGGCGGGCAAAGCCTTCCGGATCGCAGGGTTCGAAGGGCGGCTCGTCCTGCTGCTCGAGGGGAACAAGCAGCCCCGTTTCTCCGGGCAGGATGATCTCCTTCATGCCACCGATGGCCGAGGCCACCACCGGGGTCTCGCAGGCCATGGCCTCGAGATTGATGATGCCAAAGGGTTCGTAGATGGAGGGCGTGCAGAAGACCCGGGCGTGGCTGTAGAGGACGATCTTGTCGTAAGTCGAGACCATCTCCCGAATCCAGACGAGGCGTCCGGGATGCTTCTGGCGGGCCGCCTCCACCGCGGCTTCCATTTCCGCCTCGATGTCGGGTGTGTCCGGGGCGCCGGCGCAGAGCACGACCTGGGTTTCCGGGTCGAGATGGCGCACGGCGTTGACGAGGTGGACGATGCCCTTTTGTCGGGTGATGCGCCCGACGAAGAGCAGGTAGGGGAGGGCCGGATCGATGCCGTGACGGTGCAGGACGCGCTCGTCGAAGCGGGGGCGGTATTCCTCGGGATCGATGCCGTTGTAGATCACGTGGACTTTGGATTCGTCGACCTCGAAGAGGCGCAGGATGTCCTCCTTCGTTTCCGAAGAGACGGCGATGACGGCATCCGCCATCTCGATGGCGGTCTTTTCCAGCCAGACCGTGAAGTCGTAGCCGCCGCCGAGCTGTTCCCGCTTCCAGGGGCGCAGGGGCTCGAGGGAATGGACGGTCAGGACCAGGGGACGACCGTAGTTCAGCTTGGCGAGGATGCCGCCGAAGTGGGAATACCAAGTGTGCAGGTGGACGAGGTCGGCGTCGAGCCCGCGGGTGTTGAAATCGAGGCAGCGTTGCAGGGCGGCGAAGACCGAATGCAGGGGCTTGGGGGCCTCGTAGGCGGAAGTGTCGGCATCAAAGCCATAGGCCGCGGGGTTGGTCTCGGGACTGTGCTGACGGCCGAAACAGCGCACTTCCACCTCACAGAGCCGCGCCAGTTCCTGAGCGAGGTATTGCACGTGAATGCCCGCCCCGCCGTAGATGTGGGGAGGGTATTCGTTGGTCAGGAAGAGGGCCTTCATCGATCGAAGGGGCAAGAGAGCGGTTCCGAGGCGCTTTGCAAGGAGGAAGCTGGCGGCGAGGCTCGGGCTCAATCGACCCGGTTGCGGCGCTCTCCGGCGCGGAAAGCCTGGAGGTTGGCCGCGATCTCGTCGAGGAGGCGTTGTCGCGCCTCCAGCGCGCTCCAGGCCGTGTGCGGGGTGATGAAGAGAGTGTCGAGGCCTTCGGCGATGGCGACGAGGAAGGGATGATCGGCCGCAGGCGGCTCGGGAGTGAGCACATCGAGGGCGGCGCCGCCGAGGCGGCCCTCGCGCAGCGCGCGGATGAGGTCGGCCTCGTGCACGAGATCGCCCCGGCCGGTGTTGATGAGCAGGGCTCCGGGCTTCATCTTGGCCAGGGTGGAGGCTTGGATGAAGTGCTTCGTCTCCGGCGTGAGCGGACAGTGCAGGGTGATGACGTCGGCTTGGGCAAAAAAGTCGTCCGGTGCCAGGCGCGGGATATCTCCCTCGGTGGAGGCGCCCTCGCGCCCGTAGGCCACCACCCGCATGCCGAAGGCCGCCCCGATCCGCGCCACGGCGCGTCCAATGGCGCCCAGGCCGACGATGCCAAGGGTCTTGCCGGCGAGCTCGCCCACGGGATAGTCGAGGCGGGTGAAGATGGGCGACTCGGCCCAACGCACGGCCTCGGCGGCGTAGCGATGCACATTGGTGACGAGGTTGAGGAGGCTGGCAAAGACGTGTTGGGCGACGGCCTCGGTGCTGTAGCCCGCGACGTTGCAGACGGCCAGGCCGCGGGCCCGGGCGGCCTCGAGGTCGATGTTGTTGACGCCCGTGGCGACGACCTGGATGAGCTTCAGGCGGGGGGCGGCGTCCATTTCCTCGTCGCCGACGAGGGCCTTGTTTGTCAGCACGATCTCGGCCTCGGCGAGGCGAGCCCGAGTCTCCTCGCGGCTGCTGGTGGGATAACTGACGAGGCGACCGAAACTTTCGAGCTTGGAGAAATCGAGATCGCCCCGGTCGGTGGTGGCGCGGTCGAGAAAGACGAGGGTGTCGCTCATGATGGGATGGGAGCCCCACGATGCGCGCGGGTCGGCCTCTGGGCTAGGCAAAAATCCGGGATTTGCAGAAAGACGCCTTCGTCCATCGCGTGGTCGCGCCTGTGTCAGGGAGGCAGGCCCTGGAGAAAGTGGCGGATTTTTCGGAGGATTCGTGCGAGCATTTCCCTCGTCTCACCATGTCCGCCCCCGACCCGATTCCCGAGCCCCCCGC
>CAZKGI010000047.1:5646-12745 GCA_964552315.1 uncultured Akkermansia sp. | reverse complement strand
AGCATTTCCCTCGTCTCACCATGTCCGCCCCCGACCCGATTCCCGAGCCCCCCGCTTCCGAGCCGCCCGCCGAATTCACAGGTCTGCGACTGGGAGAGCCCCACAGCCACGCCGCCGGTCTCGCGGCCGTGACCTCCTCGCTCAAGCACGTTTTCGGACAGGCAGGGCTGCGCCGGGGGATCCAAGGCATGGCCCGCTTAAACCAGATCGGGGGATTCGACTGCCCCTCCTGCGCCTGGCCAGATCCCGACGATCACCGCGCCATCACCGAGTTCTGCGAGAACGGGGCCAAGGCGCTCGCCTCCGAAACGACGCGACGACGGGTCGATCCCGAATTTTTTGCGCGTCATTCCGTCGCCGAAATTGCGCGCCAGTCCGACTACTGGATGGAGCAGCAGGGACGGATCACCCATCCCGTGGTCCTGCGTCCCGGTGCGAGCCATTACGAGCCCATCGGCTGGGATGCAGCCTTCGCCCTGGTCGCCACCGAGCTCAACGCCCTCGATCATCCTGACGAGGCCATCTTCTACACCTCGGGTCGCACCGTCAACGAGGCGGCCTTCCTCTATGGGGTCTTTGTTCGGATGTACGGCACCAACAATCTCCCCGATTGCTCCAACATGTGCCACGAGTCGAGCGGCTCAGCCCTGGGGGAGTCGCTCGGGGTGGGGAAGGGGACGGTGACCCTCGCCGACCTCGAGCAGGCGGATTGCATACTCGTGGCTGGCCAGAACCCCGGGACCAACCATCCCCGCATGCTGTCCACCCTGCAGGTGGCGGCGCGGAACGGCGCGGAGATCGTCGCCATCAATCCGATGAAGGAGGCCGGCCTGGTCGGCTTCGCCCATCCCCAGGAGATTGTGGGCATGATGGGGGCCTCCTCGCCCCTGGCCACCCGCTATCTCCGGGTGCGCATCAACGGCGATCTCGCCCTCTTCCGCGGCCTCGGCAAGGCCCTCTTTGAACGGGAGGCCAAGGCCCCTGCGACCGTCTTTGACGCGGACTTCATTCAGGGCCACACCGCCGGGTTCGAGGCCTATGCCGCGGCGGTCGAGGCCAGCCCCTGGGAGGAGATCGAAGGTCTCTCGGGCCTCTCCCGCGACGAGATCCGCGACACCGCCAAGCTCGTCCTGCGTGGCGAGCGCCGGCTCGTCACCTGCTGGGCCATGGGCCTGACCCAGCACCGCAATGCCGTGGCCACCATCCGCGAGATCGTCAACCTCCACCTGCTCCTGGGGGCGGTGGGACGTCCCGGGGCGGGCCTGTGTCCGGTGCGCGGCCACAGCAACGTCCAGGGCGACCGCACCATGGGCATCTTTGAACGGATGCCGGAGTCCTATCACGACGCCATCGACCGCGAGTTCGGCTTTGTCTCTCCCCGGAAGCACGGCTACGACACCGTGGCCTCCATCCTGGCCATGCACCGCGGCGAGGGAAAAGTTTTTTTCGCCCTGGGCGGCAACTTCCTGCAGGCCACGCCCGACACGCAGTTCACGGCGGAGGCCCTGAGAAAGTGCTCCCTGACGGCCCACGTCTCCACCAAACTGAATCGCAGCCATGTCGTCACCGGCCGCACGGCCCTGATCCTGCCCTGTCTGGGCCGCAGCGAGCGCGACCAGCGCCCCGACGGGGCGCTGCAGTTTTCCACCGTGGAAAATTCCATGGGCATCGTCCACCAGAGCCAGGGCACGCTCGAGCCCATCTCGGAGGACCTGCTCAGCGAGGCCAAGATCGTCGCCCGTCTCGCCGAGGCCACCCTGGGATCGCGCACTTCCTTTCCCTTCGTGTCCACGGCCGAGGACTACGACCGCATCCGGGAGATCATTGCGCGCACCCTGCCCGGCTTCGAGAATTTCAACGAGCGCGTCCGCCATCCCGGCGGGTTCTACCTGCCCAACGCGGCGCGCGAGCGCGTCTTCCGCACGGCCACGGGCAAGGCGAACTTTTCCCCGGCACCGCTCTCCGCGACCCCCCTGGCGGAAGGCGAGCTGATGCTCATGACCATCCGCAGTCACGACCAGTTCAACACCACCGTCTACGGGCTCAACGATCGCTACCGGGGCATCGGCAACGAGCGACGCGTCCTTTTCATGCATCCCGAGGACATGGCGGAGCGCGGACTCGCGCCGCTCGCGGAGATCGACATCCTCAACGAGAGCGGGGGGCGTCGGCGCCTGGCCGAGCGCTTTCTGGCGATTCCCTACGAGCTGCCCAAGGGCGCCGTGGCGGGTTACTTCCCGGAGTTGAATGTGCTCGTGCCCATTGAGAGCACCGCGGAGATCTCCAACACGCCCTGCTCCAAGTCGGTGCCGGTCAGGGTGATTCCCCGGTTGTGAGCTCGGGGAAAGGGCTTCATCTCGTCCTTGAGAAAGCCCCGCTCCGCTGCTATCTCAGACCATGACTCCCGCCTCCCAGGCCACCTCCGTTGCCTCCCTTTCTGCCTCCGTCATCGCCCGCCTGCGCGAGCTTGCGGGCCCGGAGAACGTCCTCACGGAACAAGAAGATTTGCTTCCCTATGGCTTTGACGGCACTGCCGCCCTGAAGCGTGGCGCGGCCTGCGTCGTCCTGCCGCGCAGCACCGAGGCGGTGGCGGCGGTGGTTCGCTACGCCCGCTCTGTCGGCCTGCCCATCGTGACGCGGGGTTCCGGAACGGGGCTCTCCGGTGGCAGCGTGCCGGTCGAGGACGGAATCGTCCTCTGCCTCGTCCATCTCCACCGCATTCTCGAGATCGACCCGTCCAACCTGACCCTGCTCGCCGAGGCGGGGGCCATTACCAAGGCCATCGACGACGCGGCCCATCCGCACGGGCTCTTTTACCCGCCCGATCCCGGCTCGATGAAGATCTCGACCATCGGCGGCAATGTGGCCAACAACTCCGGTGGCCTGCGCGGCTTGAAATACGGCGTCACCCGGGACTACGTGATGGGCCTCGAGGTGGTGCTGCCCGACGGGGAAGTGGCCTGGCTCGGCTCCAAGTGCGTCAAGGACGTGGCCGGGTATTCGATGAAGGACCTCTTCGTCGGCTCCGAGGGCACCTTGGGGATCATCACCAAGGTCTTGCTCAAGCTCGTGCCCCGTCCCCAGGCGCGCCGCACCCTGTTGGCTTCCTTCAGTTCCATGGAGGCCGCCGCGGAGAGCGTCTCCCAGATCATTGCGCGCCACATCATTCCCTGCACCCTGGAGTTCCTCGATCGCAAGACCTGCGCCAGCGTGGAGGACTACGCCAAGGTCGGCCTGCCCACCGAGGCGGCCGCGGTGGTGCTGATGGAAACCGACGGACATCCGGCGGTGGTCGCGGAAGAGGCGGCGGCCATGGGAGACATTGCCCGGGAAAACGGCGCCATCGCCGTGGAGGAGGCCAGCGACGAGGCCCAAGCCCTGCGATTGGCCACGGCGCGCCGCAGCGCCTTCTCCGCGCTGGCGAGAATCCGTCCCACCACCATTCTGGAGGATGTCACCGTGCCGCGCAGCCGCCTCGCCGAGATCGTGGCCTTTGTCGAGCAGGTGGCGGAGCGCCATCAGCTTCAGATTGCCACCTTCGGCCATTTCGGGGACGGGAATGTTCACCCCACCATTTTGACCGACGAGACCGATCCCGTGGAAATGGAACGGGTCGACGCCGCCCTGACCGAAATCTTCGACAAGACCATCGAGCTCGGTGGGACCATCACCGGTGAGCACGGGGTCGGCCTGGCCAAGAAGCCCTACCTGCCGCGCCAGTTCGACGAGGCCAGCTACCGATTGATGCGTCAGGTGAAGCGAGCCCTGGATCCCCAAGGCCTGCTCAATCCCGGGAAAATCTTTGATCTGGAGGCCTGATCGCCTCGCCGCCTCCCTTTCTTTCGCCCCAGCCCCTCCTTTCCATGGCATCCTCTTCTCCGCGCGCCCTCCGGCTCAGCGACCTCGATTATTCGGTGGTGCAGCAGTGCATGCACTGCGGCATGTGCCTGCCGAGTTGTCCGACCTATCTCGAGACCCGGATCGAGCGCAACAGTCCGCGCGGACGCATTTCCCTGATGCGGGCCATCGCCGATGGCGATCTCCCGGTGACTCGGGAATTCGGCGAGGAGATGTACTACTGCCTCGGCTGTCTCGCTTGCACCTCGGCCTGCCCGGCGGGAGTGGACTACGCCAAGCTCTTCGAGCACGCCCGCGCCGAGATCGAAAGCGAGGATGTGCTTTTCACGCCGGGTCGCCGCTTCTGGCGCTGGCTGACCCTGCGGCAGCTCTTCGCCAAACCCTGGATGCTGCGAGCCGTGGGACGGCTGCTCTGGGTCTATCAGGCCAGCGGACTCTGCCAGCTGGTTCGCAAGAGCGGCCTGCTCCGCCTGCTGCCTGAGAATCTCCGCACCTTGGAGCCCACCACGCCGACGGTCTGCCGCCAGTTCTCCGACGAGCTCATCCACGAACGGGAGCTGCCCGGGCAGGTTCGCTACCGCGTCGGCATGCTGACCGGTTGCGTTCAGGACCTCGTTTTCTCCGACGTCAATCGCGACACCGTCGACGTCTTGCTGCAGAACGACTGTGAAGTCGTGACCCCGCGCGCCCAGGGCTGCTGCGGCTCGCTGCACGCCCACAACGGGGACCTGGACCAGGCGGTGGTGCAGGCGCGCCGCCTCCTCGACCAGTTCGACCTGAGCTCGCTCGACGCCATCATCACCAATGCCGCGGGCTGCGGTTCGCATCTCAAGCATTTCTCGAATCTCCTCGGCGACGATCCCGACTACGGCGACAGGGCCAGGGAATGGGACGCCAAGGTGCGGGACATCTCCCAATGGCTCGTGGAGATCGGCTTCCGCCAGCCCGAAGGCAAGGCGGCGGGCGAGCCCCTGCGGGCGACCTATCACGAGGCCTGCCACCTCTGCCACGGCCAGGGGATCTCGCGGCAGCCGCGCGAGCTGCTCCGTGCCATTCCCGGTCTCGAGCTCGTCGAGCTGGAGAACGCCACCCATTGCTGCGGCAGCGCCGGCGTCTACAACATCACCCAGCCGGTCCAGGCCGCCAAGTTGCAGGCCGAGAAGGCCGCTTGCATTGCCAAGACCGGAGCCCAGCTCGTGGCCACGGCCAACCCCGGATGTCACCTGCAAATCCAGAATGCGATGAACGGCGAACGGGTGGTGAAGCATCCCGTCTCCCTGCTCGCCGCCGCCTATCGGGCCGAAGGCCTTCGGAAATGAAAGCTCGGGAATGAAGGAACGCCTCCGCTTCCTGGTGGCCCTGGCCTTGGGGGCGCTCTTCCTCTGGAGTGGCCTCGTCAAGGTCAAGGACCCCCTCTCTTTTGCCGAAGCGGTGCGCCACTTTCGGATCGTCGGCGACCCCGTGGCCCCGGCCCTGGCTCATTTTCTTCCCTGGCTGGAGATTTTCGCGGGCCTGGCGGTGATGACGGAGCGCTGGCGGCGGGCGGGCGCGGCCTGGCTGACCCTGCTGTTGCTGGGATTCACCTTGGCGGTCCTCAGTGCCTGGGCGCGGGGACTCGACATCGCCTGCGGCTGCTTTGGCGAGAGCGAGGCGATGAACTACCCCCTCAAGCTGGCCCAGAACCTGGCCCTCGTCGCCGCGAGTCTCTGGCTCTGGTGGCGGCCAGGAGGCCGCGCCGAGCGGGACGAATCGCCGGAGATCAATTCTTGCGACGGTAAGCCGCCGGGGTCAGGCCCATGTGGCGGCGAAAGTGCTGGGTGAAGGCACTCTGGTCGCAGAAGCCGTAGTCCAAGGCGATTTCAGCGATAGGACGATCGCTGTGGCGCAGGGCCTCGCAGGCGGCCTGGACGCGCGTTTTCACCAAAAAGGTGCGCGGGGTGGTGCCAAAGAGCTCGCGAAAGCGCCGATTGAACTGGCGCACCGACATCCCGCTGCGCTTGGCGAGATCGGCGATGTTGATCGCTTCGCGGAAGTGCTCGCGCAGGTAGGTGACGGCGCGGTCGATCTTCTGGTGGTGGACAAAGGCCGACTTGCGCCCGCCATAGCTCTGCACCGTGCCCATCACCCCGATGACCGAACCATCGCGTCCAAAGACGGGGAACTTGTTGGTGAAATACCAGTCCGGAAGGCCCTGACGGTTGAAGAACAGCTCGACGATCTTCAGCTTGGGCCGGCCCGTGGCCACCACCTCCTCGTCGTCGGCGCGGAACTTGCGGGCCAGCTGGGCGGGAAAGAGCTGGAAGTCCTCGCGCCCGATGACCTCGGCCTCGCTGCGGGCCCCGAGCCGTTCCCAGAAGGCCCGGTTGGCGGCGACGATGCGAAAGTCCCGGTTCTTGACGAAGAAGGAGATGCCGGGAAGATGGTCGAAGAGCACCTCAAAGTGCGTCGCCGGGGAGAGCTGAAGCAGAAAATCGGATTTGAGCTGGTCCGTTGAGGCCGACATGATGGCGAAGCCTTCCACTCTAGCGAATGGCCAAAACGGCATAAAGCTCCCCAGAATGCGGATTTGCGTCCTCGACCGATTGGAGGGGTGGACCCGCGCGCGAACTAGGAGGACGCGGGGGACGCTCCTTCTTGTTCCGCCACTCCACGCGAGATGAGGAGGTCGACGCCCGCGCCGACCCGCTCCACCACCTTCCTCCCGGCGCGCCGGAAGCCGAGGCGTCGCGCCGTCTCGGCGATGAGCCCGTCCCGACTGAGGCTGATTTGGCTCGCGAGGATGGCGTGGGCCGCCGCGGCGATTTCCTCAGGCGGAATCTCCTCGATGGAGCGCTGGTCGAGGGGCGAATCTCCCGCGACTCGGAAGTCCTTCCACTGCGCGGGATCCGCCTCGACAGGCCAGTAGTAGGTGTCTGAGCCGTGGACCACAGTTCGGAACCCGCCGCTTTGGGCAAGCGAGCGGACTCGCTCGAGGATGCGTTTGCCCGAGGATTTCAACCCCCATTGGGCGCGTACTCTGGCGCAGAGAAGGGACTCGGAGATGGGGGCCTCGGCCGCGATAACTTCGGCGATCGCCGCCTGAATCACGGCGGATTCCTCGGGCTCGTGGAAGCGCTCAGGAGAGCGTGCCGGCCAGGAGAAACGGTGGGCGCGGTAGGCCCGATCCGAGGGTCCGGCCCCGGTCATGGGCAGGGTCCAGGGCAGGTCCGAGTTCACTGGTTCCCCGGGGTCGGGCTCGGGG
>CAZKGI010000047.1:0-5546 GCA_964552315.1 uncultured Akkermansia sp. | reverse complement strand
GGGCAGGGTCCAGGGCAGGTCCGAGTTCACTGGTTCCCCGGGGTCGGGCTCGGGGGGCGTCTCTTCTTCCCGGGCGGGCTCGCCTCGCGTCTCCGGAGGAGCGGACTCGACTGCTGCTGCCTGCCCCGTCGGTCCCGACTGCCTCAATTGACCAATGCGATCGACAATCCGATCCAGTTCGCGTTGCGGGGCGCGCCACCATTCCGTGGACCAACAGCGCATGAGGTTCCAGCCCAGTCCGCTCAGCACGGCGTGGCGCAGCATTTCGCGGTCGCGGGCATTGCGGGCGGAATGGTAAGAGGGCCCGTCGCATTCCACCCCGAGAATATAGACCTCGGGATCGTCGGGGTGGACCACGGCGAGGTCGATGCGGTAGCCGGAGCAGCCAACCTGGGTGTGAACCTCATAGCCCCGCTCGCGCAGGGCCTTGGCCAGCTCTGCTTCCAGGGGCGAGCCCGGATCGGCCTGTCCCAGGCGGCGTTCGAGATTGGCCAGGGCGGAGGGCCCGCGTCGGGCAAACTCGAGAAACTGGCGCAGGTCGCCCACCCCGGGGGCGGCGGAGCGGGTCAGGTCGATCTGTTCAGGCAGCAGGGTGGAGACCACCAGGATCTCTTCGCGGGCGCGGGTGATGGCCACGTTGAGGCGCCGCTGCCCCCCCTCCTGGTTGAGTGGTCCGAAATTCATGGAGACGCGCCCCTGGGCGTCGGGTCCGTATGCGATGGAGAAGAGGATGACGTCGCGTTCATCGCCCTGGACGTTTTCGAGATTCTTGACGAAGACGGGTTCCTCCACCTCCTCCGAGAACCAGCGCTCCAGCTCGGGTCGGGCGGCCCGCTCGCGATCGAGGAGCTCCTCAATGAGCTGTTGCTGGGCGCTGGAAAAGGTCACCACGCCGAGGCTCTGTCGCCTTCCCTGAGGCGCGGTGAGCCGGCGCACCACTTCGGCGACGACGCATTCGGCCTCGCGTCGGTTGGTGCGGCTGCCGCCCTTGTCGTACTGGCCGTCTGCCACGTGGAGGTGTTGGACGGCCATGCGCTGCCGGATCGATGGGAAGGTGAGCAGTCCATTGCCGTAGTAGCGATGATTCGAAAAGGTGATGAGACTCTCGTGGCGCGAACGGTAGTGCCAGCCGAGCTGCTTGCAGGGCAGGCGCGCCGCCAGGCATTCATCGAGAATGCTCTCGAGGTCGCTTTGTTCCTCGGGCATTTCCCCCTCGTTGCTGCGCTGGAAGAAGGCCGTGGGGGGCAGTTGCTTGGGATCGCCGACCACCACCGCAGACCGCCCCCGGGCGAGGGCCCCGAGGGCGTCCCAGGGGGTGATCTGAGAGGCTTCGTCGAAGACGACGATGTCGAAAGGTTCCCCGCTGGCCTGCAGGTACTGGGCCACCGAAAGGGGGCTCATGAGCAGGCAAGGCTTGAGCCGTCGCAGCAGCCGGGGGATTTGTTCGAGCAGGCGGCGCACCGGAAGATGACGCTGCTTTTTCTGGAGCTCTCGTAGCAGCAGGCTCATTTCGCCATCGGCCTCGCGGGAAAGGGTCGAGGTCTGGATGGGGGGGATGCGGGCGGCCAATCGCGCCCGGAGCACCTGCTTGGTGAGCTCGCGATAGCGCTGGTCGAGCTGGCGGAATTCCTCGATGAGTCCCTCGTGCCTCTGCCGGAAGAAGTTCGCCAGGCAGGGGATGGCGTCGATGTGGGCGTCGACCCAGCGGTAAAGGAAGGCCTGCTCGAAGGCTTCGCCCAGCTCTTGCCCCGAGGGGTCGGCGGCGAGGGCCTCGGGCAGCCAGCTCGCCAGGAGCGGGTCCTGCTCGATCTTTTGCCGCGCCTCCAGCCAGAGTCTCCATTCGCGCATCCCGGGGAGTGCCGAACGCATCGCGATAAGCTTCTCCTGAAGCTCGCCCAATCCCAGGCCTTGTGCGCGATCCCAGTATCTATGTGTCAATGCCAGGGTTTCGACGAGTGTCTCCTGGGCCTCGTCCACCGCCTCCAGAGCCTTGCGCAGTTGCGGAGCGAAGGCGGCCAGGGCGCGGCGGTCTTCGCTTTCTGGCGCGAGGGTGGCAAGGGACTTCCAGGGGGTGCCCTCGCGCTCTTCCCCGATCGCGAGAAAGGCCTGAAGGCGCTGTTCCCAAGAGCTGGCCCATTCGGCGAGCGCCTGCAAACCAGCCGCGTCGGAGCCGCCCCGCCAGAGCGGGCCGTAGAGGCGTTCGCCTTCCCCGGCGACCGCCGTGAAGGCTTCCTCCGCCTCCCGGAACCTTCGGGCCGCCTCCACCGCTTCCTTGATGCCTTCCCAGCTGAGTTGCCTTCCCGCTTTGAGCCGTCCTCGCAGTTCTCGGCGCAAGGCCCGCTTTCCGAAGAAGGCGGCCAGGGCGTGGCTCGCTTCCACCTCTCTCACCCGCAGCGCCCACTGGGCATAGTCCATGGCGTCGGCGCGCTCATGCCAATGGGCCTCACCGCAGGCCGCGGCTTCGTTCCGTTCCCGAGCGACAGCCGCGAGCTGGAGTGCCCGGGCTGGCGCGCCTTCCTCCCACAGGGATGCAGGAACGGCCCAGGGGCCGGCGCTGAGACATTCGAGCAGCTCAAGCAGACTCCACGCCTGCGCCGCCCCCAGGGTCGCGGGGGGCTGGCGACAGGGATGAGGCGCCGTCTCCAGACAGTGGTGCAGGCCGAGGAGGGCCTCTCCAAAATGTTGCAGAGCCTTGTCGGCCGCCTGCTCACGGGATCGCGAACTGGACTCAAAACGGCAGTCGGCCAAGGCATGGCACATGGGATCACCGATCCATTGCAGGGCGGTCGAGGCTTCCGTTAGGACGCGCTTCCAGTGCTCCAGTTGAGCCTCCTGCACCTGGCAGGGGGCCTCCAGCGAGAGGGGGATCTCGCGGCGCGAAGACAGGGGGATGAGGCGGTTCAGTCCCTCCCAGAGGCTCATTCCGGCGGGGCGACGCTGGTGCAGCTCCTCGACGTATTGATTCAGCTCGTCGCGGCGTTGGGCGAGTTCGTTGGCGAGGGCCGTCCAGGCTTCCGCGTCGAGTTCGGCTTTGGCGTTCAAGGCCGCGGCCAACTGCTTGAGCACGTCGACCTTGCTGGACTTGTTGGAGTGGAGCTCCAGCAGGAAATCGCCCAGACCAATCTGAGAAAGGCGGCGATGCACCACCTCCAGCGCGGCGCGCTTTTCCGCGACAAAGAGCACGGTTTTCCCCTGGCCGAGCGCGTGGGCGATGAGGTTGGCAATGGTCTGGCTCTTGCCGGTGCCGGGCGGACCCTCGAGCACAAAGCAATGCCCTTCGGCGGCGGCAAAGACCGCCGCCAGTTGGGTCGAGTCTGCGCTGAGGGGCGTGTAGATCTCCGCGGGATGACGCTTCGCATCAATTTCCTCGGGACGGTCCATGGCCTCCGGCTGGGCGAATGTCGGGGCGCTGCCATCGTTGCGCATGAGGTGCTCGACCAGCGGGCTGGCGCGCAGGTCCTCGGCGTGGTTTTCGAGGTCCCGCCACATCAGGAATTTTGAGAAGGAAAAGAGTCCGAGTTCGGCGGCTTCTTCCACGGTCCAGCCCGGAAAATCCGCAATGGCATGGCGCACCAGTCGGATCACGCGGGAGACATCCACGCCGGATTCGTCTTCTGGAAGCGGATCGAGGCCGGGAATGAGGAGCCCGTATTCAACCTTGAGCAGCTCCAGCAGGGTGGTGTTGAAGGAGATTTCCTCGTCGGATCGACGGATGCGGTACCCCTCGCGCACAGAGCGGCGTTCCAGAGTGAGGGGAACCAAGAGCAAGGGCGCGACATGACTGCGGTGGCTGCCCTCTTCCCGCCGCCAACGCAGAAAGCCGAGGGCGAGGTAGAGGGTGTTGCTGCCGTTTTCCTCGATGGAGAGGCGGGCCGCCCGGTAGATGGCGGTGAGGCGGCGGGTCAGGGTGTTCTCGTCATGCGGGGCGATGAGCGCATTTTGCTCAAAGCGCTCCCTGGCCCAGGGGTGGGAGGATTCATTGAGCACGATGAGCTGCGGACGACCCTGCTCACTGGAGGCCCGCAGCTCGCTGGCCTCGATCTGAAAAGCCCGCCCTCGCACCAGGGCGTCCTCGAGCTTCGCGAGGCTGTGCGGCAGGAGGGACAGGGTCTTCTGCGAACTTCGAAAATTCAGCAGGCGATTGAACAGGCTTAGGTCCAGGAGATTTCGCTTCCAGCGGTCGAGGCGGTCGGCCCCGTGCTCGTTGGCGACGTGGGTGTGGAGATGGCTCAGGTCCAGGCCTTCCTCGACGAGCACGCCGTGGCTCTGTTCCTGCTCGGCCAGGGCCCGTAGGCGGCGCTGTTCCATCGCCGCCTCATCCACCTGTCCGTCATCGAGCAGGGGAAGGGGCTTGACGCCCACTTTCCGACAGCGATGCACGTCGATCACGCAGTGAAAACGGTATTCGTCGCCAAGCTGGCGCCTGGCTTCTTCGACCGCAGCGCTGAAGGGACTCTTGGGGTCGCAGAGCAGGGTGGTCTCCACCGGCAGGATTTCATGAAGATCGACCCGGTTCCTCAAGCGCGAGTGGGAGTCCTGCGCAGAGACGGGAAAGCTGGTTTCCTCTAGCCAGACGGCGGCGAAGGCATGCCCCTGGAGCATCACGATCAGGGGATGGAGACCGGCCTGTTCCGCGCAGGCGCAAAAGAGCAGGGTAGTGTCGAGACAGGTGCCTAGTCCGGACTCGAGGAGGCGCTGCGGCAGCCTCACCTTCTGCCCGCTCCGCTCGAAGCTGGCCGGCGGATTGGCGTAGTGTACGCCGCGGGCCTGGATGGCTTCAAAGAGCGCGCCGACCTGGGCGGCGACAGCTTGGCGATTTTTCGACTGGTAGCCATCCAGGCGGAGCTCCCGCTGTTTGCCTCGCAGGCGTTCGGCGGCGTCAGCGAGCAGGGACTCCACCGCCCGAACGTTCGGCAGCACGAAGGCGGCGAGTAGCTCCGGCAGACTGCGCAGCCCCGGCCAGGTGTCGGCGGAGACCAGTTGGATCTCCTGCTTCAGCGAATGCAGGCTCGCTCCCCCGGCGCGAACCTCGAGCTCGACGCGACCGATCAGGCTTTCTCTCAGGGCGGCGAGATAGGCGGGATCGAGCGGGAAGGGGAGCTCGTTCCAAGTGCGCTCCTCGCCCGGGAAAAGGTCGCCCACTTCCAGGCGGATCGTCTCGGCAAAGGGCGGATTCGCCGAGAGATGGAGTTCGACCGCGGGCAGGGGGACTTCCCCGGTATACTGCAGACGCAGCTGCTTGATTGCCGGAATGCGGTGTTGTTGCAGGGCAAAGCTCACCACGGGAGAGACGATCCATTCCACCTGCACATCGGAGCGCATCCGGAATTTGGCCTCGTCCGCATTCGCGGAGCGATCCGAATTTTCTCGGAATGGCAGTGGGTCTGGATGCGGTTCCATCACGACAGTGCAGGCATCAAGGCCGCCCAGTCTGGGGTAGCAGGGGCCAGGCTGTCAAACCCGGATCGGCGCGGAGAAAGGGGGCGTTGGGGCCCGCCGACACCCGCCCTACCAAGCCAGCATCATGCCGAGGTGGGCGCGGGAGT
>CAZKGI010000046.1:0-27896 GCA_964552315.1 uncultured Akkermansia sp. | reverse complement strand
CAGAGGGGCTGAGGAAATACAATTCGGCGAATTTTGCCAAGGATTCGGACCTTAGGAGAGGGATTCCTTCTTGCGTTTCAAAATTCCGGAGCTCCTCGATGAGGGGCGCCAAATCGGATGTCGAAGCAGAGTGCACGGCGCTTCTCAAAAAACTCAGCTCCCAGTCACCACCGAGGTCGACGTTCACCCGCTGCAGGGCTGCATCCAGACGCTGAGGATCGGAATGGAGGAAGTGGCTATGGCAGGCCTCGCGAATCCGGGGCCAAGTGAGGATCCCACCGTAGAGAGCTGGATCCCGGCTGACCGCCTCGACCACGGGGAAGGCGTAGTCTGGTTTCTTTAGAAGTTGCTCAGTGAGATGGATGTGTTTGCGCTGTTTCCAGCGGTGATGCCAATTCCATCCGTAGCGGCTGATCAATCGGTCCAGAATCCCTACGGACCTTCCCTGCCGATAGGCCAACCATTGAGCATATTGCCGATCCCCAGAATTTCCCTCCCCAGAATTCCAGAGGACCGACCCCGAGGGCAGCGCCACCATTAAAACGAAGACCAAAAAACAGCCTCCGAGTCCTCGGTTCAATTCTCGCTTGGAATCTGCTTCCCTCATTTGCGGCCAGTGAGGCTGACAAAAATTCGTTCCCGCGTCGAATCGATTCTGTAGGTGCCTCCATTAGACGCAGCCCCCAAGGTGGGGCGCCCACGCGCGGAACGGTCCCTTCATCATGGTCGAAGATTTCATTGCCATCAAGGAAGGGATCGGGTCCCTTTTCGAGGATTTGCCTTCTTCGGCAAGTCTGATGGCTTCCTCATCCAGCTCATGAAACGCTTTCTCTTCGCTCCCGCCTACCTCGCTCTCTTGGCCTTCATCTCGCCCTTGTCCGCCGAGGAGGCCATTGCCGACCTTCAGATTGGCGATCCGGCACCGGCCTTTGCCCTTCCTGGCATTGACGACAAGATCTACACCCTGGCGGACTTCAAGGAGAGCAAGGTCCTGGTGGTTTTCTTCACGTCGAACCACTGTCCCACTTCACACGGGGCCGCGGATCGCATCAGGAGCTTTCTGAGGGACTACCGCTCGAAGGGCATGGGCTTCGTCGCCATCAATCCCAACCATCCCGAAGGGCTCAGCATCAACGAGCTGGGCTACTCGAAGTACAACGACGGCTTCGAGGACATGAAGCGCTACGCCGCCGAGGAGGGCTTCGACTTTCCCTACCTCTACGACGGGGAAACCCAGGAAGTCGCCCGGGCCTACGGTTGTCTGGCCACCCCGCACGTCTTCATCTTCGATGCCGAGCGCAAGCTACGCTACAAGGGCCGCTTCGACGATTCCCGCTTTGGCGGAGACGACTCCACGGTGAAGTCTCCCGACGCCCGCAACGCCGTCGAGGCCCTGCTCGCCGGGAAGCCCGTCCCGGTGGAGACGACCAAGCCCATGGGCTGCTCCACGAAATGGCGCAGCAAGAAGACGGCGGTGGCGGAGCTGATGGCGAAGTGGGACGCCACGCCTGTTGAGGTCGAGACCATCGATCTCAACAGTGTCGCCGCCCTGAGGAAAAACGGCACCAAGAAGGTCCGGCTCATCAACGTCTGGGCGACCTGGTGTGCCCCCTGTGTGAGGGAGTTTCCCGATCTCGTGTCGATCTCCCGACGCTTCGGCAATCGCGACTTCGAGTTCATCAGTCTCAGCCTCGACGATCCTTCCAATCTCGCCCCCGTGAAGGCCTTTCTGGAGAAGCAGAAGGCGGGGATGTCGTCTCGCCAGCAAAAGTCCGTCGAGGCCGAGGGGCGCAGGACCAACAGCTACGTTTACCAAGGCAGCGACGTGGACGAGCTCATGAAAGTCCTCGATCCCGCATGGCCGGGGGCGGTGCCTCACACGCTGCTCGTCGATCCCGATGGGAAGATCGTCTGGCGCCACAACGGCCTCGTCGATGCCGAGGAACTTCTCGACGCCGTTCTGGGACACATGGGCAATTACTACCAGCCCTGACAGACCGCCCCATCTCCCTCGCCTCAAGACCCCATTTCCTTATCCCCTGCACCTCCATGAAAACCCTTGTTCCCGCCGCCTCTGCCCTGCTTTTTACCGCGGCCTCCGTCATCGCCCAGGGCGAGACGAAGGAATTCAAGGCCGGTCCGCCTCTGGGCTCGGTCAACGAAGCCGGGGAATTCGTCCCCATCTCAAAGGAGGTCAAGGTCTACGGGAGCTTTCGCTTCGCGGAAAGCTGTGTCTACGACGCCGAGCGCGACCTCATTGTGGTCATGAATGCCGGGGTGCCGCAGGCACTCGAGGAGAACGATGGCTACGTGTCCCTACTGCATCCCGATGGCAGCGTGCACACCACCAAGTGGATCGGGGCCACCCGTGACGGGTTGACCCTGAACCATCCCCTGGGCACCGCCATCCTCGGACGCACCCTCTATACCGCCGACATCGACACGGTGCGGACCTTTGACCTCGACAGTGGTCAACCGGGGAAATTCTGGCCGGTTCCCGGCGCCACCTTTCTCAACGGCATTGCCGTGGCGGCGGACGGCACGGTCTACGTCTCCAACACCCGTGAAGAAAGCCGGGTTTACAAGATCACGGCCCAGGGAGAGGTCAGCACCTTCGTCGACGGGGAGCCGCTCAAGGCGCCCAACGGAGTCGCCATCGATCCCGACGGCAATATTGTCGTCGTCAACGTGGGGGACAATGCCGTCCTCACCTTCTCCCCCCAAGGCCAGCTCCTGAAGACCGAGCACACCGTGGAAGGTGGCAATGACGGGCTGGTCATCCTGACGGATGGAACCAAGTACGTCAGCAGTGTGCGCTACGGCAGCGTTTCCCGTATCCGTCCCGGAGGAAAGGCCGAAGTCATCGCTTCCGGCATCCCCACCGCGGCCTCCATGGGCTACGATTCCAAGCGCCGGCAGCTCCTCATTCCCATGAACAACCACAACGCCCTCGCCTTTCTTCCGCTCGAGGACTGAGCGCAAAGGGTCAGGACGTTGCGGCGGTCAGATCCTCAGGTAGACGCGGTTCCGGTGCATCCACCAGAGGATTAGCCAGAAGGAGAGGGTGACGAGCAGCGAGAGGAGCACCGGACCGGCGGGTCCCGCAAACCAGCCGTCCGGCAAATGGGTCTGCCATTGCTTGCGCATCCAGGCGGCATTGGCGATGCTCAAAAAGTAGGCGGTGATGGGGTTGAGGCCGACGACGAGGAAGGGATAGGTCCAGCGACGCCAGCCAGCGAGGTCGACCAGACCATAGAGGAAGGCCAGCAGCCAGATGCACCAGGCCCCGCTGAAGAGGGTCCAGGAAGGGGTCCAGATGCGCTTAATGATGGGGCAGATTGTCGTTCCGGCGATCAGTCCCAGAACCAGGCAGAGGGCGCCCGCCACCCACAGGCGACGGCATTTGACGCTCGGCGCCGGTCCTTCCTGACGCAGCCATTGTCCACACATCAGGCCGAGGAGCATGGTGACAAAGGCGGGCACGAAGTTGAGGGTGGAATAGCCTCCCGAGTTGGCCACGAAGGGTTCGGATCGGGGGAAGAGATTGAGGAACCAGCGGTCGAAGGCTTCAGAGACGTTGCTCCCCTTTTCAAAATGGGCGGCCCAGCCGACGGAACCCTCCGGCGCGGGATAGAGCACGAAACTGAGCCCGCTGGCCAGCAGCACCAGAACGGCCACCAAAGCCTGGACACGGAAGGATTTGCCCACGAGGAAAAAGAGGAAGCCGTAGCCCAGGCCGATCTGGCTGAGCACGTTGACGAAGGTCCAGTTCGTCTCGGATTGGTTCAGCGACTGCAGAAAGACACCGAGGGCGACGAGGAGAAGGGCCCGCTTCCAGGCATGGGCGGCGCGGCGGGCGAAGGAATGGCCAAGCTCGGCGCGCTTGCCATAGGACCACGGCATGGAAACGCCCACGATGAACATGAAGGAGGGCTGGATGAGATCCCAGAGGGAAAAGCCCAGCAGGGAAAAGTGGCTGAGCCATTCCGGGTGGGTGACGTGGAAGGACAGGGTTTGCAGCCAAGCCGGCGCATCCGGGCCCATCTGGCGGTTGGCCGAGGCAATCCCGAATCCTCCTGACATGAGGACAAACATGACGATGCCGCGATAGGCATCGAGGGATTGGAGCCGGGCGGCAGGGGCGGGGGGATTGGCGGTGACGGAATCGGCGGAAGAGCTCATGTCGTGGGCAGGGCGTTAGGCCCCTGATGGCGGGCATTGTGCGCAGCACAAAGGGAAGCGACAAGCCACAGTTCCTCCGCAAACAGGCGATCGTCCCTGGGTTCCGTCCCCCGGCGTGAGGGCCTTGCCTCGCTGCAAGGTTTCCATTCCCTGATGTCTGGGCTAGGGTGGGGGACGGCGCCCCTCATGCGTGTTGGTATCACAGGTGCTAGCGGCTTTCTCGGCTCGGCGATCCTCGCCGAAGGACAGCGGCGTGGCTGGAAGATCGTGGCCTTTAGCCGTCGTCCGGACCCGGGCATCTCGGGGGGCGAAGAACGGCGTCTCCTGGAGGAGCCCATCGACTTGCACGGACTGGATGCCCTCATCCACCTGGCCGGCGAGCCCATCATGGGACTCTGGACGCGCGAGCGAAAACGGCGCATCCGCGACAGCCGTATCCGACTGACGGAAGCCCTCCTCGCCGCCCTGGAAGGGCTCGACTGCGAGGAACGACCGAAGGTGCTGGTCTCCGCCTCGGCCGTAGGCTACTACGGGGATCGGGGCGAGGATTGGCTCGACGAGGAGAGCGACGTGGGCTTTGGCTTTCTCGCGGAAGTCTGTCGCGACTGGGAGGCCGCGGCGAGGCGGGCGGAGCGCCTCGGCTTGCGCGTCGTCCTGCCGCGCCTTGGCTTTGTTCTCGGCAAGGGGGGGGGCTTGAAGAGGCTTCGGCCGCTCTTCAAGTGGGGCTTGGGTGGTCGCCTGGGGCACGGACGGCAGTGGATGTCCTGGATCCACGTGGAGGACGTCGCCCGGATCTTCGCGGACAGCGTGGAAAATGCCTCCATTCGCGGCGCCGTGAACTGCGTGGCACCGGAGCCGGTGCGCAACCGGAGCTTCACGGCCGTCTACGCGCGGGTGTTGCGACGTTGGGCCTTTTTGCCTGTGCCGACTGGACTGCTGAAGCATCTGCCCGGCGAAATGGCCTCCTTGTTCTTGGGGAGTCAACGCGTCGAGCCGGTCGCCCTGCGGGCTTATGGCTACACATTTCTCCATACCGATCTCGAGAAGGCCCTACGAGATTTGGAATTCGGGTGTAAAGTCCCGTCCTCAACCTAATCCACCAGCCCTTCCGGACCCGACGCTTGAGACGATTCACATGGCCGCCCCCCAGAACATCATCGGGATTGTTTACGACTACGATCAGACCCTGAGCCCGACCTACATGCAGGACGAGGTGCTCTTTCCCAAGTTCGGCATCAATCCCAAGGAATTCTGGAAGCGCTGCCGCCAGCTCGTGGACGAACAAGGCTATGAGAACGAGCTCGCCTATCTGAAGGCCATGCTGGATTGCCTGGCCATGGATGCCCCCAGCAATGCGGAATTGCGGGAATTGGGGCAGGGGCTGCAGTTCTTCCCCGGCTTGCCGGAGATGTTTGCGGAGCTCGAGGCAGTGCTCAGCGACGAGCACCGCGCCATGGGGGTGAAGATCGAGCACTACATCGTCTCCAGCGGGATCAAGGCCCTCATCGAGGGCAGCCGCCTGCGGCCCCACATCAAGGAAATCTTTGGCTGTGAATTCGCCGAGAACAGCGAGGGCCGCATTTCATTCCCGCGTCGGGTCATCTCCCACACGGCGAAGACACAGTATCTCTTCCGCATCAACAAGGGGATGCTCGACCCCTCCGAGGATGTGAATGACCACATGCCGGATCATCTCCGACCGATTCCCTTCCCGAACATGATCTATCTCGGGGACGGGCCCACCGACGTTCCCTGCTTCACCGTGATGAAGCGCTTTGGCGGCCACAGCATCGCCGTCTACAACCCCGAGGACGAGACCCGCACCAGTTTTCGCAAGGCCTATCAGCTCTCCGGCGTGGCGGGACGCATCAAGCACATCGCGCCGGCGGACTACCGGGCGGGCAGTCATCTGCGCCTGCTGCTCGAGGAAACCATTCTCGAGATCGCTTCGCGCATCGTCGAGGCGCGGCGTCGCGAGATCCTTGAAAGCACCATCGCCGCCCCGACCCATTGAGGCGGGTCGCGAGGTTCGCCAAGGAGGCTCGGGGAAGGCTGATGCTGAGGCATGCCTCAGCCGGCGGCGATTTCCTCCAGTAGGGCGCGGTTCAGGCGGATCCCGGCCTCGAAGTTGGAAACCGTGAAATTCTCGTTGGGGGCGTGGATCTGGCAATCGGGCAAGGCCAGCCCCAACAGCAGACTGTCCACCCCGAGGATATCCCGGATCGACTGAATGATGGGAATGCTGCCTCCCTCGCGGATGAGGCGGGGTGATCCGCTGAAGGCCCGACTCAGGGCGCGCTGGGCGGCCCGTCCATGAGGACCGTGGGGGTCCATCACGTAGGCCGGACCCGAATGGCCGAGCTCGACCTCGAGGCGGCAGGTGCTGGGGCATTGGGCTTGGAGATGCGCCGCCGCGAGGCGCAAGATCTCGGCGGGATCCTGGTCCGGCACGAGGCGGAAGCTGAGCTTGGCCATGGCCTCTCGAGGAATCACCGTCTTGGAGCCCTCGCCCTGGTAGCCGCCGCCGATGCCGTTGACTTCCGCCGTGGGACGTCCCCAGCGACGCTCCAGCGAGCTGTAGCCCGCTTCGCCCCAGAGTCCCAGAACCCCGGTTTCCTCCAGGGTCGCCGCGTCCCCATCGGGCAAGGCGGCCCACATCTCGCGCTCCCAGGCCTCGAGGGGGGCGACGCGGTCGTAAAATCCGGGGATGCGCACGCGTCCCGCCTCGTCGTGCAGCGAGGCGACGAGCGAGGCGACCACGGCTCCGGGGTTGGGCACGGCGCCGCCGTAGACGCCGGAATGCAGGTCGCGGACGGGGCCGTGGACCTTGAACTCGAGACAGGCAATGCCGCGCAGCCCGTAGGTGAGCGTGGGAATGCCGGGACCGATCATGCCAGTGTCCGAGACGGCGCAGACATCGCAGCTCAGCAACTCGCGATGCGAGGCCAGGAAGGGGGCAAGATTGGGCGAGCCAATCTCCTCCTCGCCTTCAAGAAGGAAGACGACGTTGACGGGCAGTTCGCCATGCTGCTTCAGGGTCTCTTCAACGCCGAGGATGTGGGCATAGTGCTGCCCCTTGTTGTCCGTGGCGCCGCGGGCGTAGATCTTGTCGCCGACCAGGGTGGGCTCAAAGGGCGGCGTGTCCCACTCGTCCACGGGATCCACCGGCTGCACGTCGTAGTGGCCGTAGATGAGCACCGTGGGGCGGCCGGGCTTGGGCGTGCTGCGGGCCACGACGATGGGATGCCCCGGCGTTTCGTGGCATTCCGCCAGCAGTCCCATGGCCAGGAATTTGTCCATGAGATAGGCCGCGCATTTCCGGACGTCATCGCGGTGCCGGCTGTCCGTCGAGATGCTGGGGAAGCGCAGGAAGTCAAAAAACTCGGAGAGTTGCGGGGACATGGCGTGGCAGGGGCGAGGAGGGGAAAGTCCAGGGGCGACGCCGGATTAGAGAATGCTGCCGGGCTGATAGCTGGCGGCGCCCTCGATCTTGGCGACGTGCTCGTGGACCGCTTGGCGGAAATGATCAATTTGGGCTTCGGCGGCGCCAGCCTTGGCCCGGCCTTCCTCAAGACAGGCGAGCAGTTCGGCCTCGCTCATACCGAGACGGGTGTCTCCGGCGAGGCGGGCGACGAGGTCGTTGCCCTCGCTTCCTCCAGCCCGATAGGCCCGGGCGGCCGCCACGGCATGCTCCTTAATGACCTCGTGGGCCGTTTCCCGTCCGATGCCGCGCTTGACGGCGGTCATGAGAATGGTGGTGCTGAGGAGGAAGGGGAGGTAATGACGGTTTTCCCGCTCAATGACGGCGGGGTTGACCTCCATCTGGTCGAGGATGGTGATGAGGGTCTCGAAGAGCCCGTCGATGGCAAAGAAGGCGTCGGGCAACATGACTCTCCGCACGACAGAGCAGGAGACGTCGCCCTCGTTCCACTGATCGCCCGCCAGGGCGGAGGCCATGGCGAGATGCCCGCCCAGGATGGTCTTGAAGCCGTTGATGCGCTCGCAGCTTCGGCTGTTCATCTTGTGGGGCATGGCCGAAGAACCGACCTGTCCCTTGGCAAAGCCTTCTCCGGCGAGCTCATGTCCGGCCATGAGTCGGAGGGTTTTGGCGAAGCTCGAAGGCCCCGACGCCAGTTGCTCGAGAGTGGCGACGACTTCGAAGTCGAGGCTGCGGGGGTAGACTTGTCCGACGTTGTGCAGCACCGTGTCGATGCCGAGGTGGGCGGCGAGACGGCGCTCCAACTCCTGCACCTTCTCGGCATCGCCCTCGAAAAGGCTGAGCTGGTCGAGCTGGGTGCCCACGGCCCCCTTGAGTCCGCGCACCGGGTAGCTGGCGATGAGGGCGTCGAGACGGCGCGCCGCATGGAGCAGTTCCTCGCCAAACATGGCGAGACGCTTGCCGAAGCTCGTGACTTGGGCCGCGACGTTGTGGGTGCGGGCCGTGATGGCGAGGCTGCGGTATTCATCGGCCCGTCGGGCGAGGCGGTGCAGGGCGGCCCCGACGAGCAGGCGCACCACGCCCAGGGCGCGGTGGACCTGCAGCTGCTCGACGTTCTCGGTGAGATCGCGGCTCGTCATGCCCTTGTGGATCTGCTCGTGCCCGGCGAGCTCGCAAAACTCCTCGATGCGGGCCTTCACGTCGTGACGGGTGATCCGCTCGCGGGCATCGATGGAGGCGAGATCGACGCGATCCACGACCGCCTCATAGGCGGCGATGGCCTCTTCTGGAATGGCCAGTCCAAGATCGCGCTGCGCCTTCATCACGGCGATCCAGAGCTCGCGCTCGAGGCGCACTTTCCCCTCGGGGGACCAGATCGCCTTCATGCTGGCGGTGGCGTAGCGTTCGGCGAGGACGTTGGGAATCATGTCGAGAAAAGGGAGCGGGTAGGAATGCTATTGGTAAAAGTGTGACAATGACTTATTCTGATTTTTCCCTCAGATAGTCGAAGGAGTAAATGCCCGTGTTGTGCCCGTCGGAGAAGCGGAATTGGATGGCGTAGTTGCCCACCCAGTTCCAGCCGAGCACGCGGACGCCGGTGAAATCGCGGTCGCGCTCGTGGCCGCTGATGTCCTGCCCGAGGAGATCGCGCTCTCCCGCCGTTTCCGCGCTGGGGGAAAGCGCGCGGAGCAGGTCCATCTTGAAATAGCTCTCGGTGGCGTCCTTCCAGCGGATCGCCACTTCGTCTCCGATGATTTGGATGTCCTCGATGCCCACCATGCGCGGAAAGGGGCACGCTTAGCACGGCGCCCGATCCGGAGCAAGTGGGGATCGTCCGGGGCAGGAGGGAAGGATCAGCGGAAGGTTTCCGGCATGTTGTCCAGAATACGGATGTCCCCCCACTGGACGAGCTTGTTGTCCCGGAAGTAGAGCAGCAGCTCCCCGTATTTCGGGTCATCGTAGCGTATCACCTCGATCTTGCGGGCATCCGGCGTTTCGCGGGCGCCGACCGTTTTGTAGTCGCGGCCCAGCAGGGAGACCGTCTGGTCCTTCGTCATGCCGAGGTTCAAACGCTGGGTGCGGGAATCGAGGGAACGGCATCCCCCGAGGAGCAGGGCGCTCGATAGGACAAGGCAAAGTAAGGAGGTGGATTTCATCTTCGGGAAAGTCGCCGGGAACGCTGCGGAGTTCAAGTGCCGTTGCTTGTCCTCCTGAAAAGCACCGGGCTGATCCGGCGAATTGCCATTTGCGAAGTGGCGAAAGTCCGGCAACTTGCCTTGGCCCCGACCCGGCTTGAGACGCTTTTGACCGACGCCCTTACCATTGCCAAGACCTGCGCCAAGATCGCTGACGATATCCAAGCCGAGGAGATCGTGGTGCTCGACCTGCGCGGGATATCGAACATTGCCGATTACTTTGTGATCTGCACGGCCACTTCGGTGCCGCACTTGAAGGCCGCGGCGCGGGACATCCGCCACAAAGCCGAGGAACAGCTGGGCGAAAGTCCGCGATCCGCCGACGGCGACGCCAGCAGCCTGTGGATCGTGATCGATTACGTGGATGTCGTTGTGCACATTTTCCACGAAGAGCTTCGCGATCTCTACCGTCTCGAGGATCTCTGGTCAGACGCCCCTCGCGTGCCTCTCGATTTTCTCCCCACGCCGCCCGTCAGCGCGGGCGAGGCCGGGGCTGTCGAATGAGGAGAGACGCGAGTTGCGGATAGCGATTTTCCCGCCATGCGCCTCGAAGTCGTCAATACGGGGACCGAGCTGCTGCTCGGTCAAGTGGTGAACACCCACGTGGCCTATTTTGGACGCGAGCTCTTCAAACTCGGCCTGCGCTTGCAGCGCCAAACCACCGTCCCCGACGGGGAGGCCATCCGCGAGGCCCTGCAGGAGGCTTTTCCCCGCTGTGAGGTCCTGCTGGTCACCGGCGGCCTGGGGCCGACCAGCGACGACATCACCCGCGATATCGTGGCCGAGATGCTGGAGCGTCCCCTGCGCCTAGACCCCGGCGTTCTGGCCAGCATCCACGCGCGTTTTCGCGCCCGGGGCTTGCAGCAGAACGCCGCCAACGACCGTCAGGCCTTGGTCCCCGAGGGGGCGGTGGTCCTGGAGAATGCCCATGGCACCGCTCCCGGCCTCTACCTGCCTCCGGATCGGTCGGCGGGATCCCCGCATTTGTTTCTCCTGCCGGGCCCTCCCCGTGAGCTGGAGCCCATGTATGCACAGCAGGTGCGCCCGCTGCTCGAGAAACTGATTGAGCGGTCCGAGCCGGCGCCGGTATGGAAAAACTTTCGCCTGCACGGGGTGGGCGAATCCAATCTCGCCAGCATCCTGGAGCCGCTCCTCGCGGGTCTCGAGGGCCTGGAATTGGGCTACTGCGCCCGCCTCGGCGAGGTGGACCTGCGCCTGGTGGGGCGCGAAACCACGGTGGAGGCGGCCGCCATCGTGGTGCGCCGCGAGTTTTACCGCGAGATCGTCGTCGAAAGTGAAAGCTCGCTCGAGGAAGTGGCGGTGCGCCTGCTGACCGAGAGGCAGCAGCGGGTGGCCACGGCGGAGAGCTGTACCGGGGGCTTGATCGCCAGCACCATCACCGACGTGCCGGGATCCAGTGCCGTCTTTTCCCAGGGCTACGTCACCTACTCCAACGACGCCAAATCCCAGCTGCTCGGTGTGAGCGAGGAGCTCCTGAAGATACACGGCGCCGTGAGCCGGGCCGTGGTCGAGGCCATGGCCCAGGGATGCCTGAAGGCGAGCGGAGCGGATCATGCCATTGCCGTCAGCGGCATTGCCGGTCCCGGTGGCGGGACCGAGGACAAACCCGTGGGCACGGTGCATGTGGCCCTGGCGACCCGCGGCGAGGCGATCTTCTCCAAGCGCTACTTCTTTCCCGTGGATCGGATCAGCTTCAAGCAACGGGTCACGCGACTAGCCCTCGACCTGCTGCGACGACGCCTGCGGGGGCTCCCCTTGGAATGAACTTGGGAAAAGCGCTGATTGGGTGTATGCTGAGCCCCCTCTCCGAGTCTGGAACCGAGAATTGGAAATGGCTTGGAACATGCGGATGATGAAGCGACCCCTCCTGATCGACGGCCGGTGCTTGGCGGTGATGTGGTGTCTCACGAGCCTGCTCGCGAGCGGCAGCCTCCAGGCCCAATTGTTCAACGGAGGCGGTTTGTTCAACCGCAAGACGGAAGCCCCCCGTGCCCAGACCGAAGATGAGATCGGCGTTCCCGTGCCGGTGACGGGACGTGTCGAGGTGATGAAGGGGCACGAGGTCACTTTCGAGATCCGCGCCGAATCCAAGACCCCCGGTGCCACGGTGGAATTTCTCATTCGCACCTTCCCCGCCGCGGGAAAGATCGTTTCCCTCGTCAGCAAGCCCAACGAGAGAAACAAGGCCATCGTGACCTACTGGGCCGACCCCTCGTCCAGCGCGACCAGCGATGTCTTCTCCTTTGCGGTGCGCTATCGCGGAGGAAGGTACTCCTCGGCAGTGCGCTATGACATCGACATCGTCGACCTGAAGACGGAGATTCAGGCACCCGCTGAGCTCGATTTCGGCGAAGTGATGATCGGCGGCGAGGCGGTGCGCGAATTGACCGTGCGCAATCTCGGCAACGGCCAGATGGAGCGCCAGATCTTCCTCAGTCCTCCCTGGCATCTCGTCGATCCCGCCGATGGAAAACTGTCCCTGGGACCGCGCGGGGCCCGAGTGCTCAAGGTGGCGTTTCGTCCCGAGCTGATGGGCGAGACGAGCTATTTCCTCAGTTTCAGCCGCAGCAAGTCCGGAACCACCAAACTGCTCGGCGTGGGCGCCGATCCCTTTCAGGTGGTCGCCGAAGCGGTGGAGCTGGTGCTCGATGAGCAGAGCGGGGAGCGCCGTGGCGAAATCCAGCTAAGCGCGACCGGATCGCAACCGCTCCTGGTGAAAGCTCGGGCCAGCACGCGCCTGCAGGAACACATGCTCGAGGGCTATCGCCTGGCGCCCGGGGAAGTGACCCGGATTCCGGTGAAGCTGGGGACCCAAGACACCGCCCCCTTCGACGGCACCGTGGAATTCGCCTTGGACAATGGTTATGCCAAGTCCGTGCGCGTCGTGGCCGCCGTGGTACCTGCCCGCCTTGAGGTCGAGGTCAGCGGATCCATCTCCTCGGAAATCATCAATTTCGGGAAGGTCGAGGCAGGGCGTTCGCTGGAGCGCAGCATCAAGGTCACCAATCGGGGCGGCGTGGGCGTGCCCCTGGAGTTCCACGTGCCCGAGCCCTTTCGCCTGCTCACCAATCCGGGGCCGATGCTCGCCCCGCTTTCCGCAGTGGAGCTCTCCATTGGCCTCTTTCCTCCCGCCGCCAGTCGAGGACCCCTCGATGTGACGATGCGGGTGACGGGACAGGAGCGGAGCATTCCCATTCGCCTGCTGGCCAACGTCATCGCCCCGGAAGGCGCGCCCTCCAATGCGGGGAGATCCGCGGCACTGAATCTTCCTCCCAAGGGCTTCCGCTTGGGTGGTGGAACTCAGGCGAGCGTGGGCCGCGACGCGGAATCCAGTGACGGGGAGGGGGCTGCACTGGCTCCCGCAGTTCCGCAGGGCAGCTCGGTGGGCTCGAAGGCCACCTCTGCCTGGGACGAATCCTCCTGGGAGTCCCAGGATCCGATAGCGGCCCTGGAAGTGAAGTCGCTAGTCTCCCGCGACATCGACATGGCCCTGAGGCGGCCCGAGGACATCACCGTCCTGGGGGCCGATGACGATTCCCTCCTCCTGGGCTGGACGGCGCCGCGGTATTCAGGCAAGGCCAGCTACGAGCTCGAGGTCCGAGGCATGTTCGTCGACCTGGAGAAGGGCTTGCCCGAGAATGTCTGGACTCCCTACCGGGCCGTGGAGATCGAGCAAATTGACCGTCTCGTCAAAGCCAAAGTGTCCCAGCTTCGACCCATGACCCAATACGAGTTCCGCGTCGTCATGGTGACCGAGGAAGGCCGCAGCTCGCCACCCTCCGAGTCCATTGTCGCGCAGACGCAACTGCCCATGGACTGGACTTACATTTACCTGACCCTCGGGCTCTTGCTCCTGGCGGGATTGGGCTGGGGCGCTCGCCGCATCTATCTGAGCCGGCGTCCCGAAGTTTACCAGTCCCAATACGCGGACGTCTAAGTTCCCAGAGGTCACCCACCGAAGGTGGACAAGCTTTCGCAGGCCGCTGATGGCGGCCTCTGCCGAAGCTGACGATGGGGCCTCCTTTAGGGCATCGCCAGGCCGCCCCCGCCCGTCTTCAGGAAGCTTGACGGCAGGCGTTGCAGCGTTCCCGTCCGTCCGGGGAGACGCGGAATTCGCGCTCGGGATGGGTGATTTCCGTAGCCCCGCAGTCCTCGCATTCGTGGAAGGCCCCTTCCTTCGTGGGCGCTTCCGTTTGAAATTGATGGCGATGAACCTTGGCCCGGGCCTCGCGACGGTACTTTTGGAGAAAGCCGGGAGCAAAGGTCAGGAAGTAGGGGGTCAAACCAAGGATCACGATGAGCGCGAGCAGCAGAGGGATCTGGCTGCCCAGCACGGTGGCACTCAGGAGGGCCACGTTGGCCCAGCCCAGCCACTTCGCCTTGAGGGGGATGATGCCCAGCAGATAGATGACATGGTTCGGGAAGAGGGTCGCGAAGGCCAGGAAGGTCGAGGTATAGAAGAGGTGATTGAAGAGCAGGGCGGCAATGGGGCCGAGGGGCGTCAGCCCCAGGAGGGCCAGGATGGCCACGCTGGCGAAGACGTAGAGGTTCAAGCGAAAGCTGCCCCATTCGGATTCCAGCCCATCGTTGATGTAGAAGAGAAAGAAGAGGGCAAAGAGGACGAAAAGCGGATTGGTCGACGCGGGAAAGATCACCCAGGATGCGAGCCGCCACACCTGGCCTCCATAGATGGCCGAGAGATCATAGGCCAGCCAATTCAGGAAATCGGGTGAGAAGAGGGAGAGGAGCCAGGTCAGAAACTGGAAGACCGCCACCCAGCGCAGGAGGCCCGACAGGGCCAGGTGGCCGAGACGGCGTTCAAGGCGATCGAGCAGACGGGAGCCAGTTTCATAACTCATTGCGGGGAAGGTGCGGACAAACCGGGGGATTTCAAACGCTATCGAGCCGGATTGTCAGCGCAATGAAGATGGCGAAGATGGCAGGGGCTGCGGAGCGTTGACAACAAGGGGGGCACGCTTAAGCTCAGAATGCATGCTCCGCACCCCCTTGTACGATCGCCATCTCGCCCTGGGAGCCCGCCTGCTCCCATTTGCGGGCTGGGAAATGCCCATCCAGTACCAGGGCATCGTCACCGAGCACCGCGCCGTGCGCAGCGCCGTCGGGACCTTTGACATTTCCCACATGGGGCAGTTGGAAGTCTCAGGGGAAGAGGCGACGAGCTGGCTGAACGCGCTGCTCAGCAACGACCTTGCGGCACTGAAGGTGGGGGAAGGGCAATACACTCTCCTGCTCAACGAAGCTGGCGGCGTGATTGACGACCTCATCGTCTACCGGACGGGGGAACAGCATTACTTCCTCGTGGTCAATGCCTCGCGGGTCGATGCGGACCATCGTTGGCTGCAGAGTCATTTGGGCCCAGCGCGCGTTGCGCTTCACGACCGTTCCTCCCTCTACGGGGCCGTGGCCGTGCAGGGGCCGGAGAGCGTGTCGATTTGGAACCGCTTGGTGCCGTCCGAGCCGCTGCCTCCCCGGAACCACCTGCGGGAGATGGATGGAGGGGCGAAGCTTTGCCGCACGGGATACACCGGTGAAGAGGGGTTCGAGCTTTTCGCCCCAGTTGACGAGATCGGAGCCTGGTTTGATCGCTTTCTGGACGCGGGCGCCGTTCCCTGCGGCCTCGGAGCGAGAGACACCCTGCGCTTGGAAAAGGCCTACCCCCTGTATGGGAATGACCTCGACGAGTCACACAGCGCGCTGGAGGCAGGGCTGGGCTTCTTCGTCAAGCTGGACAAGCCGGGCGGCTTTCTCGGTCGAGAGGCCCTGGCGGCCCAGAAGGCGGCTGGCCTGCCCACGCGGCTCTGCGCCCTTCGCCTGGCCGACAAGGCGCCGCCCCTGAGACACGGTTATGCCGTGCTCCCGCCGGAGGGAGGCGAGCCCATCGGTGAATTGAGCAGTGGCACGCTGTCCCCGAGCTTGGGCTGTGGCATTGGTTTGGCCTACCTTCCGGTCGAGTGGAGCCGCATCGGCACGGAACTGCTCGTTTCGATTCGCGAGCGGACCTTTCCGGCCCTGGTGGTCAAAAAGCCCTTCCTTTGATGACTCACGCCATCGGGAATTTTTGGCGAGACTCGTTTGTCCCTTTGCCAAGTCGGGCGGCTCCGGTATCCTTGCAGTGAGGTTCTCGGCCCGACAAGCCTTTCGCCTCCCCGACGTGCCATGCGCTGGAAAGGACGACGTCAAAGCTCGAACGTGGAAGACCGTCGCGGGGGAGGCATGCTCGCCTCGGCCGGAGGTCGCCCCGTGGCGATCGGTGGAGGCTGCGGCACCCTGGTCCTCGTGCTGGTCTTCGCCTTCCTCTTCAATGCCGATCCGCTGCAGCTCCTGGAAACCGTGAGCCAACTGGACGGTTCCCGCGAAGGGAGTCCGACCCGGGTCGAGACGCCTTCGGGCGCAGGCGATGTCAACGACGAGGTGGGGGCCTTCGTTCGCACCCTCAAGGCGGATACGGAGGAGGTCTGGAGCGCCCTGTTTGCGGAACGCGGACGTCGCTACGAGCCCTCGCGACTCGTCCTCTTCACCGGCCAGACGCCTTATCCCGGGGGCGTCGCCTCTGCCGCCACAGGGCCCTTTTACCTGCCCTACGACCGCACCGTCTATCTGGACGTCAGTTTCTTTGAGGAGATGCGCCACCGCTTCCGCGCCGGCGGAGACTTTGCCTATGCCTACGTCTTGGCGCACGAAGTCGGCCATCATGTGCAAAATTTGCTCGGCTTCACGGATCAGGTGCACCGCCTGAGAGGCCGGGTCCCCACCGCCGAATACAATCGCGCCTCCGTGCGACTCGAGCTTCAGGCCGATTTCCTCGCCGGGGTGTGGGCGCATCATGCGGAAAAGCGCTGGCAAATCCTCGAGGAGGGGGACATCGAGGAGGCCATGACTGCCGCCAATGCCATTGGGGATGACCGCCTTCAGAAGCAGATGCAGGGGCGCGTCGTGCCCGATGCCTTCACCCATGGCAGCTCGGAACAGAGGATGCGCTGGTTTCTCAAGGGCTTGCGGAGTGGTCGCATGGAGGACGGGGACACCTTCTCGATTCCCTACGAGGACCTGTGAGGCGAAGTACTGGCCATGCTCCGGATCGCACCGCCACTCGTCTCGAGTTTGCAAGGCCTGAGCCCGGCCGAAGTGGCCGCTCAGCTCAAACACTTGCCAGGATTTCTCTGGCTCGATTCCTCGTCCGCGGGGGAGGGCGGCAACGGCCCCACGGAGGGGCCGCAGTTCTCCCTGCTAGCAGCGCGCCCCAGCCAACGCCTTGAGGGGAACCTCTTTTGCGAGACGGATTTCGAGCAGCTCCGGCAGCATTATTTGAAATTCCGGTGTTCCGAAGCCCTGACTCCGGACCTCGGGTTTCCGGGAGCCGGGCTTTACGGGGTTGTCGATTACGAGGGCGATTTTGTCTTTGGCGACTACCGCGAGTACCTGCTCTACGACCATCGTCGAGAGATCTGGTCGGGAGAGGGGGAGCTCGCCGCCGCACGCCGCAAAGACGTAGGCCCCACAAGCCTGCCCCGCCTCCAATTCGAGGCCGGGATGACGCGGCAGGCCTATGCCGAGGCCGTTGGCCGGGCGCTCGACTACATCGCGGCGGGGGACATTTACCAGGTCAACCTGGCCCATCAATTCACCGCCCCGCGGCCGGAGAATTGGGATCCCTTCGCCCTTTATCTCCGCCTGCGGGAGATTTCTCCGGCGCCCCACGCCGCCTATGTTGATCTGGGCACGCGCGTGGCGATGTCCTCCTCGCCCGAGGAGTTTCTCTGCCTCAGCGGACGCACCATACGGACGCGCCCCATCAAGGGGACGCGCCCGCGTTTTCGCGATCGCGGGGAGGATGAAAAGTCCGCCTACGATCTCCTGACCTCCCAGAAGGAGATCGCCGAGCTGGTCATGATCACCGATTTGGAACGCAACGACCTTGGCCAGGTCTGCGAATACGGATCGGTGGCGGCGGTGGAATTGCTGAAGCTGGAGCGCTATGCCCAGGTCTTTCACCTCGTCTCGACGGTGGAGGGCGTGCTGCGGCGCGAGGTCGACCCGATCCGTGCGCTGCGCGCCTGCTTCCCCGGAGGCAGCATCACCGGGGCTCCCAAGAAGCGGGCCCGGGAAATCATCGCGGAACTGGAGAGGGGGCCGCGCGGCCTCTACACGGGCACGATCGGGGGCTTCGGCTACAATGGGGAATGTCGTTTCAACATCGCCATTCGCACCCTGGTGGCGGAAAGGGACCTCATTCATTTTCACGCCGGAGCCGGCATTGTGGCGGACTCCGATCCGGAGCGGGAGTGGGAAGAAACCCTACACAAGGCGGCCGGGATTCTGCTGGCTTGCGGTCAATAGGCACAGCGGGCGAGGGGATCCCTGGCGCCTTTTGTCGAGCAATGAGGGGCCAGACGGGTATCGTTAGGCTGTGGCCATGAAATCGGATGACTCCCAGATCCTCCGCCTCAACGGAACCGACGCCGTCCTGCCCGCGCTGGGATTGTGGCTGGATCCCCATCGGCCGCGCGATTTTGCCTTTGTCTCGCATGCCCATGCCGACCATTTCGCCCCGCATCGGCGCATTCTCTGTTCAAAGCCGACCCGACTGCTGATCGAGGCCCGCTATGGAAGCACGGCCCAGCGGGCCGAGTTTCTTGACCTGGACTTTGGAGAGAGCCTCGTCCACCAGGGGCATCGGCTGGAGCTCCGGCCTGCGGGGCACATTGCCGGCTCGGCCATGCTACTGGTCGAGAATCTCAAGGATGGACACCGTCTCCTCCACACGGGGGATTTCAAAATGCGAGCGGGCGCGGGGGCGGAAACGGCGAGGCCTTGTCAGGCGGACTGGCTCATCATGGAGACGACCTTCGGCCTGCCGAAATATCGCTTTCCCGCGGCCTTGCTGGTCTGGTCGTCCTTGGTCGATTTTGCCCGCGAATGCCTTGAGGAGGGGCTTGTTCCCCTGTTGATGGCCTATGCCTTGGGCAAGGCTCAGGAGATTCTGCTCGAGATGCACCAACGGGCGCCTGACCTGGCCTTTCAGGTTCACGACTCGGTGGCCAAGATGAATGAGGCGATGATGCGTCTCGGCTATGAGTTGCCTCCCTGCGAGCCTTTTTCCCCCAAGGAGCACAGTCCCCAAGGCAAGGTCGTGATTCTGCCGCCGAGTGCCGGACGCAGTGTGGCGGTCCGACGCCTCAAGGACAAGGTCCGCCTGGCCATGGTGAGCGGTTGGGCTCTCGAGCCCGGGGCCCGTTATCGATATCAGTGCGACGAGGTCTTTGCGATCTCCGACCACGCCGACTACGACGAACTCCTGGCTTTGGTCGAGGCGGTGAACCCGTCTCGCATTGGGACGATCCATGGATTCGCAAAGGAGTTTGCCGCCGACTTGCGCCGCCGCGGACGCGAGGCCTGGCCCCTCGTCGGCGAAACCCAACTGGAGTTCGACGACCTGGCCCACGCGGGCAGGACGGTGCGCTTTGACGGGACCGCGCCTGGGCCCCCCACGTCACAGTCGATGGAGGCAGAGCCCCTCCCGGACTCGGGTTTCGGGCGCTTCACCCGACTCTGCGAAGAGATCGCGGCCGCCAGTGGGAAAACGAAAAAGCGGGCGCTGCTCGCCACCTACCTGCGCCCCCTCTCCGAGGCGGAGTTGCCCTGGGCGGTTCGCTTTTTGTCAGGACGCCCCTTGCCGAGGTCTCCCTCGAGACGACCGCTCGCCATTGGCTGGGCCCTGTGGCGCCAAGCCTTGATCGAATTGAGCGGCTGGAATGCGGCTCGTCTCCGCCAATTGGCCTCGGAGCTGGGAGATCCGGCGAGGACCACCGCTCTGGTGCTGCAAGGCAACACCCATGCGAGGCCCCAATCCCTGGAGTCCATGGCGGAGGCCCTGGCGGCTTTGGCGGACGCCTCCGGAGCCCTCGACAAGCTGCGTCGTCTCCGCGAGCTCCTGGGGAGCCTGCATCCATCCGAGGCTGCTGTTCTCGCGGGGATGCTGCTGGGAGACCTGCGCATCGGCCTGAAGGAAGGACTGCTTGAGGAAGGCGTTGCCGAGGCCTTCACGCGCCCCCTCGCGGCGGTTCGCGAGGCCCACCAGCTCCGCGGGGATCTCGGGGAAGTGGCCCGGATGGCCCGCGCCAACACCCTGGAAGGAGCCCAAGTGACCTGGTTCACGCCGCTGCGGGTGATGCTGGCCAGTCCCGGGCAGTCCGCCGCCGAGATATTCGAACGTCTGGGGGCCTCTGGGCCGGTCTGGCTGGAGGACAAGTATGACGGGATTCGAGCCCAGCTCCATTGCCGCGGCGGGGAGGCGGCGCTTTACTCACGCGACCTTCGACCGCTCGAGCAGGAGTTTCCCGAGCTCGTCGCCGCGGCCATGAGCCTGGACCGGGATCTCATCCTCGACGGGGAAATCATCGCCTTCGCCGAGGGGCGACGACTCAGCTTCTTCGACCTGCAGAAGCGCTTGGGGCGCCGCGACCAGCGACTGGATCAGGGAGATCTCTTTTTCGGGGCGGCGGTGCCGGTGCGCTTTGTCGCCTTCGATCTCCTCGGGCTGGATGGGGAAGGGTGGCTAGAGCGTCCCCTGCGGGAACGACGGTCCGCCCTCGAGTCTCTGTGCCTGCCCGAGGCCTTTGTGCTCTCCGAGCTCACTCGCGCCGGGGACGTGGGGGAAATCGAGGAGGCCCTGCGCCTGGCGCGACGTCGCCATCAGGAAGGGCTGATGGCCAAGGATCCGGAGAGTCGTTACCTGCCGGGACGTCGCGGGCAGCAGTGGCTGAAGCTGAAGGAAGTCCTGCCCACGCTGGATGTCGTGGTCGTGCGCGCCCAGCAGGGGCATGGGAAACGCGCCCATGTCTTGAGCGACTACACCTTTGCTGTCCGGGACGAGGCCACCGGGGCCTTGCGGGTCATTGGCAAGGCCTACTCGGGCTTGAGTGATGAGGAGATTGAGGCCCTGACGGCCCATTTCCGTGAACGAACTCTGGAGAAGCGTCGCGGCGTGCACGTCCTCGAGCCAGACACGGTCCTCGAGGTCGCCTTTGATTCGATCCGGCCGAGCCAGCGGCACGACTCGGGTTTGGCCCTGCGGTTCCCGCGCATCCGCGCCATTCGGCGGGACAAGGGGATCGACGAAATCGACACCCTCGACTACGCGCGACGCTTGGCGGGAGTCGCCATTCCCCCGTCCTAGGTATCCCCAGGGGGCGTGATTGGGGAATTGGGCAGGAAGAGACGAAAGCCCACCTTTCCAGCTTGTCGGTCGCGTCTCCGGCCATAGGTTCCCGGGGTAAGCACTCCATGCCCCCGGACACCGCCAGAGCGACCCCCGGCCGCGACGCCGGCCTTTACCGCGAGAAGCTCCGCAATCTGCGCGAGATCCTTTTCGCGAACTTGGTCATGGCCGGAGAAATTCCCGCCCCCACGGGACGGGAGCGCCGCATCGCCCAATTTCTCAGCGATCGTTTTACGGAGGCGGGACTGTCTAACATCTCTCTCGACCAGGCCGGCAATGTGGCGGGGGTGCGGGCGGGATGCCAGGGCGGGCGAAATCTCTTGGTCTTGGCCCCAATCGACAAGATCTGGCCGGAAAGCGAAGACCACACGGTGACCGTCGGCGTGGGGAGCATGACAGGCCGCGGTCTCGCGGACAACGCTCTGGGCGTCGCGGCCCTAGCCTCGCTGCCCCTGATCCTTGAGGAGTTGGGCTTGAGTTTTTCTGCCGATCTCGTGTTTCTGGGCTGCACGCGTAGCCTGGGGCGGGGCAATCTGGGGGGAATGCGCTTTTTCCTCGAGCATTCCGGATTGCCCATCGCGGCCGCGCTTTGCCTGGAGGGGGCCGAATTGGGCCGCCTCAGCTACTCCAGCCTGGGCGTGGCCCGGGGCGAGATCGAGATCCAGGTGCCGGACGGGTCCGACGACACCCTCGTGCTGCGCGTCCTGGCCGAGCTGGTGCAGCATCTCCAAGAGATGGATGCCCGGGAGGAAGGAGAGGTCCGCGTGCTGATTGGTTCTCTGGCGGCGGGATCCGGACATGGCATCCCCCCGCGACAGGGCATCTTGCGTTTCGAGGTGTGCAGCCGGCGATCTGGACGCGTCGCCCGCATCGAGACCGAGATCGCCGCCCTCGTCGAAAGCCTGGCTCATCACTTCCACGACACCGGGATGAAGATCCGGATGGAAATGATCGCCCACCGCCGTCCTGGAAACCTGGGGGTCTCCCATCCTCTCGTGCGCGAGGCGAAGGGCGTGCTGCGCCAGCTGAGTGTCTCCACCCACGTGTCCCCGAGTGTCTCGGAACTCTCCCTCTTGCTCGAGCACGGCATCCCGGCGTTGACCCTCGGCATCAGTCGAGCGGAGAATCGCCACACCCCCACGGAATCGATCCAACTCGACCCCATCTTTGACGGGCTCGCCCAGGTCGTCAGCCTGCTTTCCTTCCTCGATACCCACGAGCTTGCCTAAGCCCTTTGCATGTCGCCCCTAGATCAACGCATCTCCCGCTGGTTGGAGACGAACACCTTTCACCACAGCGAGTTCTGGGACATGCAGGAGCTGGTGCGAGCCAAGCGCGAAGCCGGTCTAAGCATCAGCCTGTGCATCCCCACGCTGAACGAGGAGAAAACCATCGGCAAGGAGATCATTGTCTTCAAAAGCGAGCTGATGGACCGCTATCCGCTCCTCGATGAGATCGCCGTGGTCGATTCGGGATCCAGCGACCGCACTCTGGAAATCGCGGCCAGCTACGGGGCCGACACCTACCTGGCCTCGGAAATTCTGCCGCAGTATGGATCCAAGCCGGGCAAGGGCGAGAACCTCTGGAAAGCCATTCACCAGCTGCGGGGCGACATCATTTGTTACGTGGATGCCGACATCAAGAACATCCACGCCAAGTTCGCCAGCGCCTTGGTCGCTCCCTTGATCTACCGCCCCGAGATCCAGTATGTGAAGGCCTTTTACGATCGCCCCTTGGCGGTCTCCGATGACCTGAGGCCCTCCGGGGGAGGGAGAGTCACGGAGATCCTGGTGCGCCCGCTTTTCTCCATGTTTTTTCCCGAGCTGACCGCCCTGATGCAGCCCCTGTCCGGGGAGTACGCGGTACGCCGCGAGGTGCTGGAGCGCCTGCCCTTTCCCATCGGCTACGGGGTGGAAACCTCCCACCTTATCGACCTCTACCAGAGCAGCGGGCTCGACGCCTTTGCCCAGACGGACCTCGACAACCGGGTGCACCGCAACCAGGCCACCGCCGATCTCGGCCGCATGGCCTTTGGCATCCTCCAGACCTTCCTCAAGCGCCTGCGCCACTATGGCCTGGTCAGGGACCTGCCCGACTTGAGCGGGCTCTATCGCCAGTTTCAGGCCGAGGGCCGGCGCTATGAGCAAGTCGTTCACGAAATTGTAGAGGAAGAACGTCCACCCATGATTACCTTGCCCGAGTACCGGGAGCGTCATGGCAGATAACGGGCATCGTCGAGTGGCAATGGTCCACTACCACCTCCGCCGCGGCGGCGTCTCGAGAGTGCTCGAGGCCGCCCGCGAGGCCCTGGTGGCAAAGGGGGACAAGGTGGCGATTCTCTCCGGGGAACTCCCCCCTCCGGGCGCCTCCAGCGAAGGGGTCCGCGTGGTGCCCGCCCTGAACTATCGTCGCAGCGGCAGCACCGTCGTGGCCGAGAGCCTGGCCGACCTCCTCCAGCGCGAGGCCCAGGCCCAGTTGGGCGGACCTCCCGATCTCTGGCACTTCCACAATCCCACCTTGGCCAAGAATGTCCTGCTGCCCAGCGTGATCCGCGAGCTGGCCTCCCGGGGGGAGCGGGCGCTCTTGCAGATCCACGACTTTCCCGAGGACGGGCGGCCCGGAAACTACTCGACCCAGCGCTCCTTTTTCGATTCGCCGAAGCTCTTTGAGGAAACGCTTTATCCCACGGCGCGACAGATTCACTACGCCACGATCAATCAGCGCGACCACGACTTTCTCCGGGCCGCGGGGATCCGCTCGTCCAACTTGCACGTCCTGCCCAATCCCATTCCCGAGATCGCCGTCAAGACGCGCCCCCAGGACCGGCCCTTTTCCCGGGACAAGCTCTTCGCCTTCTACCCGACGCGGGGCATCCGGAGAAAAAACATCGGCGAGATCCTGCTGCTGGCCTTGATCTACGGCGATCGCGTCGATTTCGCGACCAGCATGCGTCCGGAGAACGCGGAATGGCAGGCGATGCACGATCAGTGGGCCGCCCTGGCTGAGGAGCTGGAGCTTCCCGTGCGCCTGGGATTGGCGGACGAGGGGGGATATCCCTTTTTCGACCTCCTCGGCTGGGCCGATTTCATCGTCACAACCAGCATCGCCGAGGGCTTCGGCTTGGTCTTCCTCGAACCCTGGATGGTGGGCAAGCCGATGATGGGGCGGGATTTGCCCGAAATCACCCGCGATTTCGAAGCCAACGGCATTCACCTCGGCAATCTCTACCAGCGCATCGACGTGCCCATCGAATGGATCGACGAGGGCGAGCTCTCGTCTGCGGTGGAATCCATGCTGCGGCGCACCTATCTGGCCTATGACTGCCCCTTGCCTCGCTCCGCGGTGAAACAGACGCTGAAAGCCTGGGGCCACCAGGGCCGCATCGACTTCGGAGTCCTCGGCGAGACCTTCCAGATGCGCATCCTCCGCAGGCTGCACGCCGATCCCAGCCTGCTCGATCAGATTCGGATTCCCAGCCTCTCCCTTTACTCCGAGCGCGACATTGCAGAGCGCCGGGAGCTCATCCGGCGCGTCTACAGCTTGGAGCAATATGGCACCCGGCTCGACGAGGCCTACGAGCGGGTCCTCCTCAGTCCCCTGGGCAAGGTGGGGCATCTCCCCACCCGAAAGGTGTTGGCACAGTTCCTGCATCCGGCCCGGCTCAATCTCCTGCGCAACGCATGACCCCCCAAGCTGCCCATGTCCGCTCCTGTATGCGCCCCTTGGGGATTACAGCGACGGGAATGACGGCCAAACGGCCTCGGTTGAGAGGCGTGAAGGCGGTGGTCTTCGACCTTTACGGCACCTTGTTGATTTCCTCCGCCGGGGCACCGAGTCAGGAGCCCTTGCCGGATATGGAAGGCTGGCCAGGTTCCGGGATACGCCTCCGCGAGGTGATCGAAGACCATCACCGGAGGGCGCGAGAAGCCGGCCTGGATCATCCCGAGGTCGAGATTCGGGAGGTCTGGGGCGAAGTGCTCAATTCTCTGGGGGGAGCCTCGATCTCGCGCCAGGAAATCGAATGGCTCATCCTGCGCCATGAATGCCGGGTCCATCCCACCTGGCCCATGCCGGGAGCCCCGGAATTGCTCATCCGCCTGCGCGAGGCTGGCTTCCTGCTTGGGATCGTGTCCAATGCCCAGTTTTATACCCTCGCTCTCTTTGAGGGACTCTTTGGGGGGACACTGGACGATCTGGGCTTTCACCCCCAGCTGCGCGTGTTTTCCTACGAAATCGGGGAGGGGAAGCCATCGTCGCGCCTCTTTCTACGCCTGGTCGAGGAGGCGGCCGCGCTGGGGGTGGCTGCGGAGGAGATCTTTTACCTGGGAAATGACTTCTCCAAGGACGTTCTCCCGGCGAGGGCGGCGGGCATGCGGACGGGCTGGTTCGCCGGGGACAGGGCGAGTTTCCGCAGCGGAGCGATCCCGGTGGAGGAGGCGGCAGAGCTTGCCGACGCGGTGATCACCCATCTCGACCAAGTGCCGGAACTGTTTTTGGATGGTCCCTTGTCGCCTTGATGGACCAGGGGTTTGCCAGGAAAGCGGCAGGTTTTCAGAAGCCCTTTCGCCAGAGGAAATCGAGGCCGTAGTCCGGATAGTAGGTCTGCACGATGAAGGCGACGAGCAGGTAGTCGACGACCAGGTGGACGATGAGGACCCAAAGGAGCCCCTCGGACTTCTCGAACATCGCCCCCTGCGTCCAGGCGAAGAGGAAGACGATGAGCACGCCGCAACCCGTGAAGGCCATGTCGAAGAGGACCGCGGTGTATAGCACTGCTTGAACGGCATTGGCCACCCGGAAAGTGAAGAGGCTGCGCAGCAGGGCGAAGGCGGTGTTGATGAAAAAGAGCTCGTCCCAGATGCCCACGAGATTGATGCCGAGAAAGAGACGGCGGATCTCGGTGGGATCGGGGGTGCCCCCCAGGGTCCAATGGCGGAAGAGCTCGTCGCTGAAGAGCTCCCGGTTCCCCCATTCATAGCCCCGGAGCACCATCCAGGCGAGGGGGAGCGAAAGTATCGTGTAGGCCAAGTCGCTGCGGCGCCAGCGCCGTGGCAGGAAGCGGTAGCGGAGGATCTCCTCCTCACCCCAGAGCCGCAGGGCCAGCGGGGGCAGGAGGATCACCAGAGTGAAGGGCAGGCCCACCTGGAGGAAGTTCTCCGGGGAAAGCGAGGGATTGATGTCGCAGGCCGCCAGTAGGGCGATACAGCCGAGCAAAACGGCGAGACGGCGTCGCAGCCGCCTTTCGGGATCCGTGGCGACGAGCCATAGGCAGAGGCCGAAGCAGGGGAGCCCCGCCCACCAGGCGTCCACCGGGATGAGCAGGACAATGGAGCCGGCCAAGCTGCCCAGAAGAATCTGGCGCCGCGGGGTCAGTTCGAGTTCGAGACCAGCACTCACCCCAAATGAGTTGTGTCGGGCAGTGCGGTGCTCAAGTCGATCCCACCCCCTGGCCGGAGGCCAAGAGACCTCACCTCACAGTTCGGCGAGCTTCAGATGGCGGTAGTCGATGGCCATGTCCCGCTTGGCATGCAGCTGGAGACCGATGGGGCCCTTGGGTTTACCCGTGTCGCTGGTGTAGGTCATGACCTTCTTGCCATTGAGAAAGACCACATACTCCATCCCGCGGACCTCGATGCGCATGTGATTCCAATCATCGGCCTTGAGCAGTTCGGCCACGCCTTCCGCCTCCACGGGGTATCCCTTGCCGGGAATGTAAGGGGAGGCCGTCATGTCGCGCTTGAGGGAGCCGGAAATCCCGATCTGGATCTGGTCTTCCCCCCGGACGTGCACCCCCGAGTCGATCGTTCCGCTGATGAACTTGAATTCCAGTTCCAGCACGAAGTTCTCATATTCCTTCTCCGTCCAGAGCACCGAGCCAGTTTGGTCCGGGCTGCTGCGCAATTGCAGGATCCCGTCCTCGACCAGATACCAGATGTTGTTCTCAGGGGCCTTCCAGCCGCTGAGGTCCTTGCCGTTGAAGATGGGCTCCAGCTTCTCTTCGGCGCGGAGAAGGGGGGAGAACAGCACTAGGGCGGCGGTGATGCAGGGGATCAGTTTCATGAGTGTTCAGGACCTGAGGATGCCCGGTATCCCCAAGGAAGGCAAGCCCCGATCTGCGTGAGAACAGGAGCGGGGAAGGGGTGGAAAGGGCGAGGGCCGAGCCACCTCTCGATCACGCACGACCTTACGAATCCTTTTCGTATTCCTTGAGGAAGCCAACGAACTCGCGACGATGATCCTCTTCCCCCGAAAGCAGGGTGATGGCCATATCCTGGGTGACGTAGTCGACCCCATCGCTGATCTTGATGATCTTGTTGTATTGGGCGATGGCGGCTTCCTCGGCATCGATCACTCCCTTGATGACCCCGACGATGTCCGTGGTATCCGCGAGAGGCTGCAGGGTCTTCTGGTTGCGCTCGAGCTCAAAGCTTCCGGGCACCTGTCCGCCAATGGTCTTGATTCGGTTGGCCAGGGTTTGGGCATGCCCCAACTCTTCAGTGATATCGGCAGCGAGGGCCTTCTTGATGACGTCCGAACGGACCCCGTCCAGGTTCACCGAGGCAGCGATGTAGTTCTGCACCGTCTCCAACTCCATGGCATAGGCCACCTTCAGGGCCTTCACGATCTCGCTCTCCTTGGGGTGGTTCTTCGACGATTTCTCAGACTTCGCGGGCTTGGATGTTTTTTTGCTCATGCTCTATGGCTACGCTTCTGGAGGGAAAATGGGAATCAAATTTGTGCGTGAGTCAGGGAAATTTGTGGGGCGCAGGCCCGTACCTTTCCCTGCGCCGCTCCCGTCCGGTGGCACTCGAGCCCCGTT
>CAZKGI010000045.1:0-28678 GCA_964552315.1 uncultured Akkermansia sp. | reverse complement strand
CCTGCCCAAAACTAATCTGGCGAAGCGAATTTGAGTACCCCTATGACAGTGCCACAACCCACTCCGGAGGAATTGCAAGCGCGGGCTGAGATCGACCGTTCGGCGCGCTATCCGGTGATGTTCTTCTTCACCAGTGCGGCGGCATGGCTCTTCGTGGCCGCGGCCTTTGGGCTCCTGAGCTCGGCGAAGCTGCGCTGGCCCGGGTTTCTCGAGGGCTGTGCCCTCTTTGGTTATGGCCGCCTTTTTCCCGTGCACACCACGACGCTGGTCTATGGCTGGGCCATGCAGGCGGGGATTGGCGTCATGCTCTGGCTGATGGCCCGTCTGACGCGCTCCCGCATCGAGCATCCCGTGGCCGTCGTCGTCGCCGGCCACCTCTGGAACTTTGGCGTGCTCGTGGCGGTGGTCGCCATCTGGTTCGGGGCCAGCCGCTCCATTCCGCTCCTCGACTTCCCGGGCTGGCTCTGGCCGGTTTTCGCAATCTCCTACGCCCTCTGCGTGCTGTGGTTGGTGCCCATGTACCAGGCGCGCCGCAACTCGCTGTTCTACATTTCCGAGCTCTACCTCATCGGCGCGGCGGTGTGGTTCCCCTGGATCTTCCTTACGGCGAACTTCCTCATCAACAAGGGCTCTGCTCCGGTTCAGGCCGCGGGGACTGATGCCTGGTACATTTCGAACCTGATCTACTTCTGGTTCGCGCCGATCGCCCTGGGCGTGGCCTACTACATCGTGCCGAAGATCTCGGGTCGGCCCATCTACAGCTATACCCTGGCGCAGGCCAGCTTCTGGATCCTCGCGATCCTGGCGGGGTGGACGGGATTCTCCCGCTATCTGGGCGGCCCCTTCCAGGCCTGGATCCCCGGGATCAGCAGCGCCGCCGCCATCTTCATCATCATCGGCATTCTTCTGACCGTGGCCAACCTCATGCTGACCCTCAAGGGCTGCAGCAAGATGTGGGAATACAGCCCCTCCCTGCGCTTCACCGTCGTGGGGATGCTGATGCTGGCCGCCTACGCCGTGCTCTCGGCCCTGTCCTCCACCTTTGTGTTCGGACGCTATCTCCAGTTCAGCCACTTCCTCGTGGGACTCGACACCCTGGCCTTCTACGGCTTCTTCTCCATGACGATGTTCGGGGCCTTCTACTTCATCGTGCCCCGCATCACGCGCGCGGAGTGGCCTTCGGGCAAGAGGATTCGGACCCACTTCTGGTTCAGCACCTATGGCATCATCACCATGCTGGCGACCATGCTCATCGGGGGCATTGCCCAGGGTGGAGACCTCGTCCGCTATGACGATTTCTCGATCTCTGTGGACAACGCCGGAGCCTACATGGTGGGCCGTTGCGCGGCCTGGGCCCTCATCACTTGGTCCAACCTCGTTTTCCTCCAGCAGCTTGCTTTGATGTTCCTCGGCAAGGGACGCAAGACGACGGGACCGACCTTGATTCACGCCGAGCCGGGAGAAGCCACCAGCGCGAGAGCCGCGGCTGGCGTTCAGTGAGGACCACGTGAATCCCGATTACGACGCTTTCATGAATTCAAATCACTTCTGGAAACTGCTCGCGGCATTGGCCATTTCCTTTGCCCTGCCCTGGTACTTTCTCGTGGTCGCTCCCTTCGTGGCTCAATCGCAGGCCACGCCCATTCCCTACGGGGAAGGGGAGGAAGTCGAGGGAGGACTCACCGCCTATCCTGACCGGGTCCTGCAACGCCGTGGGGCCAGTGACTATGGACAAAAGGTCTATGCCGCCGAGGGGTGTGCCTATTGCCACACCCAGGTGGTGCGGCCGACCTATGCCGGTCCTGACATGTGGCGCCAGAACTGGGGCGGACGCGAGGCCGATGGCCTGGCTCGCGAAACCCGTCCGCAGGACTACGCGAACGAGTTCATTGCTCCCCTGGGCTACCAGCGCATTGGGCCGGACCTCGCCAACGTGGGCCACCGCATCACCACGGCCGAAGAGATGCACCGTCACCTCTACGACCCGAAGTCGGTGAGCCACTCCAGCAAGATGCCTTCCTATCGCCATCTCTACAAACGCTCCCCCGATGGCAAGGGCTATGTGCCCACGCCGAAGGCCCAAGCGCTCGTCGATTATCTGCTTTCTCTCAAAAAGGACCAAATTTTGCCTGCCTCTCTCAAAGCCACGAACTGAGGGGATCTCCCAGGATTCCTCTTACTCCATCTCATGGAACCCACCGAAGATAAGAACCTCGACTACCAGTTGGGAACGATCAATACCGAGGACGTCCACGAGGCGATCCGCCGCGAAGATCCTCTCCTGCCCGCCGGACGCGGGGGCGTGGGCCTTTCCGTCATTATCGTGGGTGCTCTGGTCCTGATCCTCGGTGGCGGCCAGTTCTTCACTTCCATCAACGGATTCCGGGACAGCATCTACATCCGTCCGGATTACAAGCCAGCTCCCCGGCCGACGCTTGGGGGTAGCGGTGAGTCGGATGTCCAGGTCGCCTGGATCGACAAGTGGATGAGCGAGGGGAAAAAAGTCTATAGCAACTGCATTGCCTGTCACCAATCCGATGGGAAGGGGATGCCCGGCCAGTTCCCCCCGCTGGTGGGCTCGGAATGGGTCGATGGCGGCACCAAGCGCCTCTCGGCCATTCTCCTGCACGGGATCAATGGCCCCCTCCATGTGGGCGGTCAGGTCTACAACCAGCTGATGCCGGCATGGAATACGCTCAGCGATGAGAAAATTGCCCAGGTCATGACCTACATCCGCCGCGAATTCGGCACTTTGCCCGAAGACGAGGATGGCGTAGTGACCACGGAAATGGTCAAGGCGGCCCGTGAGGAAACCGCGGCCCAAACGGCCCCCTACACCGAGGCGGACCTACTGGCGATTCCGGCGGATGCCCAGCTTCCCGGGGCGAAAGTAAACCTTGAAACCGGAGACCCCCTATGAAAGATTGAGGGGATTTCCTCCTCAGGGTAAGAGCGTTTCGGCAAGGGCTTCCGCCACGTTGGCAGGAAGTTGGAAATCACTTTTCAAGACTACGGCATGAGTGCATCAACAGCAGAACAGCACGCGGGAGCGCACGGCGACCACGGCGACCACGGGCATAACGATCCTTTCTGGAAAAAGTATCTTTTTTCCACGGACCACAAGGTGATCGGCCTGCAATACGGCTTCACCTCTCTGGTCTTCCTCGCCTTCGGATTTTTCCTGATGATGGTGATGCGCTGGAGCATCGCCTATCCCGATCGCGCCGTGCCCTTCCTCGCGGACTGGCCCTGGTTCCAAGCCTGGCTGGATGACAGCGGCAAGGTCACAGGTGACCTCTACAACATGTTCGGGGCCATGCACGGCACCATCATGGTCTTCCTGGGGGTCGTGCCGCTGGCCTTCGGGGCCTTCGGCAACTACGTCACTCCCTTGCAGATCGGGGCGCCGGACATGGCCTTCCCCCGCCTGAACATGGCCAGCTACTGGCTCTACCTCTTCGGCGGCGCCCTCATGTTCGTCAGCTTCTTCCTGCCTTCGGGCGCCACCAAGGCGGGCTGGACGAACTACTCGCCCCTGGCTTCGACCACGGACCTGCACTACGGGGACATTTTCTGGACTGGTCAGACCCAGTGGCTCCTCAGCATGGTCTTCCTGATCTCCTCTTCCTTGTTGGGGGCGGTCAACTTCATCTGCACCATCATCAACCTGCGCTGCAAGGGCCTCACCTGGATGCGCCTGCCCTTCTTCGTCTGGGCGATGTTGGTGACGGGCTTCCTGCTCCTCCTGGCCTTCCCGCCCCTGGAAGTGGCGGCGATCCTCCAGCTGATGGACCGCGTCGCCGGCACCAGCTTCTTCATCCCGACGGGTCTCAACGTCTCTGGCATGCCCTTCGACGCCGCCGGTGGGGGCAGCCCGCTGCTCTACCAGCACCTCTTTTGGTTCCTGGGACACCCCGAGGTCTACGTGCTCATTCTGCCCGCCGTGGCCATCGTGGGCGAAGTCATTCCCTGCAACACCCGCAAGCCTCTCTGGGGATACAAGACCATGGTCTACGCGGTCATGGTGCTGGGCTTCCTCTCCTTCCTCGTCTGGGCTCACCACATGTATCTCACGGGCATGGGGCCGGCCGTTTCGGCCTTCTTCCAGACGACGACGGTCTTGGTGTCGGTGCCCTCGGTCATCCTCATCACCACCCTGTTGATCTCCATGTGGGGGGGCTCCATCCGCTTCACGGTGCCGATGCTCTTTGCCACCGCCTTCATTCCCATGTTCGGGATCGGGGGCTTGACCGGTCTGCCCCTGGCCTTCGGTCTGACGGACCTCCACCTGCACGACACCTACTACGTCATTGCCCACTTCCACTACGTGGTGGCGCCCGGAACCATCTTCGGCCTTTTCGCCGGGATCTACCACTGGTTCCCCAAGATCACCGGTCGCATGATGAGCACCCGCCTCGGCCATCTCCACTTCTGGCCCTCGCTGCTCTTCATGAACGGGATCTTTGCCCCCATGTTCATTCAGGGGATGGCTGGCTTCCACCGCCGCGCCTTCGACGGCGGCAAGGCTTACGAGCGCATTTCCACCGAGGTGTTTGCCGAACCCGGCAGTCTCCTGGCCAAGCTGGCTTCGAGCCTGAACTTCATCGAGGCGGGTGAACCGCTCCGCATGATCGACCTGAACCTCGTGACTTCCGCCTCGGCCTGGCTTTTGGCGATCTTCCAGGTGCCCTTCATCATCAACCTCTTCCTGAGCGTCTTCTATGGGAGGAAGGTCAACAGTGACAACCCCTGGGATGCCACCACCCTGGAGTGGGCGACCCCGACGCCTCCGCCGCACGGCAACTTCGCCAGCGAGCCGGTGGCCTATCGCGGACCCTACGAGTACAGCGTCCCTGGTGCGCCGCGGGATTTCACTCCCCAGTTTGAAAGCGATCCGGCCCTCACGGTTGGGTCCGAACACGACCCTGAGCCGAAGGAAGAGCACGTCTCGGCGCATTGATCCCTTCATCCCTAATTCACGATCCAACGACCTGTATCTATGGAGATTCCACACGAGGTGACGCCCCGCCGCGACACCGGACTCTACAACTCGAAGCTCGGTGTCTGGCTCTTCCTCGCCTCCGAGGTGATGCTTTTCGGCGGCTTGTTCTCGGCCTACATCTTCCTGCGTCTCGGGATTCAGGATGGGGTCGACAATCCCTGGCCCTGGGGCCTGAGCGTGCACAAGAACTTTGTCTGGCTCGGCGCGATCAACACCGTGGTCCTGATTGCCTCCTCCGTGGGGGTGGTCTTTGCCTGGGTGGCCTTGAAGGAACGCAATTGGAAGCGCTTCCAACTGTTCATGTACTTCGTGGTGGCCTGCGCGGTCATCTTCATGTGCATCAAGTCGGTGGAATACAACAGCAAGCTGACCCAGCACCACGGCATCAAGCTGGTCGACAACTCCGTCATGGAGGGGCGCATCATCGACAAGAGCGACCGCATTCGCTTCCAGGGGGAGAAAGTCTCCTTCGGTCTCAACGGCTCGCTCCCCGGTTTCCTCAAGGATCTCGAAGGGAAGGAATTCCCCCAGTTTGAGGTCATCTCCGGACCCGAGCGCACCGTCGGCCACAAGATCGGATCGCTGCGCGAGTTCAAGAGCTGGTTTGCGTCCAATCGCCGTGCCGTTCTCAAGGAGATCGCCAAGGAGCGCAAGCGCTTCCGTGCGGAGCTTGCCGCGGGGGAAACGCCTAAGCCGGTATCCGTGAGTAGCTCGGTGGTCCTGCAGGCGTCCCAGCCCTTCGCCATCCATGCCAATCCCCGGCGCATCGTCATGCACAATGAGGACAGCCTCAGCTACCGTGACACTGTCAAGGTGGAGGGCAAGTTGGTCAGCGACGTCGTTCTTTTTGAAGTGCACGAGGTGGACCTGCAGCTGGTGCTGCCCCCCAATCAGCAAGGCTCGGTGGTCTGGGATGTCATTGGTGACGAAGCTGCCAAGAAGCATTTCTTCGAGGTCAAAGAAGCCAAGTATCAAGAACTCATCCACTATTATGAACCCCGCGGAGGCGTCGTTCCCGACAAGCAGCTGCGCGGCCGTTACCTCAACGTTCAATACGTCCACGTCCCCGCGCACGGGGAGGGCAAGGGGCATGACGAGGTTCACGCCAGCGAGCCCAAGGTCAACGCCGGTGGCGGCAGCCACGAGGAGCACCACGGGCCCTCTCGCATCCTTGAAGTGCCGCGAGAGAAGATCAAGTTCATGGGCAGCCACGGACCCCGCTACGGGACCTACTATGCCATCTACTTCACCATGACCGCCTTGCACGGCCTCCACGTCATCGGCGGAGCGCTGGTGCTGCTCTACTTCGTGGTCTTCGGGAAGAAGCTCTACCTGAAGAATCCGGATCACCTCGCCAACCGCGTCGAAGTCGGCGGCCTCTTCTGGCACTTCGTCGACCTCATCTGGATCTTCCTCTTCCCCCTGATGTATCTCCTTTGATCTTTCCGAACCAGCGACCCCTATCCCGTAGGCCATGGCGGACACCACTCACGAAATCTCCCATCACAAGAAGTCCTATGCCAAAGTTGGCATTGCCCTTCTGATCCTGACGATCATCACGGTCAGCGTCGGACTGGTCTCCTGGTTCGACGTGGGCCCTCCAGGCCCGGACGGGGCGGACGTGCTCCTGGGCCTGTCGATCGCCACGGTCAAAGCCAGCCTGGTGGCCCTCATCTTCATGCACTTGAATCATGAAAAAGGCCTCATCTACAAGATGCTCGTCTTCGTATGTATTCTTGGTGTGGCTTTGATCGTGTTGAGTCTCTTCGGGGAATTCGATCCCATTGTGGAGCAGTTCGATACTCACGAGACGACGGGCGGATGGCTCACCACCGAGAATCCCCAACCTTGAGCTGAAATGTCGCTGAAACACTTCCACATCGCCTTTGTCACGATCTGCACCCTCTTCTTTGGAGGGCTGGGAGCGTGGTGTCTCCTCTTTGAAGGCCTTCCCTTCGGGATCCGGGTGATGGGGTGGATCAGCCTCGTTTGCGCCGTGGTCATGCTGGTCTACGGGATCCGCTTCTTCAAAAAGATCCGCACCTTGGTCCACTGATCCCCTTACGAGATGAACCTTGCACCACTCTCTGACTTGGCCTTGCTCGCCTGCCCCATGTGCATGAGCGGGGCTTCCGGCAAGGAATTGATGGCCGCCAACTCCGCCATCCTGCTGATGCTGGGCGTCCTCGTCGTCGTGCTCTCCTCCTTCGTCGGCTTTATCATCTACCTCGCGAAGCGGGCCCGGCATTTCGCCGAAGAGCCCGCGAGCGCCTCACTTTCCGGTAATCACGACCATCCCTCCTCTTCTTCGCTATGATCGAATGGATTAACAATGCAATCGGGATGCATGAGATGGCATCCAAGCATGGACATGTGTCCAACCACATGATGGGCCTGATCCATTGGTTCATGGCCATTGTTTTCGTGGGCTGGTCCATCTTCATGGCGGTCATCCTCTACAAGTTCCGCCGCAAGAAGAATCCCAACGCGAGCTACGAAGGGATCACCTCGCACTTCTCGACCCACTTGGAAATCGGGGTGGTCATCGTCGAGATCGTCATTTTGCTGGGCTTCGCGCTGCCGCTCTGGGCGGTGCGTGCCGACGCCAAGGCTCGTCCTACGGGTGATGACGTGGTCAACATCCGTGCCGTGGGCGAGCAATACCGCTGGAGCTTCCACTACGCCGGAGCGGACCGCATGATGGGACTGACCTCCTTCGAGCGCTACTCCGGCGCCAATGCCGTGGGTCTCGTCGCCGAGGATCCCAACGCGGCGGACGACTTTATCTCCGTAAACGAGCTCGTCGTTCCGGTGGGACGTCCGGTCATCGTTCAGGTGACCTCCAAGGACGTCATCCACGGTCTCCACGTCGTGCCCATGTTCAGCCAGCAGGACGCCATTCCCGGTTCCGAGATCCCCATGTGGTTCATCCCGGACAAGGAAGGCGAGTGGGACATCGTCTGCGCCCAGCTCTGCGGCGCCGGTCACGCCCAGATGGTTTCTACCGTGAAGGCCGTCAGCGCCGAGGAGTTCGATCAATGGTACGCCGGACAAAACCCGATCCTGCCGAAGCAGCAGTGATCGATCCCCCCGGCGGGGAATGAATGCCGGAGTGGTTCTGATATGAACGACGGCAATAAAGGCGGCGTCCCGGGGGCCACAGGGCCCCGCCTGAGACGCCGCTTCTGCTTTTTATCCTCATCCCGCCGGCGAGCCCATCGGGAGCGCTGAGCGCCAACCTCTTTCCCACGCGGTGAGCCAACCCTCCCATGCCCCTGCCAGTCGCGCCTACCGGGTCTTTGCGCGTTTCGTGGTCTGCGTCGCCCTCTTGCTGGTCTGGATGGGGGCCGCCACGACGACCAAGCAGGCGGGCATGGTCTTTGCGGACTGGCCCTTGAGCCTGGGGACGATCAATCCCCCCGGCTGGCTCGAGTACATGATTCCCTTTCTGGAGCACAGCCACCGTCTCCTCGCCAAATTGGTGGGCCTGCTCGTCCTGGCCTTGTTTGCCTGGTCCTATGTGCGCTCAGGACGTCGTCTCGGCGAAGTCCTGGCCCTGGTTCTCTTTCTGGTGGTGATCCTGGGCGTCTTCATCGCCGGTGGCAACCAGCGCATCGACGCGGAGTTGAAGCGTCGCCTGCTGGGACTGGCCCTCGGGTTGTCATTCGTCCCCGTCGCCTGGCTCGTTTGGAGCTGGAGGGCGCGGGCGTGGACCTTGCTTCAGAAGCTCACAGCCCTGGCGCTCCTGATGGTGGCCATGCAGGCAATCCTCGGAGGCATGCGGGTCACCGAGATCTCCAACGCCCTGGCGGTGGTTCACGGCTGCTTTGCCCAGGCGTTCTTCTGCGTCCTCATCCTCATCGCCATGGTCGCCGGCGAGCAATGGACGGAGAATGCCTACCAAGGCGACGCCTCACTGCTGCGCCGGTCCCGCGACGCCGGCATCGCCTTGGTGACGATCATCCTGACCCAGTTGATCTTCGGGGCCTCGATGCGGCATTTCCACCGCCACGCCCTCCCGGACGACGGGCTCCTGCTCACCCAGGGGCGCTGGATTCCCTCCTTCGAGGATCCCATGGTGGCCTTCCTTTTCCTGCACAAGTTCACGGGCTTTTCCCTCCTGTTCTTTGTCATCGGCATGGTGCTGAGCCTGGGTGGGGGACGGGTCAATGCCGCCCTCGGGCGCCTGGGCACTCCGCGGCGTCATGCGCTCCTCCTGCTTGGCCTCCTCGGCCTGCAGATCGCCCTCGGCCTGGGCGTCATTGGCACTGCCAAGAGCTTTTGGGTCACCAACGTGCACGTGCTCAATGGACTGCTCTTGCTGGCCTTTGCCTTTGTCTTCCTCGTGCGTGCGTGGCGCGGGCAAGGTCGCGTGGCCCAGTGATCGGGTGACGTGCCGCTGGCCAAGTCCGCTCTCGAGCCTGACTAGCCGCGTTCCCCCCAGACGCCTTTCAGGCAGGCCTCGCCAGGCGCAGCGAAGGGAAGCAAGTCAGGACGCGAGAATCGAGACGGAGAGGGGAGTGGGAAAATCGCCCATCTCTCCCTCCAGCAGAGGAGAGCCGCCCCAGGAAATCACTTCAGGGGCAGGGTTTCGGTGGCGGCTCCGGCCGCGGGTTCGATGCCCAGAAGCTTGCAGACGGTGGCGTGGAAGACCAGTTGGTTGACCTCAGCCAGGGCCCCGGCCAGGGGGGACTGGGGAATGCCGCCCACAAAGATCTGTCCCGACATGCGGATGGATTCCTCCACCGGGTAGCCAAAGGCCCCGAAAAAGCCAGGGCCTTCGGTGGGGTCGAAGACCGGCTCGGCCGCGGTCTGGTCGGCGAAGGCATAGCCCGTCTTGAGGACGAGCACCCGGTCGCCGGTGCGTTCGGGATGCAAGTAAGCCCAATCGGCGGGGAGTTCCTCCTTCTTGAGAGAGCGGAAGTAGATCCGCTTGCTCAGCTCGTTGTCGAACTTGTCGAGGAAGATTTTGCGCTCGCCCTCGTTCTCGGGCAGGTCCTTGAAGAAGAGGTTGGCAATGGCATCGTGGGCGACGATGTCGGCGTGCTTCATCATTTCCGGTCCGAGGAGCTGGCCGATGTTGACGTTCTTGTCGAGCTCGGCGAGCCCGTGATCGGTCGTGATGAGGATCACCAGGCCGGCGTTGGGGGCGGCGAGGGTGCTCCACTCGTTCTGGACGGTGTCGAAGAAGGCCTGCAGGGCCTTGTCGGTCACGCCCACGGCGGCGTAGGTTTCCTCGGCCCGGGGACCGTGGCTGAGGCCCGCGCGGGCGATGTCATCGAGACGCAGCATGAGCAAACGCAGCTTGCCGTTCTCGCCGCTGGAATCCGCCCGCCATTGCTCCAGCGCCTTGTTCAGGCGCACTTCGTCGCTGCTTTCGGGGTCGTAGGTGTCGAGGAAATAGGCCGCCTTGTGCTCACCGCTTTGCTTTTGTGAGAGAGGCCAGTCGTGAACGAGGGTGCGAATGCCCTGGCGCGTCGCCGTCACCCAGATCGGCTCGCTCAGCAGCAGGGCCGAATCTTCGGGGCGCTCCACGATGGTGCCCTCGGGCGTGCGAATGCGGTCGGCGATGATCCCGTGTCGGTCCGGGGTCGTGCCCGTGGCCAGGGTGGCGTGGGCGGGGTAGGTGAGACAGGGGAAATTGGGGCGCATCTTGTTCGTGGCGCCGCCCTCTTCGGCGAGTTTCTTGAGAAAGGTGGCCTCCGACTTCTCGAGGTAATCCCCGCGGAAGCCGGGAATGCTGATCCAGACGACCGTCGGCGGGCCGTCTCCGGCACTGGTGGCGGACTTGCTCTCCTCGGGTTCCTCCGAGGGGGTCGTGTTCTGGTTGGCCATTTGGGCCTTGGCCAGCTCGCGCCGCTGGTTCTCCAAGATCATTTGCGTGGACTGGTCCCCCTCCAGACTGTTGCGAGAGAATTCGATGTTCTCGCTGCCGTTCCACAGGAAAAGAAGGACGAGGGCAAAGAGCAGGATCGCGAGAAAAGTGAGAACAGAACTGGCGAAGGACCGGAACATGATGGCATGTTACCTATCCGATGATGGCCCCGCTTGCAAGTGCTCTGAGCGGAGCGCCCCAAATGCGTAAAGCGCCGAGGCTCACCGCTTGAGGGCCTCTAGAGTAGCCTGATGGGGCTTGGTGAGGGTCGGAAACGCCTTCGGCCCTGTCGGCGGGACTCAGGCGCGCAGGACTGCGGCAAAGGCGCCGTCGTAGCCGTCACGCCAGGGAAGGCTGGCCTGGACCTCCTCCACGCGCAAGCCGCTGGCTTCGAGGACGGCTTCATTCTCGGTATTCTCCAGCGAGCAGGTGCTGTAGACGAGGCGCCCGCCGGGCTTGAGATGGGGGACGAGGGCACGGAGCAGCGCCAGCTGTTGGGCGGCGTGGCGTTCGAAATCGCGTTCCTGAAGTCGCCAGCGCACATCGACACGACGTCGCATGGAACCGGTGTTGGAACAGGGCGCGTCCAGCAGAATGCCGTCGAACTGGGGCAGGTCCTGCGGCCCCTCGGCTTTGGCCCAGTCGATCTGCCGCACTTCGGCGCAGGTCACAGCGAGACGGGTGAGATTCTCGCCGAGTTGCTGGAGGCGGGAGGGCGAGATGTCGCTGGCAATGAGCTGGCCTTGATTTTGCATGCCTGCCGCGATCAGGGCCGATTTGCCACCCGGCGCGGCACAGGCGTCGAGGATGCATTCCCCGGGCTGGGCATTCAACAAATGGCAGGCCAGGGCAGTGCTGGGGTCCTGGATGTAGATGAGGCCCTGGCGCAGCCAGTCGGGATCGGGGCTGCCCTCGAGACGGAAGAAATCGGACCAGGGGGCGTCCAAGCGCCTGGGCTCGACCTCGCGACGGAGCGCCTCAAGGGCCTCTCCCTGCGGAGCGAGCGGATTGAGTCGAGCGTAGACGGGGGGCGGACTGTTGTTCCAGCGACAGAGGGCCTCGGTCGCCTCCCGCCCGTATTGGTCCTCCCAGCGGCGCAGCAGAAACTGCGGGTGGGACCAGCGGTCCTCGAGCGACCAGCGTTCCATTTCCTGAAGGATCGCCTCCTTTTCGCGTTGGGCGCTGCGCAGGATGGCATTGACCAGGGAGCGTTCGTAGGACCTGGCCAGGGAGACGGTTTCATTGACGGCGGCGTGTTCCGCGATGCCACTGAGGAAGAGCTGATAGAGGCCCAGCCGGAGCAGGTTCTGGGTCTGTGGCTTGATGGAGCCGCGACGGAATCGGTCGATGAGCTCGTCGAGTAGGTAGAGGTTGCGAATGACGCCGTAGAGCAGCTCCTGGGCAAGGCCCCGATCGGCGGAGGAGAGACGCATGCGGCGGGCCTGTTCCTCGAGGAGATCCGCGGCGTAGCGCGAGGTGTCCTCCCAGGCGGTGAGGGCCTCCAGGGCACAGCGGCGGGCGTCGGGTGGGGGTAAGGAGCGGGACATGAAAAAGAGGGGAAAGGGTGAGAGAGGAAGAGATCGGCAGAGGCGCTTCAGACCGCCGGTCGGGGGCGGCCCAATCAGGAATCGGTGGACACCAAAGGCCAAAGGCGCGCGAGGGATTCACTGCGCGCCCAGCCACGCAGGCCTCCGGGCAATTCGAGATAGCTCCAGGCCCCATTCTCCTGCAGAATCAGGACTTCGGATCCGGCAGGCAGGGAAAGGACGGCCTTGGCCTCTGGTGCCGGGGCGGCGAGTGCCGAAGTATCGTTGCGGACCACGGTGGCCAGGTTCTCGTTCGCCAGGGGATGGTGCCGCGAACTGGCGTACCACCAGGCCGCTCCCCCCAAGAGGAACAACAACAAGCTCAGGGCCACGAAGCCCGAGCGGTTGGGACGGAGGCGAGGCAGCAGCAAAGCGGCTGCCAGAATGATGAGCGCCCCCCAGAGGCAGAGTGCACGCGTCCATCGGGCAAAGGTGAGGGGAAGGCGGGCGAGAAGCCGCTCGATCGGGTTTTCGGCAAACTCGACATAGCCCAGCTGAGATCGGAGATAGGTGAGGCTTTGCACGGCCTCGGGCATGCCGGGTTCGAGCAGCAGGGCCCGGCGCATCCACAGGGCCGCCTCGCCGCTCTCACCGAGGCGGTGCTTGGCGACCCCGAGATTGTAGAGCAGTTCGGGGGAAAGCTGGCCCTGATCGACGAGGGCTTGGTAGGCCTGGACGGCCTCTCCGTACTCGGCGGACTCGAAGTGCTGATTGGCCTCGACCAGGGTGCTGTCGGCCTCGGGCATGCCGGCCCGTCCGCCGGATGCCGGAAGCAGACAGAGGAGGAGAGGGACGAGGAGTCTCAGGCTCATGATCGGGATTAACACCTAGCGAGAAGGCAGGCTCTTCAGAATCTGGAGGCATTCGTCGACTTCGCCAGGGTTGACGGGGGTTTCTGCGTCGGGGCGACCGCTGTAGAGCCAGGCTTCGCAGCGCTCGCTGAGGGGATGGAGCCGGGCGGCGATTTGGGCGGAGGCTTCCGGATGTTCGCGCCGCCAGGCTTCCACGGCTGCGGCGAGGGCGTGGTAAAAGTCGCGACGCGTGGCGCCGGCCTTGGGAAGGCGCTTGAGGGCTTGGGCGAAGGTGAGCACCCGGGGCTGCACGGGGCGGCGTTGACGGGATTGGGCGACCCAGCGAAACACGCCAAAGCCCAGGATGGTGAAAAAGGTGACAGAGGCCAGCGCTTGCACCACCCAGTAGAGCGGGCTCGTCCGACCCACGTCGGCGGCGGCGATCCAGCGCGCCGGACTGGTGCGGATGTGCAAAACGTCGTCAAAGTTGGGGACGGGCCGGGCGGCCTGGTTGAGGGGCTCGTCGAGGGAGCTGACCTCATCGCTTCCTGAAGCCGAGGGCGCCTGGGCGGTCACGGTGATCGGAAAGGGGCCGGCGCTCAGGGTCACGTAGGTCTCCTTGCTGGGATCGAAATAGCTGAGTTGGAATTCCGGTATGGTTTCGACCCGCGCTTCGGGGATCAACACTTGGGAAAAGCGCAGGGTGCCCTCTCGAAAGCCGTCGGAGTCCTCCTCGTCCTGGAGCGACTTGCTGGCGTCGTAGGTCTTCCACAGTCCGGTCGGCGGGACGGCGAGTACGGGGGGCCCGATGGTGCGCAGGTTTCCGACCCCCTTCACCACGAACTCCATGGAGACGGGATCGCCCACGCTCAGGGTCGTGGTGGAAGGGGTGGCGCTCATCTCAAATCGCCCCACGCCTCCGGTGAAGCTCGCCGGTGCTCCCGGGGGCAGGGCTTTCACCGTCACCTGCACGGTGTTGGTGACCATTTCGCGAGTGACGGTGCGCTGGAAGAAGGCCGAAGGCAGGCCGCCGAAAGCGCGATCCGAGTCGAGGGTGCGCAAGGCGATCTCCGCGGGGCCGAGGCGATGCGTGCCCGGGCGCAGCGCGAAGAGGTGGGAGGGGATCACGGCGGAAGAGTAGTAACTGTTGCCCACCTCCGCGCCATCGGTGCGGACTTCCCGGAATCCCTTGATGACAAAGCTCTCGTGCTCGAGGGAGGCCGAGACAATGTCGTGGATGGAATTGCGTCCGCGCACGTAGGCGGTCAGGGTGAAGGGGACGAGTTCGTTCACGTAAAAGCTGTCCCGGACGAGCTCCAGCTTGCCAAAGTAGGGCTTGGTGGCATCGAGATCGGCGTTGTCCCGCCCGTCGTTTTCCACCACGGTGATGACGAGGGGGCGGGTCTTGGCGAGGCGCTCCCCGCGCCGGTCGGTGATGCGGATTTCGAACTCGGGGATGGTGTAGGTGCCGGGCTCGTCGCCGCGGAACCGATAGAAGTAGGTCGTCTCGGCGGTGCTGGCGCCATTGACGATGCTCACCGAAGATTGTTGCCCGGAGTAGACCACCTCCAAGCCAGTCACGTCGATGCGGTTGGGAACGATGGCTTCTCCGTCGCGCACCTTGACGAAGATCTGGCCGATCTCGCCAATGGCCACGCGGTCGCGCAGGACGTGGACGCTTAGCTTGTCATCGATCGGCTCGCTGGCGGCCACGCGGGAGGGCGTCTGGGCGGCGAGCGGAAGCACGGAAAGGAGGCCCCAGAGGACAATCCCCAATCCGATAGCCGAGATCCGAGGGCGAGTGAACATGGAGACGATGCGAGAGAAAGGGCTGAAAGGGACGAGCACCCCGCGAAGGGGAGCTTACCAGTTTTTGAATTTTTCGTTGCGGGCCGGAGGCAGGATCATGGGGCGCACTTCCGTTTCATCGGCGAGGGCTTCGAGCAACTGGCGCGCCTCGTGAGCCGAATAGCCCGTTTCGGGATGGGGCTGGGCCTCCAGCGGCGACCCATTCATGGGTGGGGTCGGCTGTTCCTGGTTGGGGTTGGCTTCCAGTTCGCCATCCGGAGGCGTGTCGGCTTCCGGCGGGGGCGCGGCCTGGGGATCCGGCTGGGAAGGGGAGGGAGCCTTGGAATCGTCTGTCGGACTGTCTTCAGATGAATCGGAGGATTCTGACTCTTCCGAGGACTCCTCCTTGGAATCCTGGCGTTCCTCCTGCTTTGGGGAGGGATCGCCGTCCGAGGGCTCCTGCTGTTGATCCTGAGAGCCGTCCTGCTTCTGGTCTGGGTCCTGGTTCTGATCCTGCTCCTTCGAGTCCTCGGAATCCTCCTTGGGCTGCTGCTCATCCTTCTCCTGTGGTTGCTGTTGCTGCTGCTGTTGTTGTTCCTGCTCTTGTTGCTCCTTCAACTGCTCGAGCCGTTTTTGAACGAGATCGCGATTGTCCTGGGCGAGGAGATTGCCGGCGTCGATCTGGAGGGCGGACTCGTAATGCTCCAAGGCGGCTTCCCAGTCCTGGATGACTTGCTCGAGATTGGGCGACGCTGGCACTCGATTCGGGTCGGCCTGTCCTGGTGGCTTCAAGGCTGACTCACCGCGGCGATAGAGGGTGTTGCCGAGATTGTAAAAGGCTTCGGTTCGAGTGCGATCGTTGCCATCGACGAGGGCCTCGCTGAAGGCTTCGATGGCTCGCTCGTAAAAGTCGGGCCTTTCCTGGGCGAGATCGTAAGCGGCGGCACCGATGCCCATCTGCAGTTGGCTCCTGGCCCAGGGAAGGCGGGTCTTGGCGAGTTTCTGCTCGTAGTGGGCCAGCCGCTCTTCGGGATCGGCAATGCTTTGGCGAGAGCGGTTTTTCTGGAGTTGGTCCAGCTCTCGCCTGAGCTCTGCAGCTCTTCGATCGGTGGCGGCGAGCTCCTCCTTTATTTTGCGGATCTCTGCATCCGGATTCGAAGGCGCGGCCTCGACGAGACTGAGGCTGGTCAAGCCGACAGCGAGGGCGAGGAGGCGCTGAACGGGGCCCGAGAAGGCCAGGGGACGGGTCTGGGCTCGGCGTGGTTTCAGCCACAACAGGGGCACTAGGTGGGAAAGCACCAGCAGGGCAAAGGCCCCGGACAGGGGCCAGAGAAAGCGCTCGATGGGGCGCTGGCTGGTTTCACCGGACTCGCGGGAACTGGCGAGTCGCTGGCGGATGCGCTCGACGGTCTGGGTCAGGGAGGACTGCCCCCCGAGGTGGATGAAACTGCCCCCTTCCGCGGCCAGGGAGCGGAGGGCTTCCGTGATCAGGCGCGTCCGCACGACCTGGCCCTGCTCGTCCTTGACGAAGACGCCGGGGAGAATATTTCCATTGTCGTCCGTCTCCGGGATGATGGCTCCCTCGGCGGTCCCCACGCCCACGGTGAGAATGCTGAGTTGGGCGGTGAGGGCCTGCTTGCGGATTTTCTCGATCTCCTCCATACCCTCCAGCGCTTCCCCGTCGGAGAAGAGGACAAGGGCGCTGGGGCCGAGCTCGGCCTCCTCCACCGTCTCCAGGGCCAGAGCCACGGCGGCGCTGAGGTTGGTGCCGCCACGGGGAATGGTCTCGGTGTCCAGCTGGTCGATGGCTTCGAGGATGGCCTCGTGGTCGACGGTCAGCGGGGCCTGCAGGAAGGGTTTTCCCGCGAAGGCGATCAGGCCGATGCGGTCGTCGGGCAGGGAGAGGACGATGTCCTTGGCCGCCAGCTTGGCGCGCGTCAGCCGATTTGGCGCGAGATCGTCGGCCATCATGCTGCGCGAGGTGTCGATCGCGATGAGGAGGTTGCGGGCATCGTATTCCGCCTCGATTTCCTCGTAGCCCCATTGTGGGCGTGCCAGGGCGGCGAAGAGCAGGGCGGTGGCGAGGGCCTGCAGCACAAACACGGCCCAGCGGGGACCGGCTCCGGCCCCGTTGACGAGGCGGGAGGCGAGCCGCGGGGAAACCAGCCCGGGCCGCAGCCGGGCCGAGCGCAAATGAGTGTAGAGGCGCAGTGCCAGCAGGGGCAGCAGGATCAGGTTGCCCCAGAGCCAGGTAGCGTCGGCAAAGCTGAGCCCGTTCATGGAAAGCGCCTCCAGAAGGTATCGTCCCCGATCATCGTCAGCAGGCAGAAACCGAGTCCCGCCAGGGCAAACCATTGGAACCATTCTTCGCTCTCGATTCGGGTGCGACGCTTGATCTCGGTCTTTTCCATCTCATCGATTTGGGCAAAGATACGCTCCAGCCCTGTCGTGTCCTGCGCCCGAAAGTACCCCCCGTCGGCGATGCGGGCAATCTCCTTGAGGGTTTCCTCGTCGAATTCCTGGCGCAGGCGCTGTGGGCCCATGGGGGTCGACACGACGTAGTCGCCGTAGGTTCCCACGGCGATGGTGTAGACGCGGATGCCGAGCGTCTTGGCAAGCTTGGCGGCCTCGATGGGGGAGAGCCGGCCCGCATTGTTGACCCCGTCGGTCAGGAGGACGACGATTTTGCTCTTGGAGGGGCGCTTGTCGAGCCGCTTGGCCGCGGCGGCAAGGGCCGAGCCGATGGCGGTGCCGTCCTCCACCAGGCCGATCTGCACCCGTCCCAGCCCCATGGGGCCCTCCAGCCAGCTTTTTGACAATGTCAGGGGGCTGGCGAGATAGGGGCGTCCGGCAAAGGCCAGCAGGCCGATGCGGTCGGAGGACCGGCCTCGGATGAAGTCCCGGGTCACTTTCTTGGCGGCTTGGAGGCGATTGGCGGGGCGTCCCTCGATGACAAAGTCCTCCACCTGCATGGAGCGCGAGACGTCGATGGCCAGGATCAGCTCGACGCCGCTTTCTGAAACCTCTTCGGTCTGGTTGATCCACTGCGGGCGGGCCAGGGCAAAGGTGAGGCAGGCCAGGGCGAGGAAGAGGCTGGCGAGGCGAAAGCCCCCCGCGCGCCCCTTGGCGATGGGGCCGAGCCGCCTGAGAATGTGGAGCGAGGAAAAGAGCACGGCCCCCTCGTTGCCGGAGCGGGCCTTGAGCAGGGCCAGCAGGGGGATGAGAAGCCAGAGCAGCAGCGCCCAGGGTTGGGCGAGTTGGAAGGAAGTCTCGGCGAGCAGGATCATGGCGCGACGGGATCTCTGACAAGTGCCGTCCTCGTTCCGCTCGTTGACTTTACCATTCGATCACGGCGCTTGCCCAGGTCAATCCCGCGCCGAAGGCGACGAGGAGGATGCGATCCCCGGGCTTGACCCTTCCGCCGCGGTGGGCCTCGTCCAGGGCGATGGCCACGGCGGCCGCCGACGTGTTGCCGTATTTGTCCAGGTTGATGAAGACATCCTCGCGATCGAAGTCGAGCCGTTCCACGATGGCGTCGATGATGCGCAAGTTGGCTTGGTGGGGGATGATCAGGTCGATGTCGCCAATGCTCAGCCCGGCGGCCTCGATGGCGTCGATGGCGGCCTTGCGCATGGCGTTGACGGCATGCTTGAAAACCTCGCGCCCCTGCATGGAGAGCACCGCGGGTTTCTGGGGGGCGCCCCCGGGAGGGGCCGGGCAGGCCGAGCCTCCGCCGGGAATGTTGAGCAGCTCGGTTTGTGCCCCGTCGGTGCCCAAAGTGGAGGAAAGGATGCGTCCCCCGCCGTTGGTCGAGGGCAGCAGCACGGCGGCGCCCGCCCCGTCGCCAAAGAGAACGCAGGTGTTGCGGTCGTTCCAGTCGACGAAGGCGCTCAGTTTCTCCGCCCCGATGATGAGGGCGTTGCGGAAGGCGCCCGCCCCGACGGCGTGGCGCGCGAGCTCCATGGCGTAGAGAAAGCCGGAACAGGCGGCGGAGATGTCGAAGGCGACGGCCTTGAGGGAGCCGAGCTGCTGCTGCACGTAGCAGGCGGTCGCCGGAGTCAGGGTGTCCGGGGTGATGGTGGCGACGACGATGAGCTCGATGTCCGCCGGAGCGATCCCGGCTTGATCCAGCGCCCGACGGGCCGCCTCGCAGGCCATGTGGCTGGTGAATTCTCCCTCCTTGGCGATGCGGCGCTCGCGGATGCCGGTGCGCGAGGTGATCCACTCGTCGGAGGTGTCGACGATCTCCTCGAGTTCTCGGTTCGTCATGACGCGCTCGGGCAGGTAGCTGCCGGTGCCGGCGACACGGACGGGGTAGGGGGGAGAACTGGAGGCAAGGGTCATGGGTCGCGGGGGAGAAGGCGGAGGTAGCTTCCTGGGGCCACGATCTCAGTAGATGAGATCGGAGTATCGGTTCATCTCCTCTTCGATGCGGGGGTTGACGTGGTGTTTCACCGATTCCACAGCGACGCCGATGGCGTTGCGCACAGCGAGCGGGGAGCTGGAGCCGTGACCAATGATGCAGACGCCATTGACGCCGAGCAGGGGACTGCCACCATAAGTCTCGTAGTTCCCCCGGTTTTTCACGGCGCGCAGGGCGTCCTTGGCGATGTAGGCCCCTAGCTTGCGGATCGGAGTGGCGTTGATTTCCTGCTTCAGCCACTTGAACATGGCCTTGGCGGTCGCTTCGCAGGACTTCAAAATGACGTTGCCGACGAAGCCGTCGCAGACAACGACGTCGATTTTCCCCTCGAAGAGGTCGTGTCCTTCGACGTTGCCACGGAAGTTCAAGTCCGTGGATCGGAGCAACTCGAAGACCTCGCGGGTGAAGTCGGTGCCCTTGGAATCCTCTTCTCCCACGGACATGAGCCCGACGACGGGACGATCCTTGCCTTGCACGTGGCGCGCGTAAACGCTGCCCATGATGGCATAGCCGAGCAGGTGGGAGGGGCGTGCGTCGACGTTGGCGCCCGCGTCCATGATGTTGCAGGGGCCGTGTTCGCTGGGCAGGGGCGAGGCGATGCCCGAGCGCTCCACGCCGGGGATGTGGCGCCACTTGATGGTCGCCGCGGCCACGGCGGCGCCCGTGTTGCCGGCACTGACGACGGCGGCGGCCTCGCCCTGGCGGACGAGCTCGACGGCGACGCTGATGGACGAGTCCTTTTTCTGCCGCACCGATTTCACGGCCGAGTCGTGCATGGTGACGACCTCGGAGGCATGCACGATTTCCAGCTTGGAGTGGTCGACGGAGTGGCGATCGAGCTCGGCCTTCACCGTGGTTTCATCGCCGACCAAATAGAGCTTCTCGAGGTCGCTGCCGAGGGTAGTGACCGCCTCGACCGCGCCCTCCACGATAGCCTGGGGGGCCTTGTCGCCACCCATCACATCCAAAGCGATTCTCATCCGTGGGTTAGGTCGCTATTGAGGAGCAGCCAAGGGCAACATGCAACCTAGAAAAGCGAAAGCCACCTCGGTGAAAGGTGGCTTTGCCGCCGTGCAATCTCTGTCGAAATCCAGGCTGGGAACGAACGGCGATACCGTGCGTTTTCCGCTCAGATGCCAAGCAGGCCATTCGGGATCCTGCGAGTTCGGCGACGAGGGAGAGGCCGAGTGGCAAGGGCAGGCGGGAAAACGCGCCGGCTTCTTCTCAGAGCTCGTCGACCGTGAGCACCTGGCGACCCTTGTAGTAGCCGCAGCTCGGACAGGCAATGTGAGAAGGCGCAGCGCTGCCGCATTCGGAGCACACGTTCAGCTTGCGGGCGCGCCACCGCTGACCGGTGCGACGGAGGCGCTTTTTCATCTTCGACGTTTTTCTTTTCGGGACTGCCATGACAGGGCTGGATTCGGTGAAGAGGCGCACATAACCGTAAATTCCAATGATGTCAACGAAGGAATAGGACGGTCGCGCGAAGTTCAGTCGACGGCGAGCTTCAGGTGCAGGCTCGGCGGCGGCAGGGTGGGATGACGCGAGGAGGCGATGGCGTGGACCAGACCCCCGCTGCGGGTTTCCGGCGTTTCCCGCACGATCAGCAGGGTGGCCCGGCGGTTGCGGTCCTCGTTGAGAAAGCGAGCCAGAGCCTCGCCCTCGATGCCGAAGCGACCACTTTGCACGCCGCGGGGGAGCTGGAAGCGCCCGAGTTCGCGAACCTTGTCCAGCTGCACGCCGTGGCCGCTGCCCCCTTCGTTGGCCGGAGCCCTTTCCCAGTGCAGGGAGCTCGCGTCCCAGTCGTCCTGGGCGTCGTCCAGCAGGCCGTAGAGGATGAATTCGGAATCCTCGAGGTGGGAGGCCAGACCCCAGCCGGTGGGGGTGAAGCGCAGGTCGAGACGCGCCGAGAGAATGGCGCCCGGGGGAATCTCCTCGAGGGGAAAGCGCAGCCACACTTTTCGGTGGGGGGGATTCTCGCCTATGCCGCGCTTCAGCAGGAGCAGGGTGTCGCTGACGTGGTTGGTGCGGCGGCCCGAGTCGGCGTAGGCATCGGCCCCGCCCGGCGTGGCGGTGGTCAGGGTGATCAGGCCAAGCTCCTTCGGCGCGGGGGGGGCCTCGGGCTGGGACCAGGTGCCCTCCTCCGGGCTCTCGCTGACGCCGCCGAGCGACGATCCGGCCACCCGGCTGCTCTGCCCCTCGCGGAGGGCGACGCGTTTCTTGGTTTCGGGTTGTTCGACCTCGACGAGGCCGTCGAAGACCTGGGTCTGGGTGGCCCCGTCCTGCGGATCGACGTGCACGGCAAAGCGGGTGCCGTGGTCGATGACCCGGGCCCGGGGCGTCTCGACCGTGAAGCCCTCGGCCGAGGGGCCGATCTCGGCGACGACCGTGCCCCGTTCGAGCCGGCAGTGCATTGGATCGATCAGGACGAGCCTGGCGGGGGCTTCGAGGGTGACTTCGGCGCCGGAGTCGAAGCGGATCGTGGCGAGCCCCTGGATCAGGTCGAGCTGTCCCTGCCCCAGTCGGGCGCCCTCCGCCGTCGGCAGGGGACCACTCTCCCAATGGGCGGCCTCGGTTTTGTGCATGGTGGCGAAGCTGGCATCCCTGGGCTGGGGCGTGGCGAGGACCAGGGCCAGCAGGGCCACCACCGCGGCGGCGGCCAAGGCTTGCCAGAGGTTCGGAAAGCGCCGGACCCGGGGTTCCCAGTCGAGCTCGCTCTCCGGCGGGGCTTCCTGGCGTTCCCCGACGCGGTCCCAGTAGAGCGTGGCGTGGTCGTGCAGGAAGGCCAGGTAGCGGCGCCGCGCCTCGGCATCCTCGCCGAGCCAGCGCTCCAGCTCTGCCAGTTCGTTCGGGGAAAGGCTCTCCTCGATGTAGCCGTGGGCCAGGTCGAGGAGACGGTCGAGTTCACTGTCGTTCATGAGGCTCCGAGTTGTCGTTCGACGCAGAGGTGAAGGGTTTTGCGCAGGCGGCTGAGGAGGCGATAGACGGCGCCCTCGGTGCGCTCGCAGCGATGCGAGATGCCCTCGATGGAAGCTTCGTCACGGTAGCGCCATTCGAGGATCTCGCGATGTTCGGGCGGCAGCTTGGCGACGCAGGCCTGCAGCGCCTCTTCGCGCCGCTCCCAGCGCTGCTCGCGCAGGGCGCTTTCCATCTCGTCGTTGAGGAGTTCCAGGGTGCGTTCCCCGAGGCGTTCCATGCGACGGCGCTGGCTGCGGCGCCGGTAGGCAAGGATTTGGTAGAAGAGAATCTTGCGAGCCCAGGCCGGGAAATTGGTGCCCAGCTCGAACTGGTGAAACTGGCGCCACATCACGATTTTCCCTTCCTGGAGAACGTCCTGGGCGTCCTGGGGGCAGGCGACGAGGCCGGTGACGTAGAGGGCGAGGCGCCGCTCGTGTTCGGTGAGGAGGCGGAGAAAGGACTCTGTCCGGTCCGCTTCGGGGCTGTCTGGATCCGCAGGGGGCATGGCCATGACGTGGGGCTTTCCCTCTATTAAGTCGGGAAAAGCCGGGATTGGACAGGGGGAATGTGGCGGCCAGGGGGCTCCGCGTCCTCCCCCTTGTCCCGCAGGCGGCGGTAGTCCTCGTCCCTGAGTCGCCAGCAGTTGATCATGCCGAGGCCGTCGGACCAAGCCTGCCCGCCGCCGCTGGCATGGCTCAGAGGGATCAGGTTGAAGCCGGCCCCGAAGAGGGCGGCGACACAGAAACTTTGCGCGGCGATCAGAGCGGGATGCGCCGAGGGGCTGAGGAGTTGTTCGGGCCCGATGAGCAGGGCGAGCAGCGCCACGGCGAGCAATTCCACGCCGGGACCGGCGGCGTAGATGAGAAAGTGCTTGAGGCGGGGAAAGCCGAGTGTCACGGGACGCGGCAGGGCAAAGCCCGCCAGGGGCAGGGTGCGGACTTCCACCGGCATGCCCAGGCAGCGTCCAGCCCATCGCACCCGGCCGATTCCGATGGCGATCCCTTCTACACGCCAGCCCAGGGCGCGGGCCATCAGAGCGTGTCCGAACTCGTGCAGCACCAAGAGGAGCACCCAGGAAAGGAGAAAGGCCGGCACGCTGAGCTTCTCCACCCGGAACTCCCGCGCCAGCTCGAGGACGAGCATCAGGCCGAAGAAGAAAGAGAGAATCACGAGAAGGCCCCACTCGTTCGGAGTCTGCGGCGATCGATCGGGGGGATCCGGGATCATCATGGGAAGGGCGGGGGCACTGGCCGGGGCCGGGGAAAGACAGCCCAGCCTCGCCACTTGTGCAAACATCAATCTCGATGCGGCGCTTCCGCGGGGGCGAGGCCCGTTGACATGGAGGGTGGGACACTCGAGCATAGGACCAGTCGAAGACATGACCCAAGCCCCTCCATCGGATTCCATCCTCAACAGCCCCGGACAGAAGCAGCAAACCCAGCGCGAGCGCTTCGAGAAGGTCCGCACCCTCGTTCATCCCGACTCCGCCAGCGCCTGCGCCGCCCTGGCGGCCGAAGTGGCCGCCCTGATTCGCGAGCGCAACGAGGCGGGCCAGCCCACCGTGCTCGGCTTGGCGACGGGATCCACCCCGGTGCCCTTTTACCGCGAGCTGATCCGCTGGCACCGCGAGGAGGGGCTCAGTTTCCGCCGGGTCATCACCTTCAACCTCGACGAGTACTACGGCCTGCCCCGCGACCATCCCGAAAGCTACTTCCGCTTCATGCGGGACCAGCTCTTCGACCACGTCGACCTCGACCCTGACAATGTGCACATCCCGGACGGCACCGTTCCCATGGAATCGGTCTACGAGCACTGTCTCGACTACGAGCGTCGCATCGTCGCCGCCGGTGGGATCGACCTTCAGATCCTCGGCATCGGCCGCACCGGTCACATCGGTTTCAACGAGCCCGGATCGGCGGCGGACACCCGCACGCGCATGATCACCCTCGACCGCGTCACCCGCCAGGATGCCGCCGCCGACTTCCTCGGGATCGCCAACGTGCCGCGCTCGGCCATCACCATGGGGGTGGGCACCATTCTCGAAGCCAAGCGTCTCGTCCTGATGGCCTGGGGGGCGAACAAGGCCTCCATCGTTCGCGAAGCCGTGGAGGGGCCGGTGACCGACCAGGTCTCAGCCAGCTTCCTGCAGACGCATGGCAACGCCACCTTCCTCATTGACGAGGGGGCCTCCTCGAACCTCACCCGCGTCCGTTTTCCCTGGCTGGTGGGGCCGGTCGATTGGGACGGTCCCATGAAGAAGCGGGCCGTCGTCTGGCTCTCGCAAAAGTTGTCCAAGCCCATCCTCAAGCTGGTGGACGAGGACTACAACGAAAGCGGGGCTGGGGGCCTGCTGGCCTCGACGGCCGAGGCGGCCTACGAGGTGAACATCGACATCTTCAACCGCGTCCAGCAGACCATCACCGGCTGGCCCGGAGGCAAGCCCGGCGCCGATGACCGCCGCCGCCCCGAGCGCTCCCAGCCTTTCCCGAAGCGCGTCCTCGTGCTCAGTCCCGAGCCCGCCGACGCCTTCCTCGGCATGGGAGGGACCCTGGCGCGCCTCAAGGACCAGGGGCACGAGGTCAAGCTCGTCTTCCAGACCTCCGGCAGCCTGCGCGTCGCCGACGTCGCGGCCCTGAATTTCGCCCGCGTCGCCCTGGAAATGGCCGAGTCCCATCCCTCGGAGGAATGGAAGGGCCAGACCGCCTACGCCCGCACCATCCTGGAGGCCATCGAGGCCAAGGGCGAGTTCGGCACCGACCCGGACACGGTGCGCCGCCTCAAGGGCTTCATCCTGCGCGGCGAAGCGCGTGACGCCGCCTCGGTCTGTCATCTGCAGGCTTCCGAGAGCCGCTTCCTCGACCTGCCCTTTTACGAGACCGGGCGCTACCGTCGCTTCCGTCTCGAGGCCGTCGACGCCGAGGCCGTGGCCGCGGTGCTGGCCGAGTTCCAGCCCCACAGCATTTTCGCCACCGGCGACGCCAGCGACCCGAGCTCGCCCCAGGCCATGGCCTTCCGGGCCTTTGTCCAGGCCTGGGACAAGCTTGCCGAGGCGCCCTTCAAGAAGGAGTGCGGGGTTTGGCTCTACCGCGGACGGGATCGCTCCTTCGAGGCCCACGAAATCGACATGGCGGTCCCCGTCAGTCCCGACCAACTCGACCAGAAAGTGGAGTCCCTGCGCCGCTTCATGTCGAGTGGCGAGGACGAATGGAACGCCGCCGCCCGAAATCGGGAGATCGCCGCGGCCTATGATGCGCTGGGGCTCGCGGAATACGAAGGGATCGAGGCCTTCCGCCGCTGGACCGCCGACTGATTCCGCGGGACCAAGAGGAAGCGAACGCGCCATGGGAGAGCGGATCGAAGTCCAGGTGAAGCCCAATGCCAAGGTCGAGTCCCTGGAGGCCCAGCCCGACGGGACCTGGATCGCGCGCATCAAGGCCCCGCCGGTCGACGGTCGCGCCAACGAGGCCCTCATCGCCCTGGTGGCCAAGCATTTCAAGGTCCCCAAGGCCCAGGTCAGTATCCGCTCCGGCGCTTCCGGTCGCCGCAAGTTTCTGGTGATTTCGAGTTAGGGTCGGGGAGCGCCAATCCGTCCTTGTCCTATTTTGGCTTTGTTTTGACAGGGGAGCGGGCTGAGGCACATTTCCCCTGATATCGGATCGCGTCAGCCATCGGCGGCCTCAGGTCTCGGCCGAATTTCCGCTGGTAATGGCATCCGCCATGCCTCGGCTGACGTATTTCCTCACTCCACCTGCTAACCATGAAACATCCTCTACTCACCGCCTCGGCCCTGGCTGTTCTGACGGTTGCGCCCTCCTTTGGCGAAACCATCGTGAACCGGGCCGCCCTCGGCATGTTCCAGCCGCTGCTGGAAGTGGCCGAGAACCCTGCCAATCCGCTCACCCCCGAGAAGATTGATCTCGGTCGGAAGCTCTACTACGACACTCGCCTCTCCGAGAACCGGACGATTTCCTGCAACACCTGTCACAACCTCGCCGATTTCGGCGACGACGGAAAGCCGGTCTCCTCCGGCATTCACGAGCAGGTCGGCGGTCGCTCTGCCCCCACGGTCTACAACGCCGCGATCCACATCGCCCAGTTCTGGGACGGCCGCGCCGCTGACGTGGAGGAGCAGGCCACGGGGCCGGTGCTCAACCCCATCGAGATGGGCATGCCCAGCGCCGACTATGCCATCCGCGTGCTCAAGTCCATTCCCGGCTATGTCGAGGCCTTCGCCAAGGCCTTCCCCGAGGACAAGGATCCCATCAACTTTGATAACGTGGGCAAGGCCATTGGCGCCTTTGAGCGCAAGCTCCTGACGCCTTCCCGCTTCGACGATTACCTCAAGGGGGACGAGTCTGCCCTCAGCGATGCCGAGAAGCACGGCCTGAACCTCTTCATCACCACGGGCTGCACCGTTTGCCACAACGGGATGGGCGTGGGGGGACACCTCTTCCAGAAGCTCGGCCTGGTGAAGGAATGGCCCACCAAGGACCTCGGTCGTTTCGAGGCCACTCAGGTGGAAACCGACAAGTACTTCTTCAAGGTTCCCAGCCTGCGCAACATCACCGAAACGGGCCCCTACCTGCACGATGGTTCCATCGAGAGCTTGGAGGAGATCGTCGCCAAGATGGCTGAATACCAGCTCGGGCGGACTCTTTCCGATGAGGACGTGAAGTCGATCGTGACGTTCCTGGGCGCGTTGAAGGGACGCATCGACGAGGAATACATCAAGCAGCCGGAGCTGCCCGCCGACGGGCCCGAGACGCCGGCTCCCAAGAAGGTGGCGGAACGCTGATCCTTATTCTCCCCTTCAGACCCTGCGGGGTCCATGCAGCCCGATCGCCAGATCGGGCTGTTTTTAGGGGGGGCGTGCGAGGGAAGGGCCAAAGGCCAAGGGCCTGGGGACTGGTCGCGACTTGCCGCTGGCTCACTTTGGGGCGAGAAAAAGGGGTGCCCCTCCGACGCGTCCTCCTCCTTCCCGCCTGGCTCGCGGTTTTCGGCCTCGCCCTTGCCACGACTGCGCCGAAATCGGCGCGCCTATGGAAGGTGGAAGACTTTGACGCGATCCTCTTCGTCGGCCTCGAGGGGAATCGCGACTTCGAGCAGGGGCGGGCGCTCTTTCTCAAGGCGGGTTGCGGGGCCTGTCATGGCCAGAAGGAGGCCCCTGCGAGGCTGGAGCCCGAATTTGCCCGGGCGGTGGCGCAGCAGGGGCCGCGCGAGTTGCTCGAGATCGTCTTGGCGGAAGGGCAGGGACTCGCCCGCCCTCGCGAGCTCGGCGGGGATCGCGAAGCCGATGCCCTCCGGCAGCTCGGCGACGCCGGCGAGGACGAGATCCTCGATCTGCTGGCCTACCTGCTCTCTGGAGGAAGGAAGGACGCGCCTTGGTTCGCGCACTAGGCGCGAGGTCCCGGGAAGGCGGACAGCGTGTGAGGCGCTTCGCTCCGTCCGATTGTCCGCCCGTTCAGAATTGGGCGGGCCGCACCACAAACTTCCGGAAGGCCACGGGGCCGTGGTCGCCCTGCACCACCAGGGGGGCGGCGGCGACTTCGCCCTCGGCACCGCCCCGCGTCGGGCCGGTGACTTCGACATCCTCGTGAATGACCACGCCGTTGTGCTCGACCCGAATGAAGCGGGCGTTCTCGATCTTTTTGCCAGCGGCGTCAAAGCGAGGCGCCCGGAATTTGATTTTGAAGGTCTGCCAGGTGCCGGGAGCGCTGCAGGCGTTGGTCGAGGGCGGGGTGCCCTCGTAGCCTTTCGAGCCCTCGGGTTTGCTGTCATCCCAGCGCTCGTATATGGCGCCGCAATCGTGGACGCTGATGGCATTGTCGGCCTTGCCGTAGCTGTCCAGAATCTGCAGCTCGTATCGGCTCATCAGGTAGATCCCGGAGTTCGAGGCCTTGGGAATCATGAACTCGACCTCGATTTCGGCGTCGCCGTGGGACTGCTTGCTGACGATGTTCAGGGTCTTGCCCGAGGCCCCGTTGTAGAGGATGCCCTTACCGGGGGTCACGGACTTCCACTTCTTTTCCTGGCTACTGCCCTGTACGTCGCTGGCCAGGGCCCATTCGCCCGTTTCCTTCCAGGCGGACAGGTCAACCAGCTGAAAGCCCTGGGGCGGGTTTTCGGCGAGGGTGGGAAGGGCGAGGCAGGGAAGCAGGGACAATAGTAAAAGTCGGAGGGAGGGGTGCATGGCTCACGGATTCGACCATGAATCCTCGAAACTGTCAATCGGCGCAATGGAGAGGCCCGCGGGGC
>CAZKGI010000044.1:9550-28838 GCA_964552315.1 uncultured Akkermansia sp. | reverse complement strand
TCGGGTGCGCCAACCCTGCCGCAGTGAGCCCTAGGGCGACTCCCCTATTTCCGGAAAGGCACCTCCGCAAGGAGGTGCCTTTTTCGTCATTGCGTGAGGTGGTGGAGCTCACCGACCTATGCTAGAGTCGGAGCCAACCTCGACGTCCGTGCCGGCCCATTTTTCCATCCGCCCCTTCCTCTGCAGACTTCCCCTGGCGGCTCTCGCCTGCGGAGTCGTCGTTCTCATCGGGCTCGAGTCGGCCCGGGCCCAGCTGTCGCCCTTTCCCGAGGCGACACCCAATGCGGGGGAATCGAAGAACTTGCGCGAGACCCTGCCCCCCGACCTCGCCGATCTCAGCATTCGCCCCCGCCGCAGCAGCGCCGATCGCATTGCCCGTCTCTTCAACCGGGACCTGCGCGACATCGAGGAAGCGCAGGCCGATCTCGTGGCGCAGCTCGACACACTGCCCCGGGTGACTCGGGAGGTTCCGCGAGTCACCGGATTTGGCTACCATTCCGGCAGTTCCAAGCAGCGTCCCAAGTGGGTGCAGATCGACATGGGGGAAAGCGTCTCCCCCGACGGGATCGCCCTCTTCCCGGTGACGGCCGAGGTCGATGACGAAATGGTCTACGGCTATGGCTTTCCCCGTTCCTTCCGCATCGACATTTCCGACGACGCCGAGTTCCGCAAGTACGACACCATTGTCGAGGGGCGGCTGGAAGACAACTCGGCGATGAAGCGCTGGCCCTACCTCCGCGCGATGGAGGGCTACACAGGGCGGTACATCCGGATCACGGCGACGGCACTGTGGCGCGCCGCCACCGGGGGGCAGGAGGTCTTTGCCCTCAGCGAGATCATGGTCCTCAAGGGCGGTCGCAACCTTGCCGTCGGCAAGACAGTCACGGCCTTGGACAGCGAGGAGCGCTCCGACCAGTGGTCGACCCGTTTTGTCTGCGACGGGATCACCAGCCTCGGCATTCCCCACGGGGAGGAAGAAAGTCCCACGCTCGGTTTTCGGGCGCGTTCCAAGGAGCCGGCGACGACGAGTTGGGTCCAGGTGGATCTCGGCGAGTCCATGAAGATCGACCAGGTGGAGATCATTCTCGCCGACGCCCCCGCGACGGTGCCCGATCCGACCGTACGCTTTCCCTATCCGATGAAGGTCGAGGTCTCGGATTCACCGGACCTGAACCAGGCGGAACAGATCGGTCATTTCAATCCCTCGCAGATCGGTATGATCGGCACCAATCCCCTCATCATTCCGGCGAAGGATAGCTATGGCCGCTACGTCAGGGTCACGGTGGAAGGGAGCAAGACCCCGGCGCGCATTTCCTTCGATCTCGCGGAGGTGATTGTCTATTCCGGGGTGCGCAACGTCGCCCGGGGCAAGCCGGTCACGGCCCTGCATCCCTTGGTGGTTCAGGGATGGTCTCCCGATTACCTCGTCGACGGATACAGCAGCCGTCGCAATCTGGTGGCCTACGATGTCTGGATCGCCCAGCTGGTGAAACGCAACCGGCTCGTGCGCAACTGGCTGGCCAAGGAGGAGCGTCGCCTCGAGCTGGTGGATCGCACCGTCACCCGCGGCGTGGCCTCCATTGGCAGCGGCGTCAGCGGCATCCTTGCTTTCGTGCTCATTGCCCTGTCCCGGGGCCGGATGAAGCGCCGCAAGGATCTCGAGGCGCTGCGTCAGCGCATCGCCAGCGACCTTCACGACGACATCGGCAGCAACCTCTCCTCCATCGCCCTCTTGGCCGAGCTCGGGAAGACCGAGGTCGACCAGCCGGAGCTCGTCCTCGAGGAGTTGGCGGACATCAAGGCCACCGCGGACAAGACCATCGAGTCGATGCGCGACATCGTCTGGCTGATCCGCCCCGGGGAGGAGACCTGGCAGCAGATGTTGACCCGCTTCCGTGAAACGGCGGCCAAGCTGCTGCGCGCCCACGACTACACCTTCACGGTTCACGGGGAGGCCCAGGACGACCGGCTTCCGCTCGCCTTCAAGCGGGACCTCTTCCTCATTTTCAAGGAAGTGCTCAACAACATCGTCCGGCACGCCGAGGCGACCAAGGTGGAGGTGGAGATCGACTGCAAGCGATCTCGCCTGCAGCTGCGCATCGCGGACAACGGCAAGGGCTTCAACAACCTTGACCAGGAGTTTCGCGAGGGCAACGGCCTGCGCAATTTGCGCATGCGGGCCCAAGCCATCGGGGGCAGCCTGCGGGTGCGAAGTGCCCTGGGCGAGGGGACCTCGGTTCATTTGACGGTTCCCATGCCATGATCGAGTGAGAATTTTCGGATGCAAAGCGACGCATCCCGGTCTAGTTAACCCCTATTCGACTACTATGAGCGAGGAACCGCAGAGCGAGGAGACCGGCAACAAGCCCCCCACGAAGGTATGGATGGTTGAGGACAACGAGACGCTCCGACGCACTGTGGCCCGCGTCCTCGACCGCCAGAAGGACATGCAGTGCGTCCATCAGTTCGAGCGCTGCGAGGATGCCATCGAGGCCCTGGTGGCGGGCGAGCGGCCCGACGTGATGCTCTTCGACATCGGCCTGCCGGGCATGAGCGGCATCGAGGGGATCCGACGCATCAAGACGGCCCTGCCGGAAATCGAAATTCTCGTCTTCTCCGTCTTCGATGACAACGAGAAGGTCTTCAACGCCATCTGCGCCGGGGCCTCGGGCTATCTGCTCAAGACCTCGAGCATGGGGGAAATTCCCGACGCCATCCGCGAGATCCTGTCCGGCGGCGCCCCCATCAACGCGCTCATCGCCCGTCGCGTCCTCGACATGTTCAGCGACCTGGCTCCGCAGAGCCGCGACTACGGCTTGACCGAGCGGGAGAAGGAAGTCTTGGAACAGATGGTCGAGGGGCTCACGAAGAAGGAAATTGCCGACCAGCTCGACCTCAGCTTTCACACGGTCGACAAGCACATTCGCGGCATCTACAGCAAGCTCCACGTCAACACCATGACCGGAGCGGTGGCCAAGGCCCTCAAGGAAGGCCTCTTGCCGAAGAATTGAAGCCCCGGCGGTCGCCACCACCGGGCGGTCCGCGAGGGTCGAGTTTACCCATCCGCGTCCTGACTGAGTGGGAGGACTTTCGAGCTTCCGCTTAACCCGGCCAGTGAAGGAATGGGACAATGCTCTACCTCGGAATAGACAGTGGCACCCAGAGCACCAAGGCCATCGTGCTCGATGTGGAGACGGGGGCCATCCTCGCGCAGGCCTCCCAGGCCTATGGCCTGATTGAAGGCCTGCCCGCCGGACACCTCGAGCAGCATCCTGAAGTCTGGTGGCAGGCCACTCGGGACTGTGTGGCGGCTTGTCTGGAGCAGATGGGCCCCCGCCGCCGCGAGATCCGGGGGATGGGCGTCAGCGGCCAGCAACACGGTCTGGTGGTGCTCGACGAGGCGGATGCCGTGGTGCGTCCCGCCAAGCTTTGGTGTGACACCTCGACGGCGGAGCAATGCGCCCAGTTCGAGGCCGCTTTTGGCGGTGCCGCCGGGCTGATCGAACGCACGGGCAACGCCATGCTGCCCGGTTACACCCTGCCGAAACTGCTCTGGTTGAAGCAGCGCGAGCCCGATCATTTCCGCCGCGTCCGCTCCGTCCTCTTGCCGCACGACTACCTCAATTTTCGGCTCAGCGGCGTCAAGCGCATGGAGTACGGGGACGCCTCCGGCACCGGCTTGCTCGAGGTGCGCCGCCGCGCCTGGGATCTCGAACTGGCGGCCTTTGTCGACCCAGCGGTGGAGGCGATGCTGCCTCCCCTGGGCTCCTCTCTCGAGATTCACGGGACCCTGCTTCCCGAATGGGCGGAGGCCTGGGGCTTGTCTCCGGAGGTCATCATCAGCGCCGGTGGCGGCGACAACATGATGGGCGCCATCGGCACCGGCAACCTGGGCGGGGGCGTCGTCACGGCCAGCTTTGGCACCTCCGGAACGCTTTACGCCTGCTCCGAGACTCCCATCGTCGATCCGCAGGGCGAGGTGGCGGCCTTCTGCGACAGCACAGACCGCTGGCTGCCCTTGGTTTGCACGATGAACGTCACCGTGGTGACCGAGCAGGTGCGCGCCTGGTTTGGCTGGGACCATGCCGAACTGGAGCGTCAGGTGGCCTCTGTGCCCGCGGGGGCCCGAGGGCTCACCTTCCTCCCTTATTTGCAGGGCGAGCGCGTTCCCAACCTGCCCCAGGGCGTGGGCGTGATCCACGGGCTGGGCACCAGCGCCTCTGGTCCCGCGGAGCTCGCCCGGGCCGCGATGGAGGGCGCCACCTTGGGTCTTGGCTATGGGCTGCGTCGCTTTGCCGCCTTGGGCTTGGAGCCGAGCGAGATCCGTCTCACGGGTGGGGGCAGCCAAAGCCCGGTCTGGCGCCAGATCGCGGCGGATGTCTTTGGCGTGCCCGTCGTCACCCTGGCCACCGCCGAAGGGGCCAGCCTGGGGGCCGCCCTTCAGGCCGCCCACGCCGATGGGCAGGGCCCCTACGAAACCCTGGCCGCCCGCCTGGTTAGCCTCGACGAAGGCACGCGCTGTCTGCCCTCTCCTGATCGCGTGGAGCTCTACCGCGCGCAACTCGACCGGCAGGAGACGCTCACGGAGATTTTGCGGGAAAAGGCTTGGCTGTGAGGGGGCGCCCGCGGTTCACGATGAAGTGTCTCTTGGCCAGCTGATTGTCATGTCTGACTTGCCCGCAAAGGAGGGCGCAAACGCTCCTCTTTCTCCCAAGGCTCGCCGCATTGGCTGGGCCGCGGCCTTCTTGATTCGCCTCTTTTCCCTGACCTTGCGCTGGCGCCTTCACGATCCGGAGCGCCTTGCCGAGCAGTCTCCTCAGGGATCGATGATCTGGACCTTCTGGCACAACCGGATTTTCGTGGTCCCCGCCGTCTACCATCGCTACCTGCGGCGCCGCCAAGGGGCGGTGATGACCAGCGCGAGCCAGGATGGGGAGATCATCGCGGCAACGGTGGCCCGTTTCGGCTGCGATGCGGTGCGCGGGTCCTCCTCCCGTCGTGGCGTCTCGGCCCTCCTGGGCCTGATTGATTGGATTCGCGAAGGCTACGACGTGGCCATCGTTCCCGACGGGCCACGCGGGCCGCGCTATCGCCTCAATCCCGGAGTGGTGAAACTGGCCGAGGTCACCGGAGCCCGGGTGCTGCCCATCCGCATCGAATACAGCGCCTACTGGACCTTTCGCAGCTGGGACCGCTTCCGCCTGCCCAAGCCCTTCAGCCGGGTCGATGTTTATCTCGGCCCCTGCGTGGACATTCCTTCCGATCTCGATGAGAAGGCGTTTGAGGAGGAGCGCATCCGGCTCGAAACTCTGATGAATCCCCACCATGAAACTGATTGAAGGAGAGCCCATCGCCGAAGCCGTCTACCGAGAATGCCTTGCCTCGTTTGAGGCATTGAAAGCCGCCGGACACCTGCCTGGATTGGCGGTGGTTCTCGTTGGCGAGGACCCGGCTTCCCAAGCTTACGTGGGAGCGAAGGACCGCAAATGCCGGGAATTGGGCATGCATTCGGTGAAGATTGAAAAGCCGGCGTCGATCACTCAGGCTGAGCTCCTTGCCGAAATTGACCGGCTCAACGCCGATCCCTCGATCCACGGCATACTGGTGCAAATGCCCTTGCCGAAGGGGCTCGATACCGACGAAGTGATTCGGCGCATCGATCCGCGCAAAGATGTGGACGGGCTTCATCCCGTGAACCTCGGGAAGCTGGCCATGGACGACCCCACCGGCTTTGCGCCCTGCACACCGGCAGGCTGTCAGCGCATGCTCGTGGAGAGCGGCATTGAGACGGAGGGGCGCCATGTCGTCATCGTGGGGCGCAGTCTCCTCGTGGGGAAAAGCCTGGCCCTCCTCATGATGGGCAAGGGGAAGGGCGCCAATGCCACGGTGACGGTGGCCCATTCCCGCACGCGGGAGCTCGCCGCGCTGACGCGCCAGGCCGACATTCTCGTCGCCGCGATCGGCATTCCCCGATTCATCGGCCCGGATCACGTCAAGGAAGGGGCCGTCGTCATCGACGTGGGCATCAATCGCGTCGAGGATGCCAGCGCCAAGAAGGGCACTCGCCTCGTCGGGGACGTCGACTTTGACGCCATCGCCGGGAAATGCGCGGCCATCACGCCCGTGCCGGGCGGGGTGGGCAAGATGACCATCGCCATGCTCATGGCCAACACCATCCGGGCCTGTCAGATGGCCGTGGCGGCCTCCGCGGAGACGTCGAAGTGAGCTTCTCGAGGCGGTGGCCGCCCGGTCGCCGCGAGCCTTCAATGGGGTTGGTCCGTCGGGGGGCTCGGGTCGTCGAGGCGGTCCTGAATCCGGGGCGCTGCTGGCGTTGCGGCGCCAGGGGGCCTCGGCGCCGGAGGCGGAGGCGCGTTGCCGGCCGCTTCGTCCTTTTCCGCCTCGCTGTCCATGGCCGGTGGGAGAATCTCGACGAGCAGGCGGACCTCCCCCGTGTCGACGGGCGCGTCGCTGGCCACGCTGCGGATGAGGAAGCGAGAGGAGGACAGGCCCCGCTCGACCAGCAATCGCGCCACCTCCGCGCCGCGGCGTTCACAGAGGTACTCGTTAAAGGCGGAAGATCCCGACGGAGGCTGCAGGGCTTCGATCCTGATCTTTGCCTCGAGCCTCTTGGGTTCGATTAGGCTCGCGGCCAAGCTATCCAGTACTGGAACCTGATTGGCCTGGAGGAGAAAAGTGTTCCGGGAGAACCACACCGAAGGCAGGGCCTCGTAGGGATCGGGCTCCGGAGGCAGGGGCGCTTCTGCCGGCGCGTTGTCTCGCGACAGGTCCAGCGGAAGGGCTCGCAAGGGCATGGCGCCGGACTCTGCCGGTGTCGAGGCCGCTGGCAGCCCCAGGCGGGAGGGGTTCGCGAGGAGGTGCAGGGTGGCGAGAAGCTTGTCGAAGCGCAGTCCGGGAGCCTCGAAAGGGGTTTCTGTCAGGGCTGCCTGCCCCCCGGCCGCGATGCGTTCCGCGGGCACGATTTTGCCATGGGAGAGGGCCACGTCGATCTTGGGCAGATCATCGCTGGAGACGATCTTGAGCTCGCTCTGCAGCTGGCGGCCGCGGAGCAGAGGCTCGGCGCGCAGCTTGAGGATGCTCTGGGTGACCTGACTGTCGGTGAGTCCCCCGATCACGATCCGCTCCGGCCAGAGCTCGAAGCGTCCCTCGTGCGTGGACAGGGCGATCTCGTCGAGCAGGCTGCGCAGGTCCGGGAAGGAGGGCAGGGAACTCTCGGCACTGACCTGCAGTCCGCGGGCATCGGGCTTGAGGTCGGGGCGGGCGGACTTCACGGCAGCAAGCAGGGCCTCCTTGGTCGTTTCCGAGTCGACCAGCCCACTCAGGACAGTGCTCTTGGGGCCGAAAACCACGCGCAACATCGGCTGTTCCTCCCCCTGCAGAACCCCGCTGCACAGCAGCCCCGCCGCCAGTGCGGCGGCGCACCACCGGGAGCGGAGTTGGGAAGAGAAATTCATGAGGGAGCGTCGTGGGGCCTCCCTTAGTAGACCACCGGACGGCGGGACTCGTCAACGACGGACGGAGGAGAAGGAGAACTTCCAGTCCCTTGTTAGGGCGCTCTCAGGGGGCAAAGCCCTTGCGGATCATGTTGACGGCAATGGCCGCCAGCAGCATGGAGATGATCTTGGAGATGGCGCGCAGGCCCACCGGTCCGATTTGGCGGCTCAGCCAGCCGCTGCAGGCAAAGGCCAGCCCCACCAGGGTCAGGTTGGCCACCAGGGCGGCCAGGGTCAGGCCCAGACCGACGGTGGGGGTCAGGAGGAGCAGGGTGGTGATGGTCGCGGGGCCGGCGATCAGCGGCATCCCCAGGGGGACCACACCAAAACCCTCCACCAGGGGCGTGGGGGTCTCTGCGGCTGAGTGCACCAGGTCGCGGGTGGCGAGGATGAAGAGAATCAAGCCCCCGGCAATCTGAAAATCGCTGACGCTGATGCCGAGGGCGGCAAAGAGGCTTTGTCCGAGAAAGAGGAAGAGCAGGGCCACGACCCCGCCGGTGAGGATGCCCTGTCGCGCGATGTGTTGCCTCTGGGCTGGGTCGACATTCCGCCCCATGGCGAGGTAGATGGCCGCCAGCCCGATGGGGTCCACGGCCACGAAAAGCGGCAGGAAGGCCTCGAGAAAGCGGTCGAGCATGGGACAGTGTCGCCGTCCTGACCGATCCCCGCAAGCGCTGCCTGGAGCCGGAAGAAGCCGGAGGCCGAGCCTCAGGACTCGAGGCGGATGCTGGCGGAGCGCCCATGGGCATCGAGTCCCTCGATGCGGGCAAAGGTTTCGACGTGGGGCACCGACTTGCGGATGGAATCGCGATCCAGGCGGACGATGCTGGTGCGACGCTGGAACATGTCTACGGTGAGCCCGGGAAAGGACTTGCCCGCCCCGCCCGTGGGCAGTTCGTGGCTCGGTCCCGCGAGGAAGTCTCCGACCGCCACGGGCGAATCGTTGCCCAGGAAGATGGCCCCGGCCGTGGTGATCAGCGGGACCACGGCGTTTTCGTTCCGGACGATCAGCGAGAGGTGTTCCGGGGCGAAGGCATTGACCAGCGCCACGCCCTCATCCAGCGATTCCACCAGCACCATCCAGGCCCCTTCCTTGAGCGCCTTCTTCAGCTGGGCTTGTCTGCTGAGGAGGCGGATCTGCTTGTCGATCTCGGCGCGGACTGCCTCCAGCAGGGCCTCCGAGTCGGTCACGAAGCCCATGATGCTGTCGCCACCGTGCTCCGCCTGGGCCAGCATGTCGGCGGCGATGTAGGCCGGATTGCCGCTGCCATCCGAAAGGGTCACCACTTCGCTCGGGCCGGGCAGCAAGTCCACGGCGACGACGCCGAAGAGTTGGCGCTTGGCCTCGACGACGAAGGAATTTCCCGGGCCGTAGACCTTCAGCACGGGGCGGATGCTCTTGGTGCCATAGGCCAGAGCGGCCAAGCCCTGGGCCCCGCCGACTTTGTAGATTTCCGTGGCCCCGGCTTCCTTAAGGGCGTAAAGCAGGGCGGGATTGACCTGTCCCCCCGGTCCGGGAGGGGTCATGACGACGATCTCCGGGCAGCCTGCGGCGGCCGCGAGGCAGACCGTCATGTTCACCGTGGAAACGAGGGGCGCACTGCCACCGGGCACGTAAATTCCGACGCGTTGGAAGGGCAGATAGCGCTCCCCGACGAGGGCGCCCTGGGCATTCCGCGCCGTCCAATCCTTGCGCAGGCTGCGCTTGGCGAAGTCGGTGACATTCTTCCGCGAGGCCGCGATGGCCTTCTTGGTGGCCTCATCCACCGTGGCGTCGGCCTCGGCCAATTCTGCCGAGGAAACGCGGAGATCCGCGGACTTGCGGAAGCCGGCCTGGTCAAAGCGATTGGAGAGCTCGATGAGCGCGGCATCGCCGCGGGTGCGCACCTCTTCGAGAATGCCCTGGACGACGGACTCGACGCCAGCGGGCGGGGCGTAGCGACGATCGAGTTTGCGGAGGGCCGCGGCGAAATTCTTCTGGGTGTAGCGGAGGATGCGCATGGGAAATGGGGATGAGCCTCGGCGGGACGGGCTGGCCTACTCAACCACGATGCGCAGGCTTTTCAAATACACGTCGCCATGGAATTCCGGAGGCATGGGAGGGGCCTCGCAGGAGATTGGCCCGCGGCGCTGGCGGCGGAGCCCCTCCAGCACATCGCGGCGGAACTGCTCGGCAGAGAGGCGGTGGGTGTTGGCGCAGCAAAGGAGCCAGCCTCCCGGCTCGACCACGGCGGCGGCGAGGGCAGCGAGGTCCGCATAGTCGCGATCCGTTCGGAAGGTGCGCTTGCCGCTGCGGGAGAAGGTCGGGGGATCGAGGACGATGCCCCGAAAGCGTCGTCCTTGTCGGGCAAAGGTCTGCAACCAGGCAAAGGCCTCGCCCTTGACCCCGTGGTGATCCGAGCGCTCGAGTCCGTTGCGGGCGAAGTTGGACCAGGTCCACTCCAGGTAGGTGGGGGAAAGGTCGAGGGTGGTGGTTTCGGCTCCGGCGAGGGCGGCCATCACGGAAAAGCCTCCCGTGTAGGCAAAGGTGTTGAGGACGCGGTCTCCCGGTCGGGTCACCTCGCGCACCCAGCGCCGATTGAGACGCTGGTCGGTGAAGAGGCCGCAGGAATAGCCCGCTTGGAAATCGATCCCGAAGACGGCACCGTTCTCCAGGACGGGAAAGGGCTCGCCGGGGGGCTCCCCGAGGAGGCAAACCGGAGCGGTTGACGCGGCCTTGTCCCGGGGGCGCCAGTGCACCGAGCGGGCCGTGCCCTCGGCGCGGGTCAGGAGGAACTCGGGCCGGTCGGGGGTGCGGGTTTGCACGAGCCAGTGCCCGTCGAAGGTGTCGACCCAGCACTCCGTGCGGGCGTCGTGGTAGAGCCGCCAGGCATTGGTGTCAGGAGAGGGAGGCGGGGCGGTGAAGGGCATTTGCAGTTGAGGGGGCGCAAGGGAGAGTGGAGAATCGGAAATCGCGTCGCGCAAGCGGCGATGCGGGGAAGAATTCTGCACTGTTCACCATCGATTTCCTGACCTACTTTGGCGACCATGAATCCTGACCTTTCTGCCAAACTCGAGGCCGCCCGGGCCGCGGGGGATCTTCTCGAGAGCAGCCACGCCAATCTTTGCGAGTATTTGGCGGGATCGGGCGATCCCATCGCCGAGGCGACGGTGAGCGATTTGGCGGATCGGGGCCATTGGAAGGAGCTGAACAACCGCTTTTTCAAGCGTCTCGCCTTCGGCACTGGAGGACTGCGCGGGCGCACCATCGGGGAGATCGTCACCCCGGCGGAGCAGGGTGCCGCGCCCGAGGGAACCCGTCCGGAATATCCCTGCGTGGGGACCGCGAGCCTCAACTACTACAACCTGACCCGGGCCACCCTCGGCTTGGTCCGCTATCTTCTGGCCAATCACCAGGGCGAGGGGCGTCCCTCCATCGCCATTGCCCGCGACACCCGGCACTTCGGGAAGGCCTTTGCGGAACACGTCGCCCGGGTGGCCATCGAAAACGGCTGCGACGTCTACCGCTTTGCCGAACCGCGTTCCACCCCCCACCTCAGCTTTGCCGTGAGACAGCTCGGGGCCAGCGCCGGCATTGTGCTCACCGCCAGCCACAACCCGCCCCACGACAATGGCTACAAGGTCTACGGCAGCGATGGCGCCCAGATCGTCGGCGCCGAGGCGGCCGCCATCGTCGCTGAGGTCGAGGCCGTGAGCAGCGTGCAGTACCCGGTGCTGCCTCCCCAATCGCAGGGACGCCTTCAGGAACTCGGGGAGGAAATGGACGAGTGCTACCTTTCCCGTCTCGAAAGCCTGCTGCTGGATCCCGAGCTCGTCCGCTCGCAGCGCGACTTGAAAATTGTCTACACCAGCATCCACGGCACCGGAGGGAAGATCGTGCCCACGATCCTGCGCCGCCTGGGCTTTGAATGCGACACGGTGGCCGCCCAGGACGTCGAGGACGGCGCCTTTCCGACGGTGGCTTCCCCCAATCCGGAGAACGCCTCCGCCCTGCAAATGGCGGTGGACCAGGCCGTGGCCAGCGGGGCGGACCTCGTCATTGGCACGGACCCCGATGCCGATCGCATGGGCGTGGCGGTGCGGGACCGGTCCGGGGAAATGGTCCTGCTCACGGGCAATCAGATTGGATCCCTCATGGCCTATTACCGTCTGTTGGCCCTCACAGAGCAGGGGATCCTGAACGAGTCGAACCGGGAGCGGGCCGTGATCGTGAAAACCTTCGTGACCACCGAGCTGCAGGCGGCCATCGCCTCGCATTTCGGCGTCAGCCTCGTGAATACCCTGACAGGTTTCAAATACATCGGGGCCAAGCTGCAAAAGTACGAGAAGCAGATTCCCGCCGAACTGCGCGCCAACTACCGGCAGCTCTCTGACGAGGAAAGCCGCGAGCTGCGCCTGCGCCATTCGCGCTTCTTTGTGTTTGGCGGCGAGGAGAGCTACGGCTACCTCGGGGCCGATTTCTTGCGCGACAAGGACGCCAACGGGGCGGTGGTGATGTTTGCGGAGCTTGCCGCCTTTGCCCGCTCCAAGGGCCTCAGCTGTGTGGACCTGCTCGACGAGCTCTTTGTCCGCCACGGCGTTCACCTCGAGGGGCAGCACGCCGAGACCCTGGCCGGCGCGGAAGGGGCGGCGCAAATCCAGCGCCTGGCCCAGAGCTACCTGGAGCAGCCGCCGCGGGAGATCGACGGCATGCGCGTCGTGCGGGTGCGGGATTTTGAAAACGACGACATCGTGGACGAGGAGGGCGATCCCATCCCCAAAGAGAAAATGCTCTTCGTCGAGCTCGAGGATGGTCGGGCCTTTGCCGTGCGGCCCTCCGGCACGGAGCCCAAGATCAAGTTCTACTTCTTCCTGCGCCCCCGTCCGGGACGGCACGGTTTGAACCTGCCGGAGGAACTCGAGTCGGCCAAGGCCGTGGCGCACGCATCCTACGAGGCCCTCAAGGAGGCTGTGCTGGCCGACATGCGGCGCCGCTTGGAGGAATAAGCGGTCGAGGGATTATCCCTTCGGGTAAAAGACTTCGGCTCAGAGAGGCCGAGGCGATGTCACATCTGGGGCGGTTTCGCTCAAGCTCTTCTTAGAGCCGTTCCCTTCCCATGTCGTTCCCTCCGCCTCCGCCTCCTGTTTCGCCTCATTCCCCCGGGGGAGAAACAGGGGAGTCAAGGAGGTCCGTGCTGCAGGCGGTCCTGATTTCCTCGGCACTTTATCTACTTCTCATCCTGGCCTGCCTGATGGTCACCATCAGCGAACCGCGCCCCGCTCCGCCGACCATCGCCGTGGCCAGTCCGGCAAGCTCCGCGGAAAGGGAAGCCCCCGCCGCGGCCCCGAAGCCGGTGGCGGCCACGGCCGCGGCCGCATCGAGCATGGCCCCCACCGTGGCGAGCCCCGTGACCACGGCGGTGGCGGTCAGTTCCTTCCGCATGAGCCTGCCCGAACTGCCCTCGGCCGAACTGGGCAGTGCCGGTCTGGACCGCCTGGGGCCCAGTTTTGGAAGCGGCCTGGATGGCGCGACCATGGGGGGCGGCGGCATCCAGAGGAAAGTGGGTCGCATCACCGTCAAGGCCCAGCGGCTCGGGGTGGTCCTCGACGTTTCCGGCAGCATGCAGGCGCTCTTGCCCGGCGTGCGCAAGGAGCTCCGCGAGGCCTTCAAGTCGGCCAAGATTGTCGAGGTGGAAGGCTGCGCCCTGCGCTGGGAGGAGCCCAAGGAGGAGGCCGAGGAGAACGGCGAGCACAGAAGGCGCCGGCGCCGCAGCGAGTCTCGCCCCCGCCTGCGCAACTCGGCGGATTCCGTGATCGAGGCAGTGGAGATGCTCGTCGTCGCCGGGAGGATCGACGCCCTCTATTGGTTTTCAGATTTGCAGGACGGCGAGAACCAGGGCGGATTGGATCGGCTGTCCGAACTCCTCAATTTGGAGGCCGGCAAGGACAAAGCGGTCCGGCTCTACATTCGCAGCCTGGAACGCCCTCCCTCTCGCAAACTGGCGCTGATTGCCCGCGCCAGTGGCGGTGCCGTACAGGTGGGGGATCGCGAAGATTAACGAGGCCTTGTGAGGAGCCAGGTCTGGGGGCGGTCTCAGGCCTGCAATTTGCGGGCAAAGGCCACGTAGGCCTCGGTCAGTCTGGACACCCGGCCGAGCCACTGGGAATCGGTGAGCCGACCTTCCACAATGAGCCGGTCCGCCCCGCCGATGGCGAGCATTTCCGGATACACGGTGACCTTCAGGTTCTGGAGCAATTCGCGCAGGGCGAAGAGCCCCCTCAGGCCGCCCAGAGCCCCCGGAGAGGCGGCGTAGAGAAGCGCGCTTTTCTGGGCAAAGGCACTCAAGGGCGCTTCGTCTTCCTGCTCCGCGCGACTGCACCAGTCGATGGTGTTCTTGAGCAAGGCCGAGTAGCTGCTGTTGTGTTCCGGGCTGGCGATGAGGAAGCCGTCCGCTTCGCGGAACCGCGCCTTGAGCGCACGCGCCGCCTCGGGAAGGCCCTCGCGATCCTCGAGATCCTGGTGAAAAACGGGGAGGGGATAGTCGTTCAGGTCCACCAGATGGACCTCGGCTCCGGCGGCGCGGGCAGCGTCGACGGCGGCGGCCAAGACCGACCGGTTGAGGGAGGCGCGGCGGGCGCTGCCCGAGAAGGCGACGAGCTGGGGGGCAGTCATGGTGGAGGGAGGAGGGAGGTCCCGCGGAGCGTTCGGGCGCTCACTTCCAGGGGGAATAGGCGGTGGGCTGCAGCAGTTGGGAGAAGACCCCGTTCTCGATAAGGATGGGCCCGTCCTTTTCCGAGGCCTCGCGGGCGGCAATCCAGGCCGGATCGCTGCGGAAGGCCTGGAAGCTGGCATCGCGCGCCTCGGCGCTGTCGTGGGCGAGGAAGTAAAGGAGGGTGGTGTCCGCGTGCTCCTGGTCCTTGTCGAGGTGGAAGTAGTGCAGGTTGGTCATGCCGTGCTTGGCGAAGAGCGCGATGGTGTGGTCGCGAAAGCGCGCGTCAATGGCGGGCAATTTGCCGGGCAGGGTGGTGTAGCGGCGCAGTTCAAAGACCTGGTTCCCGCCCTTCAGCTCGAAGGTCGGCGAATAGCTTGTGAGGTGCAGAAAGAGGCTGTCGACCCGGGCCACCAGCTGGCCCTCGCGCTCCGAGGCCTCCTTGGCGGCCTGCCATTCCGGGTCGTCGAAAAAGGCTTTCCAGGAGCGCTCGCGGGCCTCGCGATCGGGATAGGCGAGCAGGTAGATCAAGGTCGAGCCCGCTTCGGCCTCCTTCCCCTCCGAGGGCAGAGGGGTCCAGTAGGCGATTTGTTCGATTCCGTGCTTGCGGAACAGAGCCACCGTGTGATTCGCGAAGCGGGCCTGCAGCGCGTCGAACTTGCCCTCGGCGGCGTAGTAGGTCCGCAGCTCGTAGCATTGGAGAGCCGGAGTCTCGGCCTGGGCTCGCGGGGCGAGCACGCCGAGCACAAGCAGGGCGGAGAGGTAAACGAATGCCATTTTGAATGAGTTCAGGTTCATGGATCGATGGTGGATTTTGAATCGCTGCGGTGGAAAATCCAGCGCCCCCAGCCCAGGAGGAAAGCGACGCCGCCCAGGGGCGTGATGGCCACGAGCTTTGTCAGCCCGGTCAAGGCCAGGAGGTAGAGACTGCCGGAAAAGAGCAGAATGCCGACGGCAAAGAACCAATAGCCTCGGGGAATGCCGGCCTGAAGGGCCAGAACGAACATGGCCAGCCCGTGGATGAGGTGATAGAAGGTGGCGGTTTCCCAATTGGCGGCGCGGCCGGTTTGTTCGAGCCGCTCGGCGAGTCCGTGAGCCCCGAAGGCCCCGAGGGAAATGCCGAGAAAGAGGACGAGGCCGGCGAGACGGAGTCGGGCGGAAGAAGTCATGCCGAGGACGAGCTAACACGCGTTGCGCCCCGGGTTCAAGCGTTCATCCTCGCGGAGGTCCGCCGCGATGAGGAGCGGAGGCGCCGAAAAAATGGCGTTTACAGCGCCGCCTCGCAGGATAGGATCCCTGCACCCGAGGTGGCTGGCGGCGTGTACCCGCCGGAAACCCACCGCCCCGGAGATGGAGTGGCCTCTGCGCGTCTCCTCCCCACTCCCCGTCGGGGAAGGGGCCGGGGGAGGGATCGATTCCGGAAGAAGATGAAAGCGGCCTCCGCCTGGCACGACACGGCACGCCTGGACAGCCCGGACGGGCGCTATGAGGCGGTCTATCAGGATTCGGTGGAGATCTGCATGGGCGGCCCCACGGTGGGGACCCTGATCGTTCGGGAGAAGGAATCAGAGCGGATCGTTTGCCGACTCAGCAGTGCCAACGGGGCTTTTGTCTGGGCGGAAGATTCCCGCGCGTTGGCCTATCCCCTATGGACTCGGGACCGCTGCCAGAAGCTGGCGGTGCTCTGGCTGCCACAAGGCCGACATCGGGTGGCGGAGGGCACCTACTCGGTGTTGGAGCTCGAGCGCTTTGCCGACGGTCTGGTCGAGGGCGTGGATTCACCGATCTACAAGCCCCGCCCCATCCAGGTACGCGTGGCCGAGTCGCAGCGCCTTGCCGACCCCAAGAGTTCGCGCGGCCTCTTCTCCTTCTTGCGGAGAGTCCGCTCCCCCAGGAAGCCAGACTAGGCAGCCTGACGAGAGGATCCTGGCCTGGCTTGTGTTCCGCTAGGCGCCGATCGGAAAGGGCGGGGAAGTGCCGAGGAGACCCCGATCCGCTTCTTGACTTTCCGCAGAGTCGGGCGAGAAATAAGGACTTCGTGACCGAGATCGTCGTCATCTTTCTCCTGCTTCTGCTCAACGGAATTTTCGCGATGGCGGAGATCGCCCTTATTTCCGCCAGACGCAGCCGTCTCACTGTCTGGGCTGACGCCGGGAAAAAAGGGGCCAGGCTGGCCCTGAAGCTCGGGGAAAATCCCGAGCGATTTCTCAGCACCGTCCAGGTCGGAATCACCTTGGTTGGGGTGTTGGCCGGGGCCTACGGGGGCAAGAGCTTGGCGCCCTATGTGACGCCCTTCATCGAGAAAATCCCCGCCTTGGCGCCACATGCCGAGCGGATCGCCTTCGGCACGGTGGTGGTGCTCATCACTTACGCCTCCCTCGTCGTGGGCGAATTGGTCCCCAAGGGGCTGGCCCTGCGCTTCCCCGAAGCCATCGCCTCGGCCATGGCCCGCCCCATGCAGCTGCTCTCGATCCTGGCAAAGCCGCTGGTTTTCTTTCTCGAGCTGAGCACCCGTCTCCTCCTCAAACTCTTCGGGAAGCCACCTCAAGAGGTGGAAGGGGCCGTGGCGGCGGACGTCGAGGTGATCCTGCGCGAAGGCATCGTGACCGGCTCCGTCCACCAGGAGGAGTCCGAGATGGTCGAGGGTGTCTTCGATCTGCGGGAGGTGCTTGCCGAGGAGGTGATGCAACCCCGTCCCCGCATTCTCTTTCTGTCCCACGACGCCACGCCGGATCAATACTGGCCCCAGGTCGCGGCGACCAACCAGACGGTTTTCCCGGTCTATGAGGACAACCGGGACTCGGTGATTGGTCTGGTTTCCCTGCGCATGCTGTTCGCCAATCTGGCGGCTCCGCGTTCCAAACCCTTGGGCGAGATCTGCCGTGAACCGCTCTTCGTGTCCGAGACCCAGTCGGCCCTGTCGCTGCTCGACACCCTGCGCCATTCCAGCCTCGGGGCGGCCTTGGTGGCGGACGAGTTCGGCACGGTGCGCGGCCTCATCACCCTAGAGGACCTTGTGGAGGAAGTCGTCGGCGAGCTCCGCCCCGGCGACATGCGCTCGGATCGCCCCGATATCCGAGAAATCTCCGAGGGAACTTGGCTGGCGGACGGCCTCCTCGAGGTGGATGCCGTCGACGAAGCCATTCCCGGCTTTTCCATGCTGGCGGAATCGGAGAAAGAACCGTTCCAAACCCTGGCCGGTTACATCGTCCACCGACTCGACCGCCTTCCGGCGGAAGGAGAATCCTTCTGCGCCGGCGAGTTCGAGTTCGAAATTGTCGACATGGACCGCCAGCGCATCGACAAGGTGGCCATCCGCCGCCTCCCGACCGGCGAAGACGGGCAGGAGTCGAAGCCCCTCGCCGTCGAGGAGGCCTGAGGGGACCGTCCCGGCCCTATGGCCGGCATTTCCGGGCGGGGAAGGGTCGGGCTTGCGTCCTTGACCGGGGCCGAGGGCAGACACTATGCTCGCGGTCCTATGATCAAGAAAGCCATTCACGCGCTCCTCGTTCTCCTGGTCTCCGGCCTCGCGGTCGCGGGGGAACCTGTGTCCCTCTTTGATGGAAAGACCTTTGCTGGCTGGACGGGGGAGGATGGGCAGGCGCCCGGGCCCGGCTGGAGCATTGTCGATGGCGAGCTTCGCCTCGATGGCAAGGGAGGGAATCTCATCAGCGAGAAGGAGTATTCGAATTTCGACCTCGAATGGGAATGGAAGATTGAGGAGGGCGGCAACAACGGGCTGAAATACTGGGTGACCAAGGTCGATGGGAAGCACTGGCTGGGCATCGAATATCAAATGCTCGATGATGCGAAGCATCCCGATGGGAAAAACGGCGCCAAGCGTCTCACCGCCTCTTTCTACGACATTCAGGCGCCTTTCGTGGAGAAGACGCCGCTGAAGCCCGTTGGCGAGTGGAACCACAGCCGCGTCGTGGCCAAGGATGGCAAGCTCCAGCACTGGCTCAACGGCGTCCTCGTCGGGGAGGCCGACACGCGTTCCGAGGAGTGGAAGGCGAACCTGGCGGCGAGCAAGTTCAAGGACAAGGCAGGTTTTGCCCCGGGCCGGGGACGCCTCATGCTGACGGACCACTCGGACCGCACCTGTTACCGCAATATCCGGATCCGCGAGCTCGACTGAGCTGGCGGGAGCCGCGGTTTCTCTTCATTCCGCGGGACTCAGGAGGCGCTGCCTCCCGGCGTCGGTGGAATGGCTTGCCATGGCCACCCCCGCCAGTCAGACGGGGGGCGAGTTGACCCCGCCACCGGGCCCCCGCAGCCGGCTTGGCGCTCTCCCTTTCCGTGCCAAAAAGGGAGCTCAGGGACATCCTAAATTGAGCCTAAAACTCAGGGCATCCTTACGGAAAGGACAAGTTTAATATCAATTCCGATAAAATATTAAAATTCGAGAATTAAATCTCGGAAATTTTAAATTTCTACCTTTCCGCGGCCCGTCGCGGTGGTATGGTCCAGCATGTTCATCGTCACTGGACTTCGAATGCTTGGCGCGATGGGAGCGATCAGCATGGCCTTCCTCTCCGTCGGCTGCCTCAGCTTTGGAAACAAGAATAAGAAAGAAGTGGCTGCTGATTTGCCTGCGCCTCCCCCGGCGGCTTATCCTGACACGTCTTCCAACCTGAGCGGGGGAAGCTCGACCCCGGCGGCGGCCCCGGTTGCGGGCAGCCCTAGCAGCCTTCCCACCGTGCCGACGGCTTCCTCGCCAGCGGTCGCGGCTCCGGCTCCGCAGCCCTTTTCCCTAAGGGAAGGGGAGCAGCTCGTGCCGCACCTCATCCAGACCGGTGAGAACCTCAGCAGCATCGCCGCTCGCTACAACACCTCCGTGGCGCGCATCCAGGCGGCCAATGGCATGACGGACACGCGCATTTTCGCGGGGAAAACGATCCAGGTGCCGACGCTCTCCCTCAGCGGAGGATCTTCCGCCCCCCAGGGAAGCACCCCTCCCGCGGTCGGACTGGCCCCCAGCTCGCTGTCCGCCCCCGGGGCCACGACCTATCCCTCGATAGTGACGCCGCCGGCGAGCACCCCGACGGCTCCGGCCGCTCCCACGGCGCCGGTCGCTCCCGCGGCGCC
>CAZKGI010000044.1:0-9450 GCA_964552315.1 uncultured Akkermansia sp. | reverse complement strand
CGGCGCCGGTCGCTCCCGCGGCGCCCAGCTCGCCTGGGGCGATTGCCGCGCCGCCCATTCCCTCGTCGGCCCAGAGCAGCGTCAGCCAGCCCATCGATCCGGCCTCCACCTCCTATCCCCGCACTTCTCCCGCTCCCTCGACCAGCTCGAGCGCCTTCCCCACGCCGAGTTTCCAACAGAGCCGCATTCAGTTCTCGAACTAAGTCGATCCTCCTCGGGGCATGAGCGGATCGCAGATTGTCGTGGGCATTCTCACGATCTCCGATCGGGCGTCGGCGGGAATTTACGAGGATCTCAGCGGTCCCGCCCTGCGGCGGTCTTGTCAGGCTTACGCTTGGGAAGTCTGTGAGGAAGACTGCGTTCCGGATCAGGTGGAGGCGATCCAGGGGGCGATACGCGCGTGCGAGGATCGGGGCTGCCGCCTCATCCTGACCACCGGGGGGACCGGCGTCTCACCCCGCGATGTCACCCCCGAAGCCATCCGGGGGATCATGCGCGTGGAGATTCCCGGTTTTGGCGAACACATGCGCCAGCGCTCCCTTGAGCTGTCACCGCATGCCTTGCTCTCCCGCGGTTTGGCGGCGGTGGTGGGTCGCTCCCTGGTTTTGGCCTTGCCAGGGAAGCCGAAGGCGGCGGTGGAATGCCTCAGCTTTGTGAAGGAGGCCATTCCCCACGCCCTGCAACAGATTCGCGGGGAGGATGACCACGGCTGAGCGCGGCTGCGCGCGGCAGACGGGACCGCAGCCCCGAGCGATCATTCGCGGTACCAGCGGGCCTTGTAGACCCGCATGCCAGGAAAGGCGAGCTTTTGGGCGGGGCGGTGGAGGAGCACGTGATAGGTCCACCATCTTTCCTCCGGCACGGTGAAGAGGTATTGGCCATTGGCGGCGAGATTGAGGCTCTTGATGTTTTCCGCGCTGGGAAAGTTAGGAACCTCGGTGAAGCGCTCAGAATCCAGGTCGAAGCGCCAGGCTCCGGTGTGCTCGGTGAGGAGGAAATGCCGACCGTCGGGCTCCAGGCTGAGATCGTGCCCGCTTTCCCCGGGGATCTTCCACTCGCGCAGGAGCTTCAGTTGGCGATCCGAGACCTGATATTCGCGCAACACGTCATAGCCGAGGGCAAAGAGCGTCTGGCGACCGGCGTGCCAGACCACCCCGTGGGCGGAATGCAGCGGGTCGTTAGCGATGGCCTCCGGGCCCGACTTCGGGTCGAAGAGCAGGACCTGGTTGCCCTTCTCATGGGTGGAGGCGGCCGCGGCAATGAGCCCGTCCGGGAGCAGCTCGATGGAATGGGCATTGGGGACGTAGCTGTGGAAGAGGCTGCGATTGGTCTCGAGGTCCCAATGCACGATGCCTCCGGAGGAGGAAGCGATGAGGAGCTGCTTGCCCTCGGCCACCGACTTGACCTCGTCGACGGAGTTGAAGTAGCGATTCCGATAGATTTCAGGGAAATCCTCGACCTTCCGGGCATCCCAGGTCCAGAGGAAGTGAGGGGTTTCTCCCTGGGAGCGGGCCGGGTCCACCAAGTGCACGAGGGTGTCCCCGCAGACCAGTATACTGCGGACATCCACCGGATGGGTCTGGGCCATGCTGGAGCGGGACGTGAGAAGAAGGCCGAGGACGAGCAGGAGAAAAGGCTTCATTCGTACTGGGGTAGGGAAGGGGCCCCTGAGCATGGCATGGCGAACCGGCCTCATCAATATTCAGCCCCCCTTGTCCGGGGACGTTACCGCGCCAGAGAGGACGCCGTCCCCTATGGCCGCGTCTCCGCCTGGCGGGTTTTCACCTTTTACTTTTGGGGCTTCGCCCTGTACCTTCCCTGCATGATTCAGTTGACGGATTCCGCCGCCCAGCACCTCCTCGAGCTGCTCGAGGAAAAGGGAGTCTCGCCCGAAGAGCAGGGCCTGCGGCTCTATGTGGAGAAGGGCGGTTGCGCAGGCTGGTCCTACGCCATGAAGGTGGCCGCCCCGGAGCCGGGAGATGCGGTCTATGCCCATGGGCAGGCGAAGGTCATCGTCGATGCGGAGAGCCTGAAGTACCTCCAGGGCTGTCGATTGGATTACGTCGACGCCTTGAACGACGCGGGCTTCAAGATCGACAATCCCAATGCCGCGCGCAGTTGCGGCTGCGGCACCTCCTTCGAATTGGCGGGCAGCCCGGCTGCCAGCGCCCCCGGGGATGCGGAGCCCGATTCCTGCGGAGAGCCGCGCTGATATGGAGGCCCTATCCGATCAGAGCTCCTTCTCCCGCCAATCCCGCGATCAGGGGGGCGAGCGCTATGCCGGCGGCAATGCCGTGCTGTGGATCGCCGTGATCGCCGTGCTCATCGGATTGAACTTTGCCTCCTGGTCCTTCTGCATGTGGGTGTTTGGTCAGCCGGAGCATCCCATGAACTACCGCCTCTTGACCCGCCTGCAGCGCCTTGAGCCGATCCGGGGCTTCACCCCGGTGACGGCTCCCCGCGGCAAGTTCCGCTCGGCCAAAGATCTCTATGCCCAGGTCTATCCCTTCAGTCCGAACGAGCTGCGCGTCTACAACGGCATCCTGAAGCGGCATTACATCAAGAACTACCTCGAGCGCGACGATGTCACCTTCCTGTCGGGCGAGTTCACCCTGGTCTCCCTGCGGGCCATGCGCGAGGGGGACGTGTTTCCCGCCGGCTATGCTCTGCGAGCTCGCTCCACCACTTTCCCCGATGCTTACGTCGACCTCGCGCTGCCCGCGGAGAGCACGCCGGAGACCTTTTCCATCCCCCTGGGGGAGACCATCAAGATCGAGGAATCCTCGACCTGTGCGGCCGTGCTCCATATCGAGCGGATGGAGGACAGCACCATGATCATCACCGTCGTTCCTTTGGTCGAGGGACGCTTTGAGTTTGGCGAGGACGCGGCCATCGAGGTCAAGATCCCTCCCCAGATCCGCATCGAGCCGGAGTGTTGGCCCATTACCCGGGAGGAGGACATCATGCCCATGCCGGTCCGCCTGGGGCCGGAGGGCGGGGGGGAATCCCCCGAGGGAGAGCCGCGCGCGACGAGCGACCCGCCTGAGGCGGCGCCCGCGCTCAAGCCTTGAGACTTTCGCCCGGGAAGGGTTCGAAGTCGGCGGGCACACCGGGAAAGTTTTCCTCGCGAAAGCGGCTCCAGCTTTTGCGGGTCGCCTCCGAGAGGACGGCGTGCATGTCCTCCATACAGTCGATGCAGATCATCGCGCTGTCGAGGAGTCGATCCCCGCGACAGAGGCCAGCCAGCCCGTACTCCTCGTCGCGGACTTGCTGACGTGTCCGTTCGCAGAAGGCGCAGTCCTCGAAACCACTCACCTCGCGATAGCGCTCTGCCTGAAAGCGAGCCAGGTTTTGCTTCGATTCCTCCGAGGATTCCTCGATCATCCCGTTGAGACAGGGCAGACACAAGGCGTATTCGATGAGGACTTCCCCCTTCTTGAAGTTCTTGGTGATGCGGTAGCCTTCCTCGAACTCGGCGAGGGATTCGCCGCAGCGCGTGCAGGTGAGGAAGGGGCGCTCCTCGTAAAAGGAGTGCAGGATGTCAGGGATGGGTTGGCCAATGGGGGTGGAGTCGCTCATTCCCTTGGGTGAGAGGGCCCTCAGGGGGCCCAGCCTTCGTTCCAGAGGATAAAAGTACCGGTTTTTCCGGCCACAGCAATGTCGGGGAAGCCATTCCCATCGAGGTCCGCCACGCGAATCTGCAGGCCGGTTCCAGGGGCTTCGCCACTCGGCCCCTTGTGGATGAGCTGCTTGGTCCAGGTCAGGGACTTGGGATCAAAGTCGTAGTAGTGGAGGGTGACGGGGTCGTGCTCTCCGGGATCGTTGCCGGAGTGGGCGAAGTAGCGCATCCCGGTGATCAGCTCGGGCTCGCCATCCTGGTCGATGTCCTCCCACACGAGACAGTGGGCCTGGGAGAATTTCTTGTCGATGAGGTGCTGGCGCCAGGTGGTCATGCCGTTGGACTGCGGCTCGAGCTGCTCGTGCCAGTAGAGGCCGTAGTTGTGGCCGTCGCCCCAGATGAGGTCCTGGCGGCCGTCGCCATTGAGGTCGAGCACGAGAATGGGGCAGCTCGCGTGCGGGAGGGTGAAATCCGGGTGCCAGGTCCAGGGGCCGGAGAAGGGGCCCTCTGCCGGGCATTCGTACCATCCCTGGGCGAAGACGATGTCGTCGCGCCCGTCCCCGTTGAGGTCGCCAAAGCCCATGCCGTGGCCGTTGCCGCTTTCGGAGACGAGGTGCTTCTCGGCCTGAACCCGACCATCGGCCCCGCGGACGAGCCGATAGATGGCCATGGGATTGGAGGCGATCCAGGAGTTCACGATCCACTCCGGGGTGCCGTCCTTGTCGAAGTCGTGCAGGAAGCTCGCTTCATTCGCCTGGATGCCGGTGTCGACGAGCTCGTGGACCTTCCACCCCTCCTTATCGTAGCCGCCCGGACCCGGATTTTCATACCAGTTCAGCTTGGGCAGGGTGAAGGCGATGGAGAGGACGTCGAGGTCCCCGTCGCCATCCATGTCGTAGAGGTGCTCCCCGCTGTTCTGCATGTAGTCCTTCCCGAAGGGCAGGATCTTGCGGACGGGACGCGGGCGAAAGTCGGGGGCGGCATACCAGAATTCCCCGGCTGTGATGTCGAGCCGGCCGTCGCCGTCGATGTCGCCCACGGCGATGCCTTCGTTGTGGTCCTTGTGGAGCTGCTGGATGCGCCATTGCAGGGCCTTGGGCTTGGGCTTGGCCGCATCTTGGGCCACGAGGGGACACATCAGCGCGAGGCTGCAGGCAAGGGGAGTGAGGGGGCGGATCATGTCAGCAAAGGGGGAACTTTCCCGAGGCAGGGGGTGTTGGAGAACGTCGGGGCTCAGAATTCGGCGATGGGGACCAAAGTCACCTTGGAGGCCTCGTCGAGCACCTCGAGACGGACTTCGGTTGGACCTTGGTTATGGGGACTGACCAGGGTGATTTTCTGTCGTCCCGGCTCCTTGACCTCCAGGTGGATGTCTGCGGTCTCGGCCTTGTCGGGGAGGGCGATCCTTTCGTCGCCATGGAAGAGCTCGACCTGCGGGAGGGCGCCCGACAGGCGGAGGTTCACGCTTCCCTTTTCCTTCACCTCCAGGAAGGTGCGGACCACGCCCAGGTGGTTCTTGCCGCGCCCCTCGACTTCCGGGAGCTCGGGAATGGGCACCGCGCCGGCGACGGTGGCGTAGACCGGAATCCAGACGTAATCGGAGATGGCCTCGGTGAAGATTCGGGATCCATAGTGGCCAATGCGGTCGCGCGTGGAGGCGTGGGGCATGAGCGCCTGCCATTGCCTGGCAAAGCGGTTGGAGGGCGTCTTGTAGGCGCCGTCCTTGCCCAGCTCGGAGAGGAAGCGAACCAAGTGAATGAACTCGTCCTCGCGCAGCGAGGCGGTCAGGCCGGGCGGCATCAGGGACACCGGGCTGATCTGATGGCTCGCGATCTCGCTTTTGGGCAGGCGGTGCTCCTGCCCGGCGGCGTCGCGCACGACGACCTCTTGGGCGTCCTCGCGGGCGACGGCTCCGGCAATCGCCTTGCCGTTCTTCAGCGTCACGAGGGTGGTGTGGTAGCCCTCCTTGATCTTCTTGCTGGGCTCGAGCAGGGAATCGATGAGGTAGTCGACCGGGGCACTGGCCCCGATGGAGACGAGGTCGGGGCCGATGACGCCGCCAGCTCCGCCAATGGCGTGGCACACCGTGCACTGCAGGGCGGCGCGGCGATAGATGGACTCGCCCTGCCTTGGATCTCCCTCTTCCGCCACCTGCTTCATCAGGCGCTCCATCTCCTCGGGAGTGAGCGCGGTCTTCATGGGCTGGAGGCCGCCGGCCTTTTGCAGCGCGGCGACGAGCCGCTCCGGACGCGTCGCGGCGCTCTGGGCCTTGTTCATCCCCACCAAGGCGATGGGCTGGGGAAGCGAGTTGCCATCGAGGGCGGCCGCCAGTGCATCGGGACCCTGCTTGGTCGCCAGGAAGGCGTCGAAGATGCCGTGGGGATCCGTGCCATCGGGTGAGGCGGCCAGCACGGCCAAGGCCAGCGTGGCGCCTTCCTTGGGATTCATGCGGGTGCGGCCGATCACGGCGAGGGAACGCAGCAGGTAGGGCGCCGCGGCGTCGCGGGCGGTGTTGGCAAAGAGCTCGGCGGAGGCCTCGCCGCCCAAGGCGACAAGCCCCTCGAGGGCGGCCTTGGCGCGGGCGGGCTGTTGCGGGGCGTCCAGGAAGGCGAACCGGAGGTCCTCGCGCGCGGCCTCGAGCTTCCACAGGCCGGCGAGGGAGGCGGCGCGGGCAAAGAGCTGGGGATCCTCCGACTGCAGGAAGGCGGTGAGGCGCTGACGGGCTCCCTCGGGCTGCAGCTTGCGCAGCTTGGAGGCGTTGTCGAGCGCGGTGAGCACCGCCACTTGTCGACCCGCCGAGGCGTTTTCCCGCAGGGCGAACTGGAGGAGGCGGTCGAGATCCGCGGGGGAGCCGACGCGGGAGAGCCAGTCGGCCACGCCTGCGACCTCGGCTTCCGAGGCGAGTTGGCCCGATTCCAGGGCCTCGAGGATCCAGTTCACGCCCACGGCCTCGTCGAGGGCGCGCACGGCGTAGAGGAGCTGCGCCGGCGTGGCGAAGGGATTGCCCTCGGTCACCTTGGGTTTCCATCGGGCGGCGTGCTCGCGACAAATCGACCAGACGGCGAAGTCGAGGAAGTCATCCACCGAGACGCCCTCGAGGGCCTGCAAGGCCAGGGCCACCGTCTCGGCCGCCTCCAGCTGGGCCAGCACGCTGACCGCCCAGAGGCGCACCTGGGGATGGGGATCGGAGACGCCCTGCTTCGCCACCTCGAGTGCCTCGGGAATCTCGGCGGCCTCGTAGTAGAGACTGCGGAGCGCCGCGGCGCGCACCTTGTGGTTTTGGGCTTTTGTCAGAGCCAAGGCGGCGGCGCGGTCGAGCCGGTTGACGGCCTGGCTGGCCCAGACCTTGCGCAAGGCAAAGAGCTCGGGATCTACATCCGCGGGAGCCGTCGCCCCTTGCAGAGCCGCCAGAACCGCTTCGGGGTTCCGACGGCGCAGCTCGGTGGTGGCGGCCAGGCGCGTCCATCCTTCCGGGGCATTGAGCGCCCCGATCAAGTCCGCCTCGCTGGCGGAAACAATGGCGGGCTTGGGCAGCACCTCGCGACCTTCAAAGGTGATTCGCCAGATGCGGCCGTGGCTGTGGTCGCGACGCGGGTCGCGAAAATCGACTTCCCCGTGCTGGATGATGGGATTGTACCAGTCGGCGATGTAGATCGCCCCGTCGGGGCCCATTTTCACATCGATGGGGCGGAAGGCTCCGTGGCTGGAAGAGACGAGATCGGCGATCTGGGTGGAGGTGTAGGCGCTGTCCTTGTCACTCAGCTGGAACAGGTTGATGCGATTGCCGCGGAAGTCGGGGGCGGCGAGGGCGCCTTGGAGGGAATCCGGCACGTGGCGACCGTCGAGCACCTCGAGGCCGCAATGCTTGGGCTGACCGGGATTGAGTCCCGACAGAATGCGCGTGGCGCCGGGCGAGGTCATGAAGACGCTGCGGGGGAAGACGAAGTTGATGCCCTGTCCTCCGGCTCCGTCGGTCAGGAAACTTTGGCCCCAGAGGTCAAAGCTGTGCCCCCAGGGATTGACCAGTCCCTTCATGAAGACCTCGGCCCGGCGGGTTTCGGGGCGGAAGTGCCACATCCCGCCGCCGAGGAGACGGCGCACGCCGTAGGGCGTCTCGAGGTGGGTGTGGATGTAGATGGATTGGTTCATCCAGAGCATGCCTTCGGGCCCCCAGCGGAAGGTGTGCACGAGGTGGTGCGTGTCCTCGGTGCCGAAGCCGGAGAGGATGACACGCCGCTCGTCGGCCACGCCATCGCCGTCCGTGTCGCGCAGAAAGAGCACCTCTACGGAGTTGGCGACGTAGACCCCGCCGTCGCCGGGAAGGACCGCGGTGGGAATGTGGAGATTGTCGGCAAAGACGGTGTGCTTGTCGGCGACGCCGTCGCCATCGCTGTCCTCGAGAATGACGATCTTGTCGTTCTCCTCCTGCCCCGGTTGGATGTGGGGATAGAGCGGGCTGTTGACCACCCAGAGCCGTCCCTCGCCGTCCCAGTTCATGTGGGTGGGGCTGGAAACGGCCGGTTCGCTGGCAAAGAGCTGGATTTTCGCGCCTTCGATCAGCTTGAAGGCCGCCAGCTGGGCTTCCACACGGGGATCCGGGATGTCGCGGAGTCCGTTCTGCGCGGCGAGCGGGGCGCTGAGAGCCGTCAAGGCGGCGACGAGGGGGAAAGGGGAGCGGATCATGAGTGATCTCGGGGATGGGGGCACCAATCAATTCTTCGGCGGGCCGGCAAAGACGAGGGACCTTGCCTCGGCGATCTTTTCCTCCTGCGCCGTGATGAGCGGGTCGAACATGGGGATTTCCTTGGCGTTCTGGCCCTGCTCGTGTTTGCGGAACAGGAAGAGGTAAGTTTCGTTGGCGGGTCGCCAGCGATGGAAGAAGAGCCGGTCTTTTTCGATGATGGCGGCCCGCAGGGCGTCGACGGCGCCGACAGGGGCGGCGGAGAGCGCCCCCTCCTCGTAGCCCAGTCCCTTGACGAGCTGACGGGCGACGAGGGCGTGCCCGGCCTCCCCGTGGTTGACGCCGTCTTCCGTCAGGGGCGGGTGGGCAATGGACCCGTCAAAGTCATCCCCGCCGAGGGCGGCGAAGAGGTCGACAAAGCGCGCCTTCTGGTTCCGGGCCAAGTCGCGGAGGCCGTCGCGGATGGCTGCGAGGTGGCGGTTGTTGGTGCTCTGGTCGGGCAGGGGGGCACCGAGGTTTTCGAAGGGAGGGGGAGCGATGATGACGATCTCGCGCAGGCCGGGCCCAGCGGCTTGACGCAGGCCAGCGAGGAGCGCCTCATAGCCCTCCAGGAAAAGCCGCTTGCTGGCTTCCAAACCGGACCGGGAGAGGGCGCTGGCCTCCTTCTCCCGCTCGTCGGTCCAGCCTTGGTCGACGGAGAGCGCGGTTTCTGAGCCATACCAGAGGAAAAGGACGCTGGGCTGGAGCTCGCCGATGAGGCGGGTGAGACGCTCTCGGCCTTCGGCCGGGGGGCCGAAGTAGGAGCGCGCGTCGCCGAATACGGAATCGCCGCTCCAGCCGAGGTTGCGAAAGCTGAGGTCCTTCACGTCGGAGCCCGCCGCCAGCTGCAGGGAGGTCTCGAGATGCCCGTAGAGACGAGCCCGCTCGACGAAGGTATTGCCGACGAAGGCCACGCGATCGCCGCTGCGCAGCAGGGGGGACGCAGGCGACGCAAGGGGCAGGCTGGCGGCGCCGAGGGCGAAGAGCATCGCCAGTCCACGGGAGAGGGGGCGTTTCATGAAGGCAATGAAAGGGGGTGGGGGAAACTAGACACGGAAATGAGGCCGGGAGCGAGTCCCCAAGCGCGCCAGATGGGTGTCGGCAAGGGAAA
>CAZKGI010000043.1:0-29213 GCA_964552315.1 uncultured Akkermansia sp. | reverse complement strand
AAGGGATGAGAACCGCGGTTCGATTCGCAGCGAGCCCCCGGCGAGCGGAGAATACTTGCGTGGGGACGGAATGCCGCGATACCTTGGCAGGAGAGCTCTCCCCCATTCATGCGCTTCCTTCTCCTCGCCCTGGCCCTTTGCCTGACTTCTTGCACCACGAATCCCATCGAGAAGCGCATCAAGAAGCATCCAGAGCGCTTCGCGGCCCTGACGGACAAGGAAAAGGAAAATGTGCGACGCGGCGTGGTCAGCGAGGGGATGTCCACCGACGCCGTCTTCCTCGCCTGGGGCCGGCCGGGGCAGGTGCTCAGCGGCAGCCGCCACGGACGGGAGCGGGAGCGCTGGGCCTACTTCCGTTCGGCCCCGGTGAGCACGGTTTCCTTCGGCTACGGCAGCTACTACGGCCCCCATCCGTTTTACTCCAGCTTCGGAGTGCATCCTCATTATGGTTACGGTCCCGTCTGGGACTACGGCACGGGCTTCGAGACGGTTCCCTATCTCGACCGCACCGTGGAGTTTGAGAAAGGGAAGGTCGTCGCCTGGGAAAAGCTCCGCTGAGCGGTCATGTCCATGGAGGATTCTTTCGGCCACCGCATCCGCTACCTGCGCCTTTCCATCACCGACCGCTGCAACGAGCGGTGTGAATACTGCATGCCCCAGGAGGAGCGGGATTGGCTCCCCCGCTCGGAGCTGCTCAGTTACGAGGAAATCCTGCGCGTCATCCGGGTCGGGGCCGAACTGGGGATCTCCAAGATCCGCGTCACCGGGGGAGAGCCCCTGACGCGCCGTGGCGTCGTCGAGTTTCTCGAATCGCTGGCTCAAGTCCCCGGTCTCGACGACCTCGGTCTATCCAGCAACGGGACTTTGCTCGCCCGCCCCCATGCAAGGGGATGCAGCCTCGCCCAGGCCCTGCGCGAGGCGGGGGTGCGCACGGTGAACATCTCCCTGGACAGCCTCGACCGGGCCGCCTATGCCAAGACGACGGGGCGCGACTGGCTGCCTGATGTCCTCGCCGGAATTGAAGCCGCGCGCCAGGCCCAGTTCGAGTCCATCAAGCTCAACACGGTGTTGATGAGGCATCGCAATGAACACGAGCTCTGGGACATCGCCGAGTTCGCCCGCGAGCGCGGCCTGCTCCTCCGTTTCATCGAACTGATGCCGGTGAGCACCACCGAGGTGCTCACCGAGGACAACTTCCTCTCCGTCGGGGAAGCCAAGAGTCTCCTCGAGTTCCGCTTCGGCAAGCTCCTTCCGCGTCCTGACATACGCACCAACGGTCCGGCGTCCTACTACGAGGTGGCGGCCACGGGGCAGATCCTCGGATTCATCGGGGCGATCACCAACCTCCACTTCTGTGAAAGTTGCAACAAGCTGCGCCTGACCTGCGAGGGCAAGCTGAGGCCCTGCCTGGGCAGCCACCTCGAATTCGACCTGCGCGAGGCTCTCCGGAATCCGGCGACGGACGACGCGGAACTGGCCCGCCTGATCCGAGAGGTCGTCGCTCGGAAGCCGGAGCGCCACGACTTTCGCGACAATTACCAGCCCGGGCGCCACATGGTCGCCATCGGCGGTTGAGTCTCCCGTCGGGACCCGATACCTCCTTGGGTTGGGAACAGGTCCGCCCCTCTCGCACGGCCCTCAGCGGTCGAGAGCAACCTCTACGTCCGCCCGGATCTGATGCTTCTCCGCCGAGGCGCGCACCAGGCTGCGAATCGCGCAGATGGTCTTGCCACTGCGTCCGATGACGCGCCCACTGTCCTCCGCGTGGAGCTGAATGCGATAGAGATGCACGCCGTCACGCTGGCCGTGCTCGATGGCCACTTCATCGGGATGGGTGACGAGACCACGGACGACATAGTCGAGGAATTCCTGAATGGCGAGGGCGGGTTCCATGGGATCTTTGACACAAAAAAGGGCGTGCCTCGCGGCACCCCCTTCGATCTACCGCCTGGGACGGTATTTGTCACGCAAAAGACATCAGGCCGAAGCCTGGCGAGCCTTCTTGATCAGGCTGCGAACCGTATCCGAAGGTTGAGCCCCCTTGCCGATCCACTCATCCACCTTGGCCAGGTCGATCTTGTAGTTGTCCTTGTCAAGGAGCGGGTCATAGGTGCCGATCTGCTCGATGAAGGCCCCTTCGCGGCGTGCACGTCCATCCGCCACGACGATGCGGTAGTAGGGACGATTCTTCGTGCCCTCGCGTCTCATTCTGATCTTAACCATAACCCGATACTAATTTCGTTGTGGGACGCCTGGGATCGCTTCGCCCAGCGTCGGCGTTCCAGCCCCTTGGGGGTGGAAAGGGAACTTGATACTGTGGAACGGGAAAAAATCAAACAATTGTTTCCTTAGTTTTTCCCCCTGGCCGCCCCGCCGCACGCTTTTCCCTTGGCAATACGGCATGGACTCGAGTTCAATGGGCGCCATGTCGATTGAGGAAACCGCTGTCAACGCACACGCCGCCAAGGTGCGACAACTTCTCGATACACTCAACCAGGCGCTTTACGGCCAAGCGTCTCTCGTGGAGAACGTCGTCACCGGGCTCCTCGCGCGCGGCCATCTCCTGCTCGAGGGACTCCCGGGTCTGGGCAAGACCGAACTGGTCAAGGCCCTCGCCAAGGCGCTGGCCCTCGATCACAAGCGGATCCAGTTCACCCCGGACCTTCTGCCCGGCGACATCACCGGCAACCCCATCCTGCAGGAGACCGACCAAGGGCGTGAGTTTGTCTTCCAGAAGGGCCCGATCTTTGCCAACCTCGTGCTGGCGGACGAGATCAACCGCGCCTCGCCCAAAACGCAGTCTGCCCTGCTAGAAGCCATGCAGGAGCAGCGGGTCACCGTGCTCGGCACCTCCCATCCCCTGCCCTCGCCCTTCTTTGTTCTCGCCACCCAAAACCCCATCGAGCTGGAAGGGACTTATCCTCTTCCGGAAGCCCAGCTCGATCGCTTTCTCTTCAAGCTCGAGGTCCGTCGCAACTCGGTGGAGACCCTGGAAAGGATTGTCAAAAACCGGGAAATCGGTTTTGAGCCCCCCGTCGAGACGGTGCTGCAGGCCGAGGAACTCGTCGAGCTGGTCACGGCGGTGCGATCCATCTACTTGCCGGACGTGGTGGCGAACTACATCGCCCGAATCGTGGATGCCACCCACGAGGGATCGCGGGCCTCGCAATCCATTCAGTATGGGGCCAGCCCCCGGGCCGCCCTGGCCCTGGCCTCGGCGGCCAAGGCCCGGGCCTTGATGCAGGGACGCATCAATGCCAGCTACGAGGATGTCGCCGCGGTGGCCCCGCCGGTGCTCGTCCACCGGCTGGTGCTGCATTACGAGGCCCGCATTGAGGGGCGTCGTCCCGCGGATCTCGTCGCAGATCTCCTTGCCGAGGTGCCCCGGCAAGCCATGCCCTTGGCCCCCACCCTTCAGGAGAACTAAGCTTCCCATGCCGCCCCTTCGCCTCTTCTTTTTCTGGCTGATTCTGGGGACGATTCTCCCCGCCCCGCTCTCTGCCGGGACTGTCCTTCTCAGGCACGATTATGCCGAATATCCCGATACCTTTGTCTCGGTAGAAAGCCTTTTGGGGCCCGCGGCCTACCAGGGCTACGTCCCCTACCGCATCACCCTCCGCAATCACAGTGGGCGCTCTCGAGTTTGGGAGGTCACCATTACGGACAACGAAAACCATCCCCCACAGGCGAATCGGGGCCGTTACCGCATCGAGGTCGCTCATGGGGCCGAAGTGACCCAGGAGGTCAACCTCCCCTTCATCGCGGGCATAGAACCGACCCCCTACAAGCATCTGTCCCTGGCGGCCCGCTCGCCTGGTCTACCGCCTGCCCATAACAACCAATACTTCGACTTCTCGAACGGGTACCCCTGCGTGGCCATGACTGCCGCCATGCTCTCGCGCTATCTCGAAGGGTTCGCGGATGATTTCTCAAAATACTGCTATCCTTACGAGCCGGCGACCCTGCCCACGAATTGGATCAGCTACACCGGGCTTTATGCGCTGCTGATTGACCTGGATTCCTGGAAATCGCTTTCCTCCGCCCAGCGCCAGGCCATCCTGTCCTGGGTTCGCATGGGCGGACATCTGGATCTCTACACCGAGGTCCGCCCGGACCCGGCCACCCTGGACCTCCCCCTGGGACCCTCCCTCAAGCCCGGTCTCCACACCTTCGGCTTGGGCCAAATCCGCCTGAGCCATTTGGATCGCCTGAGCAGCAAGACCTCGCGTCGTCCGGCCTTTCCCGATTACACGACCACTTGGAACCAAGAACGCGCCGCCATCTTCTTCACCCCCTCCGCAGCGAAGGATTGGCCACTGCTAAAGCAGCTCTCCTCCCGCCAGCTGAAGCCCCTATCCCTGCTCTTCATCCTCTTCGGCTTTGCCATTCTCGTCGCTCCCGTCAACCTGTTCTGCTTTGCAAAGAGGGGAAAAAGACATCGCCTCTTCTTTACCACGCCGCTTCTCTCGCTCCTCTGCAGCCTGATTCTCATCCTCTACATCCTCCTGAGCGACGGCATCGGCGGGACAGGCCATCGCGTGATCCTCGCCGACCTCGAGCCGGGGATGGGGGAAAATCGAATATACACAGTACAAGAGCAAATCAGCCGCACGGGGGTGATGCTCCGTTCCGGTTTCTCCAGCGGGCAGACCTATGAGCTGAAGCCCATCCCTCTCCCGAATCGTTATCTCAGCTCAAGAAGCCGTCCCTCCACCCGGAATTTTGGGGTGAGAGGACCCATCGAGGTGCAGGGGGGAAACTATCAGGGCGGGTTTTTTCCCAGTCGTTCCGAGCAGGGCTTCCGCCTCGGTTCGGTCGAGCCGAGCCGCGCGCGCATCGAAGTCAGTCAGGAAAGTGCCGCTTCGCCCCCTGTGCTGCGATCCAACCTGCCCCAGAAGATCACCGCCCTGCATTATCGGGATGCCTCGGACCAGACGTGGACCCTGCCCGCAGGAGAGGTCTTGAGCCCCGGGCAAAGCCTGAGCCTCGAGCCCCTCACCGATCCAGAAAAGCTCATGCAGTCACAGAAGGAATGGGAGGAACACCGCAAGCGCTTCAGCCAGCCCCTCCAAGAGCGTCTCGCCCGGCTTTGGCCGGAACGCGAGCGCTTTTTCGCCCAGGTCGACGACGCGGAGGCCTATGCCCTGCCCACCCATCCCGGTATCCGATGGGAGGAGACCCAATTGCTTCTCACCGGCCGGGCGAGGCCCATCTCCCTCGAGTCGGAGCCCCCGAGCCACTAGATGTCCATGACGGAAGTCCCCGCCCTGCCCATTCCTCCCCCTCCCGCTCCTCCCGCAAGCGAGGCGCCCCCGGCCATCGAGGTCCGGGATTTAACGCGCTGGTTTCAGGCCGTCCACGCCGTCCGCGGAATTTCCTTCACCATTCCTCGCGGACAGGTGGTGGGCTTCGTCGGAGCCAATGGGGCCGGGAAAACGACCACCATGCGCATTCTGGCCACCCTCGACCTCCCCACCAGTGGGGAGGCCTATGTCGGCGGGTTCAACGTGCTTACCCATCCCGACGAGGTCCGCCGTCGTCTCGGGTGGATGCCAGACCACTACGGCACCTACCCCAACATGACCGTCCTGGACTATCTCGATTTTTTTGCCCGGGCCTACGGTTACCGGGGACAAGATCGGATCGAGCGCATTGAGGAAGTGATCGAGTTCACCGAACTGACCCCCTGGACGGAGCGACTCGTCACCACCCTCAGCAAGGGAATGGGCCAGAGGCTCTGCCTCGCGCGAGCTTTGATCCACGATCCGGAGGTTCTCATTCTCGATGAGCCAGCGGCCGGTCTCGATCCCAAGGCCCGCGTGGAATTGCGGCATCTCATTCGCCTCCTCGCCGAAGAGGGCAAGACCATCTTCGTCAGTTCGCACATTCTTTCGGAGCTCGGCGAAATGTGCCATGCCCTTCTGTTCCTTCATCAGGGGCGCATCATTCACTATGGTTCGGCCGCGGACCTGCGCCGCGGACATCAGGCCAAATCCCTGGTTGAAGTGAAACTGGCCCATTCCCAAGACAAGCTTGCCGAATGGGCGGATCTGGCCCCGCACGTCACGTTTCGGGAATCCACTTCGCTGGGGGGGCGCCTCGAAATTGATTCGGTCGAACCCGAGGTCTTGGCGGCGGTACTGCGCCGCATGGTAAACGAGGGGCTACCCGTCTGCGAATTCCAGCTGCAGGAGCGCAATCTGGAAGATGCCTTCATCGAGATACTGGGAGAGTCCCTTCCCGGGGGAATCGCCATCACTCCCACGGCGAGCTGAGGGCCTTGTCCGGCCGCGGACCGGGAGGGATCACCATTCCAGAATGACTTTCCCGGATTGGCCGCTCTTCATGACCCGGAAGCCTTCCTCGAATTCCGTGTAGGGAAAGCGGTGGGTAATGACGGGGCGCAAGTCCAGCCCGCCCTGAAGCAGGGTGGTCATCTGGTACCAGGTTTCATACATGCGCCGCCCATAGATCCCGGAGATGGTCAGCATATTGAAGACGACCGTGCTCCAATCGATGGCGATCTCTTCCGAGGGAATGCCCAGCATGGCCACCTTTCCCCCGTGGCAGAGGTTGGCCAACATGTCGCGAAACGCATCGGCATTGCCGGACATCTCCAAGCCCACATCGAAGCCCTCGACCATGCCGAGCGACTTTTGCACCTCGGTCAGGGTCTCGTGCCGAACGTCGACGACGCGCGTCGCGCCGAGCTGACGCGCCAGCTCCAGCCTCCAGGGATTGACATCCGTGACCACGATGTGGCGCGCTCCGGCGTGGCGACAAACGGCCGCAGCCATGCAGCCGATGGGGCCCGCGCCGGTGATGAGCACGTCCTCGCCGAGGACGTCGTAGGTCAGGGCCGTGTGGACGGCATTGCCGAAGGGATCAAATATGGCGGCGAGATCGAGGTCGATGTCCCTGGCGTGGTGCCAGACATTGGTCATGGGAAGGGCGATGTATTCCGCAAAGGCGCCCGGGCGATTCACCCCGATGCCCTTGGTGTCCTTGCAGAGATGGCGACGGCCCGCCATGCAATTGCGGCAGCGGCCGCAGACGACATGCCCCTCGCCGCTGACGAGGTCCCCGGGATGGAAATCGGCGACATTGGAACCCACGGCCACGATTTCCCCGACAAACTCGTGACCGATGACCAAGGGCAAGGGCACAGTGCGGCGGGCCCAGGCATCCCAGTCGTAGATGTGGACATCCGTGCCGCAAATGCCGGTGCGCCGCACCCGTATCAGGACGTCGTTGATCCCCATTTCCGGTTCTGGCACCTCCTGCAGGGAGAGTCCGGGGGCGTCCTGAGTTTTGACGAGGGCTTTCATCGACCGGACTCTGCCATGGATCGGGAGTTCGGGTCGAGCATCCTCTGTGTCATACCCGCTCAGGGAAGCAGGGAAGCCGGCAGGGCCCGAAGATAGGCGCTCATGATCTCGCCTCCGCTCTCCGGACGCAATTTTTCCCGGCCCGGCCGGGTCGTGGTCGGGGCAATGCGGCTGCCGTCGCGATAGAAACCGTTGGGCACCGCATGGGACCCAAAGCCGGTCACGATCCACTCGGGCACCTCGACCTCGTCGGGCAGGACCGAAGCGGCGCTTTCCACCAAGCCATCGGCCGGGCTGTAGTAAGGCGAGGTCTTTTCGATCCGGCGGCGCGCCCACGGCGACCAAAGCCGTTCGGTGATGCGTCCGTCGGCCCCGTCGGGCACCATCACCACGCTGATCCAGGTGAGATTCGGATAATGTCGGGACAATTGGCGTCCCCCCTCGCCTTCCCAGGGAGAGCGCCCCACTTCCTCAAGCATCCCCAGGGCGGCTTGCTGGTCGGAAAGGCGCAACCACTGCCTCGTGAAGGCCGCCAGGGGACGCGGGGAATGGGCCATCCAGTCGGCCACCACCGATCCCTGAACCGTGCCCGCTAGGGAAAGGACAACGGCCAGCTTTTTCCGGTCCCGGGCAGGCAAGCTTGCCCCGTCTTCCTTCAAATAGCGAACGACGTCGTGCGCGCCCTTGGAGAGCATGACCAGGACGACGGCGTCCGCCTGGGCAAAGACCCGGCGCAACTGGGAGGCCACCAGGGTGGCGTTTGCGTCCACCGTGTCGCGAGGCACGGTCTCGATAAAAAAGGAGGCGAAGCCCATGCGACGCGCCTGCTCCGCCGCTCCCCTCAAGCATTCGCGGGTGTAGTCAGGCCGGTTGGGATTCGTGGCCCGAGTGCCGGGAACGATGGCGATGGCCAGGCGTTTCCGCTGAGAAGCCGGCAGGGCGGCCCAGGCGTCCGGCAAGACCAGCTGGGGATCGGCAGTGGTGCGGAGCACGCGCCGCTCCAGAAGCCCCCGGGAGGCATCCTCCCGCGCCAAGCCCTCCACGAGCCGATGCCGTGCCGAGAGCAGCCCGTCCCGCCGGGTGGTTTCGCGCACCTGGGTCAGCAGGGCACTGCCTGCCGGCGCGGGGGCAGCCCCCTCTGGCCCACGCGAGGCACAGCCCGCGAAGCATCCCGCCCCAAGCAGCCCCAAGATCCACAGGCTTCTCATTCCTGGGGCCTGCCCCCAGTGAGCAGGGTGTGAATGCGATCGCGCAATTCAGCGGGCAGGTAGCCCTCGTCGGGCGAAGTTCGAACGAGGCGTTGGGCCTCGGGAAGATTGTTCTCCGCCACGGCGGCCTCAATCAGTCGGAGACGCACAGACCAATCTTCGGGCGCCCGCTCCAATTCCGCGTAGAGTTCCTCCACATCCGCTCTCATCGCGCGCGAAGATTGCCCACAGGACCCGTATCTGTCCACAGACTCTTTGAGGAAAGAGGCATCGTTTATTTGAACAAATCCATTTCTAGGGAAACTTTGATAAGTTTGACACTCGACCCATGCGTGCCATCCGACTTCTCCTCCTGCTTTCCAGCACCTCGCTCTTTCTCTGCTCGACAGCCGGAGCTCAAGATCTCTCCGGAGCCATCCGGGCTCAGGCCAACAAGGCGGGCAAGGGCATCGCCAATTGGTATGCGGCGCGAAATCACCAACCCGTGTGGAGCGGTGAATACCTCGGAGGTCTGGCCCAATTCATTCAATCCCTCGATGCGCACGGCCTCTCTCCCCAACTTTTCCGCCTGAGTGAATGGGATGCCCAATGGCGCAATCCCAGCCCCGATCCCACCAAGCGGGCGGAAGTCGAGGTGGGCACCACTCAGCTGGCCCTCTATGCCATCCAGTCCCTCGCCTACGGCTTTGTCGATCCCGCCACGGTCCACTCCAAGTGGGCGCCGATCAACCGGCAGGTCAGTTCCTACCAGTTTCTCGACGAAGCCCTGCGCAAGGGCCCGGCCCAGTTTGCCTCGACCTTGCTGAGCATCGTGCCGCCCCAGGATTCCCGTTATGCGGAGATGGTGAAAACGCTGGAGCGCTATCGTCAGATCAACGCCATGGGTGGATGGCGTCCCCTGCCCGCCACGGCCCAGCCGGCCGGTCCCGGCGTCAAGTATCCGGAGCTGGGCTTGCTGACCTCGCGACTCGAAGCCGAGGGCGACCTCCCGGGAGGCACCGCCCGTAGTCGCAAGGGCACCATCGACAACCGCACGGGCGACGCCATCAAATCCTTCCAGTTCCGCCACGGCATTCAACCCGATGGATTCATCGGAACCGAAACCCTTGAGGAGCTGAACACGCCCACGTCCCAGCGCATCAACCAGATCATCATCAACATCGACCGCCTCCGCTGGATGCCTCGCACCTGGGAAGACCCCGAACACATCGAAGTCAATATCGCGGAGAATGCCCTGCGGGTCTACGAAGGCAACCGCGAGATCTCCGTGATGCCCGTCGTCGTCGGAAAAAAAGGCATCTCGGAAACCCCGGTGTTCCACGGCAAGGTTCAGGACATCTACTTCCGCCCCATCTGGAACGTGCCCACCTCCATTGCCCGTCGCCTCCTCGTGCCGGCGGCCTTGGCTTCCCCTGATGGCATCGAGGGCTACATGCGCAGCCACAACTACCAGATCATTCCCTCCTATGGCTCCAGCACGGTCCTGCCCAACACCGCCGACAACCTCAACAAGGTGGCCGCCGGCAGTCTCTACATGCGCCAAGGCCCCGGTCCCAAAAACTCGCTCGGCCTGATCAAGTTCATCTTCCCCAACGATTCGGCGATTTATCTGCACGACACCAACATGCCGGAGCTCTTCGAACGCGCCGATCGCGACTTCAGTTCCGGCTGCGTCCGGGTCGCCCGCCCCGTCGAGCTGGCCAACTTCCTGCTGCGTCACAATCCGGGATGGAATCCCGAAAACATTCGCGCCACCATGGACAATCCCGAGGTCCACAACCGGCGCGAGCACCTCAACAAGGCCCTATCGGTCTACCTCATTTACTGGACCTGCACCATCATGGGGGACCGCCGCGTCCGCTTTGACCGCGACATCTACGGTCACGACGCGACCATGTACCAGCGCTTCGGTCTGCGCTGAGCTCGGCTCTGCGCGGGGGCCCTTCCCCGCTCCCCCTCAGATCCACTCCGCGGCCTTCGCGATCACCCAGGCGCCCGGCACCAGGATGACCTGCGCCAAGAGGCAGCCCAAAAAGCGGCTGCCGGTCATGCCGATGACCACGGCGCGGAAGTAGCCCTGCCCCACTTCCCCAGCCACCACCTTGTCCGACAGGTAGGAGAAGTGCGGATCCACCAGGGCAAACATCAGGATGGTTCCAATGAAGTTGACCAGGGCTGAAAGGTTGCCGGCCGTGAGACGGAGTTCGGGCACCAGATAGCCAGCGTAAAGGGAGGAAAATACCCCGCAGGTGATCAGGGCAATCCCGCCGATGTTCAGGAGGAACACGAACCAAGGCAATTGCTTGGTGTTGCGGAAAAGGACGAAGTTCTGGGGAGCCGGAAAGGAAAGGTCCTGAACCGCCACCAGCCAATTCTTTGGATGCATGACGGACAGGAGCAGAGAGGCCATCGAAGGACGCTGATTGAAGCGCAGCACGGCCCGGGTCACGAGACGCTGAAAGGTCGGGATGAGCATGCCGCCGAGGATGGTGCCCACGGCGGCGGCCATCAGGAGCACGCGAAAATCGCTGGGATCGGGAGGAGCCGCGGAGACGATCGCCTCTTCCGTCCGCTTTGAGAGCAAGGGAGCCAATATGGCGTTTGAGCTGCGCGAGAAGAGGACGAGCAGGTTGAACAAGGACAGGGCAAAAGCGATCCGGCCCGTCCGGACTCCCGCGATGCGGACCGCGTAGGACAGCGTCGAAACGACGTTGATCACCACGACCAGGGCACTGAGGAGGAGGAGCTCTAAATCCATGGCGGCCAATGTGCGCGCAGCCACGCAATCCGCCAGCGGGCATTTTCCGGTTAAATAATTTTCTTAATTTACACTTGCGCGGTGTAGATTAACTCGTATCAGTTTCGCCGTAACCCAGCCCGTCCGTCACGAGGCGGAGGGTGTGCCCTCCCTGCACGGCTCGCCATACCGGTCCCCCGGAGTCAGCAGCCAAGAAACCCCACGATCGAACCCATTCTGCCCGGATGCGGGCCCAACCACACCCACCTCCACCCATTATGAGCATCAAAACCATCGCCCTGCTGGCCATCGGCATCGCCCTGGCCGCCCCCTTGGCCAAGGCCCAGGACCTCCTCAACGTCTCCTACGATCCCACCCGCGAATTCTACGCGGAATACAACAGCGTCTTCGAGAAGTACTGGAAGGAAAAGACCGGCAAGTCCATCAAGGTCAACGCCTCCCACGGCGGATCGAGCAAGCAGGCCCGCGCCGTCATCGACGGCCTCGAAGCCGACGTCGTCACCCTCGCCCTCGCGGCGGACGTGGACGCCATCGCCGACGCCGGCCTGATCTCGCCCGATTGGCAGAAGCGCCTCGAGAAGAACAGCGCCCCCTACCAGTCCACCCTGGCCTTCCTCGTCCGCAAGGGCAATCCGAAGGGCATCAAGAACTGGGATGACCTCGTTCGCAAGGGTGTCCAAGTCATCACCCCCAATCCGAAGACTTCCGGCGTGGCCCGCTGGAACTTCCTCGCCGCTTGGGGCTGGGCCCTGAAGACCTTCGATGGAGACGAGGCCAAGACCACCCAGTACATCAAGGACCTCTTCGCCAATGTCCCCGTGCTGGATTCGGGAGCTCGCGGGGCCTCGACCACCTTCATCGAGCGCGGCATCGGCGACGTCCTCATCAACTGGGAGAACGAGCTGCTTCTCGCCCTCAAGGAGGGTGGCGACAAGTTCGAAATCGTCGTGCCCAGCCTGAGCATCCTCGCCGAACCCACCGTGTCCCTGGTCGACAAGAACGTCGAGAAGAAGGGCACCCGGGAGATTGCTCAGGCCTACCTCGAGTATCTCTACTCGGATGAAGGTCAAGACCTCGCCGGCAAGCACTTCTTCCGCCCCAGCAATCCGAAGATCCTCGAGAAGTACGCCGCCCAGTATCCCAAGCTGGAACTCTTCACCATCGACGAAGTCTTCGGCGGCTGGAAGCCCGCCACGAAGAAGTTCTTCGACGACGGGGGCGTCTTTGATCAGATCTACCTGAAGTAATCCCCTCTTTCGTTTGGTATCCTAGGTTGATCCCTCCGCTGTCCCTGTGACGGCGGGGGGTATCCCCTTGCCAGAGCTCTTCCCTCTTTTTCACGCCACTCACGACACCTACTGCATGACATCCTCCGAGCCCACGGGGAATACCGGAAACCAACCGATTTCTCCCGAACGCCCGCCCCTTCGTCGCGAGCGCCGCATCAATCGGCGCGTCATTCCCGGATTCGGGCTGACGATGGGATTCACCCTCTCCTACCTCGGCCTGCTCGTCCTCATCCCGCTCTCGGCCGTCTTCATCCGCTCTTCCGGATTGGGGTGGGAGGACTTCTGGAAGGCCATCAGCGGACGACAAGTCGTCGCCGCCTACAAGGTCACCTTCGGCATCTCCTTCCTCGCCGCCCTGACCAACGCCTTTTTCGGCTTCATCGTCGCCTGGGTTCTTTCCCGATACCACTTCCCCGGGAAAAAATTCGTCGACGCCATCGTCGATCTTCCCTTTGCCCTGCCCACCGCCGTGGCCGGGATCGCGCTCACCGCGCTCTACGGGCCGAACGGCTGGCTCGGTGCCAATATCTTCTATCCCCTGGGCATCGAAACGGCCTATTCTCAGGCGGGCATTTTCATTGCCCTGACCTTCATCGGCCTGCCCTTCGTGGTCCGCACCCTGCAGCCGGTCATCGAGGTGTTTGATCGCGAGGTGGAGGAAGCCGGGGCCTCTCTCGGGGCCAGCCGCTTCCGCGTCTTCTTCACCATCATTCTCCCCTCGCTGGTCCCCGCGATCCTCACGGGCTTCGCCCTGGCCTTCGCCCGCGCCATCGGGGAATACGGGTCCGTGATCTTCATCTCGGGCAACAAGCCCCTGCAGACGGAGATCGTCCCTCTCGTCATCGTCAAATACCTGGAGAACTACAACTACCCGCAGGCCACGGCCATCGCCGCCGTCATGCTGGTCGCCTCCTTCGTGCTGCTGCTGATCGTCAATATCCTGCAGCGTTGGTCCGAGTCCATCGGCCAGGCCAGGCACTGAGCCTGCCGCCTTGACCGGAATCAGGAATTACTGCGCCAACTGATCATCCCCTTTATTCTTTCCCCTCCCCATGGCCGCCATTCTCTCACGCGTCCGGCACGACAAACTGCCAACGACCAACAGTGCCATCACCGAACCCGTTTGGGTGAAGGTGATCCTCTTCACCATTGCCTTTGCCTTCCTGGCCCTCTTCCTCCTGATGCCCTTGATTGCGGTGTTTTACGAGGCCTTCAAAGGGGGTGTCGAGCTCTACCTCAAGACCTTCACCGACGACTACGCGGTGGCGGCCATCCTCCTCACCCTGAAAGTGGCTGCCATCTCGGTGCCCATGAACCTGATCTTTGGCATCGCCGCCGCCTGGGTCATCACCAAGTACAGCTACCGGGGCAAGAGCTTGCTCGTCACCGTCCTCGACCTGCCCTTCGCCGTTTCCCCGGTCATTGCAGGCCTGATCTTCGTCCTGATCTTCAGCCGCACCCACGGCTGGTTGGCCGAGTATCTGGACAAGAGCAACATCAAGATCATCTTCGCCGTCCCCGGCATCGCCCTGGCCACCATCTTCGTGACCCTTCCCTTCATTGCCAGGGAGCTGGTCCCCCTGATGCAGGCCCAGGGGCGCGATGAAGAATACGCTGCCCTGACCCTGGGAGCCGGCGGTTGGCGCACCTTCTTCACCGTCACCCTGCCCAACATCAAGTGGGGCCTCTTCTATGGCGTGGTGCTCTGCAATGCCCGCGCCATGGGAGAGTTCGGGGCCGTCGCCGTCGTCTCCGGCAATATCCGGGGTCAGACCAGCACCATGCCGCTCTACATTGAAATGCTCTACAACGAATACCAGAGTGTCGCGGCCTTCACGCTGGCGTCAATCCTCTCCCTGCTGGCCCTCTTCACCCTAGTCCTGAAAAACTTCATCGAATGGCGCACGGCCAAATCCCGGGAAGCCTGACTCGCCCCTGAGCCCTCTGCGTCCCTGATCTTTCATTCCTTTACCACCACCCCTTCCGGCCCACAGCCCTCCCAACATGAGCATCCGAGCCCTCAATCTTCACAAGACCTTCGGCAACTTCAAGGCCCTCGACGACGTCTCCCTCTCCGTCCCCGAAGGCCGTCTTGTCTCCCTACTTGGTCCCTCCGGTTCCGGCAAGACCACGGTTCTCCGCATCCTTGCCGGCCTCGAATTCCCCGATCCCGACAGCGGGGGACGCGTTGAATTCCACGGCGAGGACGTCACCCACGTTCCCGCCGGCAAGCGCGGCGTCGGCTTCGTCTTCCAGCACTACGCCCTCTTCAAGCACATGACCATTGCCAAGAACATTGGCTTTGGCTTGCGGGCCAAACCCCGTGGGGAGCGCCCCAGCGAAGAGGCCATCAACGCCCGCGTCAAGGAGCTGCTCGAACTCGTCCAGCTCGACGGTCTGGGACAGCGCTATCCCAGCGAATTGTCCGGCGGCCAGCGCCAGCGCGTCGCCCTGGCCCGCGCCATCGCCTCGCAACCCCGCGTTCTCCTACTCGACGAGCCCTTCGGCGCCCTCGATGCCAAGGTCCGCAAGGACCTGCGCCGCTGGCTCCGCCTCTTCCAAGAGGAAATCAAGATCACCACCGTCTTCGTCACGCACGACCAGGAGGAAGCCCTCGAATTGGCGGATGAAGTGGTGATCATGAACAATGCCCGCATTGCCCAGGTGGGGGAACCCCAGGAGGTTTACGACCATCCCGCCTCCCCCTTCGTGATCGAGTTCCTCGGCAACGTCAACCGTTTCACGGCCGGGGTTAGTGGGCCTTCCAAGGACAAGGCTGCGGAGGGCAAGAGCGTCCTCTACGTTCGCCCTCACGACGTCGACATCCAGCTCGACGGGCAGAGTCCGCACGAGTACGCGGTGCGCTCCAAGATCCAGCACATCTTCTCCGCGGGAAATTACGCCCGCATCACCCTCGAGCGCATCGGCTACCACGAACCCTTCGAGGCGGAGATCTCGCGGGCCCGGCTCAGGGAACTCGACCTCCGCGTCGGCTCCATCGTCTCGGTGGTTTTCCGCCACGTTCGCGTCTTCGCCGAAGACCGCTTCCGCGAGAGTGAAGTTCGCGACGATGGCAGCCTCGTCGAGGTCAATTGATCCCGTCCTCTGTTTGGCCCCTCATCCCTCCCCTTGCCGACGGGATGAGGGGCCCTTGAGGCCTTCCCCCCCTCCCGCGCGCTTCCTCACGCCGCTCTCGGTGTCAGGCGAGGATCTCGCGGATGACCTCGCCCTCCACATTGGTCAGCCGTCGGGCAATGCCATTGTGCTCGAAAGTGAGGCGTTCGTGATCGAGCCCGAGAAGGTGGAGGATCGTGGCGTTGAAATCGTAGAGGGGCCGGACCTGTTTCACGGCCCGCTGCCCGAGAGGATCGGTTTCCCCATAACTGGTGCCGGGCTGGATCCCCGCCCCAGCCATCCAGCAGGTGAATCCATCGGGATTGTGGTCGCGCCCCTGTGAGCCCTTCTGGAAAAAGGGCATGCGGCCGAATTCCGTGCACCAGACCACCAAGGTGTCCTCGAGAAGTCCCCGTTGTTTCAGGTCCTGGATCAGGGCCGCGGCGGGCTGGTCGAGGATGGAGGCATGGACGTCATACTGTCTTTTCAGGGCGCTGTGTCCGTCCCAGTTCAGTTCTCCCGCGCTGGCGTAGGCCCCATTGAAAAGCTGCACGAAGCGGACGCCCCTCTCGAGGAGACGTCGAGCCAGAATGCAGTTGCGCGCGAAGGCCGCCTTGTGGGGATTGGTGGTGTCATCCGCCCCGTAGAGCTTGAGAATGGAGGCGGGCTCGCTCCCGAGATCGATCAGGTCGGGCACACTGAGCTGCATCCTTGCCGCGAGCTCATAGCTGGCGATGCGAGCCGCGAGCTTGCCGTCCTCGGGATGGGCCTCCAAGTGACGAGCATTGAGCCCTTGCAAGAGCCCCCGGGCCGCCCGATCCGCCTGCGGACTGACTCCCGGCGCCTCCAAGTGCCGCACCGGTTGCAGGGAACTCATCACCGTCCCCTGAAAGGCGGCCGGTAGAAAGCCCGCCCCCCAGTTGTTGGCCCCGTTTTGGGGTACCCCCCGGGGATCGGGGATGGCCACATAGGCAGGCAGGTCCTGGCTTTCGCTGCCGAGGGCATAGCTCGTCCAGGCGCCCAAGCTGGGAAAGCCGTCGAGTACGGAACCGGTGGAAAGAAAGTTCTCCGCCGGCCCGTGGGTGTTTGACTTGCTGGTGAGGGAGTGGACGAAGGCGATCTCGTCTGTCAGTCCCGCGAGGTGGGGAATCAGATCGCTGACCCATTTGCCACTCTCTCCCCGCGGGCGAAATTCATATTGGGGACGCGCCAGATTGCCCGCAGGGCCTTGGAAGGTCACCGCCGGTCCCCCGGGCAAAGGCTTGTCGTCCCAACGGATCAGCTCAGGTTTGTAGTCCCAGGTCTCCAGCTGACTGACCGCCCCCGCACAGAAAAGAACCACGACCCGCTTCGCCTTGGCCGGGTAATGGGCTCGCCGCGGCGCATAGGGATTGGAGGGATCGACCTGCCCGGCGTCCCCGGACGAGGCCAGGAGGCGGTCCGCCCCGAGGAGACTGGACAAGGCCACGGAGCCGAGCGCCGTGGCGCTGTCGGTCAAAAAGCGCCTTCGATCCAACAGAAGGCGGCCGGCCGGAGATAAGGATTCGGCTTGGGGACTCATGGCAGATACACAAACTCGTTGCTGTTGAACAGGGCTCGGCACAGCACTTCCAGTCCGTACTCGAGAACAACCGGCAGGATCTCGTTCATCTCCTCGGGCTGGGGATCCCGCAACAGAGCGAGCTGGAAAGCCCGCCGCACCTGAGCCTCGCCCTCCTCCCTCCCCTCGCTGCGGATTCGCTCCGCGAAGGCGGCGGACTGCTCCAGGACGAAGCGGCTGTTGAACAGGTTCAAGGCCTGGATTGGCGTGGTTGACTCGCGGCGCCGCGACACCGCCTGCCCGGCATCGGGACAGTCGAAAGCCCCAAAGACGCCCTCCGGCTCCCGCCGGACCTTGTGCGCATAGATCATGCGGCGCAAACCCTCGCCGCTGGGCGATTCGACAGGCTTGAAGCCACTCAGTCCCCCCCGCTTGTCAAAGAGGTCGTAACCCCGCCCGTACATGTGGCGATCCAGGCGCCCAGAGATGGCAAGGATGCTGTCCCGCAGGGCCTCGGCCTCCAAGCGTCTCGAGGGAAAGTGCCAGAGCAGGCGGTTGTCCGCATCCAGCGCCAGCCCCTCTCGATGGGGGGTGGCGGCTTGGGCATAGGTCTCCGATAGGACGATGAGCCGGTGCATGGCCTTGATGGACCAGCCCAGGCGTATGAACTCGCTGGCGAGCCAGTCGAGCAACTCGGGATGCGAAGGCGGGAGCCCGTTGTTGCCGAAGTCATTCGAGGTCTCCACCAGCCCCGTCCCAAAATGTCCCTGCCAGATCCGGTTGACCATGACCCGGGCGGTGAGCGGATGATCGGGTCGGGCCAGCCAATTGGCCAAATCCAGGCGACGCTGCGCTTCGGGAGTGTCCATGGGCAAGGCCAGGTCCCCCAACGAGGCGGGGACGGCGGGCGGCACGACTTCCCGCGCTTGTTCGGGGTCCCCTCTCAGGAGCAGGCGAATCTCGTCCGGCTCCCGGAAGCTGCCCAGGAAGGCCATGCGGGAGGCTTCCAGCTCCCTGACCTTGGCCTCGAGCTGCTCCTTTTGATGGGACAAGGTCCTGCCCAGTTTCGCCATATCCTGGGGCAAGCCCTCCACGCGGAAAGGCGGAGCCTCCTTGGGGACGGCCATAGGGTCAAAAGGGAGCCGGTCCGATTCGTCGGCCACCAGGCGCCATTGCCCATCTTCTCCAGCCACCTCGATGCGATAGCGTATGGCGAGCCGATCCCGGAACTTGCCCTCGCGATCCCGCGACCAGACAACGCGGTTGATGGGAACGACGCGGGGGAATTCCAACTCGACCCAACTGCCCTCCGTGGAGCTCGCCACCCAGCTGCTGGCATTCCCATAGCGTCCGTCGTGTAGGTAGGCCAGGTCGTGGCGGTCGGCGACCTGGCGACTCCCCGAAGCCCGCGCCTGAGTGCCGTGCCGGGCCAGGGCCAAATTGCTCCCGGACTCATCATACACCTCCAATTCGTCCAGGCTCGGCTCGTAGCGATTCGTCTCGAGTATGGTGAAGCGGAGCCGCTTGGCCAGGATGGAAGAAAAGCGATCGATGTTGCGCCGCGGATCGACCATGGCCCGCTGGGCTCCCGACCCGACCAAGGGGACCATCACGAAGAGCTGGCGGTCTATCTCCGCAATTTCCTCCCGGAGGCGCTCCGCTTCGCGCCTGGCCGCCTCGGCCTCGGGAGTTCGCAAGGGACGGTCCTTGTATTCCACCCCTGCCACGAAGGCCTGCATGGCATAGTAATCCTTGGACGTGAGGGGGTCGAACTTGTGGTCGTGACAACGGGCACAGCCGATACTGAGCCCCAGGAAGGTCTGCCCGATGTTCGTGACGATCTCGTCCAGGGCATCCTGCCGGGCCAACCGCATCGAGGCCTCATCTCGCCCAATCTGGGCCGGGAGGAGCACGGAGGCGGTCACGAGGAACCCGGTGGCGGTGTCCTCCCCAAGCGAGTCTCCGGCAATTTGCTCACGGAGGAAGCGGTCATAGGGCCGGTCCTCGTGAAAGGCCCGGATGACATAATCCCGATAAGGCCAGGCATTGGGGCGCTCCGTATTCACTTCAAACCCATGGGTGTCGGCATAGCGCACGACGTCGAGCCAATGCTGGGCCCATCGTTCCGCGTAGTGCGGCGAGGCGAGAAGGCGGTCCACCGCGGCCTCCTTGGCGGCCTTGGGATCGCGCCTCCAGGCCTGCTCGAAGGCCGTCCAGGCTTCCGGCTCGGGGGGCAAGCCGGTCAGATCGAAGCTGAGACGCCTCAGCCAGCTCGCAGGATCCGCTGCCAGGGAAAGCGTCAGCCCCCTTTCCGCCAATGTCGCCGCGATGAAACGGTCGATGGGATGGGTGAGCTGGCCCTGGTCGTCCCCCTGAGGAAGGCCCGCGGGAGGCTCGACCTGTCGAATCGGCCGGAAGCTCCAGTGGTCCCGCGGATCCTTCAGGACGACCTCGTCAATGCCGTCCGGCCAGACGGCCCCTTCGGCAATCCACTTTCTCAGGAGCTCGATCTCCGCCGTGGCCAGGCCATTGCCGCGCGGCGGCATGCGCTCCTCTTCCTTCTCGGAGGCGACCAGGTGGATCAGGGGACTGCCCGAGGGATCGCCGGGTACAATGTCAGGGCCGTGATGGTCTCCGCCCTTCAGCGCCGCCGCCTTAACATCGAGGCGCAGGCCGGATTTCCGCTTCTCGCCACTGTGGCATTCGTAGCAGTGCTTCTCGAAGATCGGGCGAATCTCGTGGACAAAATCCACCGGGGCCGCCCAACTAAGATGCCCCCCAAGCCCGAGGGCGACGGCCAAGCACAAGAGAATGGGGAATCGCGAGAGACGGGGCATTTGTCGCTATGCCGCTAGAATCTCCCGAGCGGCTCGAAACTGTAACCAAAAATCCGCACGCAAAGACGCCGGGCCGTGCGGAGAGGCTGCACACCAGCTTGCGCAATGGCCATCTTGGGTCAAGGTTCGCTGCGCCAGACCCCCATGCCGATTACCTACCTCGAGGCCATCCGCGAGGCGCAGGCCAAAGCCCTCGCCGAGAACGAATCCGTCTACATCTACGGGCAGGATGTGGCCGCCTTCGGCGGTGCCTTCAAGGCGACCAAGCATCTCGCCGAGCGCTTTCCAGGCCGCGTGCTCGACGCCCCCATCAGCGAGGATGCCATGGTGGGATCGGCCATCGGCGCCGCCATCGAAGGCATGCGTCCCATCGTGGAGATGCAGTTCGCCGATTTCTCCTCCATCGCCTTCAACCAGATCGTCAACCACGCCGCCACGCTCTACTACCGCACGGGCGTCCCCTGCCCCCTGGTCGTGCGCCTGCCCTCCGGCGGCACCGAAGGCAGCGGCCCCTTCCACAGTCAATGCCTCGAATCGATCTATTCCCACTACCCGGGGGTGGTCGTGATGACTCCGGCCACGGTGGAGGACGCCTACTGGATGTTTCTCGAGGCCGTCGCTCTCGACGATCCCGTCCTCTTCTGTGAGCACAAGCTGCTCTACTACCATCTCAAGGCCGATTCCCTGCCAGAGAAGCCGGTGCTGCCGGCGCACCGCGCCCGAGTCCTCAAACCGGGACGGCACGCCACCGTGGTCACCTATAGCGCCATGGTCCACGAATCGCTCAAGGCCGCCCAGGAACTCGCCGGGGAAGGCTGGGACATCGAGGTCGTCGACTTGCGTACGGTGAAGCCACTCGACACCGACACCATTCTGGGCTCGGTCGCCCGCACGGGCCGCCTCCTCTGCGTCGGGGAAGGCTTCCCCTGGGGGGGCGTCACCGCCGAAGTCGTCGCGCGGGTCGTCGCCGAAGGCTTTCACCTCCTCGATGCGCCACCGCAGCGCCTCAATTGCCGGGACACCCCCATTCCCTACCATCCCAACCTTTGGAAGGCCCACCGCCCCACCTCCACCAGTATCGCGGAAACCCTGCGCTCGCTGCTTCATCTCTGACTGACTGTCCATGAACGGACTGGACCGCCTGCCCTCCAGCGATCCCACCTCCCTGCTGCGTCATCGCGACGGGATTTACGCGGTGGATCTCCTCACCGCCGCCATCGTCGAGTTCCGGCTCTTCGACCAACTACAGAAGCAAGCCGGCAGCCTGAGAGACATCTGCCAGCGACTGGGGTGGGCGGAGCGCCCTGCCGACGTGCTCCTGACCCTCTGCTTGGCCTATGGCTATCTCGAGTGCGATGCCGAGGGCATTTTCCGACCCAGTCCCCTCGCCCAGGAACATCTCTGCGAGGATTCTCCCTGGAACCTGAGCCCCTACTACGCCTCCCTGCGCGACCGTCCCGTGGTGCAGGACTTTGTCCGCGTGCTCCAGTCCGGACGCCCGGCCCAGTGGGCCGGGCACGACCAGGCCGAGGACGACTGGCATGGCTCCATGCTCAAGGAAAGCTTCGCCCGGGATTTCACCGCCGCGATGGACTGCCGCGGCGTCTGGCTCGGCAAACAGCTCGCCGATGCCCTCCCGGACCTTCTCCCCCAGGGGCGCCGCTTGCTCGACGTCGGGGGCGGATCGGGGGTCTATGCTTGCGCCCTGGCGGCGAACGCCCCTCAGCTCCACTCGCTCGTCCTCGAACAGGCCCCGGTCGACGCCCTCGCTCGCGAGAGCATCGAACGACGCGGCCTCTCCGATCGCGTCCAGGTGCAGACGGGAGACATGTTCCGCGATGCCTGGCCGGTCGACTGCGATCTGCACCTCTTCTCCAACGTGATGCACGATTGGGGACAGGCGGAAATCCTGGACCTACTGCGGCGCTCGCGCGAGGTGATCGCTCCCGGCGGCGTCGTCCTCGTGCACGAGGCCTTTCTCAATCCCGACAAGCGGGGTCCGCTCCCCGTGGCCGAGTATTCCTGCATCCTTGCGCACTCCACCCAGGGACGCTGCTACGCCTGGTCGGAGATGGAAGCCTTCCTCGCAGAAGCCGGATTCCTAAGCCTGGGCTTCCGCGCCACCGGAGGCGATCGGGGCGTGGTTCTGGGACAGGCCCCGGCCTGAGATTTCCCCGGGTCACGGCGGCCCGGGTCACGGCGGCCCGTCAATGGGGTAGCGCTCGAATCAGGTCCAAGAGAGCCTCGTGGCGATCCTTGGCATAGACGAAGCTACGAAAGCCCGCCGCCTCGCCAGCCGCACAATTGGCCTCGAGGTCGTCAATGTAGAGCGTACGGCGGGGGTCGAGGGAGAAGCGAGACTTCGCCAGCTCAAAGATGGCCGGATCCGGCTTCATCAAGCCGACCTCGTGCGAGTAGATGCCGCCGTCAAACAGTTGGAAGACCGGATAAGCCGCCTCGAAGAAGGGCGCGTGAATGCCGTTGGTATTGGACAGCAAATAAAGGGGATGTCCCTCGGACTTGAGCGATTCGATCAGGGCTATGAGCGGGAGGTTCGGGTCAAATATGTCTGCAAAAGCAGTGTGGAAATAATCCCTATTCCCTTGATAACCAATCAACTCCGATACTTTATCTATAAATTGATCGGGAGAAATCCTTCCCAGCTCGAGGTCAATCGAGAGAGGGGTGACTCGCTGCAAAATTTCCGAAGGGGAGCAGCTTGCATGCGCCGCCAGCTTGTGGGCGGTGAGTCCGTAATCGAAGGGAAGAATCACATTCCCGATGTCGAACAAGAAGGCGTGAGGCATGAGGGGACGGGGAGCTTAGCACCGATGAGGAGGATCGCCAGTGCTCTGTGCCCTCCCCGCGCCCCAGCAACAAGCTCAGATGGCCACAGCCTTGCCGCTTTGGGCCGACTCGTAAATGGCGTCGATGATCTGCATCAGGGCCAATCCTTGTTCAGCGGTGTTGAGCGGTTCCGCGCGCCCCTCGATCGTCTCGATGAAGTTGGCGGCGGAATCGACGCGCCCCATGTCTTCACAAGGTTCCGTTTCGATCCGGCGGTCGTCGCGACGCGTCCCCTGTTGGACGTAGAGTTCACAGGTGTCGATGGCCGTGTCATCGAGACCGTCGGTGCCAAAGAGGCGCTCGACCTTGCCACCGGCCAGAACGCCCTGAAAGACCACCGAGACTTCCTCGCGCTTGACCAGTTCCGCCCAGGACATTTGGAAGGACAGGGCCTGACCGGTCTCGAAAGTGACAAAACCATGGGCCGCCGATTCCACGTCGGTGACTCCGCCCTCGCGGTCGGGAATGCCCCAGGGCCCCTTGAAGTCCTTCAAGGTGATGTGGTCGTCAAAAGTGCGGGCAAGCACTTGAATGGGCTTGGGGTTGCCCATGAAGTAAATCGCGAGATCCATCATGTGGAGCAGGTCGATCACCGGACCTCCCCCGGAGAGGGCCTTGGTGGTGAACCAGCCACCGAATCCGGGGATGCCGGTGCGGCGGATCCACTTGGCCTGGGCGGAATTGATGCGACCGGTGACTCCGCTATCGATGAGCTTTTTCATCTCCCGCGACTCGGGACGGGCGCGATTGTTGAAATTGAACATCAGCTGCTTCCCGGCGCGGTCTCGGGCGGCGATCATGTCGCGAACCTCGGCGGCGTTCATGGCCGGGGGTTTCTCGCAGAAGACGTGCTTGCCCGCCTCGAGGGCCTGAATGGCCAGGGGAGCATGGAACTTGTTGGGCACGATGATGGACACCGCGTCCACCTCGCTCGCGAGCAGCTCCGCGACATCCCCGTAGGCCTTCTCGATGCCGTAGCCCGTCGCCGCGGTCCGCGCCGCTTCCTCGTTGACGTCGGCTAAAGCGACGACCTCGGCCCCCGCTTTCCTGAAGCCCCCAATGTGATAACGGGCCATGCCGCCCGCCCCAATGACGCCGATTCTGGTAGCCATGATCTTGTCTGAACCCTTCCGAGGAGGCGGTCACTGTCCCTTTTCCTTGCCCTTCGACTTGGCTTCGTTGGCGCCCCCCTTGCTCTTTCCATCTGCGGCGGGTGTGACCGCCGGAGCCTCGCTGGAAAGCGATTCCGGGGCCTGAGTCGTGGCCGGAGGCGCGAGCTCCGAGGCCTTCACCTGCATCCCCGCTTCCAAGGCCAGCTTGATGGTGGCCTGGGTGATGTCCACACTGTTGTCATAAGTGAACACGGGAGGAGTGACCTTCATGAGCACGACCTGCAGACCGGCTTGCTCCGCCGCCTTCAGCGCGATGGGCTCGAGGCGGATGCGGAACTCGTTGATCATGCGTACCCGCTCCTGAGCCAGGGTGTTCTGGGCTTGGGCTCGGATGCGATTGAACTCCTCGTTCAGCTGCTGGTTGGTCGCCAGAATGCGGCGCTTGTCCTCGTCGCTGGGGTTTTCTCCCGCCGCCTGCTCCACCCCAGTCATCTGCTTCTGCATCGTCTCCTGGGTGCGCTGCAATTCGGTATTGAGGTTGTTCTGAATGTTCAGCAAGTCGACCCGGACTTTTTCCTCGACCCCGAGTTTGCGGGCCACTTCATCAATGTCGAGAATCGCGACCCCCCCCTTTTGAGCGGCGGCGGGCAATGCGGAGGCGACCAGAATGATCAGGGAAAGGAAACAAGCTTTGGTTTTCATGAAGGGAGAGGAAAAGGAGGCAGAGCCTAGAACAAAACCTGTCAAAAAGTCCAGATTTTTTCGGCCGGAATGAATTTCACGGTTTCGGACTGCCCTTCCCAAAGGCCTTGAGAATGTAGGCCAGGGTCGACTCACTGGGCTCGGCCGGGGCGCCGGGGTAGAACAGTTCGCAGCGGACGCCCTTCGCCTCACAGGCTTCCTTCAGCTTGACACCGAAGTTGGCGGAGTGGGTCGGATCCTTTTCCTCCTGTCCCAGAGCGGGGGCGGTGGAATAGGTCAGGTAGATGGGTGGGTCATCCTGCGAGACCAAGGCGTAGGGAGAATAGGCGGCAATCCAGGGAAGAATGCTCTCCCGATTGGCCAGGAACTGCTCAAAGGGACTGATTTTCTGGGCGGAATCCCCCTTGAACCCGAAGGCATGACCTCCGTAGCGGCTGTTCGGGATCCACTCCTTCATCTGTGCCGGATCCAGGGTGGTTTGCGCCCCCGACACCGCGGCGAAGGCGAGCCGAGTGGACTCCCGCGCCACGGGATCCTCGCTGGAAGGTTCGGCCAGATCGTCGTGGAAGGCGAGCCAGAGCGAGGTGCAGGCCCCCGCCGAACCGCCGCTGGCCCCGATGCGCTGCTTGTCGATGCCCCATTCCTCCGCCTTGCTGCGGAGGAACTGGAGCGCGCGCGCGGCGTCGTGCAGGGGGGCCTTCACCGGCGGCTCCACCCCATCGGCCTCGGCTTCAGCGATGAAGCGATACTCGACGGAGGCCACGGAGATTCCGTTTTCCAGGAGGGTCGGCAGCATCTTGCTCAGGCCGCTCAGTCGGCCCCCGGCGGTCCAACCTCCCCCGTGAATGAAAAGCAGCAGGGGAGTGGGTTCCGTGGACTCCGCCTTCCAGAAGTGAATGAGCTGCTTAGGATGGGGACCGTAGCTGAGGTCGTAGTGGGTCGGCTCCGGCAGGGGCGGATTGGCTTTGAGAAAGGCCTCGGCCTCCGCCGCGCCGATCTCCCGGACGAAGATATTGCGCCAGCGAATCTCCCCGCCGTGCGTCTGCAACATCACGGGCCCCTTGGCCGGAAAGGGTTCGCCTTTCTGGAAAAAGTTCGCGAACTCCGCCCCCTCGACGACGAGGCGTCCGTTCAGAGTGACCCAAGTGCGCGCCCCGATCTGCTTGATCTTGAACTGATTCCACTGACCAAAGGGCTTGTCGACGCGCATGATGGGATCGCGCCCCAAGGTGCGGGGAGGATTGTTGAAGAGCCCACCCGACCCCAAGTGGGGACGGCGGTCGGGCTTGGCCGGGTCGAAGGCCTGATTGACGTCCCAAATCTGGACCTGGGGCTGGCCCCGCAGGTAGATGCCACTGTCCGCCCCGGCGACCGTCTTGTATTCAATCCACAGTTCGAAGTCTCCAAATTCTTCCTCCGTCGTCGCGTAGGGTCCCGTGCCCGCGTTGACCAGTTCGCCGTTCTCGACCCGCCAGTGATTGGTGAAGTCAGCGCGCTGTTCCTTGAGATTCTGCTCCAGCTTTTCCCCTTCCAGCTTGGCTGAGCTGTGGGGATTCCAACCATACCAACCCTCGAGGTCTTGGCCATTGAAGATGGCGCGAAAGCCCTCCGGGGGGGCGGGGTCGGCACCGTGAATCAGTGGGGTGGCCAAGAGCAGGCCGAGCAGCAAGCGGCGTGTGATGCGGATAGACATGGGGCAACCCTAGCCAGTTCGGCTCTCTCGTCGAGAGCGGCGCGGAGACGGAGTCGCGCCAGTCCGGGGACCTAGACGCCGCCTCAATGAAAGAGGAAGGGAACGCCCATTGCCTCGAAGGTGGCCTTCTCTTCCTTCATGTAGAGCTCCGCCAATTCATTAAAGCGCCCCTGCTTCCGGTAATCCGCCAAGAAGTCGTTCACCTGCCGCAACAATTCCGGCTCGTTCTTGCGCAGCCCCACGGCCCAAGTCTCTGAGCGTATCGCCTTGAGGATCGGGCGTGTCTTGTCCTTGTGCGTTTGCCAATGGCGATAAATCGAGACTTGGTCGTAGATGAAGGCATCGGCCTTCCCTTGGGCGACTTCCAGGGCGCAGGCGCCTGAATCGTCCAGCACCACCAGGGTGACCCCGGGAAGATGGGCCCGCACCCATTGATGACCGGTGGTCGCCAGCTTGACCGCCACCCGATGCTCTCCGGGCCGCAAGTCTTCCACAGACTCGATGGGCGAATCCTTCCCCACGAGCAGGCAAAGTCCGTTGGTGACGTAGCCATCGGAGAAGGCGATGCTTTGTTCGCGCTCCGGTGTGCGAGTCATTGAGGAAATGATCAGGTCGATCTTGCCGGATTGAAGCGCCGGAATGATCCCATCCCACTGGATGTCGCGTATCTCCAAGGGTCTTCCCAAGGAAGCGGCGAGGTCCTCGGCCAAGCGCACGCTGATCCCATCGGGTAGGTTGTCGGGACCACGCATTTCAAAGGGCGGATAAGTGAGCTCCATCCCCACCACCAAGGGACGAGGCGCGGAGGGATCCCCCTTTTCCCCGCAGGAACTCAGGGCGAATCCCATCAACAGGAGGAGCAGGCAAGAGGACAGGCACTTCATCACGCCGCCACCTTTACGCCCCCTGAGCGAATCTCAAGATGTTTGACGCTCCCTTGGATTCATCGGAACTTCCCTGACTCAGTCATGCTCTCCCCCCTACTCGACATTCTCCGAGCCTCCGCCCCCGCTGACGCCCTGCAATGGCTCGAGGTGCGCCTAGCGGAGCAAGGCGAGAGCTTTGATCGCCGCCCCTTCTACTACGCGTTCAGTGGGGTGTCGCGTCGTTTTCCCAAGCGGACCCCACTGGTGATCCCTGACAAGGCGGCCTCCCAGGTGGCCGGCGCCGGTCTTTCCCTGGAAGGCTGGGACTGTTTCCGCCTCGCCCGTGTCATTCTCCTGCTCTCTCTGGCGCGGCAGGAACGTGAGACCTTCCTGGGCACGCTCTCGGCCCTCCTCAACACGGCGGACTACCGCGAGCAGACGGCCATCTACTCCGCCTTTCCCCTGCTCCCTCGGGCCGAGGATCTCGTGGAATTCGCGGTCGACGGTCTCCGCTCCAACATCGTCGACGTCTTTGACTCCATCGCCCTCGGCAACCCCTTCCCTGCGGCCCACTTCTCCGAGGCCGCCTGGAACCAGATGGTGTTGAAGGCGGTCTTTCTCAATCGTCCCCTCTACCGCATCGAGGGCCTCGACCAGCGGCGCAATGCGGCGCTGGCGAGCTCCCTGCGCGACCTGGCTCATGAACGCTGGGCCGCGGGCCGCCGCCTCCCCCCCGAGGCCTGGAGAAATTTCATCGGCTTTGTCGACCAGGCCCTCGTCGCCGACCTGCGTCATCTCCTGGAGGCAGGCGAGGAGGAGGATCGCGCCGCCGTGGCCCTCCTCATCTCCAGCGACGAGCACCCCTGGCTTTCCGACTTGCGCCCTCCGCTGGAGCGTCCCCTGCAGGCCATCGCCGCGGGCGAGCTCACCTGGGACCGACTGGGCGCCCAACTGGCCCAGCCCAGCGGCCTGAACGGCGCCCCCACCGCTTCCTGACCTCTCGCCCCCTCCAAGATCATGAGATTCCTCGACTCACACGTGCACATGGTTTCGCGCACGACCGACGACTACCAACGCATGGCCGCCGCGGGGGTGTCCGCCATCATCGAGCCTTCCTTCTGGCAGGGGCAACCGCGCACGGAGCCGGGAACCTTCAAGGATTATTTCAACACCCTGATCGGTTTCGAGCGCTTCCGCGCCAGTCAATTCGGGATCAAGCATTACTGCACCATCGGCCTCAATCCGAAGGAGGCGAACAACGAGAAACTTGCCGAGGCGGTGATGGAACTCTTGCCCCTCTACATTTGCAAGGAAGGGGTGGTCGGCGTGGGAGAGATCGGGTTCGACGACCAGACCCGGGCCGAGGAAAAATACCTGCGGCTGCAGGCCCAGCTCGCCCTCGAGGCCGACCTTCCCATTCAGATCCACACCCCCCATCGGGACAAGAAGGCGGGCACCATCCGCACCATGGACGTGCTTGAGGACGTCGGCGTCGATCCCGCCAAGGTCGTCATCGACCACAACAACGAGGAAACCGTCAAGGCCGTGCTGGACCGGGGCTACTGGGCGGCCTTCACGATCTATCCCCACACCAAGCTGGGCAACGAGCGCATGGTGGAAATCTTGCGGGAGTATGGCGCCGAGCGCATCATCGTCGACAGCGCCGCGGACTGGGGCATCAGCGACGCCCTCGCCGTCCCAAAGACCGCCGCCCTCATGAAGGAGCGCGGCATCACTCTGGACCGCATCGAGAAGGTCACCTACTACAATCCTCTCGAAGTCTATGGGCAAAGCGGTCAGATCGATGAGCAGGACTGGGCAGACCACGCGGGGATCGACCCCACGGCCCTGTTCGAAGGCAACACCCTCCTTCGCGGCGGGATGGACATCCAGTCCGCCATGTCGCAATACCTGATCGA
>CAZKGI010000042.1:19966-29402 GCA_964552315.1 uncultured Akkermansia sp. | reverse complement strand
GCGGAACCCGGCCTTGCCGCCATCGTTCCCCGCTGGCATCTTGGGCTGGGGGGCGCTTTGGTCGCCCTGACAGACCAGCCCATCATGCCGGAACTCGCCGAGGTCGAATACTATCGCAAGCAATGGGATGCGGGAATCGGAGGCACTGTGCTCCGGGTGCAAACGCATCCAAAGGTGCGTCTCTTTCGGGAAGCGCGGGCCCGGGACGTCGTCGCCGCCCTGACAGGGCGTCAACTGCGGGGCAGCCGGGCCCATGGCAAGCAGTTGCTCATGGAGTTTTCCCCAGGGGCCTGGCTGGCCCTGCACCTGGGCATGACCGGTTCCCTGCGCACCGCGGTGGCCGGGCACGAGGCCGGGCCCCACGATCACCTGGTCTTGTCCTTGGAGAGGGTGGCCCTCGTCTTCACCGATCCCCGACAGTTTGGAAAGATCCGCCTCGACCTCGTGGAGGGAAGCGATCCGCCCCAGTGGTGGCGAGATCTCCCGCCGCAGCCGTTGGAGCGCGGCTTCACCAAGGAGGCGGTGGGCCATTTCCTGAAACGCTTTCCCCGAACGCCCCTGAAGACCTTGCTGCTCGACCAGCGCGGCTTTCCCGGCATCGGCAACTGGATGGCGGATGAGATCTGCTGGCGCCTGCGCGTGCCACCGCAAAGGCCGGCGGGCTCGCTGGACGAAGCCGAGATCGCTCGCCTCTGGCGCGAAGTCCGACACGTCTGCCGCGTCGCCCTGGAGACGGTGGGGAAGGACTGGAGCGATCCGCCGAGTCATTGGCTGATGACGCATCGCTGGCGCGACGGCGGCCATTGTCCCCGCGCGGGATGCCATCGCCCTCTGCGGCGGGCGAGCCTACGGGGAAGAACGACCTGCTGGTGCCCTCATTGCCAGACCCTGGCTTGAGGGGAGGGAGGGGCGATAGGAAAAAAGAGGCTTTGTCAGGATTTGACCGCGTACGTCTCACAGCTCGCAGAGGGTTTTGGAGCGTGTCAGGAGCAGCTGGCAGCGGATGGCGTCGCGCGGCAGGCCGGTCATGCGATGGAGCACCTCGCGATAAGTTTCGAGCTGGGGCCGGTATTGCGCCGCGGTCGCGGCGATCTCGTCTTCGCTGAAGACGCGGTCGGTCTTAAAGTCGAGGATGGTCGCGGCCTGGAGCCGGTCGTCGGCATCGCGCTCGAGCACGACGCGGTCGAAGGTGCCGGAGAGCCATTCGTCGTCGAGGAGGATTTCGAAGCTGCGCTCGCGCCAGGCCTCGGCCGTTTCTCCAGGGCGGGCCAGGGCGGCGCGCAAGCAGGGATGCTCGAGGACTTCGCGAACCTGGGCGATGGCTTCCTCGAGGGCGGGGGAATCGGCGTGGGCCTGACGCCAATGCACCTCCAGCGCCGCGAGGTCGACTTGGTCGGCCCATTCGATCTCCTCGAAGAGGGCGTGCACCAAGTTGCCTAATTCCCGCGCGACGCCGCCTCCACGGCTGAAAATCTGGCGTGCACTGACGAAGCCTTTTTCCGTGCTGCTGGGGGTGCGCCGGCGGGGACGGGGCCGCGCCAGGCGGGGATCGACGCCGACGCGGTCGGTCGCTGGCCCGGCTTCTCCCGCCGCTTCGCGAATCTCAAAGCCCTGGTACCAGCGCCGATTGGTGCGCGGCGTTGCGCTGGCGTAGAGGACGGTGGCGGGAACGCCGCCGAAGGCGTCCTCCTGGGGGGCACCTGCCAGGACGTCCTCGAGAAGGCGGACGAAGTTATTGGATTCGGACTTCGGGCCTCTCGGTTCGACGATGAGGTAATTGGCCCGACTGGCACGCGTCAGGGCCACATAGAATTTGCAGAGGTTCTCGTAGGCGGCCTCCGCGGCGCATTCCCGGGCATAGTCGGAGAGGGTGGGGTCGGCCTCCACGTATTCCTTGCGCGGCAGTTCCATCACCCATTCGACCTCGCGTGCGGCATTCTGTCGGGCCCCGATCTCGCGACGGGGGATATCGAGGGAATTGCCGCCCAGCTCGGGCAGGATGACGGCGTCGAAGGTGAGCCCCTTGGACATGTGGATGGTCATCACCTGAACGGCGCGCGGGCCGGAGGCCTCGCGAATCCGGTGGGTCGTTACGGCGGTGAGGAATTCGTCGATGGAACGGCTGCCGCCCTCGTCAAAACGGCGTCCGGCCAGGGCGAACTCCTCTGCGCGCCGGCGTGTGAACTCATCGAGGGGGCTGCCCAGGGCGTCCTCGAACTCGCCGATCCAGTGGCGGGTGACCGCCTCGAAGCCATCGGCAAAGAGGGCCGCAAGGACCTGTCGGGACAAGGCGGAGGCGTTCCCGTATGCGGTGCCGAGGCGGTGGCGCAGGGGGCCCATGCGGAGGTGCTCCCAGGCGAAGGTGTCGCCGGGATGGGCGGCCACCTGAAAGAGGCAGAGGAGGGCCCGATTGAGGGGATTGTCAGAGGCGATGTAGATTTCCGATTCGCCGATTACGGGGATGCGCGTGCGGGCGCGCAGGGCATCGACGAGCATCTCGGCTTCTTTGTTGCGCTGCACGAGGATGGCGCAGGAGAGACCGCGTCTGACCGGATCGATCTCCTCGAGGATTCCGGCGATGAGTTGGTAGCGTTCCTCGTCCCCCGGCTTCCCGCCACCCTCCCCGAGGGGTTGGAGCAGGTAGGTGCAGCCCTCGACGCTTTCGTTCTTGGGAGCGACGCGATGCGGATGCCACTCCCATTGGGCGAGGGCCGCGGGGGGTAGTTGCAGGGCCTCAAGCGCAGCGCGATCGCCGAAGATGCGATTGACGGTCTCGATGACGTCGTGACCGGAACGCCAGGAGACGTCGAGGTGGCGGCGCCGGATCCGCTCCTCGTGGGCATTGTAGCGGGCAGCGATGTCGGCAAAGAGTCGGGTGTCGCCGCCGCGCCAGGCGTAGATGGCCTGCTTAAGGTCGCCCACCTGAAAGAGCGATCTCGTGCCCGAGGCATCCTGGATGACCTCGTCGACGAGGTTTTCGATGACGCTCCATTGGAGAGGGTTGGTGTCCTGGAACTCGTCGAGGAGCCAGTGGTCGTAGCGGGCGTCGAGCCTGTAGTCGATGCGCAGCCTGGCGTCTTCGTCAGGGAACTGGGTGAAGCGCGGGAGGTTGCCGTTTTCCTCCAAGCCTCGCCCGGTGAGGAGGAGCTGGACATCCTCGAAGGTCAGGTAACCCCGTCGGCGCACCTGCTGGGCATAGGCCTTTTCGTAAAACTGCAGCAGCTGGTATAGGCCGCGGCTGCGGTCGAGCTTGCCCCGAATCTCGCCCCCGATGAGCCACTGGAAAATGCGGCGCAGGGGCGTGCAGGCCTCGGGTCCCAGCTCGTGGATGGTTCGGTTGAATTTGATTGAGGCCTTCCCGGAGAGGATCTCCTTCCAGACCGGCAGGACCCTCTCGGCGACGTACTTGAGGCGCGGGGTGAGGGGCATGCCAGGGCGGAAGCCGTCGAGGTCGGCGACGAACTCGTTCCAGTATTTCCATTCCACCTTTTCGCCATTCGCCGACATGTCGCGGAGGGCGTCGAGGAGACGTTCGCCCTCGACGAGGGCTTGGATTTCACCGGGGAACCAGTGTTGGCCGCCGTCCGGCCAGATGGCTTCGGCCTGTCCCCAGCATGACGCGGCGGGAGCCGAGAGGAAGAGCTTGTGCAGGCGCCTGAGAAAATCGTCGAGCTGGTCGGTGACCCGGTTTTCGTCCGAGCCTAGGGTGGCCAGACGGAAGGCTTCGAGAAAGGCGCGCTGGGCCTCATCCCCTGACTTTCCGGAACGGGGGCGGGGCGTGAAGACCGTTTCGTAGACCTTGGCCCGGGCCAGGACGGACTGGTACTCGTCCATCGTCTCGAATCCGCCGGCGAGGCCGAACTCGGCGGGAAAGGCGCGGAGCAGGTTGGCGAAAAAACTGTCCAGGGTGCCCAGGAAGAGCCGCGGCATGCGGGTGACGAAGACGCGGAGAAGTCGGATGTAGTCGGCCGAATCGAGCGTGGCCAGCACGGGGCTAAGGGGATCCTCCGCATTGGAAGCGAGGGCTTGGGCTTCCCGGGGATCGGCGGCGGCCTTGGCCAGCTTGATGAGGATGGAGTCGAAAAACTCCCCCGCGGCCTTGCGAGTGAAGGTTGCCGCGAGGATGCGATCGGGGGCGACCTCTTCCCCGCTTCTCAGCTGCAGGGCCATCAGGCCGATGTAGCGGCTGGTGAGCTGCCAGGTCTTGCCCGATCCGGCGGAGGCAAGGATCATTTCGTGCGGGATTTCCAAGCGAGACATAGCAATGGGGGAACGATCGGGGGATCGGCTTCAGATTGGGCGGAAGCCCGGCCTTCGGCAACTGCTTTCCTGCGTGAGCTAGCGCCTCCGGGAGGTCGGACGACCGTGCCAGCCCGTGGAAAAGCCGCTCGCATTTCCGCGGGCCTTCCCTAAGTTCTCCGCTCGCGAACCATGGCCGGAGGCAAACAGGACGACGCAGGAAAGCTGACGCCGATGATGCGTCAGTACCAAGCCATGCGTCGCCAGTTGCCCGACGACGTCCTGCTCCTTTTCCGTCTCGGCGATTTCTACGAGATGTTTTTCGAGGACGCCAAGATCGCCTCGCCCATTCTCAACGTGGCCCTGACAAAGCGAAACGGCATGCCAATGTGCGGGGTGCCCCACCACGCCGCCCAGGCCTACCTCGCCAAGTTGATCCGGGCGGGCAAGCGGGTCGCCCTCGCCGAACAAACCAGCGAGCCGCAGCCGGGCAAGATCGTGGAGCGGGAGATCACGCAGATCATCAGCGCTGGCACCATCGACGATCTCAACCTCCTCGAGGCCTCGCGGCCCAACTACCTGGCGGCGGTGCTGCGGGCCAAGGGACGCTACGGCTTGGCCTACATCGAGCACAGCACGGGTGAGTTCCGGCTGGTGGAGTTCGCGGAGCGCGGGGCCCTGGAGGATGAACTGGCCCGGCTCCGCCCCAGCGAACTCCTCTTCTCCGAGGAGCAGGCGAGGGAGTTCGACCTCCTGCCGCGGGCCCAGGCCTACGACGCCTATCCCTTCATCCACGAACAGGCGGAATACACCCTGAAGAAGCACTTCAAGGTGCAGACCCTCGACGGCTACGGTTGCGCCACGCTCTTCCCGGCAATCGGGGCGGCCGGGGCCATCCTGCACTACGTCGAGACCCAGTTGCGCCGCAGTGTCGAGCACCTGCGCCGCCTGCAGCCCTACCGCAGCGAAACCCACCTGCTCGTCGACGCCGCCAGCCAGGCCAACCTCGACCTAGTGACGAGCCGCTCCGGCGGGGTCAAGGGCTCGCTGCTCGGTGCGCTCGACCGCACCCGCACGCCGATGGGGGCCCGCCAGCTGCGGCATTGGCTGCTCCATCCCCTGCGCGACCTCGAGGTGCTCCAGGCCCGCCAGGACTTCGTCGAAGCCCTCATTCACGAGCCCTTCCTGCTCAATGCCCTTCGTGAGGATTTCGGCGAGGTGCGCGACATCGAGCGCACGCTGAGCCGGCTGAGCCAGGGTTCGGGCAACGCCCGCGACCTGAAGGCCCTGGAGATGTCGCTGCGTCGGGTGCCCGAGGTGCGCGAGCATCTGGGGGCCTTGTCAGGGGGACGGCTCGTGGGCGAGCTGCAGGCACGCCTGGGGGAATTCGGGGAGCTCTGCGACCTGCTCGGACGCGCCCTCGTCGCCGAACCGCCGGCGATGTTGAAGGAAGGCGGGATTTTTGCCGACGGCTACAGCGACGTGATCGATGAGCTGCGCCACGCCGCCACGGACGGAAAAAAGTGGGTGGCCGAGCTGCAGACGCGCGAGCAGGAGCGCACGGGCATCTCCTCGCTGAAGATCAAGTACAACGCCGTCTTCGGCTATTTTATCGAGGTCACCAAGGCCCACGCCGACAAGGCCCCCGCGGACTACAGCCGCAAGCAGACCCTGGCCAATGCCGAACGCTTCACCACGCCAGAGCTGAAGGAGGTCGAGAACAAAATCCTTGGCGCCGACGAGCGGCTGCGCGTGCTCGAGTACCAGGAATTCCTCAACTTGCGCGAGACGGTTCTGGAGCACCTCTCCGCCATTCAGGAGACCGCCACGGCCCTCGCCGAGATCGACGTGCTGGCTTCCTTCGCCGAGACGGCGCGCCTTTTTGGCTACTGCCGTCCCGAGCTCGACGAGTCGCGCGACCTCTACATTGAAAAGGGGAGGCATCCCGTGCTCGACCAGAACATTGGGGAGGAGAAGTTTGTCCCCAACGACACCGCACTCGAAGCCGAGACCAACCGTTTCATGTTGATCACGGGTCCCAACATGGCGGGAAAATCCACCTACATCCGGCAGGTCGCCCTGATCGCGCTGATGGCCCAGACGGGCAGCTTCGTGCCGGCGGCGCGGGCCCGCATCGGCCTGGTGGATCGCATTTTCACCCGGGTGGGGGCCAGCGACGACCTGGCCCGGGGGCAGTCGACCTTCATGGTCGAGATGACCGAGACCGCCCTGATCGCCAACCACGCCAGCGACCGCAGTCTCGTCATCCTTGACGAGATCGGGCGCGGCACGGCCACCTACGACGGCCTGTCCATTGCCTGGAGCGTGGTCGAGCACCTTCACGACAAGGTGCGCTGCCGGGCGCTCTTTGCGACGCACTACCACGAGCTCACCCAGCTGGCGGCCTCGAGGACCTCGCTGAACAACTACAACGTGGCGGTGCGGGAATGGAACGACCAGATCATCTTCCTACGCCAGATCCTGCCCGGGGCGGCGGACAAGAGCTACGGCATCCAGGTGGCCCGTCTGGCGGGCCTGCCCGATTCCATCATTTCGAGGGCCAAGGAGATCCTCGCTGCTCTGGAAGGTCAGAGCACGCCGCCCGCCGAGAGTGCCGTGGAGACGGCGACACCCCCGCCCCCGCGCGAGGCCGCCCCGAAGAAGCGCGTGCCCCGGGGCGAAGGAGAGGACCGCGGCGAGGACGAGGGAGAGACTCCCGGAGAGACCCAGTTGCTCTTGTTTGGTTAGGACGCTGCCTTTCTCGGGGGGGAAGTCCGGCGTTCGCGGCCTTCGCCGAAGCCTAAAGACGGACAGGTCGTCCGCGGACGCGGAGATTGTCGCCAAAGGCTTGGAATTCGACCTGGTCCAGCCGGCTGAGGAAGTGGTCCGCGGGGAAGAGCCGGCTGTGTCCGCCGCCGAGAAGGGGGGCGAGGTAGAGGATGAGCTCGTCGACGAGGCCTTCCTCCAGGGCGTGGGCGAGAAGGCGGCCTCCGGACTCGAGCATCACCGCGGAGACCCCGAGTTCGGCGAGACGCGTGAGCGATTCCCGCAGGCTGAGACCTTCGTGAACGAGGCTGCGGTGTCGATAGGCGTCGGTGAAGAGCTGGTGCGTGGCGGGCAAGTGGGGATCGGAAGTGAGGACGACGCGCCAGGGTTGCGGCCGGCCCTCCGCCCAGTGGCCGCGCAGCGTCAGGGCCGGGTTGTCCCGGCGGAAGGTTTCCCCGCCGACGAGGATGGCGTCGCATTGGCGGCGCCAGAACTGGACATCCTCTCTTGCCGCCACGTTGGAAACCCAAGGGCCTTGGGCCTCGGTTAGGGTGGTGCGCCCGTCGAGGGTGGCCGCGGTCTTGGCAATCACCCAGGGGCGACCACTGAGGAGACGCTGGGTGAAGAATCGGATCAGTTCTCGGCCTTCCGGCTCGAGGACGCCCGTATCCACCTGGACGCCTGCTTTTCGGAGCAGTTCAAAGCCCGAGCCTTGATGCCGGGGATCGGGGTCGGTGGCGGAGACCACCACCCTCGCCATGCCGGAGGCGAGGATGGCCTCGGTGCAGGGGGGGGTGCGGCCGTGGGTGGAGCAGGGCTCCAAAGTGACGTAGAGGGTCGCCCCGCGGAGGGCCTCGGCGCCGTGCTTCTGCTCGACATCGGCAATGGCGCGGCGCTCGGCGTGGGCCTCGCCAGCCCGCTCGTGCCAGCCGCGGCCGATGATTTCGCCCTCACGCACCACCACAGCCCCCACGGGAGGATTGGGACTGGTACAGCCCAAACCCTTAGCGCCCTCGGCGAGGGCCTCGCGCATGTAGTCTTCGTCCTTGCTTCGCTCGGGAACCATGGTCCGAAGCTACTCCCTAAGCGGCTCCTTGGCGAATGCCTCCGCTCCCGGGGAGGGGGTGGCCGTAGCCTGGCGGCGCTGGGTCCAGCGCAGCAACTCGGCCTCGAGCAGTTCCTTGAGGGCGGGGAGGGAAAGGGTCATGAGCTGGTTGCCCGCATAGCCCATGGCTCCGAGAATAAGGGGACGCAGGCCAGCCCATCCCTCACCCGGAGTCGTGTGACGCCCGCCGCGGCGCAGGAAGGAGCCGAGCAGAGCGCCGACGGCTACGGAGGCCGAGACCCAGGCGAGGGGATGCAGTCGGAAGGAGCGACGGACGCGGGAGGGCACGTCGAGGACCTCGGCAAGGCGCCCGCAGTCCTCGGCAAGAGACACGCGGGTCTCGGCGATGCGAGAAAGGATTAGGGCTTTGTCAGGAGAATTCATCCGGGCGGGAACGTTGGGCACGGCTGGCCGCCGCCTTGCGGCGGAGCAGTTCGCGGTCGCGACGCCATTCGGTGCGCGAGTCGGAGAAGAGGGGACCGCCGCCACGACGGGCTAGCAAGAGCAGCACCCCGGCGAATAGGATCTGCCCCAGGGCGACGAGCAGGGCCGCCGTCGGCCAGGAGAGGGAGCGGCTCTGGGCGAGCCAACCCACCAGGGCGGCGATGGCCACAGCATAGGCCGAGAGCAGGACGAGAACGCCTCCCAGCAAGCATAGGAGTCGGCCGATGAGGCGCGACCGGGCTTCGCGCAGTTCCCATTGAAAGAGCTCGGCCCGGGCCTCGAGATGGTCGAGCAGGCTGCCGAGGGCGCCCGTCAGCAGGGGGACAAAGCCATCAGGGAGGGGGGAGCGAGGCGCTTGGTCGTCGGGTTCGGGGGAAGGCGGCTCGCTCATGAGGAAGGATCAGCGGCGACGGCCCAGGAGGTAGCCCAATCCAATAGCCAGGGCCATCGAGGTGAGAGGACGGGCCCGAATAAAACACGCGGCAGCGGCGCGAAGGTCGTCGAGGGAAGGGGCTGGAGGAAGCGTCTCGGCAAGGGGCCGTGAAGTCTCGGCGAGCTCGATGGCGGAGGTGGCCGCCGCCGGGGCGGGGGAGGGACGACGGGAACGGGGCTTCCGGACCGGCGGGGCGGGCTCTTCGCTAGGGGACCGTTTCGAATCGTCGCTCATGACTTGCGCGCATCGCCACGCACAGTGTGCCACAGGGCTGCCCGGGGAGCAAGCCGGGCCTCAGGGAATCGGTAGGAACGTCTCTGCGCCGCATGGCGCCAATGAGAATGAGGCCGGGAATGATTGGGCGTGAGGGCGGTTGAAGCCCGTTGCGCCAGAAGCCAGAAGCCAGAAGCCAGAAGCCAGAAGCCAGAAGCCAGAAGCCAGAAGCCAGA
>CAZKGI010000042.1:0-19866 GCA_964552315.1 uncultured Akkermansia sp. | reverse complement strand
CTTTATTCGGTCGCTTTATTCGCGGTCCCTTATTCGTTGATGGGCGTCCGATGACGGCGACCACGCGACGTGGATTGCGCCATGGCAAGAGAGGAACGGAGCCGCTAAACTCTCCGGCCGATGCCCCAATTGCGCCCCAACGAACCGACCGCCACCGCCACGACGCCCCGTCGGCGTGGGGGCCTTCGCCTGGGCCGAACTCTTTGGGTGACGGGCTTGTTGGTTTGTCTGCTCGTCGCCGTCCAGGACCTGCTGGCCCGTCCTTCCCTGACGCGTTTCGATCCCGTACGCATGGGGCGGCTCGAGGCCGAGATGTGGCGTTGTTATTACGAGCACCGCTGGTTTGACCTGGCCAAGGTGGGATTCGACACGGCCTGCGGCGAGTATGGCTTCTCCTGGTGGGACGCCAGCCGGAGTTCCCTCATCGCCGCGCGGGCGGCCTTGGCGTTTCGTCAGGACACACACCATCCCCGCTGTCTTCCCCTGCTGGAGCGCTATTACAAGATCCTGTCGCAGGGGCTGGGCCGGCCCATCGCGGTGTCCGAGGCCGCCCGACTGGAATTGCAGTGGTGGCAGGAGCGCCGCCAACCCCTGCCGCCGGAGACCTACGCCCAGACCATCGCGGCCAACGCCGCAATGCTCTACGGACATCCCGCGGAGTCGCTCCTGCCTGCCTCGCTGAAGCGCGCCGCGGCCATGGACTACCGCGACCGCCATGGGCGGCCGGGTGAGATGACCGAGGCCCATTGGGAAGAGGTCAGGGGCATGCTCGCAGAGGCCTATGCCGAGCTGAAGCGGGCCTTGTGAGTGCCGGAAGACGCCTTCCGACCCGGCCCCGCAATCCGGCACCAGGGACGATTTCCGCTTTCCTCGCGAAGGGGGCTCTGCCATGCTCGTGTTTCATGAATCCTCCCCGCCTCCTTTGCTCCCTTTCTCTCGCTGGCTTTGCCTCCCTGACTCTGAGCGCCTGCCTTCTGGGTGGAAAATCCGGATCGCCCAGCGTGCCAACTCCCCCGGCCAATCCCCAGGTGGTGAGTCCGGCCCCGGGCACGGTGCAGAAGACCTACTCGGGACTCCAGTACGAGGTGTTGAAGGCCGGGAAGGGCGCCCGTCCCAATTCTTACAGCCGGGTGAAGGTGCATTACCACGGCACCCTGCCGGATGGCACGGTTTTCGATAGCAGCGTGCAACGCGGCGAGCCGACAGTCTTCGGGCTGAACCAAGTCATCGCGGGTTGGCGCGAAGGGATTCCCCTGATGCAGGAAGGGGCCAAATATCGCTTCATCGTGCCCCCGCAACTTGCCTATGGCGCCAGTGGCATGCCTCCGAAGATCGGCCCGAACCAGACCCTGATTTTTGAGGTCGAGCTGCTGCAGGTGCTCTATTGATCCGCGAAGCCACAGCGGCGACGTAGATCAGGAAAAAAATCCCCGCTGAAGGGATCAGAGGCCCGGGAGCCCCTCGTCGTTGGCGTCCTGCATTTTCTTGAGGACGATGGACATGTCCTCCACCGACTCCCACACGTGCTGAGCCACGTAGATGGGGGCATCGGCCTGCACGGCGAGGGCGATGCTGTCGCTAGGGCGGGCATCGATCTCGACGATCTTGCGCTCCTCGAGTTCGTTCTCGGCGACGATGATGAGGCGTGCGAAAAAGACCGTGTCTGTAAAATCGTTGATGACGACGCGCTCGACCCGGGCTCCCAGGGCGGTCAGCACGTCGGCGAAGAGGTCGTGGGTCTGGGGACGGGGCTTCGGCGTTCCGTGGAGGAACATGTTGATGGCCGATCCCACGGAATGATCCACGTAGATGACGAAAACCTTTTCGTCATTGCCGAGGAAGATGGCCGAGCCCGCACTTGTCGCGAGAACGTTCTTCACTTCCACCTGGACCACGCTTTTACCGATCATTGCCGACTTGTGGCTGCACTATGCCGGGAATTTCCGCCTTGGCAATGCGGCTTTCATCGAGGGTTCTCGCCGAGCTGCTCGCGATGCTCGGCCGCGACGCGAATATATTTCTCCGCCCAGGACCGAAGGGAGCGTTGTTCGTCGACGGGGAGCCGCCGCACGATCGTCGCCGGAGTCCCCATGGCCAGTGATCCGGGGGGAATTTCACGTCCCTTGGGAACGACTGCTCCCGCCGCAATAATGCTACGCGCCCCGATTTTCGCGCCGTCCATGACAATGGCGCCCATGCCCACGAGGACTTCGTCTCCGATTTCGCAGGCGTGGAGCAGCGCCCGATGGCCCACGGTGGTATAGCATCCCACCTCTGTGCCGAGATCGCTGGCGAGATGGATGATGGTGCCATCCTGGATGTTGCTGCCTTCACCAATCACAATGCGTTGAATGTCAGCACGCAATACGCATTGATACCAGACGCTGGAGAGGCCGCCGAGGTGCACGTCGCCCATGACCGAAGCCCCCGGGGCCACCCATGCTGTTGGATCAATGTCAGGGGAAGCGTGGAGATGGGTGCAGACCGGAGGGACCATCTTTTCTCAGGAATTTCCGGGGGATGAGGAGACTGGCAAACCCTTGTAGATATTGAAATTTAAGCTTGCCAAACAAATTTTCTCTTCGTATTTGATCGATCAAGGGAGGCGGAATCCGTTGAATCTACGAAGGTTTCGTGGTGACACCGGCGTGAAAAACAGATACAGTCGCCTCCTCACTCAAACCACAAATCCGTGATGAACAAGGGAGAACTTATCAGCGCAGTCCAAAAAACCCTTGGTGGGGAAACCTCCAAGAAAGCCGCCGAGGAAGCCGTGAACGCGGTGCTCGACTCCATCGCCAAAGGCATCAAGAAGACGGGCAACGTCCAATTGATTGGCTTCGGCACCTTCGAAGTCCGCAAGCGCTCCGCGCGCACCGGACGCAACCCCAAGACCGGCGAAACCATCAAGATCGCCGCTTCCAAGACGGTTGGCTTCAAGCCCTCCTCCGCCCTTAAGAAGATTCTCTGAGCTTCTCGCTCTCTGAGTGTTTTACTGAAAAAGCGTGGCAGCCTGGCTGCCACGCTTTTTTGGTTTCAGGCCCCTGCGGATGGGGAACTCCGGGGCGTCAGCGGAACCGGGATGGCCTCGCAGACCTCGCGCCAACCTGGGAAGTTCCACTGGTTGGGAAAGCCGGCACATTGATCCGGCTTGACGGCCTGGATGCGGCAGTCGATGCCGTCGAGAAAGATGCACTCGTGATTTGGCCTGGAGATGAGGGTGAGGCCGCGCCGGTCGCGTCGCACTTCCGTGTATTGTTCGATGAAGACTTCCTCGGGCAGGTCGAGATGTCGGGCAATGCGCGAGATCTCGGCATCTGACACCGGGACTTCGCCCGGCCAGCGGCAGCAATTGCCGCAGCGCTGGCAAACGTAGCGAACGCCTTCCTCCATGTCGTAGACTCCCATTTCCGGAAAGATGCCCAAAATTCGGCGCCGGGCATCGATTTTTCCCCTTCCTGCTCTGAAGAGGCGCGATAAAGGCGGACAGCGCTCTGGGCCTTTCTTGGCAAAAGCACCAAGACGTGTTAATTTTACGGTTTTTGGTAACAATTCCAGACTCTATTTTCTCGATGGGGAATTTCGGACGCGATCCCCTCCCATTTCCCCTAACCTTACATGATCGGAAAACTCCTCGGCGCCTTTTCCTGTGACATTGGCATCGACCTCGGGACGGCCAACACGCTCGTCTATGTGAGGGATCACGGCATTGTGTTGCGCGAGCCATCGGTGGTCGCGGTCAAGACTGGGACCAACTTTGTCCTGGCGGTGGGGGACGATGCCAAGCGGATGCTGGGACGCACCCCCCAAAACATTGGCGCCCTGCGCCCGCTGCGCGATGGGGTGGTGGCGGACTACGAAGCCACCGAGGCGATGCTGCGGCACTTCATCCGCAAGGTGCATCGCCGGCATCGATGGATTCGCCCACGCGTGGTGGTGGCCGTGCCCTCGGGCATCACCGAGGTGGAGAAGCGGGCGGTGAACGAGTCGGCCGCCGCGGCTGGGGCTCGCGAGATCCACCTCATCGAGCAGCCCATGGCCGCTGCCATCGGCGCTGGCCTGCCGGTCCAGGAAGCCGCGGCGAATCTGGTGGTCGACATCGGTGCCGGCACCACAGAGATCGCCATCCTTTCCCTCTATGGTCTGGTCTACGGGCGCAGCGTGCGCGTCGCCGGGGACGAATTTGACGAGGCGGTCACCGATTACCTCCGTCGCGCCTGCGGACTGGTCGTGGGCGAGCGCACCGCCGAGGAAGTGAAGATCCGAATGGGCTCCGCCGCGCCTCTGGAAAAGGAGCGGCGCGTCGAGGTGAAGGGGCGCGATCTCTCCACGGGCCTGCCGCGGACGGTCAGCTTGAGCACCGAGGAAATCCGCGCCGCCCTGGCCGAGCCTCTGGGAGTGATCCTCGATTCCCTTCGGGCGAGTCTGGACCGCTGTCCCCCGGATCTCTCGGCCGACCTCGTCGAGCGCGGCGTCGTGCTCACCGGAGGCGGGGCCCTGCTTCCCGGCATCGACCGCTTTCTCTCCATAGGGACGGGACTGCCTGTGCACATCGCGGAAGACCCTCTCGGCTCCGTGGCCGAGGGCACGGGCAAGCTGCTCGAAGAACTGGATTTTCTCCGAAAAGTCGCGCACAGCGGCCGGACTCACTGATGGCCCGTCCTTGCGCTGAGAAGCATCGCCTCGAGATCCCATGACCCGCTTGAATCTCGTCTTCCTGATCGCCTTCGTGGGACTGCTCGTGTGGATCACGCTCTTCCAGCCGGATACGGTCCGTACCATCCAGCGCGGAGCCATGGTGGCCTTGCGTCCCTTCATGAAGGGGGCGGAGCACATCGAGGAGGCCGTGGCCTCGATCGGGGAGGAGTCCCTGACACCCACGCAGCTTCGCGAGCGCCTCGCCGAGGCGGAGCGGGAGCGGGACCGCCTCAAGCTAGAGGTGATCCAGCTCGACGACCTGCTGGAGGAGAACAACCAGCTGCGGCGGGCGTTGCAATACCAGGAGAAGTCCCCCCTGCGGCTCGTCGCTGCGAGGCTCCTGAGCCGCAAGCCCTCACAATGGTACAACACCATCGTCATCGACAAGGGGGCGAGGTCCGGCGTGGTCGTCGACGCCCCGGTGATCGTGCCTCTCGGAGAGGAGGCGGGACTGGTGGGCAAGGTGACGGAGGTGATCGGGCCGGATTCGGCCGTCGTGCTCCTGCTGACCGATGAGATGTGCCAGGTCTCGGCGAGGCTGGAGAACTCCCAGGATCAGGGCATCCTCAGCGGACAGCGCGGCCTGCTGCGCTCGCAGCCTAGCCTGAAATTGCGCTATCTTTCCAAGGAAGTCGTCGCCAAGCCGGGGACCAAGGTCTTCAGCTCCGGGGTGGGGGAGCTCTTTCCTGCCAATCTCTATCTGGGGGAAATCATGACCCTGGAGATCGGGGCCATCGATGCCGAGGCCATCGTGAGGCCGGCGGTGGACTTCGACCACTTTGACGACTTCTTCGTGATCCTGCCCGTTCCCAACGAGGCGGCGGCCACCCCAGAGGCCGGGGCCACCCCAGACACGCCGGTGCCATGAAGCTGTTTTGTCTGGTGCTTGCCCTCCTGCTGCTCTCGCTGATCCTGCAAGAGTTCATGCCTGTTTTTGAATGGGCCTACGGGGCGCGGCTTCTGCTCGTCCACACTGTCTTTTTCGCTGTGGCCGTGTCGGTGCCTTTTCCGGCCATGCTGATGCTGGCCCTGGCGACCGGATTTCTCTGGGACGCCCGCTACTACGTTCCCATCTATGCCGATGGGGGAACGAGCGGTCTGCTCGGCCAGGCCGAGCTGCCCTTTGGGTTCAGCATCCTCCTCTTCGCGGTCGCGGGAGCGATCATCCAGGGCGTCTGTCCGCTTTTTCGAAAGGGGCGTTGGGAGCTGCCCATCCTCCTGATCGGTCTGTGTACGGCCTTGGTGCTCGTCCTCGAATACCTCGTCATCGGCTTCCATCGAGGAGCGCTGGCGGCGAGTCCCGAGTTCTGGTGGCAGGTGGTGATGACCGCCCTGTTTTCTTCTCTCGTTTCCCCCTTTTTGCTGCTACTGTTGAGCCGCGTCGCGGGACTGCGGTCTCGCGCTCGCTTCGGCGGGCCCCAGCGACGCCAGAGACACGATGGTGACGCCCTTTAGATTCAGGCTCTACTTCCTCGCCGTGTTGGTGATGGCAGGTTTCGCCCTGCTCGTCTACCGTCTCTACCAGATCCAGGTGATTGAGCACGCCGACTGGGTGGCGCGCGTACCGGGGAGCAAGTTCGAATCCGTCCGCATCCCCGGCATCCGCGGTGAGATCCGCGACCGCAACGGACTCACCCTGGTCGACAGCACGCCGACCTACGAGCTGCAGCTCGACTTGCGCGAGGTGGTCTCTGCCTACCTGAAGACTCACAAGAAGCTGCCCACCTACGAGTGGAAACGCTTCGACCAGTATGGCTTCCAGGAGATCCGCAATGAGACCGACATCGTGGCCATCGTCGAGGAGACCGTCTTTCCCGGCCTCCAGGAGCAGGGCTTGCTGGCGGACTACAGCTCCAGCGCCATGCGGGTCCACTACCGCTCGAACCGGGGGATCGTGCCCTTTACCTACCGACGCGATCTCAGCTTCAAGGAATTTGCGCGCTTTGCGGAGAACAACATCGGCATTCCCGGGGTGACCGTGACGCGCACGGGACGCCGCCGCTATCTCTACGATTCGCTGGCCTGTCACATTCTGGGCTACATGAACCTCGCCGATCCGGACCAGGTGCCGATCGAGCAGAAGCGCGAGTTCAATTACTACGTCGGGGACGATTACGGCGTCATGGGGGTCGAGAAGACGATGGATCACTACCTTCGCGGCAAGCCCGGCAAGCTCGTCATTGAGAAGGATGAAAAAGGGAAATTCGTCGGGGAAGTCAGCCGCACCGAGCCGGAACCTGGATCGGATGTCTACCTGACGATCGACGCCCGCATCCAGACCGTGGTGGAGCAGAGCTTGCGCAAGGTCGGTCGCGGGGCCGCGGTGGTGATTGATCCTCGCAACGGCGACGTCCTGGCCATGGCCTCGGTGCCCTCCTTCAATCCCAACGTCTTCATTCCCGAGGTGCGGCTCGACGATTGGAAGCGCTACACCGAGGACCCCACCAGTCCCATGTTCAGCCGGGCCATCAATCCCTATTCGCCGGGTTCCACCGGCAAGATTCCGGTGGCCCTGGCCGGCTGCCTCTCCGGCACCTGCGACCGACGCTTCCCCTGTGGGGGTGGCGCCCAGTACGGCAACAAGTTCATGAAGTGCTGGGCCACGGGGCATGGCAGCCTCGACCTGAGCACGGCCATCAAGGTCAGCTGCAACGGCTTCTTCTATCGCTACGCCAACCACACCGGCATCCGCAACATCCAGACCATCACCAACCTGCTCGGCCTGGGCCGCGTCACCGGGATCGAGGTCACGGGCGAGAACCCTGGCAACATCCCCAATCCCGAGTGGCTGCAGATGCAGGGTCTGCTCTGGAGTGATGCCTTCACCGCCCTGGTCTCCATCGGTCAGGGGGCCACGGAGGTCACGCCCTTGCAGATGGCATCGGTGACCGCCACCGTGGCCAACGGGGGCAAGGTCTGGCAACCCCGCCTGGTCAAGAAGGTGGTCGATCGCGATGGCAGCGTGGTCAAGGAAGACCCGCCGGTGCTGCGCGCCGATCTCACTCGCGAGGGCCTGCGTCCCGAGCACATCGAGATCGTCAAGCGGGGCATGTGGCGGGTGGTCAACGAGGGGGGCGGCACTGCGGGTCGCGCCAAGTCCGAGTTGACGGTGCTCTCCGGGAAAACGGGCACCGCCCAGACGGCCAATCCCAAGCAGCCTACCAATGCCTGGTTCATCGCCTTTGCTCCCTACGACGAGCCCGAAATGGCGGTCTGCGTGTTTGTGGAGAACGGGAACTCCGGCGGCGGCGCGGCCTCGCCCATCGCCAAGAACATCATCGACAACGCCATCGCCTTGCAGAAGGGAGCGGAAATCGAGGTGGCCGCCCTGCCGGAGGCCATCGGGCGCACCGACCGCATCATGAGCGTCAGCTTCGACGAAAGCGAGGTCGCCACCATTGCCCAGGTCGATGACAATGCCGATGCCGCCGTGGACGTGGCGGCCTTCGTGCCCGCCTCACTGCAGCAGCGCAATTTCACCCCCATCACCGACCTGGCCCGCCCCACCATCAAGGACTCCAGCGATAGCCGGGGGCGGGTGGAGCAGCTCAATTCCCAGCCCGCGCCCAAATTCCGTCCTTTTCAGTGGCTGAAAAAGAAGCGATGACTTTCCCCCCTCCCGCACCGGGGCGCCGGCCAGCTGGCCCGATTGCCCCTTTCCAAGAATTTAACCAACCAATTTGACCCAACCATGTTCGCCAAACTCCGTAAACTTTTTGGACCCAAGAAGCTCAATGAGGGAAACAAGATCATCGTCAACTGCGAGAAGCTCGAGACGCGGGTCGCCCTGCTCGAGAACGGCTCCCTCGAGGAATACACGGTCGAGCGCAAGAGCGATGAAAGCATCGTGGGTTCCATCTACAAGGGCGTCGTGCGCAACATCGAGCCCGGACTGAATGCCATGTTCGTGGACATCGGGCTCGAGAAGAACGCCTTCCTCCACTTCTGGGACGCCATTCCCGAGGCCCTCGGCGCCGAGCTCGAAGAGATCCAGCGCAGCGGCAAGAAGGCCGACGGCAAGAGCCGCAAGCGCATCCAGTCCAAGGACATTCCCAACCTTTATCCCGTCGGCTCAGAGGTTCTCGTCCAGGTCACCAAGGGACCCATCGGCACCAAGGGCCCTCGCATCACCACCAACATCTCCCTGCCGGGTCGCTACATGGTGCTGATGCCCCGCAACGACCAGCTCGGGATCTCCCGCAAGATCGAGGATCCCAAGGAGCGCGCCCGCCTGCGCAAGATCATGGGGGAAAAGCTGACCATTCCCGAGGGCATGGGCGTGATTCTGCGCACGGTCTCCGCTGGCCAGAAGGTGCGTTATTTCGTGCGCGACCTCGCCATCCTCGTCGAGCAATGGCGCGAGATTGAGGCCAAGGCCGCCACCGAAAAGGCCCCTACCCGCGTCTTCAAGGAGCCCGACCTCATCGAGCGCACCGTGCGCGACTTCCTCACCGAGGAAATCGACGAGGTTCTCTGCGACGATCCGGCCGCCGCGGAACGGATGAAGGACCTCATCGGGGTGATTTCGCGTCGTTCCCGCAAGCGCATTCAGTACTACCAGACGAACGTGCCCATCTTTGAAAAGCTGGGCATCCAGCGGCAGATCGACGACGCCTTCTACCGCCAGGTCTGGCTGCCGAGCGGCGGCTACATCGTCATCGACGAGACCGAGGCCCTCATCGCCATCGACGTCAACACCGGCCGCGCCAAGACTCAGGACAAGATGATCCTGCAGACCAACCTGGAGGCGGCCGAGGAGATCGCCCGCCAGGTGCGCCTGCGCAACATCGGCGGCCTGCTCGTCATCGACTTCATCGACATGAAGTCGCGTCGCGACCAACAGGCCGTCTACAAGGTGATGCGCGAGCGCCTCAAGCACGACAAGGCCAAGACGCAAATCCTGCAGATCTCGCCGCTGGGGCTCATGGAGATGACGCGCCAGCGCCTTCACGAAAGCCTCAGCATCACGGTCAACGAGCCCTGTCGCTACTGTCAGGGGCGCGGCCTCGTCAAGAGCGCCGAGTCCATGAGCGTGGAACTGCAGCGGCGCATCAATGCGATCCTCAGCAAGAGCGAGACCCCGGGACGGGAGCTGCTCGTCATCGTGCACCCCGACGTCATGGAACGCCTCCGCACTCACGACGGCGAGCATTTCATCGAGCTGGAGCGCCGTCACGGCGCCCGCCTCACCTTCCGCAGCGACGTTTCCTACTACCGCGAGCAAGTCGTCATTGCGGACGCCAAGACTCAGAAGGAAATCCGCGAATAAGAGCTTCCCTTCCCATGAGCAACGCTCTCTGTCGTTGGGGCATCCTCGGGGCCGCCGGCATCGCCCGGAAGAACTGGCAGGCCATCCGGCACAGCGGCAACGGCCGCCTCGTCGCCGTGGCTAGCCGCTCCCTGGAAAAGGCGGCGGCCTTTGTGGAGGAGTGTCAGGCCCAAGTGCCGCACCATCCCGTGCCCGAGGCGCTGGGTAGCTACGAGGCGCTTCTCTCCCGCAGCGACATCGACGCCGTCTACATCCCCCTGCCGACGGGCCTCCGCAAGGAATGGGTGCTCGCTGCTGCCGCCGCCGGGAAGCACGTGCTCTGCGAAAAACCCTGCGCGGTGAACGCGGGGGATCTCGAGGAGATGGTCGAGGCCTGTGCCCGAGCGGACGTCCAGTTCATGGACGGAGTCATGTTCATGCACAACGACCGTCTCGCCAGGCTGCGCGAGGAACTGGACACTGGGGAGGCCGTCGGCGAGATCCGGCGCCTCGGCTCGCAGTTCAGCTTCCGCGGTGACGAAGCCTTCTTCGCCAGGGACATCCGCGCCAATGCCGCGCTGGAGCCGCAGGGCAGCCTGGGCGACCTCGGCTGGTACTGCCTGCGCTTCTTCCTCTGGGCGATGCGCTACGAAATGCCCGAATCACTGGTGGCGCGACTGCACCGCGAGCACAAAGGCGTGCCCCTGACCCTGTCCGGGGAACTGCACTTTGCCGGAGGCGTCAGTGCCGGCTTTTACTGCAGCTTCGAAGTCGACAACCAGCAGTGGCTCGACATCAGCGGCACCCAGGGACGCCTCCGCCTGGAGGATTTCGTGCTGCCCTACTACGGAGCGGAGCTCGCCTACGAGGTCGTCCAGGACCGCTTCCGGGTGGAGGGCTGCCGTTTTCACATGGAACGTCATCCCCGTCGCGTCGCCACGGCGGAGTATTCGGACAGTCACCCCACTTCCCAGGAGGCGAAGCTCTTCCGCAAGTTCGGGGACATCGTCCTCTCCGGCCAAACTGAGTCTCATTGGCCTGACATTGCCCTGAAAACGCAGCGGCTCCTCGACGCCTGCCTGCTCTCGGCCCGCGAGGGCGGTCGAGAGGTCCGCTTCTGAGGACGATCTTGGGCGGCTTCGCAGAAGGGTCGGATGCGGGGCGTCCGCCCGCGAGGGCTCAGAAAAAGCGACGGGCTTCGGTCTCGGGGCGCGGTTGGCAGATCCGCGCGATGCACTGGTCGAAGCTCTCCGCGTTGCTGAGGATGCCGATTTCGACGCGGAGAAAGTAGATCGGCACGTCGAGCCGGCCGAGGCGAGGAAAGCGGACCGCGTCCTTTTCCGTGGTGATGATCATGTCCACGTCCGATTCCACGCAGCAGTTGATGAAGGTGAGGATCTCCTGCTCGGTGAAGCGGTGGTGATCCATGAAGCGGCAGGTGGCCTCGATCTTGGCCCCGAGGCGTCGCACCCCGTCCTCGAAGCTCTCCGGAACGGCAATGGCGCTGATGGTGCCGACGCGCTTGCCCTGAAGGGCCTCGAGTGGCAGCGTCGCCCGGGTCTCGAGGTGCTGGAGGTGACGGGGGCGGTGCTCGCACTCGATGATCTCGGCGGTGCGGTTGTACTTGCGAATTCGTTCGATGAGCTCGTCGTTGGGCTCGCCATTGCACTTGGTGATGAAGATGTAGGAGGCCCGCTTCAGGTTGCGGGGAGGTTCGCGCAGGGTGCCGCGGGGCAGGAGGCGCTCGGTACCGAAGGGTTGCCACCGGTCCACCAGCACAATGTCGAGGCGGTGACGCAGGCGGAGGTACTGCAGGCCATCGTCAAGGATCAGGGTGTCGCAGTTGAACTCGGAGATGGCGTGCTTGCCGCTCTTGACCCGGTCTTTGTCCACGATGACGGGGATGTCCGGCAGATTGGCGGCGAGCATGTAAGGTTCGTCCCCGGCGGTCTTGGAATCGAGCAGGAGCGATTTCCCATCACTGACGACTCGGGGCGGGTCGATCTCGTTTTTCCCCTGAATCTTGCCGATGAGCCGCTTCAGGAAGGGCTGCTTGACCGACTTGTAGCCGCGGCTGAGGATGGCGACGCGGCGACCGCCGTCTTGGAGGGAACGGGCAAACTTCTCCACGACTGGTGTCTTCCCCGTCCCGCCGACGGTGAGGTTGCCGATGCTGACGACGAGGCATCCGAGGCTGCGTTCGCGGAGGATGCGGTGCCGGTAGAGGCCGAGGCGGCTGCTCACCGCAAACTCGTAGATCCGGGAGAGGGCCGAGAGCAGGGCGCGCAGCATCGAGGCGCGCAGGCCCTGGCGCCGGTCGAGGATCACATCGACGGCGAATTGTTCGAGCTTTTCCCGTGTTGGCGACATGGACGGCGTCAACGGTCGCGGCAACCGTTCGGGACGCAACTCGGAATGTGGGGGCTTGCAAATGCGGCGGCTCTGGCGGATAGGCGAAACATGAACCGCATTGATGGTCGCGCCCCCGACGCCATGAGAGAAATCGGGTTTCAACTCGACATCGCCCCCTTGGCCCACGGCAGCGTGCTGGTGAGATTTGGGGAAACCCAGGTGATCTGCAGCGCCATGCTGGAGAGCGGGGTGCCCCCCTGGATGAAGGCCCAGGGCGTCTCCGGAGGCTGGCTGACCGCCGAATACAGCATGCTGCCCTATTCAACGCAGCAGCGCAAGGCCCGGGACATCAGCCGGGGCCGATTGGACGGGCGAAGCTCGGAAATCCAGCGGCTCATCGGGCGCAGCCTGCGTGCGGTCGTCGACCTCGAGGGCTTGGGGGCCCGCACGCTCTGGATCGACTGCGACGTGCTTCGGGCCGACGGCGGCACCCGCACGGCCTCGATCACCGGGGCGGTCCTCGCCGCAGAGATGGCCTTCCGCCGTTTCGTGGTCGCCAAGAAACTACCGCGATCCCCGCTGCGCCAGCTCGCCGCGGCCGTCAGCGCAGGCCTTTGGCAGGGGGTCTGTTGCCTCGACCTGAATTATCACGAGGACAAGAACGCCTCGGTCGATTTCAATTATGCCATGACGGAGGACCTGCGGCTCATCGAGGTCCAGGGAACGGGTGAAGAGGCCACCTTCTCAGAGGAGGAGATGGCCGAGATGCTGCGGCTCGGGAAGAAGGGTATCCAGGAACTCATCGCGGCCCAGCGCGAGGCCCTGGAGCGTTTCGATCCCCAGGCCAATCTCGAGATCCTCACGCGATTGGTTTAAGGCGAGGCGACTCGCTACCCTTCTGACTGGCCTCGCCGTGGAATAGGCAAGCTGCAAGGGAAGGGCTTGCAAAGCGCCCGTGTGCGTGGTCCTAGGGGCCCATTTTTCCTGGAGCTGTTTTGTTGTAAGTGTCTCCTATTCCGGGCTTCGTGATTCGGAGGGCTCGGGCGGCAGGATGCCTGCTCTTTTCGGAGGGGAACCTGAACGTTCCCAGCCATGAAATCCCACGCATCCCTCCTCTCCCTCGTCTTTTCCCTCCTCATCCCTGCCTTGGGGAGCGCTCCGCTCCTGCAGGCGCAGGAAGCATCCGAGCGCGCCCCTGCCGCCGGAAGGCCAGCGGAGGCCATGCCTCCCGTGGCGGATCCGCGGAGTCCGGCCCCCCGCCTTTCCGAAGGCGAAATCGTTGCCGCGCCGGAAAGGGCCGAGGTTCCGTCCGCCCCGTTGGTGGCCGTGCTCGTGCCCACCGAAGGGCACAAGGCCCGTGGTGTGGTGACCTTTGAGCCCCTCGATGACGATCAGGTCCGGGTCACGGCCCGGATCAGCGGCCTCAGCCCTAACGCCAAGCACGCCATCCATGTGCACGAGTTCGGCGATGTCTCCTCGCCGGATGGCAGCCGGGCCGGAGCCCACTTCAATCCCCATGGCCATGCGCATGGCTTGCCCGATTCGGAGGAAAGGCATCCCGGAGACTTTGGCAATCTGCTCGCGGATGCCGAGGGCGGAGCCAGTTTGGTCCTCACGGTCCGCGGATTGGTGCTCAGTGGCCACGAGGATGCCATTCTGGGGCGCGCCGTGATCGTGCACGCCGGTGAAGACAAGGGGACCCAGCCGAGCGGAGATGCCGGAGACCGCATCGCCCAAGGGGTGATTGCCATTGCCAATCCGGATTCCATCCAGGAGGAACTGGCCGTTCGCGAAACCGACGAGGCCATCTCCCCCGCCGCCAAGCGCCAAGTGTCCGCTCGCCCGGCCTCGTCTGCGAACTCGACAGACAGCGAATTGCAGCAGGCGGCCGAAGAAATTGGACGAGGCGCCGAGCGCGTCGCCCGAGGCACGGTGAAAGCCGTGGAGCGCGGGGCCGAGGAAGTGGGGACCGCCATCAAGAAGGTCGGCAAGAAAATCAACGATGCGGTGGATTAAGGCCAGCCCTCTGACCGGGCATTCAAACCTTCACTTCTCTCGAGTCTCGCCAGGATCGCAGCGGCTGGCTTCCCTTCCTTGCCAAGGAGGGGAAGCCGCTTTGCGTAGGGGAGAAGAGTGGAGGGATGGGGGCCGGGGCGAAGAAGGGCTCCGCTACCTGGCGGCGTGTGACCGCCCCGTCGGCTCATTCATTCTCCGTGCTGGGGATGGCGCGCAGGACGGGTCGCTCGGGCTGGGCTTGTGGCGCCGGACGCGGCGTGGAGTCGTTTTGGGAGGCGGGAGGAGCCGCTACTGGGCGACGGCGGGATTCCGATCCTCCCAGCACCTCTCGCAGGAGGTCAGTCACGCCGGGATCGATTTTCAGTCCCGTGGCTTCCTCCAGCCCCTCGGCAAGGGCGGCCGCGGGATCCTCCGCCTCAAGGGCCTTCTTGAGTTTCTCGAGGCTTTCCGCGTCGGCTCCCAACAATTCCCTCACAGAGGCGGCGCCGTATTCCGTTGGGAATTCGCGGAATTTCAGCTCCGGCTCCTTCCAGGGGCCAGAGCCTTCCACCACAATGGCCTTGTCCTCGAGCCCGGTGGCGGTGGCGAGGGCCGGTTCCAGTGAGGCTGTGGCGGTGAATCGGGTCATCATCGTGGCGAGATTGAGGCTGCCGTTGACGATGAGCCGGGCCTTCTCCTGACGGAGGGTGAGGTCGCTGGTGACGAGGACTCCAGACTCCACGATATAGGCGCCGGTGACGGTGCCGGTGCTTTCGGGAGCAAAGGGCGGCAAGAGCTTGCCGAGGAGCCCTTGCACGGGGCCGAGCACGGGGATTTTCGGCAAACTGGCCTCCTCGATGCGCAGATTCCCTCCTCCGTTGAAGCTGGTGATGCCCTGGTGGCTGGTGCCGCGGAAGGTCAGGTCGAGGCGCCCTTTCAGGCCCTCCAAGTCGTCGCCTAGCCAGGCCTTGGCCTGGTCCAGGGACAGCCCGTGGACTTCGACCAGACCGTTGAAGGGCCGGCCCGTGCGTTGCAGGTTGAGAGCTCCATTGATGTCGACGTCTCCGCCGTAGAGGCGCAGGGCGAGATCGCTGCTTTCAATGATGCCGCGACTGTAGCGCAGGCGACCGCGCAAATCCGAGAGCGGCAGTTCCCGGTCCCCTTGTCGATAAACAAGGCCATGGCGATGCGTGTAGAAGGCCTCCACATTGGCATTAATGGGCTCGTCGAAGGGAATCGATCCCGCCAGTTGCAGGGAGGGGGCGTCCACGAGTTGCCAGGATTGGAGGCTCTCCCTCCAGGAGGGATCATAGGCAGAAAGCAGGGCCAGAGGATCGACGGTGGAGTGGAGGCGTTCGATCTTCACAACGCGTCCTGCGGTGTCGATGACGAGCTCTCCAGTGAGCGAGCCATCGCCATAGTCGGCCTGAAAGGCGCTCAAGCGGATTTCTCCCAGGTCTGGATAGTAGCGGAACCCGGAGCTGAGGCGGGCGAATTGGACGCCGTGCCAGGTGAGCTCATCGCCGACGAGATTGCCCTCCAACTGGGACAGCCCCTGGCCCTCCTCGTCGGTGGCGAATGTCGCTTGGAGTCTCACCGAAGCGGAGTCGCTCTGGGCAAAGTCCAGCCAGGGCTGAAGGGCGCGAAGCTTGCTGAAGTCGATCTTCGCCAGGACGGAGGGGGGCGGGACCGCGGCTTCGGTTTGGCTCGTCGACTCGCCGGAGGGCTGGCCCTGCCTACGGTGCAGGACGCCATCGAGGCGCAACTCCAGGGCACCCTTCCGGGCGTGAAGGCGCTCGACGAGAACGCGATGGGGCTCGGCGAGGATTTCGGCATCGACCTCATCCAACTGGAGCACCGGTTCCCCCTTTTCGTAGAGGGTCAGCGTGGAATCGCTCAGGGATAGTTCGGCTCCGCTGAGGGATCCGGCCTGTCGAGCCAGGCTGACGAGGTCGACATTTACCCCGAGAGCCGACACCTTGGCGAGGGGATGGCTCTTGACCTCGTCTTCGTAGAAGGTGACTTCGTCGAAGACCAGCCCGCGGGGGAACTGGTAGGCCCACTGGCCGTAGTCGAGGTGGATGCCACGCTCCCTGAGTTGGGTTTCTGCCAGGGTTTTCAGTGACGTCTCATAATCCCCCAAGCGAGTCCAGGCAAAGTAGGCGCCCCCTAACAAAACCAGGAAAACGAGGAGGCTGGCCAAGAAGAAAAGGGTGGCAAAGACGGTCCAGCATCCGGCCTTCCGCTTGGGGGGATCCGGCTCTACGGCACGAGCCGGCTCCTGTGGGGGGGCGCTCTCGCTCGCCGGTGGGGAGCTGGCCGGAGCCTCCGTTGGCGGGCTCGCCGGGGCGACGGGATCTGCAGGGGCCGCCTCCCTCGTCTCGGAAGTTGGCTCTTCCGGGGCCGGAGACGCTGCCTCGCTCCCCTCCGAGGTCTCGTCCCTGGAGGCAGGCGCCGCCGGGGAGTCGTCTTCGCCCGCCTCGGTGTCCGGGGTGGCGGAAGCATCCTTGTCCCTGTCCGTCTCAGGTGTTTCGGCGGTAGCCGCGGCAGGGGCCGTGTCCGCAGAGTCCTCGACGGGGGCGTCAGGCAAGTCCGCTTCTGCCGAGAGGAGGCTTTCCTCGTCCTCGGCGGCGGGGGCCTCGTCCTTGCGGTCCTCGGTGGACGTCGGGAGAGCCGGGAGCTCGGCGGTGGGGGGGGCGGGGCTGTCCTCGACCGGGGGGGACTCGGGCGGGGTCGGCGCTGGCGAGGAAGAGGCAGGAGCCGGTCGGGAAGGGGAGGCAGTGACGGGCTTGACCACGTCCTCCACGCCGGGAATGAGGGGCGGTTTGATTTCAAAGCCCAGATCGGTCGGCAAGATCGATGGCCCCGTCGCCTCCTGGCCGGTGGCCTCGGGCTCCCTGCCCACCTCGGCCGTAGCGGCGGGGTCTTCGGCTTTCGCTTCCCCCTCGAGAGAGTCGGCCGGCAGGTCCGAGGATTCGCTTTCGCCAAAGAGCGCTTCAAATTCCCCTTCTTCGACTTTGCGCTGATGTTTCACCTTGATGGTGCCGAGGTCGATCTCGGGATGACCCAAAGGTCCCGGATCCGAGACCGCTTCCCGCGCCTCGTCTTCCTTTTCCGCATCCGTCGCATTTTGTTCGGTGTCGCGAGGCGTCGTGGTGGGAGTCGTCGCTGTGGAGTCCGTCGCGGCAGCGGGAGTGGACACCTCTCCCTTCTCTGTGAGGGAGGCTGGCTCCGCGCGGCGCTCCTGCGAGGTGTCGGGAGCTTCATCCCACCACTTCGGCGAGGGATCGATCTCATCATCTCCCACGGGTTCGAGAGCAAGCTCTTCGCCTGCCGGCAGCTCGGGGACCTGGGTCCTCCAATCCGCCTCTCCACCGAGTTCCTTCTGGCTTGCTTTTTCGTCCATGGGTCTGCAACACTCGATTCGAAACTGGAAATCTCTCTATCTTCAACCTTTCCCAATGATCCGCAAATTGAACCTATCACTCTCCGGGATCGCCCTATGCTTATCTATGGCGTCTGGATATCCCGTATTGCATGCCCAGGATTCCACCAATTTCCCCACCATTGGCGAGGTGATTCGTCTCGATCCGGCACTGGATGAACTGCTGGACAAGGACGCGGTCATCGAGGTGCTGACCTCCGGATTTACCTGGACAGAGGGCCCCGTGTGGGTCAAGGACCCCGGGCATCCTCAGGAGGGCTACCTGCTTTTTTCCGACATCCCCAACAATCGCGTGGTCCGTTGGGAGGAGGGCGTGGGGGCCTCGACCTGGATGCAGCCTTCCGGCTACACGGGCGTGGAGGATTACGGAGCTGAACCGGGTTGCAACGGCTTGCTCATCGATGGACAGGGTCAGTTGGTTTCCTGTGAACACGGGGATCGTCGTCTCTCGGTCCTGACCAAGGGCGGCGGCAAGCGCACCCTCGTCGACAACTATCAGGGCAAGCGGCTCAACAGTCCCAACGATCTCTGTTTCGGTGCCGATGGAAAGACGATCTATTTCACCGATCCTCCCTACGGTTTGCCCAAACGCTGGGACGACCCGCTCCGCGAACTCGACTTCTGCGGGGTCTATCGGCTCGATCCGGACGGGACCGTGACGCTCCTGACCGATCAACTGGCGCGTCCTAACGGAATCGCCTTTTCTCCCGACTTCAAGACGCTCTACGTGGCCCAGTCCGACCCCGAGGCGGCGATCATCATGGCCTATCCTATGCAGGCTGACGGAGGCATCGGGGAGGGGCGTGTCTTCTATGACGCGACCAGTGCGGTGAAGGAGGGCCTGCGCGGCCTGCCCGACGGCCTAAAGATTGACGAGCACGGCAATCTCTGGGCGACCGGTCCGGGTGGAGTCCACGTCCTGACTCCGCAAGGAAAGCTGCTGGGGCGCATCTCCACGGGGGAACTGACCTCGAATTGCGCCTGGGGCAACGATGGCAGTGTTCTCTACCTGACCGCCGACACCTACATTTGTCGCATTCGCACCAAGGTGAAGGGAGCCGGCTGGTGAAAAGACAGCTTCTCCCTCTCCATTGGGGGGAACGTTAGGAGAAATCCACAGGGGGTGTCCTGATGAGCATGAGGATCTTGGTCGGCTTGTTTTTTCTTGGGCTTTGCGCCGGAGCGTGCGCCGAGCCCATGCCCAGCCTCTATACCGTGCCCAACGAACTGAATATGCTGATCGAATCCGGTCACATCCAGGGGGCCACCTGCAGTGAGCGGGCCGTTTATCTTTCCCATGCCCGCGGCGTGGAGAAGATCGCCTGGGATGGACGACGTCTGGGCGGGGTCACAGCCCCCAACCATCTCGGGGACGTCGCCTATGCCGACGGTCGTCTTTACGGGGTGATTGTTCTCTATGGCAAGCTTCCCCCGGACGAGCCCGTGGGGCGGATCGTGGTCTGGGATGAGGACCTCAACTTGATCCAGGAGAAGAAGGTGGATCTGCGGCTCGACGGCTGCGTGGTCTTCCAGGGCAAGCTTTACGTGGGTGTGGACGAGTGGGGGAAGGACCCGCACGCAGGCTGCACCCTCGCCGTCTTCGACCTGGACCTGAACCTTATCGAAAAGAAGACGATCGATCTGGGTTACTGGATTCACTATGGAGTGCAGACATTGGCCACGGATGGGGAAAGCCTCTTCCTGGGGAACTACGGGGCCAAGGCGGAGGACAACAATCCCGAGCGCTACAACTGCACGCGGCTGAATGCGGCTCTGGAATGGCAGGAGAACTTGCGCTTTTCCTGTTCGGAGGGCTTCGCACTGGTGCCCGCCTCGGTTGCCCAACGACCGGGCAAGATTTTCTTCGCAGTCCGCGCCCTGGGGGGAAACATGCAGGGCTGGCGAAGGGATCCCGTGGGCAATCCCCCTCAGATCCGTCTGGATTTCTATGACTATGCCGAGGGGACGTTTCGGGACATCAGCCAGCGTCGCGAGTGAGCCTCCCTGTGGGAAGGGGGCTGGTGTTCTTGCCGAGAGCATCGCCTGCCTGCACGACGTCACGGGCCCGAAGTCATACGATTTGGAGTGAGGCGCACTCCCGGACGACTTCACCCCGGTGGCCATACTA
>CAZKGI010000041.1:3974-29495 GCA_964552315.1 uncultured Akkermansia sp. | reverse complement strand
AGAGTCATGCGGGCGAAAGTTATGTCAAGAAATGTTGCATGACCCCGGAAGCAAGAACTGTCGGATCGCTCCGCTCTCACAACTTAATTTGAGGAATCAGTGGCTCCGCTTCGCGGGCCACCTCTGGCCTTCACCAGATATTGCGCAGTGGAGTTCAGCGGACACCGCAAGAAGAATTCCTTCTGAAGAAGCGACTTTTATTGGGCAAGCGTCTACTCGAACTCGACAAAACTAAAGCCGAACAAGGCGGCACTGGGCAACCCGCTACCCGCCCTGCAGTTCAGTCGGAGGGTAATGACAAACCTCAACCTGAAGCGGAGGAGCGCTCCCGGTAGCGGAGAGGTGGCCCGCGAAGCCAGTAGAGGAAGTCGTGAGACTTTCTCCGTCTGTCTCCGACCTTCCGCCTCTTCTCTCTCTTCCGCTCTCTCTCCCCCGTTGCCTGTCGCAGCCTACCGTTGCAGGCGTGGCAGGGGCGGGGTATCTTCGCGATTCTCGGGCATGAAGCGTCTTCTCCTCTGTCTTCCTTTGGCTATTCTACTGGCCTCCTGTGTGAGCGACCAGCGTCACGTCGTTGAGATCTCGGTGCCGGAACAGCGGATGGCGGTTTACCGAGATGGGATGCGCATCCGGGACTATGCAGTGTCTACCTCGAAGTTCGGCCTGGGTGACGAGAAGGGGAGCAACCGGACGCCGCTGGGTGAATTCCGCATCGCCAAGAAGATCGGCGACGGGGCTCCTGCGGGCATGGTCTTCCGCTCGCGCAAGCCCACGGGTGAGATCCTGCCACCCGATGCGCCCGGCCGCGATCCCATCGTCACGCGGATCTTGTGGCTCAAGGGGCTCGAGCCGCACAACGCCAACGCCTACAAGCGCTACATTTACATCCACGGCACCCCCGAGGAGCGCACCATCGGCACTCCCGCGAGCTACGGCTGTGTCCGGATGCGCTCCAGCGACATCATCGAGCTCTACGACATCGTCGGACGGGGGGCCCGGGTGCGCATCGCGAATGAAGCCCTGCGTCCCGCCACGGCAATTGCGGCGGGGCCTTGAGGGCGGTCGCTGTGACGCACGACGACAGGGCAGGGCTTCTCCCCCTCGCTCAGAAGGGCGAAAGACTCCAGTCGAGGGTCAAGCCCATGCCCTGGGGCAGGGATACGATGGGCCCATCGGCGGTGGTTAAGCCGCTGGCGGTGGAGGGCTCGCGCCGGAGCGTGAATTGTTGCGACGAAGAGGGGAAGCCGTAGAAGGCGGGGCCGTTGTGGCACAGGAAGCGCTCCAGGGCCTCGCGGCCGGCTGGGGTGGCGAGGTCGGTGCCGGCGGCCTCGAAGGCCATGGCGTAGAGTTGCGGCGCGCAACCGCCGGTGTAGCAGCCCGCAGCGCAGCCACATTCGGTGGCCTTGCGGGTGTGGGGGGCGCTGTCGGTTCCGGCAAAGAATTTCGTCTGGCCAGGGGCGAGGACGGCCTGGCGCAGGGCCTCGCGGTCGGCGGCGAATTTCACCAGGGGGAGGCAGTAGAGGTGGTATTTTAGTCCCTGGAGCAGCTGCCCCACGGTAAAGAGGAGGTGCTGGGGGGTGATGCTGGCCGCCAAGGTGTCGGGTCCCGCGGCGACAAAGCGGGCCGCGTCGGCGGTGGTGATGTGCTCACAGACGATGCGCAGCCGGGGATGGGCCTCGAGGAGCCGGGGCATAGTCTCGCGATAGAAGCGGCTCTCGGCGCTGTCCTCGCGGTCAAAGTAATCGGGGCCGCTGAGGCCGTGGGCCTCGCCGTGGATGCAGAGCACCAGGCCCTCGTCCTCCATGGCGCGGAAGACTTCGCTGCCGATCCATTCGTCCATGGGCACGCCGTGCTCGGCATTGGTGGTGCCGTGCGGGGGATAGTATTTGCAGGCCTGCAGGAGGCCGGAGCGGGCCCCGGCGACGAGCTCCGCGACGTGGGTTTGGCGCGTCAGGTAAAGGGGCACGATGAGCTGCTCGAAGCCCGAGGCACCCGCCTCGAGGAGGGCCTGCCGGTAGGATTCGACCGTCCATGCGGTATCGCTGTTGGCTCCCTGGAGGCGGGCCACGGGCGGCTGGGTATTCGGCATGGCAAGGGCGCCTGCGCATCCCATGGCGAGATGGTCCGCCAGATAGCGGGCCATGTTCGGGCCCTGGCGAAAGTGGGCGTGCAGGTCAAACCACTTGGGGAGGTCGAGGCGCATGGAAAAGGCAGGGAAGCTGATTGTTAGGAGAGCAGTGAGCCAGGCGCGAGGCAAGTCTGAGAAGGGAGGGGAGACAAAAAAAGAGCCAGATGGCTCTGGCTCCCGAAGGGGCGCGCCCTGTCGCGGGACAGGGCGCGGAATGGAAGAGAAGGACCGGCCTCAGAAGGAGACACGGGCGCCGACCAAGACCGAGTGGCTCGAGGGGTTCTTGTTGGTCGTGTTGGTGAAGTCCCCAAAGTTGGTGGTGAAGGCGCAGTCGTCGAGCACTAGGTAGCGGTATTGGGTGAAGAGGGCGAGGCGTTCCGTGATCGGGATGTCGATCCCCGCGATGAGCTGCCAAGCGAAGCCATCGTCGCTGGAATCGTAGAGGATGGTGTCGATGTCGCCGTCCATGGTGGTCCAGCCCCAACCGATCCCCCCGCCGAAGTAGCCGGTGGCCGAGCCGAAGGGCACTTCCTTGAGGTAGTTGACCATGAGGGCCTTGGTGCGCAGGTCGAAGTTCGCGGGGAGTTCAAAGCCCGCGTAGCTGAGGCGGTTGACCTCGTTGCTGAGATAGGTGCCTTCCAGCTCAAAGCGGCTGCCGCCGAAGAGGTTCGAGTATCGACCGACCCCACCCCCGAAACTCCAGCCGTTTTCGGTGTCCCAGTTCATGGGGATGTTGAGAGGGTCGAAGGCCGGATTGGCGAGGACCTGGCTGGGGCAGTGGTTCTGCCAGCCGGGGCTGAGGTCAAAGGCGCCCGTGTTGGACCAGTTGTTGCCAAAGGCGACGCCACCGTAACCGAAGAAGTAGCCGCTGGAGGAGGGGACGCGCTTCGGCGCGATGGGCGACTTGGAGCTGAGGCGGAAGTTGGTGCCAGCATCGGCGGTGGAGCCGAGCAGAGTCAGAACCGCAAGCAGAGAAAACAACGGCAAACTTGACAATTTCATACTCTAAAATATTACGACTTTTATAAAAATACAATATCCGAATTAAAATTTTTGTTTTCTGAGTTATTTTGGAATCCCCGAGTCATTACAGAAGGGGGGGCTTGAAATCCCTTCTCCCATTTCTCCGGAATCGTGGTTTGTTGGGGAATTGCTCTTGGCCATGCCGCCGACTCCCCCCCGACTTCCCTCCGTCTTTGGCCTGACGCTCGATGATTGGATCGAGTGGGTGCAGGCGCGCGGGCAGAGCGCCTTTCGCGCGAAGCAGATCGTGGACTGGATCTATGCGAAGCGGGTGCGGGCGTGGTCGGAGATGAGCAACCTGCCTCAGGCGCTCCGCGAGGAATTGGAGCGATCCTTTTCACTGGAACGGCTCGAGGTCGTCCGCGTGGCCGGCTCGCGTGACAGCACGCGCAAGTATCTCTATCGCCTGGGGGATGGGCGCCTCGTCGAGACGGTGCGCATCCCGGCGAACGTGCACTTCGATGGCGGGCAGAGCGATCGCATCACGCTTTGTGTTTCCAGCCAAGTGGGTTGTGCCTATGCCTGCGCCTTTTGTGCCAGTGGGCTGGCGGGCTTCACGCGCAACCTCGAGGTCGAGGAGATCGTCGGCCAGGTCTTTGCCGCCGAGGAGGAAGCCGGGGAACCGGTGCGCAATCTCGTCTTCATGGGCATGGGGGAACCGCTCGCCAACCTGACTCGCCTGACCCAGGCGATCACCATTCTGAACGCCCCCTGGGGGCTGAACATCGGGGCGCGTCACATGACCGTCTCCACCAGCGGTCTGGCCCCGCAGATTGAACGCCTCGCCGAGTTGCCCGTGCAGATTCGGCTGGCGATTTCCCTCCACGGCGCCAGCGACGAAGTGCGCAGTCAGATCATGCCGATCAACGCCAAGTACCCCATCGAGCGCCTCTTCCAGGCCCTCGAGGTGTGGCGGGAGCGCAAGAAGCAGAAGATCACCCTGGAGTACATCCTGATCGAAGGCGTCAACGACTCGCCCGAGCAGGCGGCGCTCCTGGCGAAGCGGGCGCGCTCCATCGATGCCAAGGTGAACCTGATCCCCTACAACACCGTCGAGGGCCTGCCCTGGAAACGGCCCAGCGAAGCGCGACAGGAGTCCTTCCTGCAGACCCTGCAACGCGCCCGCGTGGTGGCGACACTGCGTCGCGAAAAGGGACACGACATCGCCGCGGCTTGCGGACAGCTGCGCCTGCAGCAGGAAGCGGCCGAGGGTCAATTGGAGCGGTCCTAGGGCCTAAGGAGGCGCCCGACTGGGGATCGCTTAGGGCGGAAGAACACCGACTCTGCAGAACTTACTGGGACTGGGCTGGCTCTTCCTTGCGCACGACGATTTCGACGCGGCGGTTGAGGGCCTGCTCCTCCGGCGTCCCCTCCGTGGAGACGATGGGGCGCGACTTGCCGCGTCCGACAACCTGAATGTTGCCCACGTCGATGCGGAGACGTTCGACGAGCCAGCGGCGCACGGCTTCGGCTCGCTTGAGGCTGAGGTCGAGGTTGTATTGGTCGCCCCCGAAACTGTCGGTGTGTCCCTCGATGAGGAAGGTGGCGTCCGGGTTGGTCTGGACGATGAAGGCGAGCTTCATCATGCTGAGCCGGGCCTCCTCCTTGAGCTCGGCTTCGTTGTAGCCAAAGAGGATGTCCGTGGGGAGGGCAATCTTTTCCTCCCCGATGGGCAGGCCGCCGGTGCGGCCGATGAGATCGTCGAGACTGGAGTAGCCTTTGATGAATTCTCCGGCATTGTCCCCGAAGGCCTTGGCCGCGGCTTCGCGGAAGAACTGGTCGGTGTCGACGGCGCTGCTGGCTTCGTCGCTGGCATTGAGTTCCAGGAGGGGCTGGTTCACAGAGACGGCAGCGGAGGATTCCACCAGCTTGTTGCGCATCTGGTCGAGCTCCTGGGATAGCATTTCCGCGGCAGCGATCTCGAGCTCGGCCGCGGCCGAGCCAAGGGCGAGTGTTTTGTCAGGGCCCTTGGGGGCCTCTCCGCTGAAAATCTGCGGGCTGTCGATGGGGGCCATGCGGATGGTTTCGGTCTTGGCCTTTTCCATCAAGTCGAACTCGTCGAGGGACTTGTCGATGAGTTCCTGGTCGCTGAGCTTCTCCGGCTTGGCGGCCTCGGTATCGGGAATGTGGGGATCAGCCAGGAGCTCGTCGAGGGTGTCCCGGTCGATGGTGACCTGCTCGCGCTGGTTCCGCCAGACAATCGCCTCCCCACTGCGGGCGCTGAAGTCCCGCTCGATCATGCCCAGCACGAAGTAGAGGATGAGGTGGATGAGCACGGAAATCAAAATGGCAAGCAGCACCCACCAACCGATGTTGTGGGTTTCGACCTTGAAGACCGATTTTCCCTGAGGGCCGGGATGCCAGTTGTATTCGGATGCCATCGCGCTCGGAATCCGGAGGGAGGAGACCGCTGGCCGAATCTAGCGCATTTTTTCGGTTTGGGCAAAGGGCGGAGCCGGATATAGAAAGGGCGTGCCCTTGCCGACCTGGTTTCGCCTCTTGTCCCTCGACACCGCCCGCCATCGACTCGGTCGAGCGCTCTATCTCCGTGCCCTGGGCCTGATCTACCTGATCGCCGTGCTTTCGTGGTGGTGTCAGGCCAGCCTGCTGGTGGGGGAGGATGGCCTGGTGCCAGCGTCGCGCTGGCTGGAGGAGGTGGAGCGACAATTGACGGGGAGTGGCCAAGCCGCCCCACTCGTCTGGCCCACTCTGTTTTGGTATACGGGGGCCTCGGATGCCGCCCTGCACACCCTCTGTGTCCTGGGCTGTGTGCTGGCCCTGCTCGTCGTCGTGGGGCGGGTGGTGGGACCGGCGCTGACCGGGCTCTGGGTGATCTACCTTTCCCTGATGAACACGGGCGGGGTGTTCATGAGTTTCCAATGGGATATCCTCCTCCTGGAGGCGGGCTTTCTGGCGATCCTGCTCGCGCCCTGGTGCGTGCGCCTGTCCTGGCGTCGGCCTCCGGCGCTCCGTTTGCCAAATCGCGTGGCCCTGGTGTTGACCTGGTTTCTGCTGGCGAAGCTGATGTTTTTCTCGGGATGGGTGAAGCTGGCCTGGGCCTCGGAGAGCCGTCCCGAATGGTGGCCGGAGGGGACGGCCCTGTGTTTCCATTACATGACACAACCCCTGCCGACCTGGACCGCCTGGTGGATGCATCAGCTCCCCGAGGGATTTCACAAGGCCTCGCTGCTCCCCATGTACTTGGTGGAACTGGTCCTGCCCTTCGCCCTGGTGCTCGGACGCTGGGGCCGTCTGGTCGCGGCCCTGGGCTTTGCCGGGCTGATGGGGCTAATCTTGCTCACGGGCAATTTCACCTATTTCAATTGGCTGACCATCGCGCTCTGCCTCTCCCTTGTGCACGACCGCTGTTGGCCTCGTCGCCTGTGGAGAAGGCTGGGCCTCGCGGATGAGGAAGCGCTCATTCCGCCTGCCTCCCGGAAAGACTGGATCGCCCTGGCGGTGACGTCCCCGGTGTTGCTGTTGGTGATTCTCTTGAATGGGCACAGCGTCTGCAGCGACCTGCATCAGGCTCCGAAGCCCATGCTCAGCCAGAACTGGACTCCGGCCTGGATCCAGCGGCTCGCCGAGCGCTGCGCCAGTTATCGTCTGGTTTCGGGCTATGGCTTGTTCCGCACCATGACGACGACCCGACCCGAGATCATCCTCGAGGGCAGTCGGGACGGCTTGACTTGGCATGCCTACGACTTCAAGTGGAAGGTCGACGAGATCGACGAGCGGCCCCGCTTCGTGGCGCCGCATCAACCTCGCGTCGCCTGGCAGTTCTGGTTTGCGGCGCTGGAAGGTCAGTACCATCCCCGCAGCCCCAACGCCGCCTGGTTTGAGTCCCTTGTCCTGAAACTCCTGCGTGGGGACGAGTCGGTGAAGGGACTGTTGCGGCACGATCCTTTCCCCGAAGCACCGCCCCATCGCCTGCGCGCGCGCCTGATGCTCTACGAATTCACCTCCCGCGAGGAGCGCCGCCGCCGGGGGGAGTGGTGGAAGCGTCGCGTGTTGGGCTTTTACCTGCCGGAAGTCCGCCTGGAGTCCGTCGCTCCGCAATGAAAATGCGCCCGAGGCGCGGGATGCTCTGGACCGGGCGCGGCTCGTGGATACATTGGCCCTGCTCAATGAAGGCTTTCCTGGTCGATCTCCTCGTCAAAATGACCTTGCCATTGGGAACCCGCTGGGTTCGCCGGCAAGAGGCGGCGATTCTGAAAGAGGGCCGACCGCTCAGTGAATGGGAATTCGAATGGGCGGCGGGCGTGGGCGTGCGCCGTCCCGAAGAGGTCAGGGTGCTGCCCGTGCCACGCATCCCGACCCCTGGCTTTGCCCTGAGGAGCTTCATAGACCGACTCTTCGGCTTGTTCAGCGAGGGGCCGACCGGAATGGCTGTCAACTACGGCATCTATCTCGAGGCGTCCCAGGCGACCAACCCTTCTCTGCTGGTGCACGAATTGGCGCATGTGGCGCAGTTCGAGCGACTCGGCGGGGTGGAGGCCTTCCTGAAGGAATACCTGACCCAGTGTGTCCGCGACGGCTACTGGGAATCCGATCTGGAGCAGGAGGCCCGCGAGGCCGCCGCGCCCTTTTCCCGTCCTCCGGGAGGCTGATTCGGGGAATCGCGCCCCCATCGCGCGCCACAGCAGACTTGACGCAGGCCCCTGCCCTGTGCAATCAAAGGGGTTTACGGTGGCGGGCCCCCTGGCGTCCGGCGCTTCCTACCAGATTCCCATGAAACTGTCAGCACCGCTCTTGATCCTCGTCGCTTCTGTCCTTGTCCTGTCCTCATGCCAGAACCGGGGAGGCTGGGGGTACGGTCCGCCGCCGCGGCCCTATGCGGTCTATCCCTCTCATGTCTACGCCGATCCCTTCGGCGGATGGGATGTTTACAAGGGACCCCGTTCCACGAGGATCAAGCACACGAGCCACCAGCCCGTGCCGCCTGCTCCCGCCCCCGCCGCGGCCCGCTGAACCGGCCCTGTTCCCGCCTCCTCCCTTGGCTGGGAACTCACGCAAAAAAGGAGTTGCTCGACTCTATTTTTGCGATTAGGTCTCATTATCCATTAGTTAGCGAGTCCGAAATTCTTCTTGGCTCGCTTCCTTGGCTCGGCCAAGCTGCCAGTCATGAAAGGACATCCTGACGTCATCAACGCCCTCAACGCCGGACTCACCATCGAGCTCACGGCGATCAATCAGTATTTTATTTGCTCGAAGATGTGCAAGGACTGGGGGCTGGGACGCCTCGCCGAACACTTCTACAAGGAATCCATCGAGGAGATGAAGCACGCCGAGGAGGTCATCGACCGCATCCTCTACCTCGAAGGCGTGCCGGAAATCGCTCGCTACGACAAGATCCTCGTGGGCGACAATCCCAAGCAACAGATTCAGGACAGCCACACCCTCGAATGCAAGGGCGTGGCGACCTACAACGAAGGCGTCCGCCTTTGTCTCGAGCTTGGCGACGCGGGCAGCCGCGACCTCATGGAGCGGATGATCGTGGAATCCGAACACAGCGTCGACTGGGCGGAAACCCAGCTCGACCTCATCGAACGCATCGGCCTCGAGCGCTATCTCGCCCAGCAGATCGGCGCTTCTGAGGACGATTGAGCCAGTGCATGAAGATCGCTTCCGACACGACTGTGCCCACCTGTCGTTTTGCCTCCTCGGAGGCTTCAGACGGGGTGCTTTGCCACTGCACGGGCGTGACGGAGGCGGCGGTGCGGCAGTTCGTCGCCGAGGGTCTGGCAAAGAGCGTCGCGGAGGTGACCATGGCGACGGGCGCGGGCAGCGGCTGTCGAGCCTGTCATTGCCGGCTGCAGCGCGTTCTCGAGGGCTTGCCGGCCCGCTGTGGCGGCCGTTTTGACTGGTGTGGCCAGTGCGGTTGCATCAATGCGATCTGCCGCTGCGAGGCCGCTTGAATCCTTCCAAGCGCGGCGGATTCAAGGATGGATTGGCCTTGACTCGCGCCCGCTTTTTGGCGACAGGAGAGGAAGCTTCTTCCCGCCTCTCTCATGGAACGCATTCATTTCGACGCCGCCGTCAAAGCCATTCTGAAGATGGATGCGCGCTACCAGGCGGATGGCTATCAGTTTCTCAAGGAGGCCCTGGATCACACCATCAAGTCGATCCGGAAGGACGAGTTGATCGAGCACCGGCACGTCAGTGGGCCGGAGCTGCTGGAAGGTCTGGTGGCCTATGCCACGGCCACCTACGGGGCCATGTCTGTGGCCGTGTTAGAGTCGTGGGGCATCCGCGAATGCGAGGACATCGGGGCCATGGTCTTCAACCTCATCGAGGTGGGGGCCTTCGGGAAATCCGAGGAGGACTCGCCCGAGGATTTTCAGGGGGTCTTTGAGCTGCGCGAGGCCCTTTTGGCGCCCTTCCGCCCGACCCGGGAGGTGCTGGCGCCGCGGAAAGGCAGCGAGGGCGAGCTGCCCGCGCGCGACACCCAACCCGCCAAAACCCCGGAGATTTGAGCGGAGTGGCCGAGACGCTGGAGTTTCCGTCTTTCGAGGCCCGCGTTGTCACCCTGGGCAACGGCCTGGAGATACTCGTGCGCGAGGATGCCGCGGCGCCGGTAGTCAGCCTGCAGGCCTGGTGTCGCAGCGGCAGCATCCACGAGGGGCGCTGGCTGGGGGCTGGACTTTCCCACTTCCTCGAGCACATGCTCTTCAAGGGCGGCGGCGGGCGCAGCGCTAGCGAGATCGCCAAGGAGGTGCAGGCCCAAGGCGGCTACATCAACGCCTACACTTCCTTCGATCGGACCGTCTATTGGATCGACGCCCCCGCTTCCGGGGCCTTGGGCTGTCTCGAGGTGCTTTGTGACGTGGTGGGATCCGCGGCCCTGCCCGAGGACGAGTTTGAAAGCGAGGCGGAGGTGATCCGTCGCGAAATCGCCATGGGCGAGGACAATCCCGACCAGGTCCTCAGCAAGCTGTTTTTCCGCACCGCCTATGCCGTGCATCCCTGCCGGCATCCCGTGATCGGATACCGCGAACTCTTCGACGAGCTCCGCCGCGAGGATCTGCTGGCCTATTACCAGGAGCGCTACTCGCCGGACAAGCTCTTCTTCGTGCTCGTCGGCGACCTCGATGCGGACCGGGCCGTGGCCCTCGTGGAGGAGCGCCTGGGAGGTCTCAAGCGGGGCAATCTCCAGCCCGTCTACGTACCCGACGAGCCGCGCCAAGGGGGGCCTCGTCAGGGCGAGCTGACTTTCCCCACCGAGCTCCATCGCGAGCGCATCGCCTGGCAGATCCCGGATGGCAACCATCCGGAGGCCGCGGCCTTCGACCTGCTGGCGACCGTTCTGGGGGGCGGGCGCAGTTCGCGCCTCTTTCAATCGATTCGCGAAACCCAGGGGCTGGCCCATTCGGTGGGGGCCTGGGCCTACACGCCTTCCTTCGCCGGCCAGTTCGCCCTGCATTTCGACACAGAACCGGAGAAGGCTGACGCGGCGCGCGAGGCGGTGCTCCGGGAGCTGGATCGCCTGCTCCGCGAGGGGATCCGCCAGGACGAGCTGGAGAAGGCTCGCCGGCAGATTCTCAGTGCCCAATTTTCCCTCTTCACCGAGGTGCGGGCCCTGGCCTCGGATCTCGGTTCCAACTGGTTGCAGGCCCGCCATCCCGACCTGACGCGGGACTACGTCGCCGCCGTGCAGGCGGTCGGGCGCGAGGAACTGCGCGTCCTCGCCGAGACCTGGCTGCAGCCGGGCATGCAGACCACGGCGGCCCTTTTGCCCGAGAAGCGCCTCATCAGTCCGCCCAGCGTCCGGGCCCAGCGTTCCGAGGCGATCCGCAGGGTGGAGCTGGACAACGGGCTGACCGTCCTCCTGCTCGAGGATCATCGCGTTCCTTTTGTCCAGGCCACGGGGGTCTTCCGCGGCGGCCTGCTCGCCGAGTCGGCGGACACGGCGGGGCTGACACGCTTGATGTCCCGGCTGCTCACCAAGGACACGCAGCGGCGCAGTGCCGAGGCCCTGGCCCTGGAAATTGAGTCAGTGGGGGGCGGCATTGGCGCGAGTGCGGGCAACAACAGCTTTGGCGCTTCGGTGCACGCCCTGCGTCCCGACCTGGACCTCGTCGTCGATTTGTTAGGCGAGTCCCTGTTGGAGCCCGCCTTCCTCGAGGAGACGGTCGAGCGCGAAAGGACCTACCAACTTTCCCAAATCAAGGCCGAGGCCGACCGGCCCTTCACCGTGGCGATGAAGGCGCTGCGCCGCGAGCTCTACGGCGGCCACCCTTACGGCCTGGAACCCTCCGGTACGGAGGAGTCCCTCAGCCGCCTCGATCGCGCGGCAATCGAGGCGATGCATCGCCGCCTGGTGGTGGGCGGCAATGGCGTCCTCGGCGTCTTCGGCGATCTCGACGTGGACCGCGCCGAGACGCTGGTGCGGGCCCGCTTCGAAGGACCTCTGGCGCCGGGGCATCGCCTCTTCACGGAGCCGCCCCTGGCCCCCGGGCGGGCTGGAAAGGGACTGGTGGAGCTGCAGCACGACAAGGAACAGGCGGTGCTCCTGATCGGCTTCCGCACCGTCGCTCTGGCGCATCCTGACAATCCTTCCCTCGAGCTGATCGACGAGGCCTGCAGCGACATGGCCTCGCGTCTCTTCATCCGCATTCGCGAGGAACTGGGCCTGGCCTATTCGGTGGGGGCCACCCGGATGAGCGGTCTGGCTTCCGGCATGCTGGTGTTCTACGTCTCCACGGCGCCGGAGAAACTGGATCTGGTGCAGGAGGAGATGCTCAAGGAAATCGATGGGCTGGCCCGCGAGGGCATTGCTAGGGAGGAGTTCGAGCGGGCCAAGGCGTCCTGGCTTGGGCGGGAGGCCATTCACTTGCAGAGCGTCCGCGAACTGGCTTCCACGGCGACGGTGGACGAGCTGGTGGGCTTGGGATGGGATCACTACCGCAAAGTCCCCGAGGTCGTGCGTGCCTTGGATCCGGAAACGGTCCGCGAAGTGGCGGCGCGCCACCTGTGCGAGGCGCAGCGGGTCATCGTGCGCCTGACGCGTTGAGCGGCCTTCCGCGATAGAGCCTCTATTTCGGTTTCTCCCATTCAGGGCGAAGATTGCCGAGAGGATGGTTGATCCGATCCCTGCCAGCGGCTAGGCTCTGCACGCTCTCACCATGAAAATCGCCAAAGACGGCATACGCTCCATTGTCAAGGTCGGCTACGACGGACGGGTTTATAAGACTTTTCGGGGGACCGACAAGGAGGAGCGCTTTGAAAACGAGGTGAAAGTGCTGAAGGCCCTCGAGGCCCGGGGATGCGAGATCGTTCCCCGCCTGCTCGACAGCGATCCCGAGAGTCTGACCATCGTGACGACGAACTGTGGGGCTCCTGCCCTGGGCAGCATCAGCGACGAGAAGGCGTCGGAGCTCTTTGAGATGCTGGAAAAGGAATACGGCATCGTCCACGACGATCCCTTTCCTCGCAACATCACCTACAACTCCCGCATGGGGGAGTTTTGCATCATCGACTTCGAACTCGCCAAGATCCTGCCCGATCCCAAGCAAAGGGAAGATGCGGATGAGGCCTACCGTCGCCTGCAGTGGTGCGGGCTGACCCGCGACGGCCGGCGTCGTCCGGGGAATCAGGACGCCCTCGCGGTGTTCTCCTCGGAGATGGGCTGGGCCAACAGTGTCGATCTCAGCGGCGAGCGCTCCATCGATGCCGACGGGCTCATTTTCGCCGTCAGCGACGGGATGGGAGGCCCCAAGGCGGGCGATGTGGCGAGTTCCCTGGTGGTGCGCGAACTACGTCGATTCCTGCCCGCGATGATGGGCGACTTTCTCGGAGCGGCCGATCCCGAGGGCTTGCTGGAAGCCGCGGTCAAGTCGCTGCACGACTACGTCACCCGCGTCGGCGAACGGGACTCGCGCCTGACGGGCATGGGGGCCACCGTGGTCTGCGGTCTCTTTTACCGCACCCGGGTGACCTTTGCCCACGTCGGCGACAGCCGCTTTTACAAGTATCGGAAGGGCGAGCTCAAGCAGCTCACCTATGACCACACCTACGTCGGGGCGCAGTTTCGCGCCGGGCGGCTCAACGAGCGCGAAGCCCGTATGCATCCCCGGAAAAACGTGCTGCAACAGGCCATTGGTGGGGGCTGCCAATACGTCACGCCGCAGGTTTCCTCGACCTCGATCGAGCCGGGAGACTGGTTCCTGATCTGTTCCGACGGGATCGTCGACGGGCTCTGGAACCGGCAGATTGAGGAATGCTTCGCCGAGGCGGACGTGAAGGGCGAGACCGCCGAACAAGTCGCCCATCGCCTCCTGGAAACGGCCTATCGCGAAGCCGGACGGGACGACACCACACTCTTCGTGGTGCGGGCCCTGGGACGGCAGCTCCCCGAGGAAGAAGACGAGGAAATGGAGCAGGCCACGGCCTCGTCGGAAGCCGTCGCGGCGTCCTGAGGTCCCCACTCAGTCCAGGGCCTTGACCAGCAGCAGGGCATTGCGCCCGTTGCTGGCCCAGCGCGCGCGTCGCTCCTCGGGAAGGAGACTGAGGTCCTGGGAGCGCTGGAAGCCCTCGCGCTCCAGATAGCCAGCCGCCTGGGTGGAGAGGGCGAAAAGCTGGCGGCAGCCCAGTTGGCGCGCCCGGTCCTCGGCGGCCTTGACGAGGATGCTGCCGTAGCCTTGTCCGGTGTGGCCGCGCTTTACGAAGAGGCAGGCTAGTTCGCCCAGCTCGCTGCCGGGAGCGGGATGCACGGCGACGCAGCCGACAATGTTGCCGTCGATCTCGATGACGACGTAGTCGAGGATGGCGGACTGGATTTCCGCCCGGGTTCTTTCAATCAGTTCCTCTTCCTCGACGGCGCGGCGAATCAGCAGGTAGAGCTCGTCCACGTCCGCATGGCTCGCCGGGCGGATCTTCTGATAGGCATCGGAATAGACCATCAGGCCGACCCCCTCGTTGCTGAACAGCTCCGCGAGGAGGGCGTCCTGGTTGCGGCTGCCGATGAGGTGGACTCGGGGGACGCCGTCCTGGGTCGCGCGGGCGGCCTGGCGCAGCTTCGAGACCATGCCGGCCGGAAGCATTTCGGTCGCCGACACAAAGGAAAGCGCGCCTTCGGCCGTCCACTGGCGCTCCCGTCCGCCGGTGTGGTCCCGGGGATCCTCGAGAGAGACAAAGAGAATTTTCGTGGCCCCCAAGGCGATGGCGACCTCGCGAGCCACGGCATCCGAGTTGACGCGCAGCGTGCGCCCGTCCGCGTCAAAGCCGAGCGGGGGCAGTACCGGAAGGATGTCCTGATCGAGGAAGCCCTGCAAGACGCTGGCGTCGATCCTCTCGACCTTGCCGGTGAAACCTGTGTCCACGCCCTTGATGATGCCCGCGGGGTGGACGTGGATGGCATTGGCGGTGGCCGCCTTGATCTTCACAGTGGTGAGGCTCTGCATCACCGAATTGCTGAGGCGCGAGATCGCATCCATGCTGATCTCGAGGGTGCTTTCATCAGTGACGCCGGTGCCATCCGTGTTGGAGAGCGGAACGCCGCGCTTGCGGCCAAGGGCTTCGATTTGCGCGGCGGCGCCGTGCACCAGGACGACCTTGACGTTGAGGGAGCGCAGCACGGCCAGATCCAGCAGGATGTTGGAAAAGTCCGAGGAATCGATGACGGCTCCGTCGAGGGCGACCACGAAGATGCGCCCGCGGAATTGCGGCACATATTGGAGGATCGCTCTCAGGTCGTTAAAGTTCATCGTGGAAGCGGGCAATGTGGATGCTGGGGCCCGATAATCAAGGCTGTGGGCCCCTGGAGAGGGGGCGGCGATTTTGCCAGGTGAGGACGCCGACCCCCGCGAGGGCGATGAGGGCGCCAAAGAACTCCCGCGTCAGTTCCACGCGGGGATCCTCCGCCGACATGCTGGCTTGGGTCATGGTGAAGTGCTCGCTACCGGTGAGATTGTCATAGAGCCCCGGGCCGGTGCGGACCATTTCCGCCACGCAAGCCAATGCCGCGAGCACGAGCAGCCAGCGGGGCAGGGGGCGGAAGAGGATCTGCACAAAGAGCAAGGCGATGAGCAGGTAAAAGGCCAGCCACAAGGCCGAATCGATGACGGAGGGCTGGTAGTAGATGGCCGGATCGATGTCGTTGCGCTGGAGCCAGGCAAAGACGGCAAAGAGGAGGGCCAGGGCCAGATTGGGGACCAGACGAGTGAGGGGGGCTCTCATGGGATGATGGGAAAGAGGGCTGGGCAGAAAACTTTCCGGGAAGATACAGGCCATTGCGATTGTCGTGCAAATTTCCCTTGTCAAAGGAGGAAATCGACGCACATTGCCCTCCCGCTCCGGCCCCTCCGGTCGAGGCGGACTTTCAGAGTTGCAGCCGTAGCTCAACTGGATAGAGCATCTGACTACGGATCAGAAGGTTTGGGGTTCGAATCCCTACGGCTGCGCCACTGAAATCCGGGGTGTAGCGCAGGCTGGTAGCGCGCGTCGTTCGGGACGACGAGGTCGCTGGTTCGAATCCAGTCACCCCGACCAGCCTCCTTTTCTCGATGACCCGCTGTATTCCGGCGGGTTTGTGCGTTATGGCGGGCGATGAGGCGGCAAGGTTGGGGAGGGGATGGATAAGGCCCTTTCAGCGCACCGGCGGTTCGGTGCAGAGCTGCACGAAGGCCTCGCGAACCCGCGCGCCTTGTTCCGCGTTCATGATGAGGTAGCGGTCGTTGCCTTTGTCGTTGACCTGAAAGTCGGTGCGTCCCTCCTTGTCGACGGTCACATTTCCCGGGGGAGAAAGGTCAAAGTAGCCTCGGTCCGGGTAAATGGCGTAGAGCGCCGCGGTGAGATCCCAGGTGGGGCGGTCGTGGGGCGTTTCCCGAATGTAGGCCAGGTAGCTGTCCTTGATGAGGTGGGCGTCCACATAGTTGTAGTCCTCGACAATGCTTTGCCAGGGATAGGCCGCGGCGATGCCGATCTCGTAACCACTCCAGACCACGGGAGTGGGCCATTCCGCGGCGACCCGCTGGGCCGAGGGGATGTCGAGCTTGACGTTGTACTCGATGTGTCTGGTCTCGTGGCGGATGGTCTGGAAGGCGCCCGCCATGAGGACGAGCTCCCTGACCTTGGCCTGGATCAAGTCCGGCCCGTCCAGGGGGGAATGGGCGTCCCCCTTGGAGTCGAGGAGTCGGGCAAGGTTGGTAAAGAAGCCCACCTGCACCAGCACCACCGACTGGTCCGGCTGGGACGCGAGGATTTGCCGAATCAGAGAGACGGCCTCGGGGGCCTGGCGGCCGTCGGTGTCGTAGGGAAAGAGGGGACGGCCGTCAGCGGTCTGGCGATCGACTTGGCCGTTGAAGCGCCCCTGCTCCTTCGCGGCTCCGTCCCGGACTGCACCGAGGGGAATGTCAGGGAAACCATACCAGGTGTTCAGCGCATCGATGTAGGCCACGGACAGGGGATGATCCTTGGTGGAGGTGACGGCGAGCAATTCCACGGCGCCCCGCCTCGCCAATTGGTGGATCATGGCCAGGGCCATGGCGTCGTCGATATCGTTGCCCATGTCCGTGTCGAAGATCATTTTCACAGGGGCGCGCTCTTGGGAGAATCCAGACGTGGGGAGGGCGGAGAGAGCGGAGAGAGCGAAGGCCAGGACGAGGGGAAGGAAGCGCTGCATGAGTCGGGTCGCGGGTGCGGCCTAGCTTCGCGCGGATCAGGGCCTGACCAACTGGCGGATTGGCGTAGAAGGGATGGGCGGCGGGCGAGTCCCCCTCACCCTTCATTCATTTGCCCGAGGGGGGCGGGAGGGACCCGTTTTGCGTGCCGATTTTCCGCTTCCCCTTGAGGTCATTCCGGTCCTAGACTCGGACGATGAAGTTGAACCGTCGTTCCTGGATGCGCGGGGCCCTCGCTTTTGGGCTTGTTCCCGCGGCTCCGCTCCGTGCTGTCGTCGATCCCTACCCGCGCCGTGGCCTGGGGCTCAAGGTGGGCCTGGCGGCCTATTCCTTCCGCAAGCATTTTGAATGGATGCGGGGCAAGCGCAATGAGGCCTACCAGGAGGGAGACCGCGCCATGGACATGCTCAAGTTCATTCACTACTGCGCCGACCAGGGGGCTCAGGGGGCCGAGCTGACGAGCTACTTTTTTGCTCCCGATGCCGGTGAGGCGGAGTTTCGCGCCTGCCGACGCGTCGCCGAAGAACGCGGCATCGCGATCTCGGGGACCGCGGTGGGGAACAACTTTTCGCATGCGCCCTCGTCTCTCGAGCGGGCCGAGCAGATCGCCTACGTGCAGCAGTGGATCGAAAACGCCGCGCTGATGGGGGCACCTCATGTCCGCGTCTTTGCCGGCCACTATCCCAAGGAGGTCTCCCCGGACGAGGCCGTGGCCAGGGCCATCTCCGCGCTGAACGAGGCGGCGGTCCTGGCTGGCGAGCGCCAGATCTATCTGGGCATTGAAAACCACGACAGCATCGCCACGGCCGAACGGCTCTTGCGCATCGTGCGCGCCGTGGAGAGCCCCTGGGTGGGGGTCAATCTCGACAGCGGCAATTTCATTGCCGAGGATGTCTACGCGGAGATCGCGGCGACGGCGCCCTTCGCCGTCAACGTGCAGGTCAAGACGGAGATTCGCACCGGAGCTGACGGCAAGGGCCGGGCGCCCGCCGACCTCGAGCGAGTGGTGAAGATCCTCAAGGACAGCGGCTATGAGGGCTTCGTCACCCTCGAGTTCGAGGAGGACACCGATCCCTACGAACACGTTCCCCCCTTGTTGGAAAAACTGCGGAAGTGGTGCGCCTGAGAGTTGCGGAGTCTTCATCCCTCTCCCTGACGACACCCCTCGCCGAATGAAGACGCTCGTCCCCCGGACACTTGCCTATCTTCTCGCTGCGGGGCCGGCGTTTTTTCTTCCCTTCGCCTATTTCGTGACGGTGGGCTGGCTGGTGGTTTATGCCCTGCCGGCGGCCTACAGTGGCGAGTCGGTGCCGGAGCCGGAGGGATGGTTCATGACCATCACCCGCAACGGGTTCTATGCACTGATGGGGCAGTGGCCCCTCTACTTCGGCTGGGTGCTCCTGACCCGACGGCTCACCCTGAGACTGAAGGTGCTCTGGGCCGGAATCCTCGTCGTCTTCAGCATCTTTGCCATCCCGTGGTTCCTCTGGGCCATGTACCGTCGCACGGAAAAAATCGAGCCCCTGCGCTTCATTCGGCGGCACTCGACCCGGCGCTACTTTGCCAAGGGCCTGGTGGGCGAGCTGCCGGAGCCCGTGCGCTTTCACAGTAATTTGCCCGCCGCCTTTCGAGAGGTGCGCTTTCGTTGTGAACTGGATGAGGTGCCCCCGGAATTCCGCATCATCACGGCTTGGAATCCCGATGGGGAAACGGTCTCCGCCGAGGAGAACCAGGAGGCCGACGAGCATCTCCGCAGCGAGATCGCCCGGCTCGGCTACGAGGCCTTTCCCGTGATCGGGGGAAATCCCGACTTTTCCCATGCGGAGCCGGGGTACGGGATCGTCTGCAACCGCGCGGAGGCGGTCCTGTTGGCGCGCCGCTTTCGTCAGCTGGCCTTCTTCGAGGTCCTGGGCGGGCGAGTCTACCTCGTGTCTGTCTGCGAGGGACACGCGCCCGGGGATCCCGTGGGCCGCTGGCGGGATCTGCTCGTCTCGAGGGACCTCGTTTGGCCATTGGAGTCCCGAGGGGGCGGAGCGTAGGGCCCCAGGAGGGCGGGCTCAGTCTTCCTCTCCGCAGTCTTCCTCTCGCTTCTGGCGGCGCAGGACGGCGGGTGGGGTGCGGTGTTCGCCAAAGTATTTTTCGCTGCGATAGCGGAGCCAGACACGAAGGACTTGGGGGATTTGCTCCTTCTCCGCGGGAGTGAGCCGCTCGTAGAGGGCCAGTGCCCGGCTGCGCTCGAGGCGGCAGGCGCCGTTGCGATGGGCGTCCCAATGCGTGCGGGCCAGGCGGAGGCGACGGGCGGTCTCCTTGACCAATTCGGGACCGCGGAGTTCGTCATCAGGCTTGCGTTTCTTGGCCATGCAAAAGGGCGGTCATCTTATCTGTAGTCCGGGGGCGCTGGTGGCGCAAGAATGGGACCTGAAAGAAATGGCTGTGAAAGCCCGTTGAAAAAGCCCACACCCGACCGGACACTGCCGCGCCGCGCGCATGGATTGGATCAAACAACTCCTCGACTTCGTGCTCCACCTCCAGGAGCATCTCCACCAGCTCACTCAGGACTACGGCCGCTGGATCTACGGCATCCTGTTCCTGATCATCTTTTGCGAGACGGGCCTGGTGGTGACGCCCTTCCTCCCCGGGGATTCCCTCTTGTTCGCCGTGGGCGCCCTAGCCGCGGATCCCGCAAGCGGCCTCAATGTTTGGATGGCGGCCCTCCTGATTTTTATCGCCGCCGTGCTCGGGGACACCGCGAATTATTCCATCGGCAAGTACGCCGGCGAATGGATGGCCACGGCCTTTCCCCGGCTCATCAAGCCGAAGCACCTCGAACTGACCAATGAGTTCTTCGAGAAATACGGGGGCAAGACCATCATCCTGGCCCGCTTTGTTCCCATCGTGCGGACCTTCGCTCCCTTCGTCGCCGGATCGGGGGCGATGAACTATCGCCGCTTCATGCTTTTCAATGTCATCGGCGCCTTCTTCTGGGTGGGGATCATTCTACCGGCGGGCTGGTTCTTCGGCAACATTCCCGTGGTGAAGGAGAACTTCGAGCTCGTCGTCATCGGCATCATCGTCGTCTCGGTGATTCCCATGGTTTACGAGATCTGGAAGAGCCGGAACCTCAAGCGACGCGAGCAGGCGAATCGTCGCGAGGCCTGAGTTCCGCCGCGCGACCAGGCCAGCCCCAAGGTCCCTCGACGAGGGGCCTCCGAGGCGTCTCGCGTGGATTCGTGCTTCAGGCGAGGATCTCCCGAACCACCCGCCCATGCACGTCGGTGAGGCGGAAGCGGCGGCCCTGGAAGCGGTAGGTGAGGCGCTCGTGGTCGATGCCTAACAGGTGCAGCACGGTGGCCTGGAAGTCGTGCACGTGCACCTTCCCCTCGACGATGTTGTAGGCGTAGTCGTCCGTCTGCCCGTACTGGAAGCCCGCCTTAACTCCGCCTCCCGCCATCCAGAGGGAGAAGGCGGCGCCGTGGTGGTCGCGACCATGGGCCTTGGGGTTGTTGATGTCGCCCTGGCCAAAGGGCGTGCGGCCGAATTCGCCGCCCCAGATCACCAGGGTGTCCTCGAGGAGCCCGCGCTGCTCAAGGTCGCGAATGAGGCCGGCACTGGGTTGGTCGGTGTCGCGGCACTGCACCTCGAGCTGGGTGGGGATGTTGTTGTGCTGGTCCCAGCCGGCGTGCATCAGTTGGATGAACTGGACGCCCCGCTCGGCGAGGCGACGGGCGAGCAGGCAATTCCGCGCGAAGGAGCCCGGGCGGAGTACGTCGGGACCATAGAGATCCAGGATGTGCTGAGGCTCTGTGGAGAGATCGGTCAGCTCCGGCACGCTGGTCTGCATGCGGTAGGCCATTTCATACTGAGAGATTCGGGTTGCGATTTCCGGGTCGCCCACGCTTTCCTGGTGCACCCGGTTGAGCGCGGCAATGTCATCGATGAGCCCCTTTTTCATGTCCCGGGACAGGCCCGGGGGATCCGAGAGGAAGAGCACGGGGTCGCCCTCGCTGCGGAACTTGACGCCCTGGTACTTCCCGGGAATGAAACCACTGCCCCAGTAGTAGTCGTAAAAGAGCTGCCCGCAGGAATTCTCCCGGTCGCGCGAGAGCATCACCACAAAGGAGGGGAGGTCCTCGCTCATGGACCCGAGTCCGTAGCTCATCCAGGCTCCCATGCTGGGGCGTCCGGGAAGTTGGTGACCGGTCAGGAAAAAGGTCACCGCCGGGGCGTGGTTGACGGCTTCCGTATGCATGGAGCGGATCAGGCAGATGCGATCCGAGATGCTGCGGGTGTGGGGAATGAGATTGGACAACTCCATTCCCGACTTCGGGTCTCTCTCGAAGGGACGCAGGGGGGCGAGGACGGGATAGACCTTGTAGTTCCCGGTCATGGTGCTCAGGCGCACGCCAGCCCGCACGGACTCGGGGATGTTCTGCCCGTGGCGCTGGTACATCTCGGGTTTGTGGTCGAAGAGGTCGAGGTGGGAGGGACCTCCTGTCTGCATCAGGTAGATGACGCGCTTGGCCTTGGCCAGGTGGTTGGGAAAGCGGGGGGCGCCATGGTCATCCGAGGGCGCCGCCCCCAGGGTCTCGTGTCCCAGCAGAGAAGCCAGCGCGGCAGTGCCGAGGCCGGTGGCGGCGCGGCCAAAGAATTGCCGGCGCGTCTGCACGAGTTGCTCGGCCTGGGCCAGAAGCCATGGGTCAAAACGCTTGCTCATATCGGACGGACTGGGTTGGGCGTGTCAGGCGGAAAAATAGGCCTTGGTGAGGGCCAGGACGGGTCAGGGACGGTTGAGGGTCTCGTCGAGGTTGAGAATGACCTGGGCCATGCGGACCCAGGCGGCGAGTTCCACGGGATCGTGGGACTCATCCGGTCGGATGGCGGCGTAGCGCGCCGCCTCCTCGGGGAAGCTGCGGAATTCGTTGAGGCTCTTTTCGTGGCCGTTGCAGAGCAGGCGCAGTTCCTCCTCGTTGGGGGCACGGGCCGTGGCCAGCTCGAAGGCGTGGGCCAGTCGGGCTGCCGTTTCCCTTTCCGGGGCCTCAATGAGGCGCCGACCCAGGGCGCGGGCGGCGGCGACATAGGTGTCGTCGTTGAGAAGGACGAGGGCGTGCAGTGGGGTATTGGTCGTCGTGGCCTTGACGGTGCAGACTTGGCGGGCGGAGCTGTCGAAGAGATTGGGCGGGGCGGAGGTGCGCCGGAAGAAGGTGTAGAGACTGCGGCGGTAGAGTTGCTCCTTCTCTTCGCGGCGGGGGTAGCTGATCTTGCCGAAGGAAAACTCCTCCCAAAGCCCTTCCGGCTGGCGCGGATAGACGGGCTCCCCGCCGAGATCGGTGACTAGCAGTCCCGACAGGGCCAGTGCCTGATCGCGCAGCAGCATGGCGGGAAGACGGCGGCGGGCACCTCGGGCGAGGAGGCGATTGTCTGGATCGCGCTCGGCCTTCTCCGGGGAGAAGGCCCCGTCCTGCCGGTAGGCGGCGCTGCAGACGAGGAGCCGCACCAGGTGCTTCACATCCCAGCCGGACTCGACAAACTCGACCGCCAGCCAGTCGAGCAGTTCGGGGTGCACGGGCAGTTCCCCCTGCACGCCGAAATCCTCAGAGGTCTTCACGATGCCAATGCCGAAGAAGAGCTGCCAGATCCGGTTGACGGCGACGCGGGCGGTGAGGGGATGGTCCGGAGAGACAAGCCACTGGGCCAGGCCCAGGCGGTTCTTGGGCGCGTCCGCGGGCATGGGGGGGAGGAAGGCTGGCGTGCCGGGGGTGACCTTCTGGTCCGGCTGCTGGTAGTCGCCGCGAATCAAGGTGAAGGTCTCGCGCCCCTTGTCCGGCGGGTTTTCCTCCATGATCATGACCTGCACGATGGATTCGTTGACGTGGCGCAGGGCGTCCCGCTGCGCCTGGATCTCCTCGCCCCAGCGGGTCCAGTCCTCGCGTCCATGATCGCCGGTGCGGAGGAAAAACTCGGTGACACTGCGCTTTTGATCGGCGTTGCGCTTCTCTTCAGGCGTGCGGAGGATGTTGGACAGGGAGCCGGGGAAGCGCGTGCGATCCTCGAAATCCTTGGCCGTGAAGCGCTTTTCCCAGATCCGACGCGGCAGGAGGATCTCCGCCTCTTTCTCATCGAGGAGCCGGTTGCTCTCCTTGATGGCGTCCTCGAGGCGCTTCTTCTCCGCCTCCTGTTCCGGGGTGGGCAGGGAGATCCACGGACGGGCGAGCTGCACGGTTGCCCCCGATCCAAAGGCACAGCCCTGACCGGAGCGGTAGTCGACCACGCCGCTTTCGGGCAGGTTATTGAAGAAGGCGAAGAAGCGGTAGTATTCCTCCTGCGAGATGGGGTCGTACTTGTGGGAATGGCATTGCGCGCAGGCCATGGTCAGGGCCAGCCAGGTGGTCGCCGTGGTGTCCACGCGGTCGAGCACGTTGTTGATGCGCTGTTCCTCGGGAATGGCTCCGCCCTCGCCATTGAGCATGTGGTTGCGGTTGAAAGCCGTGGCGATGAGCTGATCCTGAGTGGGCTCGGGAAGCAGGTCGCCAGCGAGTTGCTCGATGGTGAAGCGGTCGAAGGGGAGGTTGTTCTGATAGGCGCGAACGACCCAGTCGCGCCAGGGCCATTGGTGGCGGTTGCCGTCTTGCTGGAAGCCGTTGGAGTCGGCATAGCGGGCCGCATCGAGCCAGGGGAGGGCCATGCGCTCACCGTAGTGGGGGGAGTCGAGCAGACGGTCGACTGCGGCCCGCACCGCGGCCTCGGGATCCTGGGCGTGGGCGGTTTCAAAGTCCGCCAGTTCCTGCAAGCTTGGCGGCAGGCCGGTGAGGTCGAGGGAGAGCCGACGCAACAAGGTCCGCGGTGGAGCGGGGGGATTGGGGGCGAGGCCCTCGCGCTCCAGTCGGTCGAGGAGGAAGGCGTCGACCGGCGTTTTCACCCATGCGGCGTCCTGGGGTTGGGGCACTGCGGGACGCTGCGGGGGCACGAAGGCCCAGTGGGCATCGTAGGTCGCGCCGCCCTCGATCCAGCGCCGCAGAATTTCCCGGTCGGACTCGCTGAGGCTGCGGTGGGAATCCGGGGGAGGCATGAGCTCATCCGGGTCCACGGCGATGATGCGACGCCAGACCTCGCTCTCGGCGGGCTTGCCGGGGACGAGGGCGGCGTAGCCCCCAAGGTCGCGGGTGGCACCGTCAGGGGTGTCGAGCCGCAGGTCCGCCTTGCGCATCTTCTCGTCGGGACCGTGGCAAAAGAAGCAGTTCTCCGATAGGATGGGGCGGACGTGGTGGTTGAAGGAGATCCGCTCGGGCACGCGACTGGCCCCCACGGGCTGGCCACCGCGGGGGGAGCGGCTGTTCGCCAGGGCGGCGGGCCCGCTCAGGGCCACGGCCTCGTCGCGGCGGTCGTCGAGGTTGAGGTTGGCTCGCCGCCGGGGGGCTTCCGTGGCGACACGTTGGGCAGGGGAGGGACCGGACGGGGCGCTCGTCTGGGGGCTTGCCTGGGAAGGAAGCGCCGAGTCGCCCGGGGCCAAAGTCGGCGTGGAGTCCGACGGGGTCTCCCGGTAGAGAAATGCAGCCCCGCCGAGCAGCAGCAGGCAGGAGGCGATGGCGGAGGTCGCCAGGGAGAGGGAGCGACGTCGTGGCGACGTGGCGGGACCGGATCCGGGCAGCTCGACCACGTTGGCGGGACGTCGCCATATGCCGGAGGCCGCCAGTTGGGCCTCTGTCAGGGCGCCGATTTCGCTGCTGAGAAAGCAGTGGTCAGTGAAGTCGGAAAGCCTCGACTCGTTCCCCTCGAGGAGCTCCCAAAGCCGCTCCCGCTCCCAGTCGGTGAGCTCGCGCTCGCTGAGGGCAGAGAGGATGGCCGCGAACTCGCGCTCTTCTTCGCGGGGCTTCATGCAGGTCAGAGAAGATCGCCGAGTTGGCGGCGAACGCAGCGAATCATGGTGGTCTTGATGCGGAACAGTTTTTGCGCCGTAGCGTTGCGGTTGATGTCGGCCTCGCGGCTGAGCTGTTCCAGGCTGGCTCCATCGAGGTAGCGGCGCAGCAGGAGATCTCGATGCGGTTCCTGGAGTTTCTTGAGGCAGCGGAGCAGGGCTTCGCGGCGGCGTTCTTCCTGCTCTCCGCAGGCCCGGGTTTCCGTGGCGACATCGGCGATCCTCTCGAAGAGCTCGTCGCCGGGCAACTCGCGATTCTGGCGCCGGGCGACGCGCCGCCGGTGGTTCTGGGCCTGAAGAAAGGCGACGCGGAAGGCCCAGGCGCGAAAATCTCCCGAGGGATCGAATTCCGCCCACTTCTGCCAGAGGACGAGGCTGGTCTCCTGCACGAGATCGTCGGCGGCCGCCGCGCTCCCCGTCAATGAGAGGAGAAAGGCACGCAGCCGGGGACGATGCGTCTCCAGGAGGCGCTCGAACTCGGGGGAGGGTTGGCTTTTCAAGGGGATCATCGGGTCGTCCTGCGGGGATAGTGTCCGAGGGGTGGCGATGGTTACGGACGGATTGACGGGAGACGCAGATGCGGGAGGCCCTCGACGGGCTTCGGCAGGCGCGGAATCCTTGTCTGCACTTGGATACGATGCCGAGCCCCGCTTTGCCAAGCAAAAGGCGGTCCGCGGGGAAGAGGGGGCTTCCGATGTCGGCGGGCGAGCGGAAAAAAAGAGGCCCTGCCACGTTTCCCAAAGGGTCGCGGCAGGGCCTTTTGAGAAGGCTTTGTCAGGCCAATCGCCTTAGCGCTTAGCGGGACGCGAAGCGGGGACGGCGGGAACGTCCCGAGGAACGGG
>CAZKGI010000041.1:0-3874 GCA_964552315.1 uncultured Akkermansia sp. | reverse complement strand
CTTAGCGCTTAGCGGGACGCGAAGCGGGGACGGCGGGAACGTCCCGAGGAACGGGCTCCACTCGAATGCCCCGGACGGGCGGCCTCGCGGGGCGGCCGAGGGCTGCGTTGACCGCGGCCCCGGGAGGTGTTGCGGGCATCCTCGCGGCCGTCCTCCTCGGACCAGGCGTATCCCTCCACGGTTTCGCGGGGGAGGGAGCGCTTCAGCAAGGTCTCGATGTCCCGCAGCAGGCCGCGTTCGTCGGCGCTGACGAGAGAGCAGGCGCAGCCTTCCTCGCCGGCGCGACCGGTTCGTCCGATGCGGTGGACGTAGTCCTCGGCGACATTGGGCAGCTCGTAGTTCACCACGTGGGGCAAGCGGCGGATGTCGATCCCGCGGGAGGCCACGTCCGTGGCGACGAGCACGCGGATGCGCTGGGCCTTGAAGTCATCGAGGGCCTTGGTGCGGGCGTTCTGGCTCTTGTTGCCGTGAATGGCCGCGGCGGGGATGCCGTCCTTGCCCAATTGCTCGGCGAGGCGGTTGGCCCCGTGCTTGGTCCGGGTGAAGACCAGCACCTGGTGCCAGTCGCCGTCGTGGATCAGTTGGGAGAGAAGGCGACGCTTGTCCGCCTTGGACACGGGATGGATGACCTGCGTGACCGTTTCCGCGGCGGTGTTGCGCCGGGCGACTTCCACGAGCACGGGCTGGTGGAGGATGCGCTCCGCCAATTCCTTGATTTCCGGGGAATAGGTCGCGGAGAAAAGCAGGTTTTGGCGACGAGAGGGCAGCAGCTTGAGGACCTTGCGGATGTCGTGGATGAAGCCCATGTCCAGCATGCGATCGGCCTCGTCGAGGACGAAAATTTCGACCTTGGAGAGGTCCAGGGTGCCCTGTCCGACGTGGTCTAGCAAGCGACCGGGCGTGGCCACGAGGATGTCGACTCCGCGGCGGAGGCGGTCGATCTGGGGATTCATGCCGACGCCGCCAAAGATGACGGTGGAGCTGAGTTGCAGTCCCTTGCCGTAGGTGGCGACGCTTTCCCCGACCTGGGCGGCGAGTTCGCGGGTGGGGACGAGGATGAGACCGCGCGGACTGCGCTGCCGGGCGGGATGGGCGGCGAGACGCTGCAGCAGGGGCAGGGTGAAGGCGGCGGTTTTGCCGGTGCCCGTCTGCGAACCACCGAGGAGGTCGCGGCCAGCCAGGATGGGCGGAATGGCCTGTTGCTGGATGGCGGTGGGTTGCGTGTAGCCTTTGGCGGCGACCGCTTGCGAGAGGGCGGCCACGAGGCCGAGTTCAGAGAAGCTCATAAGAGTAACGGGTGGGAGGGGGCGCCTGTGGCGCTGCGGGGGAACCATTCCCCCGTCTCACGGGATGACACGATGAAGAGGCGTCATTCCCTTCTCCCGATCGGTTCGAACGCCCTAGAGTTTGGTTGGGGGCGCACGGGACGCGGCAGACTAGCCGCGAACTGACATGCGCTACAGGACACCCGAAGCGCGAGGATGTCAACGGAGCATTGCCTCGGTCATGCGCAGGGCCTCGAGATTCGGCTTGGCCTCGTGCACGCGATGGAGGCGCACGCCGCGTTCCCGGGCGTGCGAGGTGACGGCGACCGTGGCCCAGGAACGCGCGTCCATTTCCTCGGATCCGATGAGCTTGCCGAGGAAGGACTTCTTGGAAGCGCCGAGGAGGATGGGGCGATCGTCGATGGTGTAGCGTTCGATTTCGCCGAGGATGGCGAGGTTGTGGTCGAGGGTCTTTCCAAATCCGATGCCGGGATCGAAGACGACGGACTCGGGCGCAACGCCGGCGGCGCGCAGCGCCTCGTAGCGATCGCGGAAAAAGGCGAGGATCTCACCGAGCAGGTCGGCATAGGCCGGGGCCTGCTGCATGGTACGGGGCGTGCCGGCCATGTGCATCACGACGAGACCGGCGCCACTTTCGGCCGCGACGGCGACCATCTCGGGATCGCGAAAGCCGCGGACGTCGTTGATGACGCGGGCGCCGGCGCGCAGTGCGGCCCGGGCGACCTCCGCCTTGGAGGTGTCGATGGAGAGGATGGCCTCGGGATGCTCCGCGGCGAGCCGCAGGATGACCGGGAGAACGCGTCGCCGCTCTTCCTCGGCATCGACCTCGGCCGCCCCGGGGCGGGTTGATTCGCCGCCGATGTCGATGAGGGTGGCTCCCTCCCGCAGCAACTGTTTGGCCTGTCGCACCGCCGCCTCGACGGTGGCAAAGCGGCCGCCGTCGGAGAAGGAATCGGGCGTGACGTTGACGATTCCCATGATCTCACCGCGGCGGGTGAGGTCGAGAGTGCGGTCGAGGCAGCGCCACTTCATCGTTGGGGAGGGGAGATTGGCCACGAAAAGGCACAAGAAGCACAAAAGATTGGCTATCGCTTCAGCAGGTTCACGGGATGAGGTAGGCTCCCGGAACCCCTTTGTCCAGCGTGGCCAATTTCATGGAGGATTCCTTCGCCAGTTCGAGGAGATGACCGTTCGTCACCTGTCTGGCCCCCAGCACATAGGATGGCAGCCGGTCGGCTCCCAGCGAATCGGGAATCAGATCGAACGGGATGCGGCTGCTGTCCTTCAATCCACGCAAGGTTTCCGAGGCATCCGGGGCATTGTTCTCGAAACCGGCCTGGATGCTGACGCGGACGAAGCCGACTTCGGTGATTGCGCAGGTCGCCATCCTCGCCCCGGAATCCATCAGCGACGCAAACCAGCGGATGACGCGCAAATGATCCGCATGACCCTGATGAGCCAAGGCGACGAGGGTGTTCACATCCAGCAGCCACTTCACGGGTAGTCCTCCAGAAGGGTTTTGACCATCTCCGTGGTGACCGGCTCCGAACCGTCGGGAGCTTTGGTCACCCGCAGCCCGGTGAGCGGATCGATGACGTATTCCCGCACAAAGCGGTGGGGATGTTCAGGTGTCAGGATCACGGAATCGCCCTGGATCTCGCAGACCAGCTTGGTTCCCGGAGCCAGATGCAGCCTGCTGCGGACCAGACGGGGCAGGACCACTTGCCCCTGCTGGAAAGGGTCGTTGTCGTCATGGGAAGAGGCTAGGCGATGGTGCTGGCCTCGTCAAGTAAGGCGGACTTACGTTATGATGTGGGCGGCAGGCCGAAAAGGTGCTCCTGATCCGCAGGCTGGCAGGGGCCTCTGGCTCTCCGTCGTCACCCTCCAATGGGGAATCCGTTCCCGACGCTCAAGCTCCCGGCGCACATCCCTCACCGCTGCCGGACCACGGTGATCCTGGCCGTCTTGGAAGTCCTGCCGGTCGCGTCCACGGCACGGACCTGGATCTTGTTGCGGCCGGTCTTCAGGGGGGCCTGGTATTTCCATTTCGCGGAGCCCTTGGCCTTGCGGAACTTTTTCACTCCCTTCGGGCGTGTGTCCTTCGCCTCGACGCGGGCGAGGTTCCCGTCGGCGTCGGCGGCGGTGCCCGTGACCCGATGTCGCGGCTTGGTCGTCCGCACCTTCTTTCTGCCCGTGATCTTGAGGGTGGGCGAGGTGGCGGGAGCCGGCGGGACAACCACCTCGAACAGATAGGCTGCCCCGGCATTGTTTGCGAAATTGTTGTCGCCGTTGTTGACGCCGGTGCTGCTGTTGTCTTCCAAGGGCGCGCCGCCGACGACGCTGTCGCCGGACACGGCGACGGAAGTGCCGAAGCGGTCGCCCGCCTCAGCGTTGTGCGCCTTGAGGTAGGCCTGCTGGGTCCAGGTCGTGCCATCGCCCACGAACACATAGGCCGCCCCGGCAAAGGCTGCGGAATTATCGCTCCCGTCACTGTTGACGCCGGTGCTGTTGCTGTCTTCTTGGGGCGCGCCGACGACGACACTGTCGCCGGAGATGGCGACGGAAGTGCCGAACTCGTCGCCTGCCCC
>CAZKGI010000040.1:16490-29645 GCA_964552315.1 uncultured Akkermansia sp. | reverse complement strand
CCGCCCGCTCGCGAACGCGGCGCCGAACCCATGACCTCCGGCGAGCTGAGCCTGGTGCGCCAATGGATCGCGGAGGGAGCCAAGTTTGAAGCCGGATCAGGAGCGGAACCCGCTCCGGCCAGCTCGACGGCAGGCGCCCCCGCAATGGGCAGCGAACTGCACACTTGGACCAATCAGGCGGGCGCCTCGTTGAGGGCGGCCTTCGTTTCCCTGGATGGAACCAACGTGATCCTGCGCCGGGAGGACGGGAACCAGTTCTCCTATCCCCTCGCCAATCTCAACGCGGAAAGCCAGGCCCTGGCCAAGCAACTCGCTGCCAAGCCCTGAGAGTAGGGCTGCCCAGGCGACAGGCCGGGCCCGCCATCTCGCCCCCGTTCACCCAAGGCGACTTGGGGTCAGGCGGGGGCGTTTGGTTCGAGCAACTTGGCCCGCTCGATAGCGCGGATGGTCCCCTTGGCCTTGTTGACCGTCTCCTCGAATTCGTTGGCCGGAACGGAATCCGCCACGACGCCGGCGCCGGTCTGCACGTAGGCTTTTCCGTCCTTCAGGACGACGGTGCGCAAGGCGATGCAGCTGTCGTGATTGCCATCGAATCCAAAGTAGCCCACCGCCCCGGCATAGGCGCCACGCTTGGATTTCTCCAGTTCGTTGATGATCTGCATGGCCCTGACCTTGGGACTGCCACTGACGGTCCCGGCGGGAAAAGTAGCCCGCATCACATCATAGGCACTGAACCCATCGCGGAGCCGCCCCCGCACATTTGAAACAATGTGCATGACGTGACTGTAGCGCTCGACAATCATGAACTCGCTGACTTCCACGGACGCGTATTCGGCGACCCGCCCCACATCGTTGCGGGCCAAGTCGACCAGCATGACATGCTCGGCGCGCTCCTTGGGATCGGCCAGCAACTCCTGGGCGAGCGCCTCGTCCTCCTCGGGGGTCTTGCCCCGCCAGCGCGTCCCGGCAATGGGGCGGATGCGGATGCGCCCGGCGATGGCTTGCACATGGACCTCGGGCGAGCTCCCCACGAGGGCAAACTCTTCGCCGAACTGCAGACAAAACATGTAGGGCGAAGGATTGACGTGGCGAAGGGCCCGGTAGAGGTCGATGGGGCGCCCCTGGTAGTCACTCTCAAATCGCTGCGAGGGAACCACTTGAAAGACGTCGCCGGCAAGAATGTATTCCTTGGCACGCCGGACCATGTTTTCGTATTCCTCCCGCGTGGTGTTGCTCTGGACCTCGGCCTCTGCAGGATCCGTCATCAAGGGCAAAGGGGTGAAGGTGCGCGCTTGGCGCAGCTGAGCGATGATCCCGTCGATGCGTTCTCGAGCCGTCGCATAGGCGCTATCGGCATCCGGAAAATCGTCGAGGCAGAGGTTGGCGACGACCTGAAGCTTGCGGAAACGGTGGTCGAAAATGACCAGGGTGTCGGTCACCACGAAGGCCATGTCGGGCAATCCCAGCCCCTCGTCCGGCGGCGGCGGCACCGTGGGTTCGAAAAAGCGCACCATGTCGTAGCCCAGGAATCCCACGGCCCCGCCCACGAAAACCGGGAGGCCCTCGACGGCGACGGGCTGGAAGCGCGACATGATCCGCTCCAGTTCGTGCAGGGGATCCCCCTCGTCCTCGCTCAGTTCGCGAATGCGGAACTCGCCGACACCCCCCTCTCGGAGCCACAGGCGGCGCCCATGGGCCCTGATTTCCAAACGAGGCCGCGTCCCCAAAAAGGAATAGCGCCCAATCTGCTCGCTGTTCTCCGCGGACTCCAAGAGGAAGCTGGGAGAATCCTGCCCCTCGCTGAGCTTCTGATAGACGGAAACCGGCGTCTCGTAGTCGGCGGCCAATTCTGTCCAGACCGGCACGAGGTTGCCAGCCTGAGACAGAGACACAAAATCCTCGAAGGACGGTTTCAGTACAGTCATCGTGCAAAGGGAAGAAAAGCGGTCCGAGCCAAGCTCAGAAGGCCCATTCCGCCTGCTTCCATTCCGAGACGGGGGAAGCGGGCGGAGTGGCCGCGGGTCGGCTAGCTTCGCACACCCGAGGCGAATTCGCAGCGATTTCTTGTACCCTAGGCCATGGCTCGGCCGCCACCGCCTGCAAGGGAATGGCCTGGTGACGCTCGGCGCAGACCACCTCGACATCGGGCCGCCCTTCCCGCTTCAGTCGCTCCACGACGGTGCGAATGGCGAGATCCGGCTGGTTGCAGTCGCTGCTGAGGTGCCCCAGAACCACTCGCCGCAGACGGGTCCCTGCCACGGCAGCCACCAGCTCCGCGGTTTGCTCGTTGGACAAGTGGCCATGGCGATTGCTGATGCGCTGCTTGGTCGCCCAGGGACGTTTGGTGTCGTTGATCAGCAGGGTCTCGTCGTAATTGGCCTCGGCAAAAAGGGTGTCAACGCCGTGGAGCCGGTCGAGGATCACCCGGGTGACGTGACCGACATCGCTGAGCACGCCAAGACGGCTGGCGCCCGTGTCGAAAACAAAGCCCACGGGATCCACCGCATCGTGGGGAACGGAAAAGGAATGGACCTGGACCCCGCCTATGAGAAAACTGGCCCCTGCTTCAAATTGGCGCCAAGCCTGCACCGCAGGACAGGCCTCTCGCACCAAAGTTCCCGTGTGCAGCGTGGCGTAGACGGGAATGCCGCGCTTCCGGCAAAAAACCTCGAGCCCGCGAATGTGATCCCCGTGCTCGTGGGTCAGGACAATGGCGCTGAGGCTATCCGGATCGACCCCCACGCTCTCCAGGCGAACGCAAAGCTGTCGAGCCGACAAGCCCGCATCCACGAGAATGCGGGTGTCATCGTGACAGACCAAGGCGCTGTTGCCCGAGCTGCCGCTGCCGAGGACCGCCAAGTGAAGCATAAGAATCAGGATAGGTAGTTAAGCCGTCCAAACAAATGGAAAATACGGAAAAATGGACGCCCCTGGAATCGACCTCGTCCAGCCCGCCCTTTCCTCGCCCCTTTTGCCCATTTTCCATGGAAACAGGACCGTGGATGCCTAGCCTTCACAGCGGCGACGACCAAAAAACGGCCCTCATCGACTCCCCTTCCCTGTCTCCCTGCTTGCGTTTTTGGCCCTCTCAGCACACCCTTGGCGCGGCAACCGCTCCTGCGGAGCCTTCCTCCTTATGGAAATAGCCTTCCTCCTTGCTCTGTTGGTCACGGCGGTCGTCCTTTTTGCCACCGAAAAAATCCCCGTCGACGTCATCACGGTCCTCCTCCTCGCCGCGCTGACCCTGACCGGCATCCTCACGCCCGGGGAAGCCTTCGCTGGTTTCAGCAACGAAATCATCGTCATCCTCGGTTCCATCTTCGTCATCGGAGCGGCCCTGCAGCGCAGCGGACTGCTCGAAGCGGGCGCCGCCGCCCTACTCCGATTCTCTAATGCAGGCGGGAAAAAACTGACCCTGCTGCTCATGTCAGTCTCCGCCGCTTTTTCGGCCTTCATGAACAACACTACGGTGACGGCGCTCTTCGTCTCCCCAGCGGCTGGCCTAGCGCAATCGGCGGGTCTCAGCCCCTCGCGACTGCTCATGCCCCTGGCCTTCGCCTCCATCATGGGCGGCACCTGCACGCTCATCGGCACCTCGACGAACGTCGCCGTCAGTGGCTTCATCAAAAATGCCGGCATGAAGGAGGTGGGGATGTTCGAAATCGCCCCCATCGGGATCCTCGTCTGCGCCGTGGGCATCCTCTATTTCCTGCTGCTGGGTTCGAAGATCCTGCCCAACGTCTCCGGCGACACCTCCCTGCAGCCCGAAACCATCCGCGACTACCTCTGCGAAGTCGTGGTCATGCCGAACTCGCCGCTGATCGGCCAAAGCACCTTCGACTGGGACTTGAACCTGGTGGGCTTCCGCCTCGTCCGCATCGAGCGGAATGGTCAAAGTCACCTGCCCGCCCCGGAACTGGTCATCGAATCCGGCGATCTCCTCCTCGTCCAGGGCCGCGTCACCGACCTGCTCCGCGTCCAAAAAATCGAGGGGCTCGAGTTCAAGGCCTCCCTCGAACCTGGCAAGATCGACGGTCGCCACGGCGACCTCCTCGTTGCCGAGACCGTCATCCTCCCCGCCTCCGACCTGGCAGGCCTCACCCTAAAGGAAGCCAACCTGCGCCGCACCCATGGTCTCATGGTGCTGGCCATCAGTCGGCACGGCCACTCCCATTTGCGCGACATGGGCAGCATGACCCTGCGCACCGGCGACGTTCTCCTCGTGCAGGGCAAGGCTGACCGCGTTGACTCCATCCGTCGCGGCAGTGGCCTCGCCGTCCTCGACGAATACGAACCACCCACGCTGCGCTGGCGCCAGGGACTCATCTCGGCCGCCGTCTTCCTCTGCGCCATCCTGGCGGGCTCCTTCGAATTGGTGCCCCTCTCCGTGTCGCTGCTCGCCGCGGCGGTCATCATCGTCATGATCGGGGCCCTGCCCGGCGAACAGGTGCGCGAGGTCATCGACTGGCGCATGCTCATCCTCATTGGCGGAATGACGGCTTTCGGCACCGCCATGGAAAAGACCGGCGCGGCCGCGTTGCTCGCCGAGGGCATCGTCTCCGTGCTCTCTCCCTTCGGGGATCTCGCCATCCTCGCCGGCTTCTTCGTCCTCACCATCCTGCTCACCCAGCCCATGTCGAACGCCGCCGCGGCCCTCGTCATTCTCCCGGTGGCCATACAGGCCGCCGTGGAAATGGGAGTCGATCCCCGTGCCTACGCCATCGCCGTGATGCTCGCCGCCTCGATCTCCTTCATCGCCCCCCTGGAGCCGTCCTGCGTCATTGTTTACGGGCCGGGACGCTACAAGTTTATGGATTTCGTTAGGGTGGGCGGCTTGCTCACCGCCATCCTCGCGCTGATCATCATTCCCCTGATTCCCATCCTCTGGCCCCTGCGCCCGGGAGGCTAGTGGTCAGAAGGCGACTCGCCCCCTTCTTCCGCCTTGGGCCAAATCAGGGACGCCAGGACGGAGAGGGTCAAGACCACCACGATCACCGCGAGGGAGAGGTGGATGTCGATCTTCCACGGACTGTGAGCCAGGAGCATCTTGATCCCGACAAAACCTAACACCACCCCCAATCCGATCTTGAGGTAGTGGAACTTGTCCATGACCCCCGCCAGGGCAAAGTAGAGGGAGCGCAGGCCGAGGATGGCGAATACGTTCGAGGTGTAGACGATGAAGGTGTCCTGAGTCACCGCGAAGATGGCGGGAATGGAGTCCACCGCAAAGATCAGGTCGGTGAATTCCACCAGAACGAGGACGACGAAAAGGGGCGTGGCCATCAGCATGCCCTTCTCGCGCACGAAGAAGCGCCCGCCCTGGTCGTGCTGACTGACGCGCAGGAAACGCTTGCAGAAGCGCATCGCCAGGCTCTTCTCGGGATCGAAGTGATCCTCCTTGTTGATGATCATCCGGATCCCCGTGAAAATCAGGAAGGCCCCGAAAATGTATATCACCCAGGCAAACTCAGAGATGAGTTTGGCGCCGAGCACGATCATCGTCGCCCGCATCACGAGGGCCCCGAGTATGCCCCAAAAGAGCACCTTGTGCTGATATTCCAGAGGCACACGGAAATGGGCGAAGAGCAGGGCGAAGACAAAGACGTTGTCGACGCTCAGGGACTTCTCGATGACGTACCCAGTAAAGAACTCCAAGCCCTTCCCATCCCCCATGTAGTGTCCCACGCCGAGGTTGAAGATCATTGCCAGGCTGATCCAGACCACGGTCCAGGCAATGGATTCTCGGAAGGTAACGGCGCGGGCCTTGCGGTGGAACACCCCCAAATCCAAGGCCAGCATGAGAAGCACGAAGACGTTAAACCCAATCCAGAGCCAGTGTTTTTCAATCATGATTGCGATGCGGAACAGGGAGATTTTTTCCGTGGAATCTCCTCACCTGTTCAGGGTGAGTTCGATCAATCGGTTTGAAAATGATTAAAGTTTGAATGTATTCTTCCATTTAATGGAAGAGTCATCGGGTCAGGATTTCCTCAACTACCATCACCTCCGCTACTTTTGGGCCGTGGCTTCGGAAGGGAGCCTGAAGCGGGCCTCGGAACGACTCGGGGTCTCCCAGCCCTCCATATCCTCACAGATCCAACTGCTCGAGGCGTCCCTCGGCGAGGACCTCTTCCGCCCCAGCGGGCGAGGCCTGGCGCTGACCGAATTCGGCCAGCTCATCTTCGGCTATGCCGAGGAAATCTTCGCCTTGGGCAGCGAGATCCTTCGCGCCGCCAAGCAGGGGCCCGGGGTGCGCGCCCTGCGCCTCCACGTGGGCATTGTCGACTCCTTTCCAAAGTTGATGGGACACGAGATCCTCCGCCCCGTCTACGATCACCGGCCGCCCGTGCAGCTGACCTGTCACGAGGGCAAGCTGCCCGACTTGCTCTCCCAGCTCGGCACGCATCGGCTCGATGTCGTCCTCTCCGACGAGCCGGCCTCGCCGGGCCTTTCCGGAAAGGTCTTCAACCACCTCCTGGGCTCATCCGGGATCAGTTTTTGCGCCACGCCCGAGCTGGCCGCGAAGTGGAAATCGCGCTTTCCCCGGAAGCTCGACGGGGCCCCGGCCCTGCTTCCCACCCAGAACTGCAGCCTGCGGCGCGACCTGGAACGCTGGTTCCGACTGGTCGACGTGCAGCCACGCGTCATCGCCGAGTTCGAGGACGCCGCCCTCGCCAAAATCGCCGCCACCAGCGGCAGCGGCTTCATCGCCATGCCGACCATCGTCGAGGGCGAGGCGGTGGATCGCTACGGTTTCCGCGTCATCGGACGCACCAGGGACGTGGAAACCCATTTCTACGCCATCACGGCGGAACGGCGCTTCACCCATCCGGCCATCCGCGCCCTCACAGAGGCGCGAAAACTGCCGATTTCAGGTTGAGGCCCTTGCCCTTCCCGTCCTGGCACGAGCCCCACAGGAACGATCCGCCTGTCCCCGGGCAGTCCCTTCGGTGCCGCCCGCGGCCCTCGCCGCACCTGCGGGGCTTGACGAGTGATCCCCTCTACATGTATGAAGGGCCCTTTTCCGCTTTTCCTTGGTCCCCCCATGTCTTCCCTCCCTCCCCCCACCATCAGGGATCTTCCCGATCCTCCCAAGAATCTCTGGCGCATCATCGGACCGGGCATCGTCGCCGCCGGCGTCGGTCTGTCCTCCGGGGAATTCGTGCTCTGGCCCTACATCGCCTCGCAAGTAGGACTGGTCTTTATCTGGGGCGCCCTCGCTGGCGTGGGCATGCAGTTCTTCCTCAACATGGAGATCGAACGCTACGCCCTCGCCACGGGAGAAACGGCCATCACGGGATTCAACCGCATTTGGAAGCACTGGGGGCTGGTCTTGGCGATCATGGTCTATCTCTCCAACCTCTGGCCGGGCTGGGCCCTCAGTTCGGCCACGCTCATCACCTATCTCTTCGGGGGCGGAAACCCGCCGGTGATTGCCGCCATTTCCCTGCTCGTCATCGGCGCCTCCCTGACCTTGGCCCCTGTCGTCTATGTCGCCCTGGAGCGCTTCATCTTCGTGAAGATCCTCGCCGTGGGGGTACTCGCCACCCTCGCCGTCATTTTCGCCATCAACCGCGAGACCTGGGAGGCCCTGCCGACCAGCTTTGTCGCCGGCTTCGGACGCTTCCCTCACGAACAGCTCAGTTTCGCCCTGCTGCTCGGCGCCCTCGCCTACGCCGGGGCGGGCGGAGGCCAGAACCTCTGCCAGAGCAACTGGATCCGGGACAAGGGATTCGGCATGGGGAAATACGTGCCCCGGCTGGTGAGCCCGCTGACGGGAACGGAAGAGGCCGTGCACAACGCCCGGGTCAGCTATCGCTTCGAACCCACCCCGGAGAACATGGCGCGCTGGCGCCGCTGGTGGCGCTTCGCCAATGTGGAGCAGCTCGCCACCTTCTTCGCCATGACGGTCATCACCATTGTGCTGACCTCCATGCTGGCCCATTCGGTGCTCGGCGGACTGTCCGACCTGCCGGATGACATCCGCTTCCTCCTCATCGAGGGCCAGCAGCTCAAGACCATCGTCGCCCCCTGGTTTGGCACTCTCTTCTGGGCGATCGGCGCCTTTGCCCTCTTCGGCTCGGCCATGGGCATCATCGACTACACCAGCCGTCTCGCCGCCGACATCCTCAAGTCGACCTACCTGACCGAGTCGCGGATCAGCGAGAGCCGCCTCTATTTCTGGCTGGTCTGGGCCCTGGTCGCCATCGGCTGTCTCGTGCTGCTCTCCGGCCTGGACCAGCCGCTCGTGCTGCTGATCATCTCGGCCTCGATCGCCGGGATCATGATGAGCGTCTACGCCGCCCTCCTCGTCGTCATCAATCGCCGCGAGTTGCCGGCCCCGATCCGAGTGCGCTCCTACCGTCTCGGCATCCTCATCTGGGTTTCGGTGCTCTTCGGCGCCTTCGCCCTGCTGATGCTCCACCAAAAACTGTCGCCCCTCTTCAAAGGGGCCTGATGGCAAGCTCAGGCCCCGCCCCTCGGTGGCGCGGGGCCAGGATCGGGCCTATCTTTCCCCCCGATCCAACCTCACCGAGACCGTGGCCGACTCCGCCTCCTCCCCATCCCCTCGCACCGCCATCCTCAACGTGGTCGGGTTGACGACCCGGCTGATCGGCGAGCACACGCCCTTCCTGCGCCGCTTTCTGGATCGACCGCAGACGAGACTCGCCCGGGTGAAGCCGCTCCTGCCGGCGGTGACTTCCACCATGCAGGCGACCTACCTCACGGGTCGGACGCCGGGCGAGCACGGGATCGTGGGGAACATGTGGTACGATCGCGACTACGCGGAGCACCGCTGCTGGAAGCAATCGAACCACCTCGTCCAGGGCCAGAAGCTCTGGGAACGGCTCCGCGACGAAAACCCCGCCTACACCTGCGCGAAAGTCTTTTGGTGGAACAATCTCTACTCCAGCGCCGACTACCAGATCACCCCACGACCGATCTATCGTTCCGACGGAAACAAGCTCTTCGACGTGCAAACCTGGCCGATGGGTCTACGGGACGCGATCCGAGAGGATCTCGGCGCCTTCCCCTTTCCGGCCTTTTGGGGGCCAGCCGCCGGCATCGCCTCGAGTGAATGGATTGCGCGGGCCGCGCAGTGGTTTGAGGAACGCTACTCTCCGCATCTGAACCTCGTCTACCTGCCCCACCTCGACTACAACCTGCAACGCCTCGGCCCAGATGTCGCGGAAATCGTCGGCGATCTCCGCGACATCGACCGTGTCGTCGGGGATCTCACTGGCTTCCTTGAATCCCGCGGGGTGCGCGTGGTGGTGCTCAGCGAGTACGGCCTCGTCCCCGTGAAGCGCGCCATCCACCTCAACCGCCTCTTCCGCGAAAGGGGCTGGCTCGTCTGGAGGGAGGAACTGGGCCAGGAAATGATCGACCTTGGCAACTGCGCCGTCTTTGCCATTCCCGATCACCAGGTGGCCCACGTATATGTGAACCAGCCCGCCCTCCGCGACGAGGTCGCCGAACTCCTCTGCCAGCAGGAGGGCATTGCCGAGGTGCACGACCGCGCCAGCCAGGCCGCCATCGGCCTCGCCCATGAACGCAGCGGAGACCTGGTCGCCGTTTCCGAGGAAGACAGCTGGTTCACCTACTACTGGTGGGAGGACGACCGCAAGGCCCCCGACTTCGCCCGCTGCGTCGACATCCACCGCAAGCCCGGCTACGATCCGGTCGAACTCTTCCTCGATCCTGCACTCCCCTTCCCCAAGCTGTCGGTGGCCTGGCGGCTTCTCCAGAAGCGACTCGGGTTCCGCATGCGGATGGATGTGATCCCCCTCGATGCCGGCCTCGTAAAGGGATCGCACGGGTGCATTCCCGCCCAACCCGAGGACTATCCCGTGATTGCCGGGGCCCTTCCCGGCCTGGAGGATGGAGCCCTCATCGCCGCCACCGAGGTGCACCGCCACCTTCTTGACTTCTGTCGCCAAGGTGCCTGAGCTCAAGGACGAGGTCATCGTCCGACGCTCTCGCGCGCCGCCTCACCGAAGCGCCCCTGCAAGGGTGAGTATCGCTTGATCCTTCCCCGCGATGCAGGACATTTTGCGGCTCTTCACCATGAAACGCCTCATCGACGGAAAATGGTTGCGCGCCCAGAGTCGAGTCAGCCCCTGGCAGAACCTCGTCTACCTGGCGCTTGACTATCTTTGCGTCGTTCTCGTCCTTAGCGGGGCCATCGCCTTTGACCTGTGGCGCCGTTCGGCAGGATTGCACTGGGCGTGGACCCTGCCGGTCTGGCTGCCGGCCGCGGGTCTCAATGGCATCCTCCAGCACCGCATGGCCCTCATGGGGCACGAGGCCTCGCATTTCCTCCTGCACCCCAACCGGCGCTGGAATGACGTTCTCGCCGATCTCCTCTGTTTTTATCCAGTATTCGGCACCCTGGCAAACTACCGGGCCAAGCACCTCGGTCACCATCTCCATCCCAACGATCCCGAGCTCGACCCCAACCTTGGCGGGGGCAAGTTCGAGCGCTTTTACGCCCGATTTCCCATGGCCAAGCGCAGCTTCCTGCTGCGCCACGTTCTCGGCTTTTTCTGGCCTCCCTTTGTCCTGACAAACCTCATCGACCTCATGCGGGTGGTCATGTTAGGCCAACGCGCCTCGGAGCAGCGGAATGCCCATCGCTCCTGTGCGGCGATCGTCAGCTGGTTGGGGGTTGGACACATCCTGGTCCTCGCCCTGCTCCTGCGACTGGCCAACATGTTTGGCTTTTCGGTCTGGGGCACACTGGTTACCCTCAGCTTGCTTGGATTCACGGTCTGGGCCCTCCTGCCCCGGTCCGTCTTTGGCGCGGACGGCAAGTCCCCCCTCAGTCCGAAGCTCACCGCCTTCCTGAGGATGGGTTTTTACTCGACTTTCCTGGGCAGCACCGCCCTGATCACCCACCACACCGGCTACCAGTGTTTCCCGGCCTTCTTCGTCCTTTGGGTTTTCCCCCTGGCCTACGTCTTCCCCTACCTCATGCTGCTGCGGGAACTCTTCCAGCATGCCAATGCCGGGACCGGAGCGCTCGACAATTCCCGCATCATGAAGGTGAGCCCCTGGCTGCGCTGGTCCCTGCTCGGCTACGGCAATGACTATCACTTGATCCACCACCTTTATCCGAACATTCCCTGCTACCGACTCCAGGAGGTGCATCGTCGCCTCGCGGAAGAGTCTGCCCTATACCGCGAGCAGGTCGAGGAAACCCAGGGCTGCTTGGAATCACCGGCCCGGGAAGGCATCCCCACTCTCTTGGAAAGCCTCTCCGCGGATCGCGCCCAGGCCCTCTCGGCCGCAGGCCAGGACCCGTCCCTCTCTTGGGCTGACGCGCCCAGCCCTTCGGCCTGAGTATTTCCTCCCCGCGGTCCTGGAGGATCACGATATCGAGTCGATCTCAGACCTGTCCGTAGTAGGCCCCGGGCCCGTGCTTGCGCCGGTAGTGCTTCTCCAGGAGGTGCCGAGGCAGCGGACCGGCTTCCGGGCGGAGGCTCCAGGTCTGCAAGGCCATAGCCGCACAGACTTCCAGGGCCACGCTGTTCTTCACCGAATCGATCGCGTCCCGTCCCCAGGTAAAGGGGGCGTGGAATTTCTGCAGGCACGCCGGCATGGCCATCGGATCGAGGGAGCGATCGCGAAAGCAGTCCACAATGGCGCGACCGGTGTTGCCCTCGTAGTCCTCGGCGACCTCCTCGGGACTCAGCTCGCGCACCAGGGGAACGGTGCCGAAAAAATGGTCGGCATGGGTGGTGCCGAGGCAGGGCAACTCCACCCCAGCTTGGGACAAGGCCGTCGCCATCGGAGAATGGGTGTGAGTGATCCCCCCGATCTTGGGGAAACCACGGTAAAGTTCCAAGTGAGTCGGCGCATCAGAGGAAGGCCGCAGGCGCCCCTCGACGATGGTCCCCTCGAGATCGAGAACGACGAGGGAGTCCATGCTCAGGTCCGCATAGGCCACGCCGCTGGGCTTGATCACCACCAGCCCGGCCGCCCGGTCGATTCCTGACACATTGCCCCAAGTCAGGCGAACCAGTCCCTCCTCGACGAGAAGCCGATTGGCCTGCAACACGTCCGCTTTGAGTTGGCGCAACATGTCAGCAACGAACCGCGAAAGACGCCACCCGCAAGAGAAGAAATTCCCGAGCAAAACCGCGCGAACGGGTCTACCCTGAGCCCTTCCCACAACCCGGGCCCCATTGTCATGTGGCGAAAGATCCAGAAATTTCTCGCGGTATCCCTTCCCCCCCTGCTGTTGCTCGTCTACGGACTGGTGGCGATTTGCCTGCTGAACCGCTGGGATGCCATGGTGCCGATCACGCTGGTCCCCCTCTGGGCCTGGGCGGCGGCCGGAGCCCTGCTCAGCTTTCTCTGCTGGATCACCTGCCGCAGCACGGCCGCGGGATTTCTCTTCTGGCTGTATTTTCTCTCGGGGGTGGCCTTCTCGGAGGAGACCCACGGCATCCTGCGCGAAGCCCTCGCCGCCGCCCGATCGAGGAGCGAGGCCCCGCAGGAGGAGGACCCCTCCCTGCTCCGCATCGTCACCGTTCATTGTGCCGGCAATGAGGCCGCTCTACGCCGCGCTGCGGAAAGCCAGCCTCACCTCCTCGTCGTGCGCGAGGCTCCGGACAAAGCCGTGCTCGATGCCGTGGCTGACCAGCTCTTCGGCGCGGATCGCTCCGTCACCACCCAAGGTGGGTTGGCCATTCTCGGCAGCGGCAGCACCCTGGCGACCCTGACAGAACCCAGCGGACAGGCTCTCCATGTTCGCCTGAAACGTCCCGGCGGGCTCGTCCTCGACATCACCGCCATCGATCTCGAGGGCTGCGCCCCCCGGCTCGACATGTGGCGTCCCGAAGTTTGGAAATCCCTGATCGCTGCCCGGACAGAGAACCGCCGTCTCGTTCGAACCTACCTGGGCGAACATCCCATGCGCCGAAACAATGTCGCGCGCATCATGGCCGGCAATTTCGGAACCCCTCCTAGCGACGACGTCTTTCGTCCCCTCCAAACCAGCGGCATGGTGGACACTTTCGCAGTGGCGGGCCAGGGCTGGGGGAACACCTACCCCTCGGACTACCCCATCTTTCGATACGACCAGGTCTGGGTGTCTCCCAATCTGGAACCTTATCGGACGGTCACCAAAATTAATCCGGATGCCCCCCA
>CAZKGI010000040.1:0-16390 GCA_964552315.1 uncultured Akkermansia sp. | reverse complement strand
CTCCCAATCTGGAACCTTATCGGACGGTCACCAAAATTAATCCGGATGCCCCCCACCGCATCGTCCTGAGCGAGGTGCGCCTGCCTCCCCCTTCCAAGTGAGGCCGGGCCCGGCGTGAGGCCCGGGCCAAGCGCGCCAGATGGGGTCTTCCTCAGGACGCTGTCCGCTGCTGCCCCGAACCGATCACTCGCCGGTCTTCACCGCGAGACTCTCTGGAGAGCGCTGGCTCAGTTTGGAGGCCTGGGATTTCAAGTGTATCAGGTCCCACCACGCGTCACCGAGGGCGCCGGTCATGGGCTTGTTCTTGTCGCCGCGGACCTTCTCGACCTCGCCGAGCCACTTCTGGGCTTCCTCGTGCACATTCAGAACCAATTGGGCATCGTCGGGGGAGAGCCGCCCTTCGCCCTCTGGCACCTTGCGCAGATCTTTGCCCAAGCGCTCGATCGCCTCGCGAATCTGGCTCAGACGTGGATCCTTTTCCCCACTGGCAGCCTCGGGGGCGCTCTTCGCTTCCTCTTTCTGCGCCACTGTCGTCTTCTGGACCGGCGATTGCTCCGTGGGCTTGTTCTCCTTCAGCGCCGAGGCGGCTGGCAAGGGCTCGATCTTTTCCGGGACGCTCTCGACCTGGACCGGGGCCTCGTTGGAAAGCGCCGCGCTCTGCTCGCTTGAAGACTCCTCCCGGCTTGCGTTCGTCGACGGAAAAGGTTGAGTCGTGCTTATCTGCTTCGCCGCCTCCCGGGGGGCCATGACGGGCTCGGGGCCCTGAAAAGAAACCGGCAGGGTATCCGCCCTCACCGGCGCAGGGCTGGCGGCGGGAAAGGCCGGACGACGCGCGGCGAGGATGGTGGCTCCCGTGGTCGGGGCGATCGGTTCGGGATAGCTCACGTTCGAGACCGGATTGGGCTCCGCGGAAGCCGCAGGCGCCCGCTCGGTCATCTTGACGGGTGCCGCTTCCCGGAGGGCTTCCGTCTTGCCGAAGCTGCGCGTCGCCTTGCGGGATTCGGCCGACTCCTGAAACTCGGGGACTTCGGCAATGGGCTCGGCGCGCATGGATTGACGGGGACGCCCCTCGGTCACCGGCACCTTGCCGTAGTCCACCGGTTGGTGCACCGGCGGATGCGCCTTCCAGGGCTCCCGGGTGATGGGTTTCTCCGTGAGACCTTCGGTCCCGGTGTTCAAGGCCACCGGTGTGATCAGCATCATGAGGTGCTGCCGGCTGCGATCTTGACGACGGTTCTTGAAGGCCCCGCCGATGACGGGTAGTCGCCCGAGGAAGGGCACGCCCGTCTCGTTTTCATCCGTCCGGGCGGCATCGAGGCCGCTGATGGCCACGGTGTAGCCGCTTTGCACGGTCAAGGGGGCCGTGTAGACTCGCGAAGTGGCGATGGGGAAGGGATTCCCGTTGATGAATTCCGTGCCGATAATGTCGGAAACCGTCACCGAGACATTGAGGAGGATCTTGTTCCCCGCCATGCGCTTGGGCAGGATGTTGATGACCGTTCCAATGGGAAGGTATTCGATCGTCGAGGTCTCCGTGGCCCCCGCGCCAAGGCTGGCGCTCGCCGTGGAGCCGAGCACCGGTTGGTTCACCACGCTGCGAAAGGAAACCTCCCGGTTGTCGAGGGTGACCATGCGGGGATAAGAAACCATGCGGGTCTTGCGGTCGTTGTAGATGGCCCGAAGCTTCAGGTTCAGATCGCTGTAGCTCAGGATGGCGGTTGGCAGGGAATAGCCGCCGATGTGATTCAAATTGATGGGGCCCGCATTCTCGGAAAGCCCCACCTCGAGGCCATTGGAGCCGAGGACTCCGTTCCAGTCGATGCCGAGGTCGCTGCTCGGGTCGCGGCTCGTCTCGATGAACTTCACCTCCACCGCAATCATTGGCTGCGGACGGTCCGCGGAGGCAAGATAGGCCTCGATCCACTGGTGTTGCTGGCGAGAGGCGACCACATAGAGCGTGTTGGAATCGCTGTTCCAAATCACCTTGGATTGGCCGGCTCCGTCCTCCGAGGAAGCGGAACCCGGCGTGCGCACCACCAACTCGGGCTGCCCCTGGAGACCGGCCACGGAAAATTGGGCCACGCTGTCCACCGAGGCGGTCGGCGCGAACTGGGCATGACTGCCGGTGGTGGGGATGTCGAGGATCTTCCGAATGTCCTCAAGAATGCGCGAGGGCTCGGTGACGAAGTAGTCCGGGGCCCCTTGCAGGTTCAGACCAGAACTCCCCGCGCCGATGGAACTGGAGCTGTTCGCGCTCTGGGTGGACTGGTTGTTCTTGGTGACCAGCTCTTGGGCGTTGTAATTGATCTCATAGATGCGCCCGATCAGCTCCTGGTCGTTGGCCGGACGCAGATACCAAATGCCGCTGTCGTAGATCAGGGACACGCCATTGGCCTTGGCCAAGGTTTCCAGGGCCGCAAAGGGACTGGCGTTCAGCGTGAAGGTGACGAGCTGGTCCCCGTTGCCGCTGCCCTCTGGCAAGCCGAAGAAGCCGATGCCCGCGTCTTCTGCCATCAGGCGCATCACGTCGCTGAGGACGGCCCGGGAGAAGTTGTATTGGCGCGGCGGGGCATTGCGCAGCGGTCGTGCCGCGGCCTCGTAGGCAGGGGAGTTCGCCAAGGCCATTTGCTGTCCGATCTGCGCGGAAAGGGGCGAGATCGCCAGGCAGGCCACTGTCAGCCAAGTGAGGGGGGCGAGTTTCATGCCTTTTATAAAAATTTCAGCTGCAATTGTAATTCAGCGAACTTAATCATCAAGAAATGTTTTTAGAAATATTAGAATATCCAAAACACTTGCGGATGTAATTTGTTAAATTATAATTTTTATTGTTTTTATACTCAGGCACTCGATTGCCGACCCACGCGGAGGCCTGAAGGCCTTCCAAACAAACGGCGCTCGCCCTTTCGATTCTCTCCCACCGACTCTTCCAGGACATGCAAGGCATCGACGAAAGAAGCCCTCTGGGGAACCGCATCCTGCACCTCGCGCAGCACCACAACATCAGTGACTTCTACGTCACCCCCTGGGAACAGCTCATTTACCGAAAAAATGGCGATCTCGTGGTCGATTCCTTTGTCTATCAACCCGAGCACGCCCTGGAGGCCCGACCGGGGACGCTGGACTACGCCATGCAGATTGGGCCGCTGCGTTTCCGGGTGAACCAACTGGTCACTCGTGGCCGGCTCCGCTGGGTGATGCGTTTGCTCCCCAACCAGATCCCGAGCCCCCAGCAGATTTCCCTCCCTCCCCAGGCGCTCAAGGCCTATCTCGAGGCGGAAAACGGCCTTTTTCTCGTGTGTGGGGCCACGGGCTCGGGGAAGTCGACGACGATTGCCTCGATGATCACGGCCCGGGCGGAACGGCGTCGCGAGCACATCATCACTTTCGAGGATCCGATCGAATACCTCCTGCCGACCCACCTGCCCTCACTGATCACTCAACGGGAAATCGGCTCGGACGAGTTCGACTTTGCCCGCTCCCTCCGGGCCTCCCTGCGCCAGGCCCCTGATGTCATCATGGTCGGGGAAATTCGCGATGGCGAAACCGCGGAGATCGCCCTGCAGGCGGCCGAGACGGGACACGTCGTCATCGCGACCATGCACACCTCCTCGGCGGCCCAGACCGTGCAGCGCTTCCTCAAGCTGATCCCGAGCGAACGGATGGAAAACGCCATGCTCTCCTTCGCCGATTCGATGCGGATGATCCTCTGCCAGCAATTGCTCTTCGACGCGCAGCGGGAACGTCGCTTCCCCATCCACGAAATCCTCTTCCCCTACGACTCCGTCACCGGAATGATCCGGCGCGGTGACTTCAAGCGTCTCGACCACGAACTCGAGACCGGCACCACCAAGGGGATGATGAACTTCGAGCACTCCCTCAAACTGCGTGAGTTCGAGGGCTGGCGCTCCAGCCTGCCGCCGAAGACCGGCTTCACCGAACACGAAGTCGCCGAATACCTCCATCGCGAGGCCTCCCTCGCGGAACGGAACACCTCTCTGCCCCGCTGACCTGTCATGGAATTCAAAGACATCAAGGACGTCCTCACCTTCGCCGCCTTCCGGCCCGAACCGGACAATCCCCGCTTCACTTGGCAGCAACGCTTCCCGAAGCGGCGCTCCCTGCTGCTGAACATCAGCCGGGGCCGGGTCTCCTGGGCCTCCATCAACCGCAAGGGGCAGGTGGACGGCGTCGCCGAAGCCGAGGGCGAATTCGTCGAAATCCTCCCCCACTTCGCAGAGACCTGGCGCGCCGCCACGGAGGATGGCTGGCTGGGCATCTCGCTCAATCAGCGATTCATCATCGGCCTGGAACACAACCTCTCCCGCAAGAAAGGCTGGCAGGAGGAGCTGCGGCTCAATCCCAAGTCCATCCTCGGGACGAAGCACGACCGCACCAAGCGCTATGCCATTCACCACAATCCCGAGACCAGCGCCAGTCTGGTGATGGCCTGCGACGAGTCCCTCGTCAAGTCGATCGAGGAGTCCCTGCGCCATTACAACCTGCGCGCCGCGCGGATCTGTTCGGGCCTCTTCGCGATGACCGCCCAGTTGCTCAACCGCATCGCCGCTGACAATTCCCTCAAGAGCCAGGACCTCATTGTCGTCGTCTGGCTGGAGGGATCGCTCTGCGTGGTGAGGCAACGAGGGGGTCAATGGCAGGACCTGCGCTGCCGCAGCGGGATCGCTACCGGTGACGGAGCCACGGTCCTTCAAATGGTTCGCCCCTTCATTGAAAAGGCGGACGCCTCCACCCGCATCCTGCTCATGGAGGATCGCAAGAACGGCGGCTTCTCCTCGGACTACCTTCCCCATTTCGGCAAGCTTCACATCATCGACGTGACTGAGGAGAACAATCTTTGGAACCTGCTCGCGAGATACTGACACGCCCCATGAACGATCTCATTCACGACTTCAAAACGGAACGGCCCAGCGTCTCGGCCGGTCTTCCCTCCGGATACCGGCTCATTCCCCTGTGCTTCTATCTCGTCGCTGTCGCCTCCATCGCGCTCAGCCTGTCCTTCTATCTGGGCAAGAAGCGGGCCGAGGCCACCGAGGCGGAAATGCGCATCCGCACGGCCAACGCCAAGGCCGAGGAGGCCTCCCTGCTCGCCGCGCAGCAGGGCCTCGTCGACGAGGCGAAGCGGGCCGAGGTCTTCGCCAAATGGCTCGAGGGCGCCCGTCCCCTCCAGCCCGTCACCGTGGCCGTGGGACGCAGCATGTCCAAGGACTCGACCATAGCGGAACTCTCCCTGTCCCGGAACCCGGAGATTCCAGCCCACACCTTCCTGCAACTGAAGATCGACGGCGGGGGCAGCGGACAGATCGAGACCACGCTCGATTCCATCTACGCCCTCCACTACGAGACCTACTCCGCCCAGCAGGTGAAGGGCGAAAGGTCCACGGACTTTCAAGCCACCCTCATCCACAAGGCCAACTAACACTTTACCATGAAGAGTCACCAAGCCGCCTGTGCTTTCCTCGCCTTCCTGACCGCGGCGATGCTCTACGGGGTCAATTCGCTGCGCGACGCCACCACGGCCGCGCAACAACTCGCGGAGCAAAGCCGACAAGAAGCCGAGCTGGCCGAAAACCAGGTCCAGCTCGCCCAGATCCAGCTGAAGTCCCTCGATGCCAAGACCGTCGAACTGCGCCGCCTCTACAACGAATGGCAGCCTCACTTCGAAGCCCATCGCAACTCACAGGACGCCGAGCAGCGCATTGCGGAAGCCATCCGGGAGAGCGAGGTCTTTCTCATCTCCCAAAAATTCGACACCCGGGAAGTGGAGAAGGGTTCGCTCCTGTCCAAGGCCCTCGTCGCCGATCTCGTCGTCGTGGACGACTACGCCAAGGCGCTGAACTGGCTCGGCCAGATCGAGGAAACCATTCCCACCTGCCGCATCACCAAGTGCACCCTCACCCGGGGAGAGCGTGGCAATGACATCCACCTCGTCGTGCAGCTTCAGGTTCCTATTCTCGACTCCTGAATTCGCCCCTCCGTCCCCACCTTCACCGAACATGAGTCCTTACACTCGCCCCCACTCCCTGCTTGCGACGCTCAGTGCCCTGCTTGCCCTGGCGGCCCCGCTCGCCGCCCAGGAGGCCCCGGCCCTGGCTCCCGCAGCCAACTTTACGCCCGGACGTCCCATCGACCTCCGTCCCCAGGACAAGCGCCCCCTGCTGCTCAAGGAAAGCGAACGCAATCCCTACGCCCGGCGCAATCCGGATGAGAATCCGGAAACCCAAGAGGAAAACAGCCCCGAAGAGCTGCGCATCCGCCAGCGCCTCAGCGGTCTGCGCGTCACCGGACGCAGCCGCAGCGACGTGGGCTTGAGGGTCCTGCTCGGGGACATCATCCTCGAGGAGGGACGCGACCTACCCCAGCTCATTCCCAACCAGAGCGAGGCCCTGCGCGTCGTCTCCATCGACGAGGACAGCGTCGTGCTCGGCTGGGTCGACCCCGAGACCAGGGAGTTCACCGGCAAGACCATGCAGGTGGCCTACGACCTCAGCCCCAGTGTCGGCTATGCCCTACACGGGCAAAGCCGAGAGGATGCCCAGGGGAATGCCGCGGATCGACGCATGGGCCTGATCCGATTCGGAGCCGCGCGCGAAGCGGAGGCTGCAAGCGCCCCCCCGAACCAAAGGCGAAGCCCTGGTGCTGTCAAAAACTCCCCCCCTGACCGGTCCTCCGCCGCCACCCCTCCGGCGCGGTAAGTGCAGGAGTTTGGAAAGGACGGCGCGGAAGTTCCGCCCACGCCGTCCCAGCCGCCCTTCGATGACCCAATCTACGACAGTCAGCGCCGCGGTCACTCGCGGGTGGACCTTTGTCGAGATGCTCGTCGCCATCTCGCTCTCAGCCGTGTTCATGGGCGCCGCGGCCCTGGTTTACGCCAGCATCTCGACCCACTCGAAGCGCCTCGCCCGCGTGGTCACCGTCACCGTCGGTGAAGAGATTTGTCAGGCCTTCTACGAGCAGGAAGGCGCCACCATCGGGGCCTATGCGGCTCCGAACTATGGCCGGGCCGCCTTGGCACAAGACTTCCGGGACCGCCTCATCGAGGAGGCCGCCGGGGCCTCCGTGATCCACTGCCTGCCCCGCTCCCGCCCCAATACGGTCCGTCCCCAGTTTCTCCCCTACGCGGCGGGCGAACCGGGATCGACGCAGCGGCCTCCCCGCCTCGACAGCCCCGAAGACTTCCGCCGTTACCTGATACAGGCCGAGCCAGCGGCCGCAGCCATTTACGACCTCCCCATCCGCAACGTTCCGGCGGCCACGCATCCAAACAGCAGCCTCTTTCTCCTGGCCCCCTCCGAGGAGCCCGGTCATCTCCGCGTCTTGGCGGTCTACGAAATCGATTTTCTCTCCACCTCCCAGCCCCTTGGCACCTACGCCTCCGTCCGACGCTACCAGAACGGCAGCCTGTCCCATTACTACGACGTCTTCTACCCGGGAGATTCCTCCGCCTGGCCCCTGCCCTCCTTTGTTGCCTTTGAGCATCGCTCCCGCCGCGCCGTGCTCGAGGGAACGGCAATCGACCGGTTCAAGGTGGCCGAATCCGTCCCCTTCTATTTCCTCTGGCTTCCCGATCCCGCCGTCGACCTGCAAAGCGTGACTCTGCCCCCGCCGTCGGCTCCGGCCCATTCCCCCCTGGCGGCCTACGAGGCCCAGGGAGCGCGCAGCTCTCTCGGCCTGGTCCTCCCCGTGTTTCCGGAACTCTGATCGCTCGCCCCCATTCCAACCGATGAACCTATACCCTGCCCAGCGACGCGCCACCGCCAGCCAACGCGGCAGCATTCTCGTGGTCTGTCTGGTTCTGGCAGGCTTGGGCACCTTGGGAACGGCGGCCTGGTTTTCCCTCCTCAACGCCCGCAGTTCCCAGGTCGAGGCCAGTCTCGAAGCGATCCAGCGCCGCAACGCCAGTGCCAACGCCCGCGCTGTGGCGCGACTCGCCCTTTATGCTCGTTCGCTTCACGAGGACGCTCCGTTGGACGCGGACCTCACCCTGACATTCCCAGACGGGCGGACTCGCGCCATCCTTCACGCTTACGCAGGGGTGCCCCTCCGCCACGATGTCCTCGGTCCTCCCTCCCGCAACGGCGTCACCCCGGGCTCCAGCCACAGCGTCGACGCCCGCCTCGACATCGAGGATGGCATCGGCACGTCGCCCTGGGTGCAGCGTCTCCGCAATCAGCATCCCGCCCTCTCCGGCGAACTCCTCTCCCTGCACGCCCCCGTCCAGCCCACGGACCCGACTCCCCTGATCATGGGCGACCTTCGCGTTAAGGGGCGCGCTGCTTTCTGGGACGCGGCGGCGCGCGACTTCGACCAGGGGCTCCGCGCCGAGGAATACCTGTTGCCCGGCCGGATCGCTGGCGCCACCACCTTTCTCAACCCCCGAGGCGAGGAAGTCCTGCCCCTGAATGCCCCGCCCTATCGGCGCACCACCGGCCACGCGGAATCGGGGCCGGCCTATCAGGGAGAGCTGGAGCTGCTCGATCCCGTCATCAATCCGCAAAATTCCTATCTCGCCCGCCTTGCCCCCTCCCTTCCCTTCCAGCTTCGTGGCGACACCGCGCGCAGTGAATCCACGGCCCCCCCCACCAAGGCGGCAGGACCCGACGACGCCACCCATCTCGCCTTCATTGAGGCCCAGCCCCCTCTCTCCATCGCCACCGAGCTCAGCCAACATTCGGATCTCTCCTCCACCGTGCTGCTCGCCTGCCTGGCCAAGGCCAACCCTCCCCTGACACTGCGCCAAATCTGCCAAATTTTCGAGGCCCAGACGCCCCTGCCCCAAGACGCCCTGGCCGCCTTGATGAACGCCATCGACGAAACCACCCTCGAGGAATCGATCGACAACCGGCTCCTCCAGATGAACGCCCGGAACGGGACGATCTACCACAGCAATGGTCGCGGCAGCTTGCAGGTCTTCCTCGACCATCCCGATCTCCACCACATCGTCGTCGAGGACCTCTCCCGCCTCCGCCTCGTCGGCCAAAGCGACTCTGGTGCCGCCAGCGCGGCCGTCTCCCAGTCCCCGATAGTCCTGGTGGTCGACAATCGGGCGGGGCGATCCTTGGAACGGATCGAACTCTTTCACGAAAACCATCGCCCGCTCATCCTGGTCCTCGCCTCGGCACGGGCCCTCCCCATGGAAACGGTCGTGCAGTTCCGCGGGGCCTTCCCCTTCCCGGAGTGGCGCAGCATCGTCGAACTCCAGGGCACCGGCCTTGCCTTTGACCTCAGCGCCATCGCCGACGCGAAGCTGCTTGGCGGCATCCGTGGAAACCACCGCCTCAGCGTCGAGCATGGCACACTCACCCTGGAAATGGACCCCGAGACCTACCGGCTTGCGCCGCTTCTCAGCCGGGAGGCCTGGATCGAAACGAACCGGCTCTAAGCATGAAATCGTCCCCATCCAGAATCCGAAACCGGGCCTACACGCTCATCGAGGCCCTCGTCGCCGGCAGCATGCTGGCCGTGGGGGTGGGGGCCGCCGCCTCCCTCTCCCTCGCCTTTGTCACCCAGGAGGAAATCGCCGAGCGCACCGCCAAGGCCGGAAACTACCTGGAAAATGCCGCTGCCCTGCGGCGCGTGGGCGTGCCCGCCGATGAAATTTCCGGACTGCTCCCCCCCGAAGCTTCGGTTCAGTCGCTCCAGTTCAGCGAACAGCCCCTCGACATCACCGGTCTGGGGCCCGTGACAGCCACGCGCGTCCGCATCACCTGGAAACCCAGCGCGGCGACGGAGCCCTCGGGAACGGCTCGCTGGACTGGAGGATCGGAAGAGACCCTGCGCAGTGCCAGCCTCGACGTGATCTCCGGGGATAGCGTCCTGCCCTCCCCACTTCCGCGCGTCGCCCATTTCGAGTGAAACTCATTTGCCCCCTCTCCCATGATCAAGAAAGTCGCCCTAACTAATATCCACACCGGACGCAAGACGGTTGCCCTGGTTGATACGGGCACGGATGAGAAGGCCATCTTCGGCGCGGGCAAAACCTCCGTCGAAACCGCTGAGGTCAGTGACGTGACTGGCCTGGACGAGACCATCCAGCGCTTCACCCACAAGCGCAACAGCATCGACGACCGCGTGGCCCTCTTCAACGGTCTGGCCAAGTGCTTCGACCGCAATATTCCCATCGTCAAGAGCTTCCACCTGCAGGCCAACCGCGTCAAAACGCCCCGCTTCCGCGGCATCATCGCCGATGTGGCTCACGAGCTGACCCAGGGCGAGAAGATCAGCGACGCGATGGAGAAGAAGGGCGATGTCTTCACGCCCGACATCGTCGCCCTGATCCGCGCCGGCGAAGAGTCGGGACGGCTTCCGGAGATCTTCCGCCGCCTCGGCAGCAGCCAGAAAAAGACCTCTCGCATCCTGCGCAAGCTGAAGTCCGGAATGATCTACCCTGCCATTGTCACCAGTCTTGGTGTCGGCGTGGTCATCACCATGAGCTTCACCCTCGTGCCCGCCATGTCGAAGCTCTACGCCTCGCTGAACACCGACCTGCCGGGGGCGACGAAGATGATGATGGCCTTTTCCAAGATTCTGCTCCAGCAGCCCTGGCTCGCCGCCCTACCGGTCATCGGCCTCATCCTCCTCTTCCGCAACTGGGGACGCATCGCACGCATCCCCTCCCTGCAGACCTTTTTCCTGAAACTGCCGGTCATCGGCGGGCTCATCCGCAAGTCCGCCGCCGCGGTCGGCTTTCGCACCCTCTCTCTGCTCATCGAGGCCAACGTGCGGCTCACCACCGCCCTGGACATCACCGCCAAGACCGCCTGGCATCACCACTACCGCCAGTTCTTCGAACGCGTCAAAGGACACATCCTCGACGGTCTCACCCTCCCAGACGCCTTCCTGGTTGAGTCCCATTGGCTCGGGGAAGAGGGCCGCGTCATTTGCGGCATGATGGAAACCGCTGCCGAAACCGGAGGGGGAACCGAACTGCTCAACGAGATCGCCGAGGATTACGAGGACGAGCTCGATACCGCCGCCAACCAAATCGACAAGCTCATCGAACCCCTCACCATCGTCGTCCTGGGAACGCTGGTGGGTTTCCTCATTTACGCGATTTACGCCCCGGTCTTCTCCCTCGGCGACGCCCTCCTGAAGAAGCGATGAACCTGAAGGGAAGGAGAATGCGCAACAAAGCAGGCTTTCATTATAAATTTAATTGAAAATATGGAATTTATTGATAATCTTACCTAGGCCAGACTCTGTCGCCATCCATTTCCAACCGAAAAAAACACAAACCTACGAACCACAGACCCATCCTATGAAAACCCACCTCTCTGCCTCCCTACACCGAAAGGCTGGCTTCAGCCTTGTGGAAATGCTCGTCGTCATCGCGGTGATCGGCATCATCGCCGCGATCGCCGTGCCCAACATCGGTCGCATCAACGATTCTGCCAAGGAGGCGACGAATCGTCGCAATGCCCAGAACATCGCCTCGGTGTTCGCCTCGGCCCAGGCGGCCGGCCTGAACTTCGCGTCGGGTGATCAGAATCCCTCCAACATCGTCTCGCGCATCGTCGCCGGCGGCACGGTCACGGAGCAAGGCCCCTTCAAGGACACCTTCTTTGGCGTTCCCGGCCTTTCCAGCACGGATCAGGAAGGAGCACTCCAATTCCTCAAGTGGGATGCCACCAGCCAGCAACTCATTTACACGGGGCATGCCGAAGACCAGCCCGAGGGCTGATCGTCCGGACGCTCTGCTGAATCCCGCGCTCCCCGCGTGATCCTCGAGGCCGCCCCGGACCGAAATCCTTCGGAACGCGGGCGGCTCTCGCCCGTCCCCCAAGATGACGACGCCACGTTCCAACCCGCGCCTCTCGGCCTTCACCATGGTGGAGATGCTGATCGTCATCGCGGTGATCGGCATCATGTCGGCGCTCGTCATCTCCGCCTTTTCCAACGCCGCGCAGGACACCCGCCGCGTCGTCGCCCGCCAGCAACAGGCCGTGGTGCAAAGTGCCGTCAATGCCTGGGTGAACCATGTCTCCCAAACCCAGGGACTGGCCGCCACGCGTCAGATGTACAACGAGGCTGGAAACAGCAAGGCCAGGCTGCTGTTGGTCAAGGCCTACCTCGACGACACCACCTTTTCCCATTTTCTCGCAAACACCACCTCGGATAACGAAGTCAGAAGCGCCGCCCTCAGCAAAACCGGACAACACCTCCTGCTGGACAGCTGGAGCGCCTCCTCCTACCCCAAGGTCGAGTTGAAGTGAACCGCCCTACCAAGCCCCCCTTGTTCCCATGAAGCCCGCCTCCCTCTCTCCCTCCCGTCGTGGCTTCTCCCTCGTGGAGGTCCTCGCCGCGGTCAGCATCATCGGCATCATCGCCTTCCTCGCCGTTCCCAACATCGTGGAGATCAAGCAGGATTCGGAGCGCAATCTGGCGATCTCCCGGGCCGAGGCCGTCAATGTGGCCATTGTCGCCTACCTCCAAGCCAACGGACGGGAAAACGTGGCCCCCACCTGGGCCACCCTCAACGACCAGCAACGCTATTCCCTGCTCATCCCCTACCTGGCCTTCGCGCCGGAACAACTCAGCGACTTTGTCCCCAAGGGCTACGGACTGCGCCTGCCCGGAAATCTCGAATCGCTGCGCAAGAGCGAGCTTCTCGACAGCGCCACGTCCCAGGCCATTCCCTATTGAGTGGCCGGGCGGTCCAATCGCCCGGACAGCCTAACCTTCCCCCCGTCTCACTGGTGAACCTCTCCCATACAACGCCCCGTCCCCAGGGCTTCTCCCTTGTGGAAATGCTGGTGGTCATCGCGATTGTCGGCATTCTCGCGGCCATCGCCGTGCCCAGTGTCAGCACGGTCAACGAAGGCTCGCGGCGCGGGGTTGCCCAGAATGTGGTCGAAACACTGAACAAGGCGACACGGGAATACAGCCACTCACATTACGATCTCCGCAGCGCACACCTGCCCGCTTCCGCGGATGATGAAATGCAGCTCCTGCGGACCCTGCAGTGGCGGGATCCCAATCCCAGCGGCGAGCTTAACGTCAGTGGCCCCTTCATGAGAATCGACTGGAACCCGAGCCCCTCGAACGACGCGAAGGACTATCGCGCCGAATGGCTCGGATCCTCTTGGCGCCTCCTCGAGCCCGGCATGAGCGGCGCCGGACTGAAGATCGTCTTTGATGGATCCGATCTCGGGAATCCCTACCATCACGATGCCGGTTTTGTGCCTTTCGGCTCACGCTGAATCAGCTAGTTCATGAGCTACGCTCCCGCCGCCTCACTTCCCTTGCCAGGCACCAGCGCCGGCCCCCTGCCCTCGTCCCAGGCCTTCATGGGGAGCATCGAGGGCTTGATGTCGCTGGAAGGGACGGCGGTGCAATTCGGCATCCTGCCTGTCAAGCTGCCCCGCGCGACCTGTTCGGTCGATGCGGAAAGCCTCCTCCGCCGCCTCGGACGCTTTCCCCAATCCGACACCCCCTGGCTGCCGATCGCCACGCTGGGCCCCTGCCTCGTCTTCGCCCATCATGCGCCGCGTTCCGCGGACATGTGGGGCGTTCCTCCCTTTCTTGCCGTCAAGGTCGCGATCTCACAGGAGCAATACGAAACGATTCGCAAGGACCTCGTCATGCGGCTTTCCACCGCCCCCCTGCCGAGGGAAAATCCGATTGAATTCCTCGCCAAGCCCCATTTCTCCCCCGGCCGACTCGACGAGGCCTTCCGCTGGCTCCTCGAACACTACCCCTACGATCCGGCCGAAATCGAACGCCTCTCCATGCTCTACGCGGAGGCCGTCGACAAGTCCGGTCCCCTGACAAGGGAGGGCTACAACACCCTGCAGCCCTCCCTCGGCGTGGCCTTGCAATATCTCATCGACGGCCCCTTGCGCCTCTGCTACAACCCCGAGGAGGCGGATCGCCAGGAAAAGTTTCCCACCCCTCTCCTCGAGAAGCACAACGTCTATCCCCTCTACGTGGGCGACCGTCGCATCTACCTGCTCTCGGCCGAGGAGAACAACTACAACTTCGAGGACGAATGGCTCTCGCAGGGGCACGATCCCATCGAGTTCGTCCCCGTCCTCGCCGATGCCGACCTCATCCGCAACCTCATCTCGCGGAGCAGCACCCATGTGGCCAAGACGGTCGGGATCGAGGTGGAGAAGTCCACGCTCAGTCTCGCCGATTCGGACAGTCTCGTCGTCATCGAACCCGAGGACATGGCGTCCATCAATCCCCAGAACCTCAACCATGGCCCTGAGGAGCTGATTCACTGGGTGCTCTACACCGCCATCGCCAGTCGTGCCTCCGACCTCCACCTCGAGAAGTATTACAACGTGGCCCGCTTCCGGGCCCGGATCGATGGAAAGCTTCGCGTCATCTACACGGCCCCGCAGGAGATGCTGCAACGCTTCGTGGCGATTCTGAAGAACTACGCCAACATGAACCAGTCGAGGCAGGAGGCCCTCGACGGGCGCTTCGGCCTCTCCATTGGTCGCCGCCGCATCGACGTGCGGGTCGCCGCCGTGCCCTGCCGCAATGAAATGCAGAAGATGATCCTGCGTTTCCTCGACAAGCAGGAGGGGGTCAAGGAACTCTCCCAGCTGAATCTCTCCAAGCGGCAAAGCATGATCGTGAAACGGGTCATGAGCCGGGACCAGGGCCTGGTTCTCATCACCGGGCCCACCGGCTCTGGCAAAACCACCACTCTCTACGCGCTGATCCACTCCGTGAACCGGGAGGACGTCAACATCCACACCATCGAAGATCCCATCGAGTACGAGATCGAGGGCATCAACCAGACCCAGACCGATCCCACCCACGATCTTACCTTTGCCACCGGCCTGCGCGCCTTGCTCCGCTCCGACCCCGATGTCATCCTCATCGGTGAGTGCCGTGACACCGAGACGGCCACATCCGCGATCAACGCCTCCCTGACCGGTCACCTCGTGCTCACGACCCTGCACGCCAACGACTCCCTGCGAGCGGTTTCCCGCCTGCTCTCCATGGGGGTGGAACCGCACCTCGTCGCGGATTCCCTCGCTCTTTCCCAGGCACAGCGCCTCGTCCGCAAGCTCTGCAGCTACTGCAAGCGCCCCCTGACGCCGACTCCGCAGATCCGCGAGCTCTTCGCCCGGCAGGGTCTCCCGCTCGAAAAGGACGGCAAGCCCATCTTCATGGCCTCGGGCTGCAGCGAGTGCTCCGGCACGGGATACACCGGTCGGATCGCCCTCATCGAGATGACCGAAATGAACACGGAGCTCGCCGACCTGGTCGAACGTCAAGCCTCGCAAACCGAGCTGCGGGCAGCCGCCCGCAAGTCCGGCTACCAAACCCTCTATCAGGAGGGCCTTCTTCAGGTTCTCTCTGGCAATACCACTCTGGACGAGATCCAAAAAGTCAGTTACACGGCCTATTGACCCTTTTCTTCCATGAATCCGATAGACACCCTCCCCCAAACCTCAGGACCCGACACCGCCGCTCCCCCGCCCGCCCGCATTCTCGTCGTGGATGACGAGCACACCATGCAGGTCCTGGCCTCCACCATCATCCAACGACTCGGTCATGTGGCCGACACCGCCCTGAGCGGAGAAGCCGCGGTGGAGCTCTATCGGAAGGCCCACGAAGCTGGCCAAACCTATGACGCCGTGGTCATGGATCTCGCTCTCCCCGGGGGCATCTCCGGACTGGAAGCGACCTTGGCCATCAAGCAGATCGATCCCTCGGCCAAGGTCATCGTCAGCAGCGGCTACCTCGAACAGAACGCCCGCAACGCCGCTTTGGAGAACGGCTTCGCCGGACTCCTGCCCAAGCCCTACACGGCTGAGCGTCTCGCCTCGGAACTCCGCTGGGTTCTCAAACAACAAGACTGATCCCAGTCCCTTCTCGGCCCCGGCAAACGGGTTCAGTCCTTTGCGGAAAGCGCCTTGCACAGGGCATCGGCCGCCTCCACCGCGTAGTTGGCCTTGTCCTGGAGCGTGCAGTTGACACTGAGCCGGGAGATCACGCCCTCAAAGAGGTGCACCGCGAAGTATTCCCGCTTGGTCAGCCCGGTCGGGATAATCTGGGAGGGATCCGCAGAGGGGAACGGAAGAGGAAAGGCAGGATCGTCGCCGGAGGTTTGCTGAGCCATAACGAAGAGGAAACGCACTCCGCTGCGCCCTTGTCAAGCCTCAGCTTTTCCGACCCTTGATCGCGCTCCCTGCCGTAGCGGGAGGAGAGTAAAGTGGATGGCGCGGGGCATTGGCGCTGGAACCCGTCTTCTGGGATCCGCCCTTGACCGACGCGGAAGACTTGGTGCGGGTGGTCTTGCCTGGATCCTTGCGTGTGCTCGTCGTCGCGGACGCCTTCTTCGAAGTGCCGGTCATAGTTCTCGCGGTGGATGAGGTTCTCGCGGTGGATGAGGTCCGTCCACGGCCAGGGC
>CAZKGI010000039.1:0-30884 GCA_964552315.1 uncultured Akkermansia sp. | reverse complement strand
TGAGCGCCTCGGCTCACCCCCGATTCGGAGAAGGCGAGGACGCGGAAGCGGTCCCGGCGACGGCTTGCCAGTCGCGCATCCACTCCGCGACTTCGACGCGACGCGGTCCGGGACGAATCTCAAAGGCAATCCTCTGCAGCAGAATATCCGGGGCTTCCAAGTCGAGTCGGAGACGGCAGAGACGGCTTTCCTCGACCATCTGCCCGCCCATTTCCTGCCACCAGCGGCGGATGGCCCTGTTCTGCCGCAGGCATTGTCCCGTGAAGGTTCGAATCCCCTCGCGCCATCCTTCAAACCACAGCACGGAAAAGAGCAAGGTGGCCAGCCCCCGGCGCTGCCAGGCATCGGCAATGGTCAGGGCGACTTCCGCCTGGGTGGGATCTTCCCTGCAGCGCCAGTAGGAGGCGCCGCCGAAGCCGGGAAAGTCCGCATCCTCAGGATTCAGGGCGATCCATCCGACGTGGTCCTTGCCATCGGTCGAACTCAAGCGCTCCGCATGGGCTTCGCGCAACTGGGGCGGTCTCTCCCAAAAGCGCTGGTAGCGGGAGGCCTCGGAGAGCAGGGCATAGGCGCGCTGAATGCGTTCGCGGTCCTGGGGTATGATGGGCCGCAAGCGCACCCCCATGCCATCGCTGAGGCGGCGATCCAGGGGCGCCCTGTCGGCCAGGGAGGTCGAGGTCGGCGGCGGTGCACTCATCCGGCGAAGGCCGCCCCCCAGCGCAGGCCGTGGGCCTCGCCCACCTCTCGGCGCGTCAGGATCCCCTGATGACAATTGATCCCGCCAATGAGCTCCGGCGCGCGGAGACAGGCCGCTTCCAATCCGGCCGTGGCGAGGAGCTGGACGTAGGGCAAGGTAGCGCTTGTCAGGGCTTGGGTCGAGGTTCTCGCGTAGGCCCCCGGCATATTGGCCACGCAGTAATGGATGACCCCTTCCTCGATGTAGACCGGATCCTCGTGGGTGGTCGCACGGGTCGTTTCCAAGCAGCCGCCCTGATCGACGGCGATGTCCACCACCACGGTCCCTTCCCGCATGCTGCGCAACATCTCCCGGGAAACCAGTTTCGGTGCCTTGGCCCCCGGCACCAGGACCGCGCCAATCAGCAGATCCGTGCTCGGCAAAATCTCGAGCATGGCCGCCTCGCTGCTGTAGAGGGTCTTGGCCCCCGGCATCGCCGTATCCAGCCAAGTCATGCGCTCGCTGCTGATTTCGAGGATGGTGGTATCCGCCCCAATGCCCGTGGCCACCTTGGCCGCATTGGTGCCGCAGGTCCCGCCGCCTAGGATGACCACCCGCCCCGGGAGCACTCCGGGCACGCCCCCGAGCAAAGTGCCGCGCCCCCCAGCGTGCTTGGCCAGGTAATAGGCGCCCACCATCACGCTCATGCGACCTGCCACCTCGCTCATCGGTTCGAGCAAGGGCAGGCGCTGCCCCACCTGGACCGTCTCATAGGCGATCCCCGTCACCCCGCTGGCCATCAGGGCTTCGGTGAGCTGGCGATCCGCCGCCAGGTGGAGGTAGGTGAAGAGCAGCTGCCCCTCGCGCAACAGGGACCACTCCTCGGGCTGAGGCTCCTTCACTTTCACGATCAATTCGGCCTGGGCGAACAAGTCGGCCGCCGTGGAAACCAGCACCGCCCCCGCCTGGACGTACTCTTCATCCGCATAGGCGGCCCCCCGCCCTGCCCCGCGTTCCACGAGCACTCGCACGCCTTGACGGGTCAGTTGTCGGGCGCCCCCCGGAGTCAGGGCGACGCGGTTTTCCTGGCTCTTGATTTCGCGGGGACAGCCCACAATGAGCGGGAGGGACTTGTCTGACAAGGCACTCATGAGAGATCGATTCCGGAAAGGGCCAACTCGGGGATAGCTTGTCCGAAAAACCACTCCACGTCCGCTGATTTTTTCGTCATCTCCATGGATACGCCAGAGCGGCGCAAACGGTGCCCATCGCGTAAACGGTTCCCATTGAGAAGACAATGGGCTCACCGGCCATCCGCCCGTGGAGATCTCTAAGGCCTCCCGAGGTCCCCAGGCCTCTCCCGATTCCCGGACAGGCGCGCCACTGACTTCTGGCTGGCGGGGATGGTGCTCGATACTGGGTTCGAACCAGTGACCCCCTGCGTGTGAAGCAGGTGCTCTACCCCTGAGCTAACCGAGCAAGACCGAAGCGCCGCGAAGGGGAATCGACCGGACCCTATGACAGGGGCTGGGCTAGACCGATTCGCCGCGCAGGCGTCGAAAATAAGACAGAAAAGGGAAGGTTCAAGATGAATTTCTCCTGTCCTTTCTCTCCCGAAGGCCGCCCTGACCTTCCTGAAAAGGAGGGCGCGCAATTCTACGCTTGCCCAGAAGCAGGCACCCCTGTATCCTGAAAGACGAGGCCTGCCCTTCCCTCCGAAATGCCTTTCACCCACGCTTCCCACAGCTTGCCTGCGGTTTCCGACGCCCCGCGTCGCTCGTGGTACCGCGCCTTTTGGGTGGTATTTGGTAGCCTCTTAAACACCTTGCGGAACCCTTTTCGCTCGGACGCCGGGAAAGATCCGGCAATCGCCCTGCCAGCAGCAGGCAATCCGAGCCAGAAAGCCCACGGGGATCGCGCCGGCGTTCCCGCCATCCGCCCCCTAGAGGCACCGGCTCCTCTCCGTCTCGTCACGGATCTGGCCACGGGCGGTTTCGCACCCAACTCATGGACCCGCCCTGGGGCGGGTCGCCACCCACTAGCTTCCACCATTGATGGAAAACCAATCCCAAAATCAGACTCCTCGCCGCCCCCGCGGCAATCGTTCGAGCGGCCGCAGCCGCAATCGTCAAGGCAATCAATCCCGCCAAGGCGGGCCGCCCCACAGCTCCTCCCGCAAGCGTAGTCGCCCCCGCAAGCGCAGTGGCGGCAGCCGGCGCCGCTCTCCCAAGCTGAGCTTCTGGCAACGGCTTCTCTCCTTCTTCGGCCTTGGCTCCTCCGGCCAGGGCGCGAGCAAGAAACCCAGCTCGCCCAAGAAGGACGAGGCCCCCAAGGCGCGTCAGTCTGCCCCCAAGGCCCAAGTCCTCCCCGAGGGCGAAGCGAGAAAGGCGAAGCGTCAGCGCACCGAAGTAACCTCCCCGCGCCTCTACGTTGGCAATCTCGACTACTCCACAGGAGAAGCCGAATTGGAAGAACTTTTCAAGGGCGTCGGGCACGTCCGCTCGGCCGAGGTCGTCACCAATCCCCGGACCCAGCAATCGAAGGGCTTTGCCTTTGTCGAAATGGGTTCCATCGATGAAGCTCGCCGTGCCGTCGGGACCTTGGACGACCAGGAATTCATGGGCCGTCGTCTCATCGTGAGCGGGGCCCGCAGCGAAGGCGCCCCCGCCGAAGGTCGCTCGTCCCTGGTTTCCCCTTCTTCGGAAGAGATCGACTGAGACTCGTCCCCCTTTTTTGTTGGTGCTCGCCGGAACGGTCCTGGACCGTTCCGGCGTTTTCTTTTTTATGGCAGGAGGTCGGACCACGCCTCTCACCAGAAAGGGCTCGCTACTGCTGGCGCAAGAGCGCTGGACTGCATCTTGCCAGGGGCCCCTTCCCTCCCCTATCTTTCGGGCATGAAAGCGTCCCGCCTCCTCGCCCTCTCCCTCCTCTTCGTGAGCCCGGTTTGGCTGCACGCCAATTGGCCCTCGTGGCGCGGCGACCTCGCCGGCAGCGGCATCACGAAGGCGAGCAAACTGCCCTTGAAATGGGGCAAGGAACACAACGTGCGCTGGCGCACTCCCCTGCCCGAACCCGGGAACTCCACGCCCGTGGTGCATGGCCATCGCGTCTTTGTGACCCAACCCATCACTTCCGAGCATTGGCGCGGTCTCTTTTGTTTCGACCTGCACTCCGGTGAGTTGCTTTGGAAAAATGGACTGACCTACGAAAAGGAGGAACGCACGCACAAGACGAATCCCTACTGCTCAGCCTCGCCCGTGACGGATGGGGAAATCGTCGTGGCGTCCTATGGCTCTGCCGGGGTGGCGGCCTACGACCTGGACGGGAAGCCGCTTTGGCATCGCGATCTCGGTCCCATCGATCACGAATGGGGCCATTCCAGCTCCCCCCTGATTCACGAGGGGCTCTGCATCGTCTATCACGGCCCCGGAGTCGGGGCCGCCCTCTATGCCCTGGATCGCGGCACGGGGGAAACCGTCTGGGAATGGAAGGAGCCCCAGTGGAAACCTGGCCAGCGCACGGATGGCTTTGCCGGCAAGGACGACGGCATCATCGGATCCTTCAGCACCCCCATTCTGACGCGGGCCAATGGACGCGAGGAATTGGTCATGAGCTTCCCCCTGGAGATGAAGGCCTTTGACCCGAAGAATGGCCAGGTGCTGTGGACCTGTGAGGGGCTGAATCCTCTGGTCTACACCTCCCCGATGGCCGGAGACGGAATTATTGTGGCCATGGGAGGCTATTATGGGAACACCATTGCCGTGCGTGGCGGAGGCGATGGCAATGTCACGGAAACGCACCGGCTCTGGCAGGAGGTCCGCCACAACGGGGGCATTGGCACGGGCGTCATCAAAGACGGATTCTGCTACTACAACACCAGCGGGGGCATCGTCAATTGCCTGGAAGTCGGCAGCGGCAAGGAGCGTTGGAAGGCGCGCCTGCCCGGCGCTGGCAAATCCTGGGGTTCTTTTGTTCTCGCCGGAGACAAAATCTACGCTCTCAGCCAGGCGGGAGACACGGTGGTCTTCCGCGCCAATCCGGATCGACTCGAGGTCCTGGCCCAGAGTGATCTCGGCGAGGAGACGAACTCCTCACCCGTGCCCGTGGACGGCCGGATCTTGATCCGGACGCACTCCGCCCTCTGGTGCCTGGGTGAAGAATGAGCCCTCAGGGCTTCATCAAATACGCAAAAAAATCTTTTAACTCCTTGTCCGACAGTCCCGTGAGCAATCCCGGAGGCATGGGGGATATGGGAGAGGCCTCCAGGCTCTCGATGGAGGAGCGATCCAACAAGGAGACTTGTCCGGCGAGATCCTTCAAGGTCACGGTGCGGGGGCTTTGTTCCACCATCAGGCCCACGACCTTGCGGCCATCCTTCATGCTGGCGACGTAATTCCCATAGCCCTCCCGCAGCTCCAAGCTCGGGTTGACGATGGAGGGAATCCAGAAGTCGAGGTTGGATCGCTCGTACCCCGTCAGGTCAGGGCCCAGTTCCGTTCCCTCGCCAAAGAGGCGGTGGCAAATGGCGCATCGCGCCGCAAAGATCACCTGGCCGGCCGCTTCGTCCCCCAGCCCCTCGGCCAGCACGGCCTTGATCCGGTTGGTCTCTGCCGCCAAGTCGACCCCGCCGGAACCCGCGGCTATGCCGGGCCAAAACTTCTGGATCCGGGCATTCAGTTCGGCATCGCCGTGTTCCATCATCAACTGGACGACGTCCGCCTCGAGATCCCGGGCCTTGATCGCCGCCACCTCGACCCGATCCATCATCAGTCGGGCCCAGCCCAAGCGGCCCGCGAGGACCCGCTCCGCCGTGGAGCGCACCCCGTGCTCGGCGGGCAAGGTGCTGCCGTAGCGAGAGAGAATGCCCTGGGCCACTCGGTCCTCATCGTAGCGAGCCAGCGTTTGCAAAGCCACCCGCTTCAGGGCGTGCTCCTGGTTCAAGGCGAGGATTTTGAGCAAGGGATCAATGGCGCGGCGATCCCCGCTTTCCCCCAGCTGCCGAACCAACTCGCTGCGAACTCCGGTGGGCAGGGAACTGTCCAGCACGGCCTTGAGCGCTTCCTCGACGGCCCCCTTTTCCCCGCTGCGGAGGCGGAGCACCAGCCCTCTGTCCCCCAAGGAGCGTGAATAATCCTGCAGGGCCAGGGAGAGAGGCTCGGGTAGTTCGGGCAGGCTCACGCCGGTGAAGGAGTCCTGGAGGGCCTCCAGGAGCTTGGCCTTGGCCTTGGCCTTATCATCCGGAGCCAGCTCCAGCAAAGTGGCGGCACTGGCGTAGTTCTCTGGCCCTCCGGCGATGGCGTAGCGCCGCATAAGCCGGTCGAGCAAGCTTTCGCGGATCAGGGGGCGCTCCCAGCGCTCTTTTTGAGACAACCATTGGGCAATGCCCTCGCGATGCGTCTCGGCATGCGCTTCGAGGGCCCACCATATCATGAGGGGCTGGTGGGGATCCTGAAGATCCTCGTCGTGCTGGGTCAAGCCCTCGATGATTCCCAAGGCCGTGGGGGCCGGAAGCCGCTTGGCCGAAGCCGCCAATTGCACGCGGACCTGCACGTCGTTTTCGTGCCGGGCCAGATGAGCCAGCTTCGCCGCCAGGGGCTCAGAGGCTTGGCAGCGATCGCCAACCAAACGTACGACCCATCGTCTCAGGTCGGGTTGCTGGTGATCCAGCCAGGCCGTGGCCCGTTCCTCCGTCAGCCCATCCAGCAGGTTCAGGGCCCAGAGGGCTTCCAGCGAAACTTGGCCACGCGCCGACTCCACGAGTCGCTCCAGTTCATCGACGACGGAGCGCTCTCCCCTCCAACCGAGTTCCAGGACGGCGCGACGCCGGACCAGGCGGTTGGGATGCTCCAAGCGCGCCAGCAACTCGGCCGCGGGCAGCTTGCTGAGGTCCCCCTCCCGATAAACGGGGGGCTGGCCCTCGGGACGCAGGCGGTAAATGCGGCCGCTCGTCTTGTGCCAATCGTCAACGGGGCGCACGTGGCTTAGGCGGCTGTCGTACCAGTCGGCCAAGTAAATGGCCCCATCCGGGCCGAGTCCCGCGTAGACGGGGCGAAACCACCGATCCGGAGACTCGACCGGATTCTCTTCATCCACAGTGCGGTAGGTCGAACCGTCACGCTCCAGACGGCTGGCCCAGACCAGGTTGTGCAGGGCGTTGGCGGAGACGATCCGACCGGCCAACTCCGGGCCAAACAAGCCCCCCTCTTCGATGGCGAAGGTTTGGGGAAAGCGACGTTCGTCGCCCTCGTGTTTCATGTGCTCGAAGTAGCCAAAGGCATAGGGATTCGTCAGGGGGCCGTGTTTCCCCCAGGACTTTGTGCCATAGCTTCCCTGTGGGTAGTGCATGCCCCGGGTGCGTCCCCCATTCGTCCCGGAGAACACCTGTCCGGCGGCGTCGATCTCCAGGCTGAAGGTGTTGCCCCCCCCCTCGGCAAAGATCTCGAATCGCTCCGTTGGGGGATGAAAGCGCCAGATCATCTGCCCCTGCCAGGACACCGTCTTCCCAGTGGCCGGATCGACGACCGAGCCCGTCGTGGTGCTGCCATTGGCGCCGTAGAGCCAACCATCCGGCCCCCACAAGAGGTTGTTCATCACCGCGTGCGTGTCCTCGATGCCGAAGCCGGACAGCTTCACCACGGGGTCGGAATCCGGCACATCGTCACCATCGGCATCGGGATAAAAGAGGAGATAGGGCGGATTCGCGACCCAGATTCCTCCGGCGCCCACCGCCACCGCCGTGGCCAGGTTCAGCCCACTGATGACATCCTTGTGGGATTCGAAGTGCCCGTCACCGTCCTGATCCTCAAACACGCGGATGATATCCTCGCCCCGCTCGCCCTGGGGGGGCGGCAGGGGGATTTTGTCGAAGCGGGCGCGGAGATGGTCGTCGTACTCGACGATCTTGAGTCCGGCGGGGAATTGATACTGCCGGTAGAGCACTGCCCAGAGGCGCCCCTTGGCGTCCCAGCTCAGGAAGAGGGGCTGCTCCACGGCGGGCTCGGCGGCGATCAGGTCGAGGGCAAAGCCGGACCGCAGCCGGAAGGTCTTCATGGCCTCTTCCGCCGGAGTCGGCTCCGATCCGTCGGCCAGCGCCCCCCGTCCCGGGAAACTGCGGATGACATCGAGCGCCTGCTCTGACCCCGCCACGGTCGTGGCCTGATTCGAAGAATCGGAATCCTGCGCGATGAGAGCCCGTCCGCTCAAGAGGCAGGCTATTCCTGTTAGCGCCACTTGAGCTGTTTTCCTTATCCGTTCACTCCTTCTCATGCGCTTAAGGATGGCGAATGTGACTGGCTCCGCACGCAAAAAAACCCGGCGCATACAAGGATGGCCGGGTCGAGGAGAAGGCAAGCGCCTGGAGAATCTGTCAGAAAGGAACCCGAATCCCCGCGCGAAAGAGCGTGAAATCAGGCTGTCCTTGGTCCACCCAGTTGTAGGAGAAGTCCCCGAAGAGCCCCACACAGCCCCAAGATTCGAAGCGAATGTCGAGGCCACCACCCAGATGCCACAGCATTTCGGACGAACCTGCCGAGATGACCCCGGGTCCGCCGAAAAAGTAGGGGGCAATGGTGCTGCAGCACTCGCCCCCGAGAGGCAGTCGGTAAACCGCGCTGAAGTTGCCCACTTGGATGTCGCTACCATTGGCCGTTCCCGAGCCGTGAACCATATAGCTGCCTTGAAGGCCGAAATTGTGACCAAAGAAGTAGGCCAAGGCCACCCCACCGCCCAGGGCGTTGTCCAATCGGTTATCTTCGGGCCAGAGTCCGGAGACAAAGCCGCTGAACTCGAAGCCGGTATCAAAGCAGTAGCTGGGACTGGTGACGCGCTGCTCAACCATGGAAGACTTCGCCTCGCGGTAGGCCTCCTTGTTCCACTTCCATCCGGCCTGGGAAGCGCTGCTGAGCAGAAGGGTCAATCCGATCACAGTGGAAAAGACTTTCATGAGCACGGGTCCTTAATGGGCTCGATGCTACAAAGTTTTCCCCAGGCGACAACCCTTTTTTCACGGATTTTTTCCCCGCTTTCCAAGAAAGAGCGTTCTGCCCCGTTCCAAGGGAGGGTCCTCGATTGTTCCACATGGAATCTTCCAAGATGACTGATTTTTAGCTCCCTAAAATGTCCATACTCTGGAAAGGCCCAGAGGGCTCAGGCTGGAATAGCGTTTGATCGCTGTGGGCCATCGTCTATTCTTTCTCCTCACGCCTACGGTTTGACGACACATATGAATCGCCTTGTCTGCATCGGGTTTCTCGCCTCCCTCATGGCGATGGAGTCCTCCCATGCCTTTCTTGGCGGGGTGTTGAAACGCTCGGGCGAAAAGAAAGTGCTCAGCGCCGAAGAACTGAACACCCAACAAAGCAAGGCGGAACAGTTGTTGGCGCGCGCTCGCGAACAGGAACAGGCGGGTCGCCTGCGCCAGGCGCGGGATGCCTACAAGAGCATCAGCCAGAACTACCCCCGTACCGAGGCCGGGGCCGAGGCCCTTTACGGTTATGGGCGCATGCTTGAGGCGGAAGGAAACGCGCGCAAGGCCTTTGAACAGTATCAAGAGCTGATCAAGAACCATCGCAACACGGCGAATTTCAACGAAGTAGTGCAGCGGCAATTTCAGATCGCCGAATCCCTCCGCACCTCGGACAAGAAGGGCTTTCTCGGAATCGGTGCCTCCATCCAGCCCTCCAAGCTCGTCGAGATGTTCACCCAGATCAGCGAGAATGCCCCTTACACCGACTGGGCCCCCAAGGCTCTCCTGAATATTGGCTACGTCCGCAGTGACAACAAGGAGGTCGATCCCGCCATCGCCTCCTTCAAGCAGGTGGTCGACAAGTATCCGGACACTGAATTCGCCAAAGAGGCGCAGTACCAAATCTTCAAACTCCGGGGCGTCACGGCGGAAAAGTCGAACAGTCCCCTCAAAAACCGTGCCCAAGTGGAGGCTGGCCTGGATTTCCTGAACCACAATCCCGATGACCAGCGCGCCGCCGAGGTTCGATCTGACATGCAACAGATTGAGAATCAATCGATGGAGAAGCTTTATAACACCGGAATGTTCTATGAGAAGCGCGGGGAAGCTGAATCGGCCCGCGTCTACTACCGGGAAGTGGTGAAGAACCCCAATACCCCTTGGGCGGCCAAGGCCCAAGAGCGCCTCGCCGTCATCGACGCTGGCGGCAACATCGAAAAGAAGGCCTCCATGTTTGGCCCCGCGCCCCTGCGCAAGAACAAGCTGGAGATGCGGACTTCGGATGACGGCGTCGTCCCCCTCCCCGTCGAGGATTCCTCTTCGGCAGGCAGGGCTCCCGCGACGTCCTCTGCCCCGGCCCCCTAAGGGAATCGGCTCTTGCGGCCTTCCCCAGGCTTGGGGGATCCGGAGCTTGCCGGGCGCGGGAAGGCGATGCAGCTTCCGGCTTGTTTTTTCCCGATTCCCGCCTAGCATTCGAGGTGTCGGACTCGCCCCAGTGACCTAGCTCGGCTGCTTGGCGTGCGAACGCGGCCCCGCTTTCCCTCATGAAGTTCCGGATTTTTCAGCTATTCCCCATCGCTGTTCTCGCCGTGCTGCTTTCCGGCTGCGCAGGCTATCAATTGGGGCAGGTCAAACCCAGCATCTACGCGGGCGTCGACAAAATCCACGTTCCCCCCTTCAAGAATCTGACCCTCGAGCCTCGGCTCTCCAGTCTCGTGACCAATGCCGTGCTCACGGCCTTGCAGGCGGACGGCACTTACAAGGTCACCAATCGGGACAATGCGGATGCCGTCCTGGTCGGCACCATTCGCCATATCGAAAAACGCCAGCTTCGCGCCGTCCGCACGGACACGCTCCGCTCTCGGGAGTTGAGCGTGCTCATCCACGTCGATTTCCACCTGCAAGACCCCGTTACCGGCAAGCGCATCGAGGGGCGCGTCAATCGTCTCGATGATGCCGCAAAGGAAGCCTCGGCCGATGAAATCATCGGGGCTCGTCAGGGACAGGTGATCGGGGATACGATCCAGTTCGTCGACGCGAGCTTCCAAGTGGGTGAACGCAGTGCCCTTTCCATGGCGGCAGAAGACGTCGCCGACAAGCTGGTATCCCAGCTGGTCAACGGATGGTAAGGCGCAGCTTCAATTCTGGATGCGGTGAGCCAGTTCCTCGACTCTGCAGCGGTCATTCAACTGGTGGCCACGCCCATCGGAAATCTCGGGGACATCACCTTTCGTGCGGTCGAATCCCTGCGGCGCGCCGATGTCATCGCTTGCGAAGACACGCGCCGCTCCAGCCGTTTGCTGCAACATCTGGACATCCGAGGCAAGGCCCTTGTCGCGCTGCACGACCACAACGAACGCAACCGAGCCCCGGCGCTGGTGGAACGCGCGCGCGCGGGTGAAAAGGTGGTCTATCTATCTGACGCAGGCACCCCGGGCATCTCGGATCCCGGCTATCGCCTCGTCAACGCCGCCTGGGAAGCCGGGGTGCGTATCGAGGTGCTCCCCGGCGCCTCTGCGCCCGTCACCGCCCTGGCCGGGTCTGGACTGCCCTGCGACGCCTTCTACTTTGGCGGCTTCCTCCCCGTTAAGTCAGGGCGACGCCAAGAGGAACTCAGCCGGGCCCTTGCCCGTCGCGAGACCTCGATCTATTTCGAGTCCCCCCACCGGCTCTGTGGCACCTTGAATCTCCTCGCGGAACAGGCGCCGGAGCGGGAACTCTGCGTGGCGCGCGAACTCACCAAGCAATTCGAGACTTATCACCGCGGGCCCGCAGCCGTGCTCGCGGCGGAATTTGCCGCCAAGCCTCCCAAGGGAGAAATCACCTTGCTGATCCGGGGAAGGGGCCGCCAAGCCGACAAGGAAGGCTAAGTCCGGCTCTATTCTGCCCCACGCCACGCCGCCAAGGCGCTCTTGTCGGTTCCCTGGCTGGGCAGGGGAACTATCGCCCGATCTGGCAGAACCCATCCGCGCTGCCGACGCCGCGAAGGGATCCGCACCGGCTCGGGGCGCTTGCTCTGGTCATAGCGCTGCTGCAATTCCATGCCCCCTGCCTCTGAATTTCCCATTGCGGGCGCGTGATTCTCGCAGAGTCTTTTCCAGAGGGGAAAGCTGTGTGTCGTTGAAAGGAGTTTGCCCATCGGTGCGGTCTGTTCGAGTCTTTCCGTCCTTCCCCTCCCTTCCCCGAGCGCTTAGGATGATGACTTCAGCGAAGAGGACCGGTGCAGAGGCCGCGCAAAGACTGGTGCGGTGTTTCAATGAAGATATTTCCATAATTTCCATAATTAATCAAATTTTTAATACCTCCTTTCCTACCGCCTGATGAAAAGTCTGCCTCCCCACCCCCTCCTCGACCGTCTGCGCGTTCCCATCACGGCCTTGACCGCCTACGACTACCCCACGGCCCGGCTTTGCGATGAGGCGGGCATCCAGCTGCTTCTCGTGGGAGACTCTCTCGGGATGGTGGTGGCTGGCTGCGAGGACACGACCTCGGTGACACTCACCCAGATGGCCTACCACACCGAGATGGTGCGACGGGGTGTCAAGAAGGCCGTGATTGTCTCCGACTTGCCCATCCACACCTATGACAGCCCCTCCCAAGCCGTGGAAAGTGGCCGATTTCTCATGAACGCGGGAGCCGACGCCGTGAAGCTCGAAGGAGGGCTGGATCAAGTGGAGAAAGTGGCGGCCTTGACGGCTGCCGGCATCCCCCTCTGCGCCCACTTGGGCATGCTGCCCCAGCGGGTTCGCGAGGAGGGCGGATACAAGAAAAAGGGAAAGTCCACCCAGGAAGCCGATCGCCTTCTCGAGGCCGCCCTCGCCTTGGAAGCCGCCGGCGCCTTTGCCGTCGTGCTCGAGAGCATAGTCGCCGAGGTTGCGGCGAAACTGACCCATCACTTGCGCATCCCCACCCTCGGCATCGGGGCGGGGAATCAATGTGATGGCCAGATCCGGGTGCTGCACGATGTCATCGGCGCCTTCCCTTGGTTTGTTCCCCCCTTTGCCAAAGTGCACGGCGACGTGGCGGGAGTGACGCGACAAGCCCTGAAGGCTTATTGCGAGGAGGTTTCGGCCCTTTAAGGGAAGGGGCTCGCCCTAAAAAAAGACTTGCGCAATAGGCTCGTAAGAAGGACACTGCCTCATCCCTGAACGCACTCAGATCGGGATCCCGCGCCACCTTTCCCCCTTCCCGGCGCGAGCCTTCCTCCCGTCGAATTAAGGGATGTCCGTTTCCCGAGGACTCCGACCGAGTCTTCCGACGTTCTGGAATCCGAGCCTTGGCGGATTTCGGATCTCGCCAACCTTTTTTACCCCTTTCACGTTTGAACTGGAGAACGCCACCGGCCTCAGGCCTCAATTCTTGCCCTAGCGAGACAGCAGCCCGCTGTTAAAGCCAGTCCTCGGCCGAATCCTGGCCCCACGCAACGGTCCGGGCGGGCCTATCCGCACTATTCTCATGAGCGATTCCGAATCCGACGCAGAAGTCCTCCCCCATCCCTCCGGAGAGGTCGGAGCCGCATCCCCAAGCCCCCGCAAACGGGCTCCTCGCAAAACCGTCACCAAGAAGACGGTCAGAAAGTCTGCCCCACAGCGCCTTTCCCCTGCCCCGGAATCGGATCCCGATTTGCCCTTCCTTCTCGACGAAGAGACTCAGCGCCCGGAGGCCGCGTCCCCGGTTTCCGAAGATCCTTCTCCCTCTGCCCCGCTGCTGCTCTCCGAGCCTTCTCCCCTACCCCCAGCGTCTGCGGAAGCCTCCGCGGATTCCGACGCCCCCGCCCCCTCGTCCTCGCCCGAACTCGAGCCCAGTTCGATTGAGGGCAAATCCGAGGAGAGCGCGGGGGAAAATTCGGGGAGAAAGTCTCGTCACCGCCGGCGCAAGCGCCGCGGCGATCGCGAGAACCAGGCCGAGGATTCTCCCTCCCAGTCTGCCGAGGATGATGGGGATTCCACGGATTCCTCCTTCTCTGGCGGGGGGAGCCCAGAGGCCGAGGGCGAAGGCGGCGAGGCCCGGGTTTTCAAGACGCGCAAGCAACGCTTCCTCGAACGAAAGGAAAAGGAGCGCGCCCGTGAATTGGCCGCTTTGGAGGCTTCGCCCGCCATCGAGTCCGAGGGCATTGTCGAAATCTCCCCGAAGGGCTTTGGATTTCTCCGCGAACGGATCCGCGGCTTCCAACAGTCCCCCAAGGATGTCTTCATCACGCCGGAAATCGTGCGGACCTATGGCCTGAGGGACGGACTTATGGTCCGTTGCATCTCGAAGAACGGCGTGCGCGGCCCCCAGCTAGTAGACGTGCTCTCGATCAATGGGCGCCCTCCGGAAGAAACCGCCATGCTGCCCTACTTTGAGGAGCTCACGGCCATCAATCCGAACAAGAAGCTCACCCTGGAGACCGATCCGACCCGCATGACCACTCGAGTCATCGACCTGGTCGCCCCCATCGGCCGCGGACAGCGCGGCCTCATCGTCGCTCCTCCCCGCACGGGCAAGACGACCTTCCTGCACCACATCGCCGAAGGGCTGCTCAAGAACTACGAAGATGAGATCCATCTGATGGTGGTTCTCGTCGACGAACGCCCCGAAGAGGTCACCGACTTTGAGCGTTCCTTCCCGGACGTGGAAGTCTTCTCCAGCTCCAACGACAGCGAGGCCAAGGATCACACCCGTATCGCCCTGCTGGCCACGGAGCGCGCCAAGCGTCTCGTCGAGGGCGGGCGCCACGTCGTGATGCTGCTCGATTCCATCACCCGCCTCGCCCGCGCCTTCAACAGCCAGATGCGCGGAGGCGGCAAGGGCACCGCCAGCGGCGGCCTCATCGTCGGTGCCCTGGAGGCCCCCCGACGCATTTTCGCGGCGGCCCGGAATACGCGCGAAGCGGGCTCCCTGACCATCATCGCCACGGCCCTGGTCCAGACCAACAGCAAGGCCGACGAAGCCATCTTCCAAGAGTTCAAGGGAACGGGGAACATGGAGCTCGTCTTGGATCGTCAGCTCGCGCAAAGCTATATTTACCCGGCCGTGGACATCAACAAGTCAGGCACCCGTCGGGAGGAACTCCTCCTCCCCCCGCACGTTCTAGAGAAAATTTATGTGATCCGTCGGGGACTGAGCGGCTACCGTCCCGCCGATGCCATGGAGTGGCTCCTCCGCTGCATGCAGCGCTATCCGACGAACGCGCAGATGTTGATGGACATCAAGGTCACGGCCCTCGCCTGAGGCAGCCGCCCCCCCCGCGGGTCCGTCACCTCCTCTGCGCTTTTTCAGGCTGCCGATTACGGTGCCTTGTCCGAGGAGCTTGCCGGCCCCTTCTGCATCAGGGTGCTGAGCTCCTGAAGGATCGTGGCCAATTCGGGATTGGCCACCATTTGCTGCAGCAAACCAGCCATGGCCGGAGCCTTGTCGGCGGCATCTTCCCCAACTGGGATGGTCCAGGCATCGAGCCAGAGCTCATCCCCCCGCGCATAGCCGAGTGCCTTCAGCTTGGCCTCGAAATCCGGCATGTGCCCCGCTCCATAAAAGATGGCGAATTGCCGGGCGCCCCCGTCCTGCTGAAGCGCGCGCAGCTTGTCCAAGACAATCTGATTGCGATCCGCAATCAAGAGGGAGCCTCCTTCCCCCTCGAGGAGCGGCATCAGCGATTCCGCCTCGCTGAGCAATGGGGCGATCAGCCGCTTCAGATCGGATCGAGTGCCATGGAACATTGCCCCGAGTATGCGTTGCATGGTCACTTCCATCGCCGCCCCATCCCAAGCGCTCCCTGCCGCCGCGCCGTTCTCAATCTCGCCCGCCGCGCGCTGCAGGATGGCAAACAGGGAATCTTTGCCGCCCTGCAGGAGGGGGGGCACGTCCTCCCAGACGAGGTCGGCATGGACAAAATGGGCCGCACGATAGTCGATGGAGTCCAATTGAAACTCCAGCCCCAGCATACTTTTCACTAGATTTTGCAGCTGCCGAACCGCCCGCATGTCCCCTGAGAGTTCCTCTTCCGGACGTGGATTCGTGGGCATCGGCCCCCCCACCATTTCATAGAGAACCCGGTCATAGTTCGCCAGACGACGGTTCAGCTCTTCAAAATACGCGGCATCACCCAGGTGCACGACGCTGACCAAATCCACGCGGTGCGCTCCCCGGTGAAAGCGCACGATCGCCGTTTGCAATCGATCCGGGGTCGTCGCCGCGTCCGGCGAAGGCGATCTTACAAAGCGGATGTAGTCGCTCTCGTCCGCCGCGAGGGGCGGAGGCGAAGACCGAACCGGAACCGACTGCCCTTGCAAGGTCGCAGTGAGGACGAGAAGGGTGAGCCCGGCGAGGGCCCGGATCAGACTGCTCATAAGGAGATTCTGGGGCATCCTGGCGGGACACCTCGACCGCCATACTGGCAAAGCGCCACTCTGGACACAAGCCCGAAGTCGACCTCAATCGAGTCCTGTTAAACCATCCGCGCCGCTCACGGGACGAGCTTCAGGACCACGAATTGCCCGCGATCATTGCGGCAGTACCCGCGACCGTTGGCAAAAACCGGCACAGTCCACACTTTGGGGTTCAGTATTTCCTGCTGGAAAACCGGTTTGTACTCATGGGGGCTCACCGGGGCGATTTGCAGCTCGCCGCGCTCGGTGAGGACCAGCAGCATCCCCTCTACCGCGCTGGCCGCGCCGTGTCCGACCGAAGGGGCGCTCCACTTCACCTGGCCGGTCGCCCATTCCACACAGCGGAGCCCCGTCCCATCCTGGCCCTCATTCCCGCTCACTCCATAGAGATGGCCGTCGATCAAGAGGGGGGCGTTCATTTGCGCCTGGAACTCCCGATTCTGCCAGACCTTTTCCAGTTGATCCCCCTCTGTCCAGTGTAGGAGAGTCGCCCCCTTCCCGTAGCCGCTGGAGATGAGAATCTCGTCACCGTAGACGATGGGATCGGCGGCGTTCACGCCATAGCGTGTCATCCACTTGTAGCGCCAGACTTCTTTCCCGGTGGTCGCGTTGACGCAGACATAACCACGCTTGTTCGAGAAAATGCAAAGACGTCGGCCTTGACGCTCCAGGGGATAGGGCGAGGAGTAGCCCGCCTCCTCGTTCTCCGATTTCCAGACCAGGGATCCGTCCTTCTTGTTGAGACAAAGCCCCGCGTCACCGGCATTGAGGTAGAGGTAGTCCTCCCAAACCAGGGGAGCGCCGCTGAATCCCCAAGTCGGCTTCTTATAGCCAAAATCCTGGCAGAGCTGTTTGGACCAGATGGGCTTCCCTGTAGCCGCGTCCAGGCAACTCAGCTCTCCCTCGCGGGCGAGATGATAAACACGACCATCCTCAATGCTGGCGGTTCCGGTGGTCCCCCCTTTGAAATAAAGGTCACCCAAGGGTTGCGGATAGCGATGTTTCCAAATCAAGTCTCCCGAGTTCTCCTGAAAACAGTAGACCGTGTCCCACTCGCTCCCGTCGTGGCCGCTGATGACAACTCTTCCCTCCGCAATGACCGGCGCACTGAAACCCAAGCCCACTTCTGCCTTCCAGAGGACCTCTGCCTCTCCGGACACCTTGAGACCTGCTTCGGTGGAAATGCCGTTCAGTCCCGGTCCACGATAACGAGGCCAGTCGGCAGAGGAAGAATCCCCCGCGGCGAGCATCATTGCCGCGAGAAGACATGTCGGATTGACGCGTGGGAGGGGAAGGGTCGGCATCGACATGCGGTAAGCTCGCGAAATTCGAGGCCCACGCAAGCCCTCTCTGAAGATCGCCAGCCCTCGCCAGTTCGACTCCCTAGGGCTCGCGGATGACGCATTTTCCCCCGCGCCAGAATCCCCTGCCCGGGGTATAAGAGGGAGCCGAACTCCATCGCCTCATGCCTCTCTTTCTCGCCGCTGTCTTCCTCAGTGCCTTTCTCCTCTTCCAAGTCCAACCCGTGGTGGCGCGCTACATCCTCCCCTGGTACGGAGGGAGCCCCGGCGTCTGGACCACCTGCCTGCTCTTTTTCCAGAGTGGACTGCTCGCCGGCTACGCCTACGCGCATGGCCTCGTCACCTGGCTGAGGACCCGACGCTCCTCGCAGGCCATCATCCACCTCACCCTGCTCCTGCTGGCCTGCCTCCTTCTTCCGATCACGCCCTCGGATAAGTGGAAGCCCGATGGCACGGAAGCCAGTCCCATCCCCGGGATCGTTGGTCTGCTCAGCCTCACGGTGGGCATTCCCTATGTCCTGCTGGCGGCCTCGGGACCGCTCCTGCAGCATTGGTTTGCGGAGAGTCATCCCGATCGCTCCCCCTATCGTCTCTACTCGGTTTCCAACCTGGGGAGCCTCTTGGGTCTTCTGACCTACCCCTTCCTGTTCGAGCCCCTGCTCGCCCTCGACACGCAAACCCAGCTCTGGTCTTGGTCCTTCGCGCTCTATGCGGCCCTGGCGGGAACCATCGCGATTCGCTTCCTCCGACGCAGCCAGACCATTGCGCTTCCCGGCCAAGAGCTGGCGGCCAACTCTCGCCCGACCGCGATGGAAATCGGACTTTGGATCGCCTTCAGCGCCTGCGGCTCCATGCTGTTGATGTCTCTCACCAGCCAAATGTGTCAGGACGTGGCCGTGGTTCCCTTTCTCTGGGTCGCTCCCCTCTCCCTCTATCTCCTGACCTTCATCATCGCCTTTGATCACGCGCGCTGGTACCTCAGGTCGGTGGCAATTCCGGGAGTCGCCCTTGCCGTGGCCCTGACCGTCTGGCTTCTCAATCGACAGTTTGCCTGGTCGGAATGGCCCCTAAGTCGACAAATCGCCATCTATTGTGGGACCGTCTTCTTCAGCTGCCTCGTCTGCCACGGGGAACTGGTCCGCCTCAAGCCCCTCGCCCGCCATCTCACGGGCTTCTATCTGGCCATAGCCTTGGGAGGCGCCCTGGGCGGTCTTTTCGTCAATCTGATCGCCCCCCGGATCTTCAGCGCCTACTGGGAGCTGCACCTCACTTTCGGACTTCTGGCCGGACTCATCACTTTCCAGCTGATCCGCTCGCCCCATCCCCGCCTGCGGCATCCTGCCGCCGCCCTTCCTCTCTCGATTCTCTGGGTGGCGGCCCTCGTTTGCCTGGCTTACTTCCTGCGCCTCCACATTCTCGAAACTCGGGACGGCGTCATCGCCATGCGACGTGGCTTCTACGGCTCGATCAAGGTCGAGGAGCTGGACACGGACACCAAGGAAGTCTATCGCACACTCCTTCACGGTCGCATCAGCCATGGTCGCCAGTATCTCCACGAGGACCACCGCGGCTTCGCCGCCACCTACTATGGTGTCGAGAGCGGTGTGGGAACGGTCTTTGAATGCCTCCCGGCCCGCCTCGCCACGCCGCCCCAAGCAATCCACGTCGGGGTGATCGGTCTCGGTGTGGGCACCATCGCCACCTATGCCGAAGCCGGCGACCGATTCCGCTTTTATGAGATCAATCCCCAGGTGGAGGAACTGGCCCGCAGCCACTTCACCTTCCTCGCCGACTGCCAGGGGGAGGAAACGGTCGTCCTGGGGGATGCCAGGATCACTTTGGAGCGGGAACTCTACCAAGGCCAGGTCCAGCAATTCGACGCCCTCTTCGTGGACGCTTTCAGTGGGGATTCCATCCCCATTCACCTACTGACGAAGGAGGCCTTCTCCCTCTATTTTCAGCACCTCAAACCGGATGGCGTGCTCGTCATCCACATCACGAACCTGCACATCGATCTCTCGGATCCGGTGCGCAACCTCGCCGAGGCATTCGGACGCGAGGCCTTCCGGGTGGAGCACAACCCCGGCTATGGGGTTTATCATTCCTACTACTCCGACTGGGTGATCGTCACCAACAATCGTGAATTCATCTCCGCCCTGACGGAGAGCGGACGAATCTCCGACTGGGATCGCGAGGAGCGACGCCCCATTCTCTGGACCGATCAATACAGCAACTTGTTTGAAGTCACCCATTGATGCGGCGCCGGCGCAGGCGAATCCGCCTCAATTGGCCACGTCCTTGATCTGCATGCGGGTGCTCGACCGCACCGTGCCATCGCTCGCTCCGACGGCGCCGCTGATGGTTTCGATGCGCATTTCGTCGACCATCCAAATATCGCCGAATTTCTTCCCGCTGAGGACTTCGAAACGCCGGATGGGCCGGCCGGAGCGGTCGTAGCCGATCATCTTCAGAAGCCCGCCACTGAGCTTGTCGATCCAGACGTTGACGCTGGAATACGAACCGGACCCATCGGGATTGCGGATGGAGAGCTGGATGCAGTCACGCCCCTTGAGCTTCTCCTGGCGGACAATGCGAGCATTGGGCCAGTAGAGGAAGCGCATCGAGAGGTCGTCGTAGGTAATGTCGGTCCCGCGGACCGCCTCCCCGTATTTAGCCGGAGGCACCGGCTGCATCTCCGCGCCCCCGACGCCCTCGAAGAGGGAAAACTTGTGATTGCTGGTATCGAGATAAATCACTTGGGCCGGCTCATTGAACACGAATCGGATCGATTCGGGCTTCAGGCTGAGGAGGAAGTCGGTTCGCTTGGCGATGCCGGTGCGCAGGGAGCCCGTGAAGTCGCGGTTGTAGAGCGTGTAGCTGAAGCGGACGAGCTTGAGGACCTCATCGGCCGACATCTCATCGATGGACTTGTCGGCAAAGCTGGACGGTTCGGAGAGGGGCGGCGTTTCTGTTTTCTCCGCCTGGCCGAAGGCCGTGGCGGCGAGGCCGAGCGAAAGCGCAGAGGCAAGGAGGAGCTTGGTCATGGGTCTTGGAGGTGGAACTGGGTCAGTGATCAGACGCCCATGGGGAAGCATACATGCAAAGCTGGACGAGGGAAACGGAAGGATTTTTCACTTGGCGGGATCGTCGTTCCCCTGACATGCTGCCATCCATGGAAAATCATCGCCTGGTCCTGCCCGAGCACATGAACCACTATGGCTTCCTGTTCGGCGGCTATCTGCTGGCTTGGGTGGATGAAATGGCCTGGATGGCAGCCAGCGGCGACTACCCGGGCTGCCAGCTGGTCACCGTCGGGATGAAGGAGGTGGCCTTCAAGAAGAGCGTGCGCAAGGGCACCGTGCTCCGCTTTGAGGCCACCCGGGCGCGAGTGGGAGACACTTCCGTCACATACTCCGTCATCGTCTGGAACGAGGGTGAAGAAATCTTTTCCACAGAAGTCACCCTGGTCCACGTGGATGCCTTCGGGCGCAAACTCTCCCTTCCAAAGTAGAGGGGATCGACTAGCCTGCTCCGAACATGCAATCGTCGCGTCCACCCACTTCGGCGCCGAGCCGCATCGCGGTGGTCGGCTCCCTGAATATCGATCATTTTGCGAGAGTGGAGTCTCTGCCTCGGCCCGGCGAAACCGTTCGGGCGGATCGGGTCGAATGCCGGCGCGGAGGGAAGGGCGGCAACCAGGCGATCGCCGCGGCGCGTCAGGGCTGCCAAGTCGTCCTTTACGCCGCCCTGGGGGCGGACGAGGACGGCCTGGCCTACCTGCAATACCTCAAGGACGAAGGCCTCCTGACGGAGTTCATCCGCACGGTCCCTGACCCGACCGGGGCCGCCTATATCGCCGTGGATCCCCAGGGGGAAAACACCATCATTGTGTCTCCGGGGGCCAACGAGAGACTGAGCCGAAGTGACATCCTCACGGGACAAGCCGCGCTCCAGAACTGCGATGCCCTGCTCGTCCAATTCGAGGTCTCCGATGCCCCCATCCTCACCGCCATTCACCTGGCCAACCAAGGGGAGATCCCCGTGATCGTCAATCCCTCCCCCATCCATCCCCTCTTTCCCTGGGAAGAGGTCCGCACGGATTACCTCATCACCAACGAGTCCGAGGCGGCCGACCTCCTGGGACTCCTGCCGCACGAGGCCGGCGAGGAGGAGCTACTGGAACGGATGCGCGAGCTCCGCACCGCGCATTGGATCGTCACTCGCGGGGGAGACGACACCCTGGTGTATTGTCGGGAGGCCGAGAGCTTCTCCGTGCCCGTGCTCTCGGTGCTGCCGGTCGACACCGTGGGCGCTGGCGACGCCTTTGCTGGCTGTTTCGCCGCCTGCATCGCCCGCGGCGCCTCCTTAGAGGAGGCGGTCCGAGCCGCCAACTGCGCCGGGGCCCTCACCACCCTCGGAGCGGGGGCGCAGGAGCCCATCCCCGAATGGGAGGAGGTGGAGCGCCATCTCCAATTCCTCCCCCAGCGGCACGGCCACGTGCCGGAGCCCTGACAATGGGGCCACCGCCCACCCCGGCCTCGCGTCTTCGAGGTGGCGCATTGCGGGTAGATCCCGCAAGAATCCACAAAATTGTCGTGACGAATTGGGGCGCTCCCGATATGTACTCATAGATTCCCCAATCATCCGTCATCCATGATCACCCCCACTCTCTCCCGACTTGGCACTCTGGTTCTCGCGACGGTGATGTTGCTCTCTTCGGCCGAAGCCCGGACTTGGACCAGCGTCGATGGCAAGCCCCTTCAGGCGATCTTTCTCGGCATCGAGGGCGACAACTACCGCTTCAAGCTGCAGAATGGCAACGAAGTGGTGGTCCCCAAGGACCGCTTCATCCCCGCAGATCAGGAAGCCGCCGAGCGCCTGGCCAAGATCGGGGATGACAGCTTCACCAAGGCCTCGGCCCGCCAGATCGACATTCTGCTGGCGACGAACCTGAAGAAGAACGGCTTCAACTCCTTCAACGATCCGCTTCCCGACGACCTCTTCGTGCGCCGCGTCTACCTCGACATCGCCGGCCGCATCCCCACCCGGGAAGAGTTCCTCCGCTTCGCGGAAAATGCCCGTCCCGACAAGCGGGAGGCCCTCATCGACGAGCTGCTCCTCTCCCCCGGCTTCGCCTCCCATCTCTTCAATTACTTCGCCGACATGTATCGCGTCCACGCCAGTGACTTCCAGAACGGCGTGCGCATGGATCCCTACGTCCACTGGTGGCGCGAGCAGCTCAAGGCCAACCGGCCCTATCACCAGATCGTGGTGGACATGATCACCGCCGAGGGCAATGTCGGGCACAATCCCGCCTCTGGCTTCCTCCTTCGCGACACCGGGATGGAGTTCGACGCCTTCTCGAACTTCGGCCAAGTCATGTTGGGCATCGACATCTCCTGTGCCCAGTGTCACGACCACCCCTTTGATGATTGGACTCAGGGGGACTTCTACGAGATGGCGGCCTTCTTCGGCAACACCCAGCGCTCCCTCGGTTACAGCTCCGGTGCGATGATGGGGGGCGCGAGCATTGAAATGCCCAAGGCCCCCGCCGGATGGCGGAGCGATTTCATGAAATGGGCAGAGACCAACAAGGGCATCATTCCCCGGGATCAAAACAGCAACCAGTTCCGATTTTTCGTCAACGCCCTCGGTTGGAACGTCGCCGACAATCCCAGCCTGGAAACCATTCTTCCCCACGATTTCATCGGTCACGGGGGCAAGCCCGGGCAGGTGGCCAGCCCCCGCACCCTGATCGGGGCCTCCGCCAAACTGGGTGGCAAGACCCGCCGCCAGGCGCTTGCCGAATGGCTCATTTCCCCCGAGAACCCCCGCTTTGCCCTGGTCATTGCAAACCGCATGTGGAGCCGCGCCTTTGGCCGCGCCATCGTCGAACCGGTCAACGACTTCAACGACGACATGATCAAGCGCTCCGGCCAGCCCGAAGTCCTGGCCTATCTCACCCGGGAAATGCGCCGGGTGAACTACGACCTGCGCGAGTTCATGCGCATCCTCTACAACACGCGAGCCTACCAGTCCATCGCCACTGCCGAGGAGCCCGACACCACCAAACCCTATTACTTCCAAGGCCCCGTCCTGCGCCGCATGCGCGCCGAGCAGGCCTGGGATTCGATGATGGTTCTCGCCCACGGCGCCGATATCGACAAGAAGACCGGTGGCGATGGATCCTACTACCGGAAGATCCTGAACATCGACTTCAACACCGCCTCCTACGACGAGATCTGGCAGCACTACGAAATGTGGGAGCAACTGCGTGGAGCCCGCTCGACCATGGCCATGGTCGACGAGCAGAACTCGAACTCTCCGGTCATCGTCAACGATACGGAGCTGCGGGCTTCCGAGCTCCCCCAACCCGCCCCGGCCGCCTCGATGCTGGACACCTTCGGGCAGTCCGACCGTCGCGTCACCGACGAGCACAATTACGATGGATCCGTCCCGCAGGTACTCGCCCTGATGAATGGCACCGTGACGCGCCAGCTCACCGGCGCCTCCTCCAAGGTGGTCGCCGACTTGGAGGCCCTCGACGGGCCTGACGACAAGGTGCGCGGCGTGTTCTTCACCCTGCTGAATCGCTTCCCCACCAAGGAAGAGCTCGACCTCGGGGTCAGCATGATGGAGGACTACGGCGACGAGGGCATCAGCGACCTCGCCTGGGCCCTCATGAACAGCCCTGAGTTTCTCTACATCCAGTGAGCGCCACGCCCCTTCTCAGCCCATCCATTTCGATCTTCAACGCCCCCAGCCCCTAGAGTCATGCACATCGCCGAACTTGCCGGAAAAGACCCGCTCAGCCGCCGCTATTTCATGGAAATGACGGCGAAGTTGTCCTTCGGAGTCAGTCTCAGCGTGCCCTTCCTCCCCCGCGACTTCCAGGCGCAGGACAAGGGAAAGGCCAAGAGCCTGATCTACATCTACCTCGCGGGGGGGATGACCCATCTCGACACCTTCAACCCGAAGAAGAACAAGTCGGTGATGGGCCCCACGGAGATGATCGACACCAAGGTCGACAACATGAAGTTTGGAATGCACCTGACGGAGCTTTCCAAAATCGCCGACAAGATCGCCGTCATCAATTCCATGACCTCCACCCAGGGGGCGCATGAGCAGGGCGAGTATATCATGCGAACCGGCTTCGAAAAGATCGCCACCATTGTCCACCCCACGATCGGCCCCTGGGCCCAGAAGCTCCTCGGCAAGCGCGGCAAGATTCTGCCCGATTCTGTTTTGATCGGAGAGAGCACCTCCAATGCGGGCTTCATGGAGCCCGACCTCAGCCCCCTTCCCATCGCCAATCCGGCGGGAGGGGTGCCCAACACGGAGCTGATCGTCGAGGGCGAACGCTTTGCGCGACGCATGGAAATGGCCCAAAAGCTGGGTCAGCAGTTCATGGACAAGTTCAAGTACAGCGGGCCCAGCTCCTATGTGGAATATTACAAGCAGGCCAATGACCTGCTCAACAGCGACGAGCTGAGCGCCTTCGACATTTCCGGCGAGACCAATGCCGCCGACTATGGGGACAACCGCTTCGGCCAGGGCTGCCTGCTCGCCCGACGGCTCGTGGAAAACGGCGTCCGCGTCATCGAAATCGTCTCCGGCGGCTGGGACATGCACCAGGACATCGATACGGGCATGAGCAATCGCCTGCCCGAGTTCGACAAGGCCCTCGCCACCCTCATCAAGGACCTCGAGTCGCGCGGGCTCCTCGAAAGCACCCTCATCGCCGTGGGCACCGAGTTCGGTCGCACGCCCGACATCAACATGAATGCTGGCCGCGACCACTACCCGGCGGCCTATTCCTGCGTGCTGGCGGGCGGTGGCATCAAAGGAGGCACGGTCTATGGGGAAACGGATGGCGTCGGCAAGAAAGTGACGGCGAATCCCGTGAAGCCGAACGACTTCCTCGCCACCATTGGTTACGGTCTGGGGATCAACCTCGAGGAAACCGTATACTCCCCCACCCAGCGGCCCTTCACTTTTGCCAACCATGGCAAGCCGGTGACCTCGCTCTTCGGCTGATTTCCTCGGGAAAGTCACGAGGGGCGGCCGTCCTGGAAACAGGGCCTGGCCGCCCTTTTATTTTCCGATGCAGAAGCTCGAGAAGATCTCTCCCAGAATCTCCTCGATGTCGGTTCGCCCGACCACTTCCCCCACCGCAGCCAGGGCGGCCCGCGCATCCGCGGAGGCAAATTCCGGAGAAAGCCCCTGGGCCAATCCTTCCCGAGCCCTGGCGAGTTCGAGGCGCGCCCGCTTCAGGCAATGCTGATGCCGGGCATTGATCGAGGTCAAATTGGCCGTGGCCAGGCCCGTCCCCTCCACGATGCTCTCGCGCAGGCGGTGTCGGAGATTCTCAATGGAGGACTCATCCCGGCAAGACACGATGATCCCTTCCGCATCCCGCCAGTCGGGGTGGCGGGGAAGATCCGCCTTATTGAGAATGCGCAGGGTGCGCCCCCCTTCGGGAAGCTCCACCGCAGCCGCCAGCTCCGCGGGGGCGGCCGCATCCACGACCCAGAGCACCAATTCGGCTCCGGCAATCTGCTGACGCGTCCTCGCCACACCTTCCCGCTCGATCACCTCACCGGTCTCACGGATGCCCGCCGTGTCGATCAGGCGCAGCGGAATCCCATCGAGGTTGATGAACTCCTCGATGGTGTCACGGGTCGTCCCCGCAAGTTCGCTGACGATGGCCCGGTCGTAGCCAAGCAGGGCATTCAGCAAACTCGATTTACCCGCATTGGGCGCCCCGCAAATGACCGTGCGCAAACCTTCTCGAAGGATGCGCCCCTGGGTGGCCGTGGAGAGCAAGCGGTCGAGGCGTTGCAGGATATGATCGGTCCGCTCCAGGAGCTCGGATAGCGCCGCAGGCTCGATATCCTCCTCGGGAAAATCAATCCAGGCCTCTAGGTGGGCCAGCAAGCCGACCAGCTCCAGGCGGATGGATTCGATTTCGCTGCCCAGGCGTCCTGCCAACTGCTCGCCAGCGGCCTTGAGGGCGAGGTCCGTCCGGGCGGCGATCAAGTCCATGATCGCCTCGGCCTGGGTCAGGTCGAGGCGCCCGTTGAGGAAGGCGCGCTGCGAAAATTCTCCCGGAGCGGCGGGTTCCGCCCCGGCCTCAAGCAAGGCCTCGTAGACGCGTCGAGTCACCAGGGGACCACCGTGACAGGAGATCTCGACGACCTCTTCTCCCGTGAAGCTGCGCGGCCCCGGAAACCAAGTGAGCAAAACCTCGTCGATGGCTTGTCCATCGGCCCCCACGAGGCGTCCAAAATGCTGCCGTCGGGCCTCCCAGCGCTCGGCCTCCCGACCGACAAAGCATTTGGCCGCCAGGCGTTTGGCCTCTGGCCCACTCAATCGGATCAGGGCGACTGCGCCCGTGCCCGGGGGCGTAGCGATCGCGGCAATGGTGGTGGCTTTCATCGAGGGTGAAAAGCCGAATCTCCCGGACAATGCGGCTCCCGCAACTGGGAAAAACGATTGCGCCTCCGACAAAGCCGTCGCAGGATGAAAGGAAGCCCCATGCGGATCAAGGAAATCCCCGAGGACGAACGTCCGCGAGAAAAGTTGATCGGGCGCGGTGCCGCTTCCCTGAGCGACGCGGAAATCCTCGCCGTCTTCTTCGGCACGGGCCGGGCCGGGGCCAATGCCGTGGATCTCGGACGCGAATTGATCAGCCGTTTTGGCAACCTCCGAGAACTCTCGCGCGCCTCAATCGAAGACCTGCGGCAAATCCCCGGAATCGGGCCCGCCAAGGCCGCCCAGCTCGCCGCCATCTTCGAATTTGGACATCGCCTTGCCCGGGAACCCTATCACGAGCGCCCCATCGAATGCCCGGAGGATGTCTTCGCCCTCGTCGGTTCGGAAATGCAGCGCCTGACCCAGGAGTCGGTCCGCATCGTCATGCTCAACCACCGCAAGCGACTCATCCAGACCGGGGAGATCTTTCGTGGCACGAGCAACGAATCCTTCGCCAATCCTGCGGAAATCCTGCGCCGGGCGCTGAGCCACAGCGCCCAAGCCATTATCCTCGTGCACAACCATCCCTCCGGGGATCCCTCACCCAGTCAGGCCGACTGCGAGGCGACGCGGCGACTCAAAAATGCCTGCGATGCCGTCGGAATTGAGTTTGCCGATCATCTCATCGTCGGCAGTGTATGCGCCAACCGTCCTGGAGCGCCCTACTTCAGCTTCCGGGAAGCCGGCCTGCTTTGATATTTCTTGCCCTCTGCAATGTCCATCCACCCTCTTGCTCACATTTCTCCGAAGGCCGAAATCGGCACTGAGGTTCAAATCGGCCCCTTCGCCATCGTGGAAGAGGGCACCCGAATCGGCGACCGCTGCATCATCGAAGCATCCGCCCAAATCCGCTCTGGAACCCAATTGGGGGAGGATTGCTTCGTGGGTAGCGGCGCCCTGGTGGGTTCCGATCCTCAGTTCCGCGGATTCGACCGGAAGATCGCTTCAGGAGTGCTCGTCGGGAAAGGCTGCGTGTTGCGGGAGTACGTCACCGTGCACCGCTCCATTCATCCCGAGGGCCTCACGATTCTGGGCGAACACAACTACCTCATGACCGGCACCCACGTCGGTCATGACTCTGTCCTGGGCCATCACAACACCCTGGCCAACAACGTCCTCCTAGGCGGCCATGTGCAACTCGGGAATCATAGCTTCCTTGGGGGCGGATCGTGCTACCACCAGTTCGTCCGCGTCGGCAGCTATGTCATTACTCAGGGCAATTCCGGGTTCTCCCTCGACCTCCCTCCCTATGTGATCGGCTCGAGCATCAATGTCGTCGTTGGCATCAACGTCATCGGCCTTCGCCGGGCCGGGTTTTCTGCCGAGGATCGCGACCTGATTAAGAAGGCATTTTGCCAGGTCTACCACAGCAGCACCCCCTTGGCTGAAGTCCTAGCCTCAATCGAGGAGGATCTGCCACCTGCGGTGAAGCCCTTCTTTGATTTTTTACGTTCCGAGTCTAAAAAAGGCCTGTGTATTCGTAGTCGCAAGAGTGCCTCGGAAGAATGAGCGAAGCTTAAGATATCCTAATTAAAATGCTGAGAACGCCCAAACTTTTCATTGGTCTTTTGGCAGGATGCGAGTAAATGAAACGAGGTGAGTCAGGCCCCGCCCTGTCTCATCGCAACGGTTTGTGTATCCTTGATCTCCGAGCGTTCCAGTACTGCCCTAACTCGTCAGTTCCGGCCCCCTCACCGGGTCGGAGGAAGCCTTGTGGCGGCGACCCTGCTCTTCCTGGCGCCGCTGGCGCCAGCTGTCAGCGCCCAGGACTCGGACGGGCCGGCGAAGGTCAATCTCGACATCAAGAGTGACTTCAGCGATTACGACCAGAACCTGGGCATTGCCAAGGCCTACGGCGATGTCGTGGTGACCTACGGGGATGTCACCATCCGCGCCGACCAAATCGAGTTCCATCAATCCTCCGGAAACATCTTCGCTCGGGACAACGTCCGGATCTTCAAGGATGGGCAGGTCGTCGACGCCGAGGAGATCATTTACAACATCCATTCAGGGGAAATGACGACGAGCCAGCTCAAGAGCGCGCTCGAGCCGATTTTCTACACCTCCGAAACCGTGCAGCGTCCCGATGAAGAATCGGGGGGGCCGATCCTTCTCGACAAGGCCACCTTCACCACGCACGACGCCGAGCGCCCCAATTTCCACATCAAGGCCAACAAGCTGGAGATCTACCCTGATGACAAGGTGGTCATGCACGGGGCCAAGCTGCACATGGGGGACGTCCCCGTGTTTTGGTTTCCCTACTTTGTCCAGCCTATGGACGAGGAGCTGGGTTACTACTTCACTCCGGGTTGGAACTCGGCCTGGGGGGGCTTCCTGCTGAATCGCTACGGCTTTATGGTGGGTGAAAACCACCACGCCCATGCCCATCTCGATTATCGCTCGGAACGCGGCGTCGCCGGCGGGGTCGAACTCTTCGACCGGAAGTTCCAGCACAACGAAAACGACATTGGGCGTCTCAAGCTGTATTACGCCAACGACTCGAACCCCGACCTCAGCTTCAACGGCCGCAATCGCAAGGACTCCACCACGAGCGACCGCTACCGCATCAACCTGCAGCACCGCATCTATCTCCCCGGCAGCGAGGACGAGTCCTTCTTTCTGGATTTCGACCTCAACAAGTTCAGCGACGCCTATTTCTACGAGGACTTCTTCCCCTCCGAGTTCCGCGTGGACCCCCGCCCTGACAACCTCATCAACTTGAACAAGCTCTTTGCCCAGGGGGAAATCTCACTGACCGGCCGCTTCCAGTTCAACGACTTCTTCCAGACCGACACGCGCTCTCCCGAGCTGGCCATCGACATCATCCGCACCCCGATCGGCGACACCGGATTTTACTACGACGGGCTCACCTCCTACGGCATCCTCGACGAGGAACTCGACGACGCCTCCCTGCTGGCTGGCCTGGTCGATCCCAGTGGCTACAACCGATTCCACACTTACCACGAGTTCCTCTTTCCCACCCAAGTCGGTGGCATTCTGGAAGTGGTCCCCCGGGCTGGCGCGGGCTACACCAACTACTCAAGTTTCGACATCCCGGGCTTTGGCTCCCTCGACCGAACCACGGTGCACGCCGGAGTGGACCTCTCCTTCAAGATGTCGAAACGCTCGCCGAACATCGTCAACCGGGCCCTCGGCTTGAACGGCGTCCTTCACGTGGTGCGGCCCTACCTGAACTTCTCGATGGTCAGCACCAACGACCTCACGGGCCGCTTCTCGCCTATCGATCGCTTCACCCCGACGACCCGCCTGCGGCCAATCGACATGCCGCTGTTCACCTCGATCGACGATCTCCGCGATTGGCAAATCGTCCGGGCGGGCGTGTCCAATCGCTGGTACACGAAGCGCAACGGGAGCACCTACGAATGGCTCTCGCTGAACAACTACTTTGACGCCTATCTCGAGGATCCCGAATTCAATCGCGACTTCTCCAATTTCTTCACCGACGTCGAATGGCGTCCCCTGCCCTGGCTGGCCGCCTCGACCACCGCCCAGGTCCCGCTGCTCGACGACACCCTCGATTTCACGGAGCTGACCTCGCGCATCACCTTCATCCCCACCGATTGGTTTGAATTCGGGATCGGTCATTACTTCATCAACGACCACCCCTTCTTTGAGGATGCGGACCTCTACTCCCTCACCACCTACACGCGCCTCAGCGACAACTGGGGCTTCAGCACCGCCCATCGCTTTGAGGCCGACGACGGCACCCTGGAGTACCAACAGTACACCATCCACCGCGACCTCGCCAGCTGGACCGCAAGCATTGGGGCCATCATCCGGGACAACCGCCATCGGGAAAACGAATACGGCGTCGTGCTCAGCCTGACCTTGAAGGCCTTCCCCAAGGTCAGCCTGCCCGTCGACTTCCAGCCCGGTACCCTCGGTGCGGAGAAGCACTGATCCCCCGACCGGCCCGATCTTGACCGTTTCGGCGCCGTCCTCGTCGAACGCTTTCCTGACCCCATTTGCCTCTTGAGCGAGGCCTGCAGTGGGGCATTTTTTCTTTTGACTTCCCCAGCGCG
>CAZKGI010000038.1:0-31456 GCA_964552315.1 uncultured Akkermansia sp. | reverse complement strand
CAGGGCAGCAGGGCCGCTGTCTGGTCATGCCGGCGCCATTCAAAGATGAGAGGCAGGAGCCCTCCCGTGGCGTAGCTGCGGTACCAGGCCGCATTCCAAGCAAAGGTCTGAAAGGGCGAACTGTGCTCGCTGGTGAGAAGCTTCCAGGATTTTTCCAGAAGATCGAGCGACGAGAGGCTCTCGTGCACAAAAAGCTCTCCCCGTTCCTCGAGGGGGATCCCGCTCCAAATCTTCGCAGGGGCGAGACCCGGAGGTGGCGCATGGTGTGCCGAAGTGTCGGCATGGCTCTTGCGCTGGTGAACAGGAGTCGGTTTCATGAACTTCGGGTAGGGCACTTCTCGGAAGGCGACCAGCCATCTCCACCGGAGCGCCGCGAGGCGGCGCGTTCCCACGATCTCCCTGGATGAGTGAGATCCGGCGACCATTGGCATGGTTTGATATGAAATTTATCATTATTATAACAATTATCAACAATTTTCTACTCCTGACCATTCCTGATTCGGAAGAGAGTCCCCCTGATCTGACCCTCTCTGGAGCTCAGGACTTGAGCCGAGGCGATGAAATGGGTTAATAAGGAGGCCGACTTTTCCTTGCCCGTCATTTCTCCCTCTCCCTCATCCTCTCCCCCGCGACGCCCGGGCTGGCTGCTCAAACTGGCCCTCCGGGCAGAAGCCGTCTACGACGGGATCCATCGCTTTCTCGCCCGGATCACGGGTCGGCTCGGCAAGCCCATGGTTGCCGAAATTTACTACGCCGTGCGGCACGCCGAGGGCCTGTCGGTGAAAGGCCGTGTCCTCCTGGCGCGCACCTGGCCCCATCCCGATGTTCACGACCCGGCAATCGTCAACCTCTACCACATGCTGCGCCGCTGGTGCACCCCGGAGCGCCCCTACTCTCTCGTTCGCCTTCACGCCGGGGGCGCCGCGGTGGAACAACGGGCGGACCGGGAGGGCTATTTCGAAATCCAGCTCCCTTTGGAGGAGATTTACGAGGAAAGCCTCGTCGTCGAATTGCCCGAATCCGAAGTCTCCCTTCCCGCCACTTGGCCCATTACGGCGCCCTCCACGAAGCCCACGGGGCTCATTCTCAGCGACATCGATGACACCGTGCTCGTCACCCATGCGGGCCGGTTCTTCACCATGATCGCCACGACGCTCTTTGGCAACGCCCTCACCCGCCAGCTCTTTCCCGGCGTGGTGCCCCTCTACCGCGCCCTGCATCGCGGTCCCGATCCCCGGCGCGACGCCCGCAACCCCTTTGCTTATGTGACCAGCTCCCCCTACAATCTCCACAACCTCATCGAGCTGATTTTCCAGGAGCATGGGCTCCCCTCCGGGCCTTTCTTCATGACCGACTGGGGTCTCGACGAGGACAAGTGGCTGACCCGGAGTCACCGGGAACACAAGCTGGGGGCGATCCGGAAATTGCTCGACTGGTATCCCGATCTGCCCGCCCTGCTCATCGGCGACACCAGCCAACACGACACGGCCATTTACGTCGAGGCGGCCCTGGAACGTCCCGGCCGCGTCGCCGTCATCTTGATCCACGTGGTCAGCTCCGCCAAGCGGGTGGAACAACTCCGACTCGAGGCCGCCAAGCTGGAAGGCAGCAGCACCCGGATCGCCTTCTTCACCGACTACGAGGAGGCGAGCCAATATCTCGCCGAAGCAGGCTGGATCTGAAGTGGGACCCTTGGTTTGAAATCCGTCCGATTCAGGATGCATTTAAACACTGTTCAAATGTTGACTATTTCTCGTTTTCGCCGAGATTCGGGCATGAAAGCGAAACGTCGTCTCCAATTCGCCTACTTCTGGAACGGACTCGTTTATCTCAATGACGGCAGCGAATGGCGCCTCGCCGATCCCTCGCGGCGACGCGACGTGATCTGGTGGCAGTCGGGCGAGACCGTGCGCGTGGAGCGGCACCGGAATCGGATCGAGCTGAGAAACCTCAGCCGGGCCGAGCAAGTGCCCCTGGAGGCCGTGGACCTGATCGAGTGGCAGCTGGCCGCCTGAGGGACTGGGCAAAGGCCCGGAGAGGCAACGCCAGGACGCCGTCCGCTTTTTGCGGGGCCAAATTCCGACTTAGCGCTCTCCGAGATTTGCCATCATCCGCTCGAGCTCCTCGACGCGCGCCTGCCAATGCCGCTGGCGCTCCCGCATCTCGTCGATGACAGATTCGGGCGCCCGGGTGACGAAGTTCTCATTGGCCAGCTTGGCGTTGACCTTCTTCAGCTCGTCCTGGGCCTTGGCAAACTCCTTGCCAATCCGTTCGCGCTCGGCGGCGACATCCACGAGCCCCTCGAGGGGTAGGTAGATCTTGCCAATGGCAGTCAGCGCCGTGGGCTCGCCGCGCGGCGCCTGGTAGCCAGGCTGCACGAGCACTTCCCCGGCGCCGGCGAGGCGGCCGAAGACCGCGGCCTCGGGGAAGTCTTTCTCCTCCGGATCGATGATGAACTTCACGTTTTTGTTGGCCCCGAGCCCGTATTCTGCCTTCAGGTTGCGGGCTCGACCGACCGCTTCGTAAATGGCGGTGGCCCGATCGCGGGCCTCGTAGACCGACTCGAGATCGGATCCGGCGAGGACCGACTCGCTCGGCAAGAGGGTTTGCATCAGGAAGGCGGGCCCTTCGGCTTCGCCATAACCCACCTTTTCCCAGAGTTCCTCGGTCAAGTGAGGCATGAAGGGATGCAGGAGCAGCAGATAGCGCTTCAGCACCAAATCCATGGTCGCCAGGGTGGAAGCCCTTGCTTCCGGGTCGGCACCCTCGAGGAAGTCGCCCTTGACCGATTCCAGATACCAATCGCAGTAGCGGCTCCACCAGAACTCGTAGAGCAGCTGGGCGATTTCGTTGAAGCGGTAGTCCTGGTAGGCGAGGCGGACCTCCTCCTCGAGTTGGTCGAGGCGCGCCAGAATCTCCAGCGAGTAGATGGAGAGCTTGCTGAAATCGATGGGCCCCTGAGCCACCGGCGCGTTCTGCATCTGGCGGTAGCGGGCGGCATTCCAGATCTTGTTGGCGAAGTTCCGCCCTTCGATGATCTGGTTCTCGTCAAACTTCACATCGGTGCCGATGGGGGCGATGCGCATCAGGCCAAAGCGCAGGGCGTCGGCGCCGTATTCCGCCATCAGGTCGAGCGGATCGGGAGAATTGCCGAGCTGCTTCGACATTTTGCGGCCCTGCTTGTCGCGGATGATGCTGGTGAAGAAGACGTTCTGGAAGGGCAGACAGCCCTGCCAGCGGTAGCCCGCCATGATCATCCGGGCCACCCAGAAGAAGATGATGTCCGGTCCCGTGACGAGGTCCGTCGTCGGATAGAACTTCTTCAGGGTCGCCGAGGGCTCCTCCTCGCAGCCGGTCATGGTGGCGAAGGGCCAAAGCCAGCTGGAGAACCAAGTGTCGAGCACGTCCTCGTCCCGGACCCAGTTTTCCGCATCCGCGGGCGGGTCGATGCCCACGTAGAGGTCGTCCCCCGCGCTTTCGGTATCGAGACTTTCGCGCTCGCGCAACTCGTCCGCCTTTTCCTTGCGATACCAGACCGGGATCTGGTGGCCCCACCAAAGCTGACGGCTGATGCACCAGTCCTGGATGCCCTCCATCCAGTGGGCAAACGTCTTCTTCCATCGTTCCGGACGGAAATGGATGGCGTTGCTCTCGACAGCCTCCGCCGCTTCCTTGACGCAGGGATAGCGCAGGAACCACTGCATGGAGAGGCGAGGCTCGATGGGCACATCGGCCCGCTCGCTGTAGCCGACGTTGTTCTCGTAGTCCTCGACTTTGACGAGCTGCCCCAGGGCTTCCAGCTTCTCCGCCGCCTTGACGCGCGCCTCGAAGCGATCCATCCCCTCGAAGTCAGGGCCGGCCAGGGCATTGAGGGTGCCGTCCGGATTGAGGACGTCAATGATGGGAAGATGGTGCTTCAGGCCAATCTCAAAGTCGGCCTTGTCGTGGGCCGGGGTGACCTTGAGCACCCCCGTGCCAAATTCCATGTCGATGTGATCCGAGGCGACCACCGGGATCTCCGCCTCGGGGAAGGGACGAATCACCGATTTTCCGATGAGATCGGCGTAGCGCGGATCCTTGGGATGCACCGCCACGGCGGTGTCGCCCATGAGGGTCTCGGGACGAGTCGTGGCGATCTCGACCCAGCGGTTCTTCTCCCCGGCGACGCGGTAGCGCATCGTGTAGAGCTTGGACTTCTGGGTCTTCATGATGACCTCTTCATCGCTCAGCGCGGTGAGCGATTTGGGGCACCAGTTGACCATGCGCTTGCCGCGATAGATCAGCCCCTCCTTGTAGAGGTCGACAAAGACCTTGGAAACCCAGCGGCTGTAATCCGCGTCCATGGTGAAGCGCTCCCGACTCCAATCGCAGGAGCAGCCGAGGCGCTTGAGCTGCTGGATGATGATGCCGCCGTGCTTCTCCTTCCACTCCCAAACCTTCTCGAGGAAGGCCTCGCGTCCCAGATCCCGGCGGGTCTTGCCCTCCTCCTTGCGCAGCTTCTGCTCCACCTTCGACTGCGTCGCGATGCCGGCGTGGTCCGTGCCCGGCAGCCAAAGCACTTCCTTGCCCTCCATGCGGGCCCGACGGGCGAGGATGTCCTGGATGGTGTTGTTGAGGACGTGGCCGAGGTGCAGGATGCCCGTGACGTTCGGCGGGGGAATGACGATGGCGTAGGCGGGCCGCGAGCTCGATTCGTCGCCACGGAAACAGTTGGCTTCAAGCCAGCGGTGGTACCACTGAGCCTCGACTTCACCAGGTTGATACGCTTTGGGGATTTCCTCCGACATGACTATAGCCCCCCTAGCGACGGAGGGGGCGGAAACGATGGGTCGATCCGACCCTTTTGTAAAACGGAATCCCCGTTTCGCGATTGCGTTCGCTTCGGGATTGCTTAATAATGGCCCGTTCACTCCCGAGTCAGATCCGGCCTCCGATTCACCCCATGACGTGCACCCCAGCGAGACTCCAGCCCGTGCTTCGCTATGCCTTGCTCGGCGCGTTTCTCCTCTGCGCAGCCATGCCTCTGGGGGCCAAGGAATGGGACACCTACACCATCGGTGGGCGCGAATACGTCTCCGACGAAAACGTGGCCCGATTCTATGGATTTGAGCGTTTCGCCAAGCAGGGCCCCGACCGCATTTTCAAGCATCCCAGCTTGATCATGACCTGGAAGGTCAACTCGGAGTCCATTTACGTGAACAACATCAAGTTCTGTCTCAGCTTCCCCATCATCGAGAACGGCGGCATGGCCATGCTCTCCACCGTCGACTTGGCCAAGCTCGTCGATCCGGTGGTGCGGCCCAGCTACATTCGCAAGCCCATCGAGTTTGACACCGTGGTCATCGACGCCGGTCACGGCGCCCACGACACCGGCGCCAAGGGCCCCTACGGTCGGGAAAAGGACTACACCCTCGACACGGCCCTGCGCCTCGAGCGGGAGCTGCAAGCCCGCGGGTTCAAGACCCTCATGACCCGGCGCGAGGACGTCTTCCTCACCCTGGGTCAACGGGTGGAAATCGCCAACCGACAGAAGAACGCCATCTTCATCAGCGTCCACTACAACTCCTCGGGGGCCAAGACCTCCAACGGCATCGAGACGTACGCCCTCGCCCCCCAGGGAACCAGCTCCACCAACGGAGGCAGCCCGTGGAACTCCTCCCTCACCGGAAACATCCGGGACGCGGAGAACATCGCCCTCGCCACCGCCGTCCACGCCCACGTCATTTCCGACATCAAGGCCGTCGACCGCGGCATCAAGCGGGCCCGCTTCAACGTGCTGCGCGGGATCAACAAGCCGGCCATCCTTTTCGAAGGGGGCTTTGTCACCAATCCCGCCGAGGCCAAGCTGATCAACGATCCCGAACACCGCCAGCGCCTCGCCGCCTCCATTGCCGACGCCGTGGTCCGCTTCAAGACCGCCGTGGGTGGGAAGCGCTGAGGACGGCGGGACCTTCTTTGGGCGAGGCGAGGTTCCTGCCCCTTTGACCATGCCCGAGGACCTCATCAGAGTTCCCTCCTTGGCCGTGCACTTCTACGTGCTGCGGGATTCCCAGGGGCTTTATCTCATCGACAGCGGCTTCCTCGGCGGCCGGGCCCAACTGCGACGGGCCTTGAAGCAACGAGGCTGGGACCACCTGCCCCTCCTCGGGATCCTGCTGACCCACGGCCATCTCGACCACATGCACAATGCCGCGCGCCTCGCCGCCGAGACCGGCGCGTGGATCGCCGCGTCCCGCCGCGAGGAAGCCCAGCTCCAGGGACGCGCCCCGTATCGGGGCTGCGCGCGGACGCTCCTCGCTCTCGAACGCCTTGGCCGCAGGGGCTTCCGCATTCCGCCCCTCGTCCCGGATCGCTTTCTCGAGGACGGGGAGAGACTCGAAATCTGGGACGGGCTTACCGTCATCCCTCTGCCCGGACACACGGCCGGCCATCTCGGTTTCTATTGCCCCCGACGAAAATGGCTGTTTTGTGGCGACCTCTTTGCCAGTTTCCGCCGCGGTTCCCATTTCTTTCCGGACGGGCTCCAAGTGGACCGAGTCCAGGCGCGGGAGAGTGTCGCGAAGGCCTTGAACCTGGAGCTCATGGGAGTGCTGCCAAGCCACGGGGATGGCGCCCTACCCGAGGTCCATCTCGATCGCCTGCGCCGCTTGGACTCCTCGCGCCGGCTTCGGAAGCCGACCTGAGTCGCCGTCTCCGCATCTTCCGTCTGATCACACCACCCCTTGGGCGAGCATGGCATCGGCGACCTTGACGAAGCCAGCGATGTTGGCGCCGTCGAGATAGTTGATGGATCCGTCAGGCTGGAGTCCGTACTCCACGCAGGCGTGGTGGATGTTCTGCATGATGGCGTGCAGCCGATTGTCAACATCGGCCCGGGTCCAGGGCAGCCGCAGGGCGTTCTGGCTCATTTCCAGCCCGCTAGTGGCGACCCCTCCGGCGTTGGCGGCCTTGCCAGGCCCATAGAGGATTGCGGCGTCGAGGAAGACGGCCACGGCCTCGAGATTCGATGGCATGTTGGCCCCTTCGGCGACACAGCGGCAACCGTTGCGGACGAGGCGCTTGGCGTCCTCGCCATCGATCTCGTTCTGAGTGGCGCAGGGCAGGGCAATGTCGCAGGGGATGCCCCAGGGGCGCTGCCCCTCGAGATAGTCCAGATCGAAGTGCGCCGCCAGTTCGGAGAGGCGTCCGTGGCGGACGTTTTTCAGCTCCATGCACCAGTTCAGCTGCTCTTCGGTGAGGCCCTCGGGAAAATGGACCGTCCCACCGGAATCGGAAAGCGAGACCACTCGGGCTCCCAGTTCGAGACATTTTTCGGCGGCATACTGGGCGACGTTGCCCGAGCCGGAAATGGTCACGCGACTGCCCTCGAAATGCCATTTTTTGCGGTGCAGCATCTCCTGCGCGAAATAGACACAGCCGTATCCGGTGGCTTCGGGCCGCATCAGGCTGCCCCCGTAGGAGATCCCTTTGCCCGTGAGGATGCAGTTCGACTCGTTGGCGATGCGTTTGTACTGGCCATAGAGAAATCCGATCTCCCGGGCTCCCACGCCAATGTCACCAGCCGGCACGTCCACGTCCGGGCCGAGATGGCGATAGAGCTCGGTCATGAAGGACTGGCAAAAGCGCATGACCTCCGCATCGCTGCGTCCCTTCGGATCGAAGTCAGCCCCGCCCTTGCCGCCTCCGATGGGCAGGGTGGTGAGGGAGTTTTTCAGGACTTGTTCAAAGGCGAGGAACTTGAGGATGCCAAGATTCACCGAGGGGTGAAAGCGCAGACCTCCCTTGTAGGGGCCGATGGCGCTGTTCATCTGGATTCGATAACCGCGGTTGATCCGGGTTTCCCCTGCGTCGTCCACCCAGGGCACGCGAAACATGATGACCCGCTCGGGTTCCACGAGGCGCTGGAGCAAGCCGTACTGGCGATAGCGGGGGTTACGCTGTACAAAACCCCAGAGGCTGCGCAGGACCTCCTCGACCGCTTGGTGGAACTCCGGTTCCAGAGGGTCCCTCTGGCGGATGTAGTGGAGAAAAGAATCGAGATCGCCTGAGCGGGGATCCGGAGTCGGGGGACAGTTGGGCATGAAGACAATACAGAAGCTCGCCGCACCTGACATATCAGAGGCAGCGGGGTTGAGATGACCGGCAGGGCGAGGGCGCGCCTCGTCCACGGAAAAACGGGGGAAGCCAGCTTCCACGAGGGCAACTATCTCGTCAACCCTCATCCCCGCCGGGGATAGGGGACCCGGTCCGGAAGGCCTAGCGCCCTTCGCGCCGGGCGACCTCGCGGGCGATGCCTCCGATGGCACGCGGCATGGACTTGCGCATGCCGGCCTTGACGATGGGCTGGGGGGCGAAGAGACCTGCGTCAATGTGCAGGGAATAGACCACGAGGCAGGCCCCTGGATGGGGATCGTCGAAGATCCACCAGGCACCAGCCACGTTCTTGAGCTCGCCGCCGGCATATTCGAAGACCGCCCGTTCCATCGGCTGGAGCCGGTGGCGGAGACAGTAGAGATAGTCGCCCTTTGGCCCACCCACGCGAGTGCGCTGCTCCACGAGGATCTCGTTGCCCTTGCGCTCCAAGACCCGGGATTCGAGAACGCCGTCGAGAAAGTCGGCGGCGTGTTCCTTGTCGTGGATCGTTTCCCAAATGGTCTCCCGACGCCCCTGGACGAGTCGGGCCACGGTGACGAAACGATCGTCCCGGTCCGCGGCGGTTTCGTCAGGACGACGGTCCAGGACGAGGCACTCACCCGCCTCCAGTCGGCGACGCTGGGCCTCGTCGAGCGTCGGTGCGGGGTCCGCCGACTCCAGCAGGTTGGCCCAGCCGAGCAGGAGTAGGAACAAGGGGAGCAGGCGCATGGGTTCGCAGGAAACTGTGCAACGAATTGCCTCCCTTGTCGCCGCCAATCTTGCACGGTCGGGAACGCCGCGCGCTTGACGCCGCCGCCGCCTCGGGCAGGTTGGATGCCACTCCCCCACCATGGACAAAGCCTCGCTGGTCGCCGCGCTCATCGCCGAACTCCGCCGTCGTTACGAACGGGCCCTGGAGGCGCTCTCCGGCGCCCGCGAAGCCGCCACCGGAGCGGACACCAAGGCTGAGAACAAGTACGACACCCGCGGTCTTGAGGCCTCCTATCTCGCCGCGGGCCAGGCGGAACAAGCGGACGAACTCCTCCGCGCCCTTCACGCGGTGGAGAACTTCGACTTTCGCGACTTCGACCTGGACGATCCCGTGGAGATTGGCGCCCTGGTCGAGCTCGAACAGGACGGGGAGATCCGGCAGTACCTCCTCTCCCCGGCGGGAGGGGGAATTCTGCTGGAGGACGGGGCGGGGAGCAGCGTGACAGTGTTAGGCCCGGCTTCTCCCCTGGCCCAGGCCCTGCTCGGGCACGCCTCGGGCAGCCTGCTGCGCGATCCGGAAGTGGTCCTGCTGGAGGTCTTCTAAAAGGGACGCCCTCCCGGCTGGCCTTTGCCCGCAGCCCTCGCGACGCGGGCCGCGGCGGCTCAGTTCAGCCAGAGGTTATCCGGCTCGTCGGCGACGAGGCGGTGCCAGGGGCTCAGCTCCCGCAGCAGGTCCTGCCAGAGGTGATCGGCCTTGTCGAGCTCAGTGACCACCTTGGCCGGTTGGTGGGTGATCCAGGTCTTTTGCTCCAACTCGTCCTCGAGCTGTCCCTCGGTCCATCCGGAATAGCCGACAAAGGCCCGAATCTGGAAACCCTCCATCTGGTGCATCATGGCCTCCTGAGCGGAGAGATGGGTCACATACTGCAACTGGCCATCGCCCTCCGACCATCCCAGGGCAAAGAAGGTGAGGTGTTCCGTGCTGACCGGTCCCCCCATGAAGACGGGGGTGTCGGCGAGGCGCTGGCGCACCTGCCCTGGCAGGATGTCCTCGCTGAGAAGGTCCGCCACGCACTTCCCGATGGGCCGATTGAGAATGTAGCCAAAGGCCCCCTGGTCCGGACTGTGCTCGGTGAGGAGCAGAACGCTTCGGTAAAAGGTCGGCTCGCGCAGGCTCGGATCAGCGAGGATGAGGCTGCCTTTGAGTGATTGGTGAGTGGAACCCTCAGGTGGCATCTTGGCGGCGGGCCGCGACCGGCATCCGTGAATTGAGCATGATGCAGAAGTTGCGGGTTGGCAACTGGGAAGCAAGGGTGTTCACTGCCAGCCCATGCAGGATTTGACCGCCGCTGTTCTTCGGGGAGAGCTCCCCTCCGCCCGGATCACCGGGGCGGATGGCGCCGCCGCCGCCCTGCTCGACGAATCCGTCGCGCACGAGGAAAAGGCCGCCTTTCTTTCCGCCCTTTCGGACCGTGGCGAGACGCCGGGTGAAATCGCCGCCTTTGCCGAGGCCTTCCTAGAACGGGCGGTATCGCCCCAGGTCGATCGCGCGCTCATTGGGAAACCGCTCATCGACGTTTGCGGCACCGGCGGCGACCGACTCGGCCTCTTCAACGTCTCCACCGGGGCGGTCTTCGTGCTCGCCGCCTGCGGGGCCGCCGTGGTCAAACACGGCAATCGCGGCATCACCTCGCCGAGTGGTGGCGCCGATGTGCTCGAAGCCCTCGGCATCCGCATCGACCTGCCCCCGGGGGACTTTGGTCGCTGTCTCGCCGAGGTCGGCGCCGGTTTCCTTTTCGCCCCACTCTATCATCCCGCCTTCAAGGCGGTGGCCCCGGTTCGCAAACAGCTCGGTGAGCAGGGCAGGCGCACGATTTTCAACCTGCTCGGCCCGCTGCTCAATCCCGCCCGACCGGAATACCAGCTCATCGGGGTCTTCGACCCGGAGATCGGTCCCGCCTTTGCCCGCATTCTCCCCATGCTTGGCCGGGAGTCCGCCTGGGTCGTCCACGGGCGCACCGAGGACGGGCAGGGCATGGATGAAATCTCCACCCTGGGGCTCACCCGAGTCTGGAAAACGGGACCAGCGGATCCCATCGAAGTGGCCATCGAGCCCGGAGAGTTCGGCTTTGCCGCCGCCAAGACCTCGGATCTCGTCGGTGGGGATGCCGCGACCAACGCGGCCATTCTCACCGCCATCCTGGAGGGGACGGATGCCGGCCCCCGCCGCGATCTCGTCGTCCTCAACGCGGCGGCCGGCCTGGTCGTGGCTGGCTTGGCTGCCGATCTCGCCGACGGAATCGCCCGGGCCGGGGAGGCCCTTGCGTCGGGCGCCGCCCTCGCAGTGCTGACGCGCTGGCGAAACTTTTCCTGATGCCATGTCCAAGGGAAAACTGCTCTTTCTCGGTCTCGGGGCCTTCCTGCTGCCACTCCTCGCGGGAGGGGCCTGGCTGCTCCTGGATCCCAACTGGAGCCCCTTTGGCGATCCCGTATACACGGACGAAATTCCTGACAAAGCACCCAAGCGGCCCGACCGCCGCCTCCTGGAGCGCTACGCCCACAAAGCGCTGCCGGAGATCCTCTCGGCCCTGAAGGCTCAGACCGCCTCTTCCGCTCCCTCCGAAGGATCCGGACCCGCGAACGCGGCAACGACGGCCTTCCTAGCAATGCTGCCGGAGGGTCCCTTCCCCTTCCCTGAAGGAGCCAAGGCCCGCGACGAAGCTGGCTTGAAACAACTGTTAGGCCGTATCGAGAGCTCCTCCGGGGCCTTTCCCGAAACCGTGGAGGAACGCTGGCAATGCCTCCTGGCCATGGCCGCCCTCGGCGCCCGCAGCGCGGCCATCCCCGACACCTTTCGCCAAGGAGTCCGTTTCGACGCCGAAAACGACACTTATGGGATCCGTCTCGTCCTGCAGGACAGCAGCCTGGCCGGCCCCCTCGCCCTGGGCGATTTCGACGGCCAGGAGGGACTGGAAATCGTGACCGAGGGCGGGACCGCGCTCTACCAGCTGGAACCCGAGGGCGAGCTCCGCGCCCTCGAAGGACTGGCCGGCACCGAGCCGGGCGACCGCCTTTATCCCGTCGACTTTGATCGCGATGGCGCCCTCGACCTCTACATCGCCCGAGGCGGGGGCCTGCCTGATTCACTGCTCCGCAATGCCGGAGACGGGCGTTTTGTCGACGAAACGATCGAGCGGGGACTGCTCGTCTTCGGGGACACCACCGCCGTCGTCTGGCTGGACTACGACCAGGACGGACGGCCTGACCTGTTGCTGGGCTACCGCGATCGTCCCCTCGAGCTCTTCCGCCAGACAGAATCCGGGGCCTTCCAGCCGCTCGCCTGGGAGCTGAAACTCTGGGTGCCCCGAGGCGTCCTCGCCCTGGCGGCGGCCGACGCCGACGGAAACGGCTTTACCGACCTCTTCATCGCCCGCGAGGACGGGCGCAACCAGCTGCTTCTCTCGCAACCCGCTCCGCTTTGGAGCGAATGGCGATTCGCGCCCACGGAGGAGTCCTTCACCTTGGCGGACGGGGTTCCGGTGACCTGTGCGCAGTTTTTTGATTTCGACCGAGACGGGCGGAGCGATCTGCTGCTGGCCAGCGGCGAGGCGTGGGCTGGCAGCGTGGGGCTCTTCCACAACTCCGGAGAGGGACGCTATCGCGAAGTCACCACCGAAGCGGGTCTGGAGATAAATCGTCCGGTTCATTCCCTGGCCGTCGTCGACCTCGATCTCGACGGCTACGAGGACCTCCTCTTCGGCACCGCCGCCCTGACACCCGATGGCGTCTTCGCCAACCAGGGAGGCAGTGGCTTCCGCGAAGTCACTGTCGTCACCCAAGGCGGCTGGCTCGGGGAAGTGCGGCAATGGCACGCCATCGACCTGCGCGTCCCCGGTCGCATCGAGCTCCTGGCCACCCTGACGGATGGACAAGTTCGTCACCTCGCCATCGAGGGCGTCGAGAACCAATGGCTCCAGATCGCCGCTCCGGGGGCAGAGCCGGGGACGCGGGTGGTGGTCTCCGCACGAGACCGCGACTGGGTCCTCCACACCCTTCAGGCCAGCTTCGGCGAGGAAGGGGTCCTCACGCTGGGACTCGGGGGAGCGGAAAGCATCGAGCGGCTCGAGTTCTACGAGGCTGCCGGCGCGGAGCCCTTCCACCAGCTCGAAGGGGTCCGACCCAACCAACGTCTTCTCCTCGAATTGCCCTCGCGCCCGGCGAGCCCTCCCGCCGCCGCGGCGAGCCCGGCCGAGTGAGGAACACGCCCAAGCCCGCTATCCCCCCGCCTCTGGCTAACGTTTGAAAACCACGGGAAGTTGTGCCATCGAAGGGAGAACCGCCCGCCCGCCTCATGATCATCCCGGTCCAGAAAGACGACGATTTTCTCACCGATTTCCGCGAGGCGGACAAAGCCAGTGGGGCCGTCCACGTGTGGTGGCTGGGGCAAAGCGGCTTCCTCATCAAGTGGGCCGGTCACGGCTTGCTCATCGATCCCTGTCTCTCGGACGCCCTCATCCGCAAGACTCACGGCACGACGGAAGCCCTACAGCGCCTATCGGAGCGCGTCGTGGACCCGCTCCTGCTCACCGGAATCGATTGCGTCGTCTGCAGCAACATCGATCCCGATCGGCTCGATCCCGAGACCATTCTCCCGCTACGCGCCGCCAATCCGGCTCTGAAGGTGGTCGTCCCTGCGGGACTCGTGAACGAGGCCGAGGCCACTCTCGGCGCCGCCTCCCCGCCGCTCCTCCCGGTGAATGCCGGCACCTACGTGAACTTCGGGCCCTTCGATTTCCACGGCATCAATGCCGCCAATCCGAAAATCCGCCGGGACGAGTACGGCAATTCCCGGAACCTGGGCTACGTGATCCTCTTCGGGCCCTTTGCGCTCTATCACGCCGGCGACACCCTCTGGCACAACCAACTCGTCAAGGAAGTGCGCCGCTGGTCGGTGAACCTCGCCTTTCTCCCCATTCACGGCAGCAGCGAACCCGCCGCCGAGCACGCCCACATGAACGGCTTCGAGGCCGCGGCCTTTGCCAAGGCCGCCAGTGCCAGTCTCGCCATCCCCTGCCATTACGACCTCTTCGACCGGGGCAACCCCACCACCGAGGAGTTTTCCTTCTGCTGCGACCGGCTCAACCAGCGCTACCGGCTCCTCAAGATCGGCCAAAGGCTCACCATGGGACCGATCACCGATCCCAGCGCGGGCAAGGCTCTGCCCAGCGAGCCCTACAAGGCCGATTGGGGGCTGGGGTACTGAGCGAGGGAACCCGGGCCTGACAGGCCACCCGCAAACCCCGTCGCCAAGCGAGGCCCATGGGGTGTCCGTCAGGAGAGGTGCCCGGATCCGGCCTAGACGACCTGCCCGCCTTCGGGAATGAACTCGTCTCCGTAGTAGAGGCGATAACGCCCCAGTCGGGACCGCAGCTTCAGCTCGGCTCCAAAGGCCTGGGAGAGGCTCAAGGAGTGGAGGGCACGGCGCTTCTCGCCCTGGCTGATGACCTGACCATCCTTGAGAATGAGGGCGTGCGTGATCGCCGGGATGATTTCCTCAACGTGGTGGGTTACGAGGATGAGGGAGCGGAAGGTGCCCTTCTCGGTCAGCTCTTCGACAAACTGCAGGAAGTGCTCGCGAGCCACCGGGTCGAGTCCGGCGCAAGGTTCGTCGAGCACCAATACCTCCATGCGCTGCGCCATGAGGGCCCGGCCGATGAGGATGCGCTGGCGCTCGCCCTGGGACATGGTCGCCCAGGGCTGATCGCGGAGGGACTGGCAATTCACCTTCTCCAGGATCTTTTCCGCCGCCCGCCATTCGTTGGGGTCGTCCTTGCCATGCTGCCAGTAGTTCACCATGGCGTGGCGTCCCGAGAGCACGATCTCGAGGCCGGTTTCGGCGGGTTCGACGAGCTGGGAGATGCTGCTGCTGACAAAGCCGATGCGCTTGCGCCAGTCGTCCCAGCTTTGGGAGGCCGAGTTCACCGCATCCTCCCGACCCCGCATGTGGACCTCGCCCGTGGTCGGGGTCAGGTAGCCCATCAACACGTTCAAGAGGGAGGTTTTTCCGGAACCATTGCCTCCCAGGATGACCCAATGCTGGCCCCGTTCGACTCTGAGGTTGATTCCATCGAGGATCTTCCGCCCATTTCGCTGAACGGATACGTCCTCCATCTCGAAGACCGTCGCTGCCATGGGCTAGAGGCTAGTTCCCCGAGTCCGGGATTTCCACTGGAAAAAAGGCCGCCATGCGGGACTGGCAAGGAGGCCCGGCCGCCGAATCCCGTTGCAAGCAGTGGCGCCGGACGTAGAGTGCCCCCCGCCTTCTTCCGGAAGTCCCCATGAGCGAAAACGTCAAAAAAATTCTCGTCGCCTACTCCGGCGGCCTCGACACCTCCGTCCTCCTGACCTGGCTGAAAGACACCTACCAGGCCGAAGTCATCGCCTACTGCGCCGACGTCGGCCAACAGGAGGAGCTCGACGGCCTCGAGGAAAAGGCCCTCAAGACCGGTGCCTCCAAGTGCATCATCGGTGACCTCAAGGGCAGCTTCGCTCGGGATTTCATTTTCCCTATGATCCAGGCCGGGGCCATTTACGAAGGCCAATACCTTCTCGGCACGTCCATCGCCCGCCCCTGTATTTCCCAGGGCATGGTGCAGGCGGCCCTGGAAAACGGCGCCGACGCCATCGCCCACGGAGCCACCGGCAAGGGCAACGACCAGGTGCGCTTCGAGCTCTCCGCCGCCTCCCTGGCCCCCCACATCCAGATCATCGCCCCCTGGCGTCAAAAGCGCTTCCGCGACCAGTTCCCCGGCCGTGCCGAGATGATCGCCTATGCCGCCGAACACCAGATCCCGGTGCAGGCCACGGCCAAAAAGTCCTACTCGATGGACCGCAACCTCCTTCACATCAGCTTTGAAAGCGGCGTCCTGGAGGATCCCTGGTACGACCCCTCGGGCGAGGCCGACCGTGACATGTACGTTCTCAGCGTCTCTCCCGAAGAGGCTCCCGACCGTCCTGAATACGTCCAGCTGCTCTTTGAAAAGGGCAACTGCATCGGCCTCCGCCACGAGGCCCTCGACGAAATCATTGCTCGCCTCGGTGACGTGAAGGCCGAGGGCCAGTCCGGCGATTACACCCTCCTTTCCCCCTACGGCGTCATGCGCGTCCTGAACCTGCTCGGCGGCCGCAACGGCGTCGGTCGGGTCGACATGGTGGAAAACCGCTTCGTGGGCATGAAGAGCCGCGGCGTCTACGAAACCCCGGGAGGCAGCATCCTCTTCCGTGCGCATCGCCAGATGGAAAGCCTCACCATGGACCGCGAGGTCATGCAGCTGCGCGATTCGCTGATCCCGAAATACGCCCAGCTCGTCTACAACGGCTTCTGGTTCGCCCCCGAGCGCGAAGCGCTCCAGGCGCTGGTCACGGAATCGCAGCGCTTCGTCAGTGGCGAGGTCCGCGTGAAACTTTACAAGGGCAACGTCATCGCCGCCGGGGTGCGCTCTCCGCTGAGCCTCTACAGCGAGGCCGTCGCCACCATGGAAGGCGGCGGCGAACAGGCCTACAACCAGGACGACGCCACCGGCTTCATCCGCCTCAACGCCCTCCGTCTCAAGACCGGAGCGAGCCGCCAAAACTCGCCGTCCTGATCCCCGTCCTATCGCTACCCCCATGAATTTCGAAAACGTCGCCGCCGTCGCCAAGGCCAACGTCTACTTCGACGGCAAGGTCATCAGTCACACGATCCTCTTCGAGGACGGCAGCAAGAAAACCCTCGGGCTGATTTATCCTGGGGAATACCATTTCGGCACCGAAGCCGCCGAGGAGATGGCCATCACCGACGGCGTCTGCGAGGTTGTCCTCGACGGCCAGGAAGAAAGCGCCCGCTACGACGCGGGCACCGCCTTCCAGGTGCCGGCCCATTCCGGGTTCACCATCCGGGTGCCGGAAGGCATCTGCCAATACGTCTGCTCCTTCCTGAGCTGAGGCGGGGGTCGCGTTTCTCCGGCGCGGGTCTGAGGCCCGCGTCGAGGCCGCTTGACAGGATCGAGGGTTTCCAAGAGCCCGTGGCGTGGTATAGGTTTTCGGGCTCCTGGCGAGCTCTTCATGTCGAATCCCTCCCCCATCTTGCGCGAAACGCCCAGCGAGTCCGGAGCGTCCGGGAAGCGATCCCGTCCCGAATCCGGCCTCTCGCGGAGTCGTGGCCGGCTCTGGAGCCGGATTCAGCGCAGCCTCTTCAAGAGCGAGACTCCCCGCACCGAGGAGTCGATGCTGCCCATGCTCATCGAGGTCTTCGCGGGCTTCACCAAGCTCGACGGCCGCGCCGTGGAGGCGGAAATTGACTCCATTCTCGGCTTTCTCCGCTACGATTATCCCGAGACGGTCTACACCGAGCTGAAGCAGCTCTTCGTCCGCTCCCTGCGGCGGCGCCAGGACCTCGAGGCCATCGCCTCGAAACTTGTCAACTCCCTGCCTCTGGAAGACAAGATCCTCCTCGGCGTGCAGCTCTACGTGCTCATCAGCCGCTCAGGCCTGCCCAAGGAGCATCTCATCACCTTCTATCAGTTCATGACGACCCTCGGGGTCGCATCGGAGGCGATCAACATCGTCTACCAGCTCAACACCAGCGAGCTCTCCCAGATCGATCCCGCCGAGTCCACGCTGGGCGGACGCTCCAGCCAGGGAGAGAGCCACCGCCTGGAATCGCTGGTCCTATCCACCCGCGAACCCGCGGACATCACCCTGCCTGCCTCGGATGAGGAGCACGCCGTGGTGGCCTTCCGCTTTCAGAGCCTCGTGCTCGCCAAGAATCTCGGGCCCGCCCCCATTTTGGCCCGGGGCCGACAGGTTAACGCCGGGGAATTCTGCCGCATCTACCAGGGGCAGGGGCTCATCATCGGCGAGGAGGTCCTCACCTTCGAGGACCTGGTTTTTTACTTCAACACGAAGAAGAACCTCTCCTCCGTCCAGCTTTACCTCGCCATCGACAGCAACGGGAACCATTTCATCGAGAAGACCCGCACCAAGCAAAGCTACCTGCGGGTTTCCTTCGGCCTGAAGATCCAGGTCGAGGTGCTCAACCCCAGCGACGCTTCCATCGGCGGACGCACCCTGGCCAAGGGCGATCAATTCGAGGTGACCTCGCGGGAGAAAATCGAGTTTCCGGACCATTCCGAGATCTCTTTTGACGATCTGCGCCGCAAGGCCCGCGAGCTGGGAGGCCGCTTCAGCTTGCCGCCCAACCGCACCGTCTACCTCGTCTCCAACGATCCGAACAAACTGTCTCCCGGCGACATCCTGCTCTCCCCGGGAGCCTCGGGACGCATTTTGCTGCGCATCCGCTGCGACAACAGCACCAAGACCGGTAGCGTCGAAGTGCTGGAAAGCGAACGCCCCGTCGCCGTCGAAGGACAGGTGGTCCGCGGCACCGCCCCGCTCAAAGACGGCAGCGTCATCGCTCTGGGCAGCGACCAATTCCTCCGCTGCCACTTCTCCGAGGGCATCATCGAGGAAGAGCGCAACGTCATCGCCACGCTCCGCGTCCGCGAGATCTCCCACAGCTACGATCGCAAGATCCCCGCCCTCGACGGCATTTCCTTCACTATCCAGCGCGGCGAGATGGTCTGCGTGATGGGTCCGAGCGGCTGTGGCAAGAGCACCCTGCTGAAGGCTCTGGGGGGACAACTCAAGCCCCGCAGCGGACGCATCGATCTCAATGGGGTGGACCTCTACTCCGAGCACGAGAACCTCAAGAGCTACATTGCCATCATTCCCCAGGACGAAACCTTCGACTCGCTCCTCACCGTCGAGGAAAACCTCGACACCGCCGCGGCGATGCGCGCCCCCCATTTCCCCGCCGCGGAACGCCGCCGCCGCGTCGACTCCAAACTCATTGAACTCGGCCTCAACGAGATCCGGCACCGGCTCGCCGGCGACCAGGAGACCAAGAGCCTCTCCGGGGGACAACGCCGTCGCCTCAACGCCGGCATGGACATGATCGGCATCGCCGACGTCTACCTCTTCGACGAGCCGACCTCGGGCCTGTCCTCGAAGGATTCCGAGCACGTCCTCGAAATCATCCGCGGCCTGACCCACAACAAGATCACTCTCGTCTCCATCCACCAGCCGAGCAGTCGCCTCTTCCACATGTTCGACAAGGCCCTCCTCCTCGACAACGGGGGGCGCATGGCCTTTTTCGGCACCCCGACGCAGATGCTCGAGTACTTCAACGAGGCGCGGCGTCAGGAAGGGGTCTACACCGCCGCCGCGCCGGCCGCCTGCGACGGACCCGACGGCGTCCTTGCCTTGACCCCCGACTTCGTCTTCGATGTGCTCGAAACGCCCCTGCGCGATCTCAGCGGCGACATCATCTACGAGCGCGACGCGCGGGGCAACCTCATCCCGGCCCGCCGCTTCAACGCCTCCTTCTGGTCGGACCGCTTCCAGACCCACCGCCTCCTCGAGGAGGTCAACCTGCGCGAGATCGACAGCGAAACGGCGCAGACCACCACCATCCACAAGACCCCCCAGGCCCCGCCCCGGAAACTCTGCCACGACTGGGTTCGCTTCACCAACCAGTTCAAGCGCGCCTTTCTCAGCAAACTGCGCAACCGGGCCAATCTGGCCACCACCCTGCTGGAGGCGCCGGCCCTGGCCATCCTCATTGCCATGGTGATGCGCTACTCCGAGGATGGGGAATACAATTTCGCCAACGCCTTCCACATTCCCACTTACCTCTTCCTCGGTCTGGTGGTGGCCCTCTTCCTCGGCCTGACCAACTCCGCCGAGGAGATCATCCGCGACCGCAACCTCCTCCAGCGCGAGCGACACCACGGCTTCCGGGTGAGCGGCTACATCGTCGCCAAATACCTTTCCCTGGGCTTTTTCGCCCTGATCCAGTGCATCATCTACTTGCTCATCGGGAACGCGATTTTGGGCATACGCGACATGTTCCTCCCCAATGTGTTGTGGATGTTCACAACTTCTTTCGTGGGGATCGCGGCCGGGCTCTTCATCTCCTCCATTGTCAGCAGCCCAAAGACGGCCATCAACATCATCCCCCTGATCCTCATCCCGAACATCATCCTCGGAGGGGCGCTCATCAAATACGATGAGATGAACCGCAGCTTCGACATCATCCAGAACATCCGGCAGTGGTTCGTGCCCGAGGACCAGCGCGAGGAAGCCAGCAAGTTGAAGGTGCCGGGCATCTGTCACCTCATGCCGCTGCGGTGGAGTTACGAGGCCATCATCATCCTGCACGCCGAGCACAATCCCGCGAGCACCCTGACCAATTACATCAACGAGGAAATCCAGAAGTTCAGCCTCATCCCCATCGACCAAAAGCTGACCAAGGAGCAGGACGAACGCCTCTACCAATACAAGCAGGCCCTCTCCGTCCTGCACGGCATCCGCGGCACATCGCCCCGCGAAGTGGCCCGGCAGCTCGAGGACATCCGCCAGAAGCTGCAGCAGGGCCGTTTCGACCCCGAGCCCTACTACGAGATCCAGCACGCCCCTGACACCAAGACCTATTCGGTGGGGGAACTCTATCTCAACACCAAAGTCCAGGACCTCTTCACCCGAGCCGAGGTCGAGCGCGAGGACTACCGGCGCAAGGACAATCCCCCCAACGTCTTCTTCGGCGCGGAACGGCAGTACCGCGTGCCCTTCCTCGTGGAAAACACCCAAACCGGCGCCGTGCAGCTCTCCCTCTGGCCCTGGGGCAAGGACAGCGAAGAATTCCGGGACTACCGCTTCCGGATCAAGACGCTCAAGCTCAACTTCCTGGCCATGCTGACCTTTGTGGTGGTCGCCTTCTTCGCCCTGCGGCTCAGCCTGAAGCGGCAGCTCCAGAAGGTCTAGACCCTCGCGGAAGAGGCGTCCCTGCTCCCGGTTGGCGCCCTCGGCGCTTTTCGCGCCTGCGCAGTGGATCGACTTGACAGCGAAAGGGTTCGGGCGTTCTGTTTCGGCCGGTCTGTCTCAGGCCGTTTTTGACGCGATGGCGAGGTCGCCAAGTGGTAAGGCTGGGCTCTGCAAAAGCCCCATCGCGGGTTCGATTCCCGCCCTCGCCTCCATCGCGCCACAAGCCATCCTCCTTCCCCATTGATCTGGCCGGGAAGTCATTGATTCGGCATCCGCTTTCCGCCGATCCCCGAGGCGAATTTCCTTCCGCTCACGTCTGGCGGCTGCCCCGATTTCTCCGCCCTCATTTCCTACCAAGAACTGGAGGAAAGCCGTGAATAACTGTGAGCAAATCTCACTTATTCCCGCATCGGGATGCTTTGTTCGGTTTCCTCGTCGACGTTATCCACGAAATTATTCCCAGGACAACCGGCTGATATTGAGTGAATTGTGAGGGATCTCGGGAGTTATTCACGGACAGAGTAAGAATCCTCATTTCCTCAAAAAGAAGATTATTCTATGAAGCCGTGAACAACTTTCCGGCTCTCTCGATGACCGTTTCCGGCGGGAGCAAGTCCAGGCGACCTTGAGGCGCTCTCAAGACTTCGGTGCGTGGAGACTGCGGAGCCCAGATCCCCGCCTCGGTGGGACCAAAGAGCAGGAGGCTGCGCGCCCCGGCACTGGCCGCCAGGTGGGAGAGGCCGCTGTCGTGCCCGAGATAACCTTCAATGCGTCCATAGATGGCCCCGAGCTCCGGCAGGGGGGCCGAGGGCAGATGTTGGAAAGGCAAGCCTGCCGACTCCAGCTTCTTCAGAAAGGGGCCGATGGTTTCGGTTTCGGCCTCGCCGCTGGTGATCAGGAAACGCCGCTCCGGCTTTTCCCGATGAAGCGCGGCGAGCACGGCGAGCCAGTTGTCCTGTCCCCAGTTTTTCCTTGGGCTGCCACTGCCGGGATGCAGGGCGATGGTGGCGGGAGCCACCTCGACTTCTCCGGGATAGGCAATGGCGAGGCTGGGATCGTCGAGAAAGAGGCCGAGAGACTCGAGGGGTTGGGCGAATTGTAGCGCCGCGGGCACATGGGGTGGCTGCTCGTTGGGACGATAGGGACAGCTCACCAAGGTCTGGACACCGGCGACGCGGAGATTGCCCGCGAAGTAGCCATCCGGGTCGTAGAGGCAGCTCACCACCACGTCGAAACTGGCAAAATAGGCGCACCATTCCGGATCGAGCGTGGCGCCGGGAGCGAAGAAGGTGGCCAGGCGGGGATCCTCGAGGGGACGGACGCGGTCGGCGTAGCCAGCCGCCACCGCCAGGGAGGCGATCCCGGGATAGCCAAGCACCTCGATTTCGTTCTCAGGCAGCGTTTCGCGGACGAGGCGCAGCGAGGGCATGGTGAGCAGGAAGTCGCCGACCGCCCCGCCCCGGATGAAGAGAATGCGTCCCATGGCTCGTGTGAATTCAATGGCGGGAGAGCCAGTCCACCACCTCCTGCACGAGCCGCTCGGGGGCTTCCTCGTTGGAGAGGATCAGGGTAGTGGGACCGGCCTCGGGTTCCTCCAGGGCCTCGAACTGACTCTGCAGCAGGTCGGAGGTCATGTATTCGTGATGCCGCGCATCCATGCGCGCCTTGATCAGCTCGAAGGAGCCGCGCAGGTGCACGAGGCGGGCCTGGGGAAAGCCAGCGAGAAGTCGATCGCGATGGGCTTGTTTCAGGGCCGAACAGGCCAGCACGGGAGATTCGCCCGTCGCAAGGACCCGACGCGCTTCCTCGGCGAGGCGGTCCAGCCAGGGCCAGCGGTCCTCGTCGTTCAAGGGGATGCCCGAACCCATCTTGGCCTTGTTCTCGGGAGGGTGAAAGTCATCGCCTTCCAGAAAGTGACCGGAGATCGCTTCCGCGATGCCTTGGGCAAGGGTGGTTTTGCCGCATCCGGAGACGCCCATGACCACGATGAAGCGGGCTTCCGGATTCGGGGATGGGGCGGCGATGGGAGGATTTTGGCTCATCGATGAAGGGCATAGGCTAGCCCGGGGCGGTCCCAACTGCAAAAGACAGAATGCGTCGGCTCCCGCATCATCGGTTTACACCATCGCAATCCGCCGGTATCGTCCCCCCAAACATGGAAACACTGAAAACCGTCCTCACGAATTGGTTCTTCTGGGGCTTTGTCCTGGGTTTCACCTTCTGCGTCCTCTCGCTGATTTCCCACTGGAAGACCAAGGGCGAACTGAAGCGACTCAAGGGGCATCTCAGCGACAAGCTGGAGATCGAGGCCGAAAAGCTGGCCGAAATGAAGGGGCGCCTCGACTCCCTGAAACAGGAAAACGAAAACTTGCGGATGAAGGTCAATTCGGGCCGCGTCCAAAGCGACCTCGCCTCGCTGGAACGCGAGCTGGAAATCTTCGCCCGGGCCGAAAAAGCCATGGTCCTCAACGCGCCGGGTTTTGCGCCGGCTTGGGAAAAGGCCAAGGAAGGCGCCCTCGCCGAAATCGAAAACGAAGAGGCGGGAAAGAGCCTGCCCCGCCGCATCTTTAAGAAGTTCTTCTCCCGCGGCGGGTCGAGCATCGAAGTGGACGCCACCGAGGCCCTGCCGGCGGAATCGTCCAATCGCAAGGCCACGGCTCACGACGCTTGAGAGTCGTTCTCGCTCCGCTTCCGACATGACGCTGGATCTTCCCGATTCGGACTTCGAAGGCTTTATCTTCGATTGCGACGGCACCTTGGTGGACTCCATGCCCCTGCACTACCGGGCCTGGAATGCGAGTTTCACCCATCACCGCGCCCCCTGGGTGTGGACGGAAGACGAGTTCTACGCCAGCGCCGGGGTGCCGGATCGCATCACGGTGATGGAACTGAACCAGCGTTATGGCGCCGAGCTCGATCCCGACGAGGTCCACGCCTACAAGGTGCAGTGGTACACCCGTCACCTTCACGAGATCACCGCGGTTCCGGCGGTGGCCTCCCTGGCGCGGCGTTTCCGCGAGGAAGGACGTCCCATCTCCATTGCGACGGGCAGCGACCTCTCCATTGTCGAGCCCTCTCTCGAGGCCGCGGGTCTCTCCGATCTCTTCGATATCATCATCACCCCGGCGGATGTCCAGCGCGGCAAGCCGGCGCCGGACATGTTCCTCCTTGCGGCGGAGCGCATGCGGGCCCTGCCGCAGGACTGCCTCGTTTTTGAGGATGGGCGCCTCGGCATTGTCGCCGCGGAAGCCGCTGGCATGCGCTGGGTCTTCGTGCCGAGCCGCCAGGGTAGTGAACTGGTGCCTTGATCTGCCCAAGCGCCCCGCCGAGCCCAGGCGGGTGTAGGGAAAGTTCTGGCCCCCCCGTCAGCGGAGCCGCGGGACGTGGAATCGCGACTCCGAATCCACCAGATAGCCGCGGGCGTCGATGTGGAAGCCTTCCGCCTCGAGTCGGCGGCGCTGCTCTTCGCGCAGGGCCTCGCTCATGCCCTGACTGATCCGCCCTTCCGCGGCCACGACCCGATGCCAGGGCAGCGCGGTGGATTCCTCCGGATCGAGGCGCGCCAGCACCCGGGCGACGTGGCGGGGATTGACGCCGAGCGGACGAGCCAGGCTGCCGTAGGTGGTGAAGCGACCCTCCGGAATGGCCGCCACCAGGGGGAGGACGGCGCTGCGGATTCTGGCCAGGGCAGAGGGCTTCCCAGGGGTCATGCCTCAGGCTCAAGCCAAGTGGGCTCCCGCTCAAGCAGGATCTCTCGGCGCGTGACTGGCGGAACCCCTCCCTGCCCCCGCAGCGTGGCTCTTTTTCCTTTCCCCTCGACGAATCCGGCCCTTTACTCTGCGACAGTTTCCCCATGATCCGCATCCCGCCCATTCTCGTGGTCTCCTTCTTTGGTGCGATCGCGGCCTTCTGCCTGTTGCGGGTCCAGTTCGACGCCGTCCTCTACGAAATGCTGCCTCCGGATCTCCCCGAAGTGCAGGGCATGGACCGGCTCAACCGGCACTTCAGCCGCGACGGGCAGCTCGTCGTGACCATGAAGGCGCGAGAGGCCTTCGAGGCCGAGGCCGCGCTGGATTCGCTGGAACAACGGCTCCAGTCCGAGTCCGCCCTCGTCGCCGCGACCTTTCGCGAGCTGACCCTCAAGGAATTGGTCACGGAGGGTGGAGAGCTGCTGGCCTGGCTCTGGCTCAACGCCAGTCCCGAGCAGCTGGCGGCTTTGGGAGAACGACTCGCCGAGGGTCGATCCGCGGAGGCAATCGCCGAGGCCATGGCGGCGGTGGAGGAGGGATTCTTCGATGCCGACGTGGTGGTCAAAAGCTACGATCCCCTGGGCTTTTCCCGACTCGGGGAACTCTTCGGCGGCGATTTCTCCAGTCCCGACCCGATGAGTTCGGGGGATGGGTCCTTCCTCGTGATGTACGTCGAGGGCGAGGGCGTTGATTTTTCCAACTACCGCGAGGCGGCGCGCTGGTTGGAGACCCTGCGGGGCGTCGTGTCCGATTGGCAGGCCCACTGGGAAAAGGAACGGGGTGAGGAGGGAAGGGTCACGGTCGGGCTCACCGGCACGCCGGCCTTCATGGGCGAGGTGGGCACCCGCATGGAGTTCGACATGACGGCCTCGGTCTTCGCCACCATGTTGCTGATCTCCCTGCTCTTTTGGTGGATGCATCGCCAGACGAAGCCGCTGGCCTGGCTGATCTCCGCCCTGATGGCGACTCTGGCGATCACCCTGACCATCGGGGGCTTTCTCTTTGGCAAGCTCAGCATCATGAGCGCTGGCTTCGCCGCCATTTTGCTGGGTCTCGCCGTGGATTACGGCATCCTCATTTTTCGCGAGGCCCACGACAGCCGCGCCGATACCAGGACGCTGCGCCGGGCGGTGGGACCGAGCATCCTCTGGGCTGCCCTGACCACGGCGGCGGTCTTTCTCTCCCTGAATTTCAGTTCCCTGCCCGGCTTGTCCGAGATGGGCAACCTCGTGGCTCTCGGCATTGCCGCCGGAGCCCTGGTCATGCTCTACGGCTTCGCCCCCGTGGCAGTGGCCTTTGTCCGCGCCCATCCCCCCCGCCCCGCCTCGAAAAGTCCGAGGGTCAGTAGGTGGGGCAGAAAGCTCGCCCTGCTTGCCGCGGGCCTGGTGCCGGCGCTGACCCTGCTCTCCATGTTCACCAAGGAAATGCCCGCTCTGGAGGCCAACTTCCATCCCTTCCGCATCCGCGAGAGTCCCTCCATGGTGGCCTGGCAGGCGCTGCAGCACGAATTGCAGGGACGGGAAAAGGTCGTGCCCACGGTCATCACCGGGGCGAGCCTGGACGAACTGCATCAGCATCTCGAGGCCGCGGCCGAACGCATTCGCGAGGCGAAGGACTCCGCTTTGCTGGAGGACTATCTCCTGCCCACGCCCTTCATCCCCCACCCCGGTCGCCAGCAGCAGAATGCCGCGACGGTGAGGCGTTGGCTGGGCGAGCGCGAGCGCATCCTTGGCGAAATCCAGGAGGCGGGCTTTTCCGAGGAAGGAGCCGCCCTCACGGCCACGGTCTTCTCGGCTTGGGAGCGCGCCCTCGCGGAGCAGGAGCGCGCCGGCTACGCCATCCCCCAAGGACGCCTCGCGGCCTGGTCGGTGGAGCGGCTTTTCTCTGCCCGGGAACAGGACTTTGCGGCGCTGGCCACGGTCAAGCCCACCGACCCCCAACAGCGGCATTGGGTGCACGCCGTCTGCAACGAGGACACCGCCGTCGCCAGCCTCGGTTCCCTGGGCACGGCGCTGAACGAACGCATCCGCGGCGACCTGCTCCAGGTCTTCCTTCCCATGTTCGGCATATTGGTGATCATGTTAGTGGCCGTCTTTCGCTCCTGGCGGGATGTGCTACTCAGTGCCTTCGCCCTGGTCTTCTCCGCGGGCATTCTGGTGCTGGCGACCACCTGGACGGCCCTGCACTGGAATTCCTTCAACGCCTGCGGCCTGCCCCTCATCTTCGGGACAGGCATCGACTACAGCATCCACATGCTCTTGGGCCTGCGTCGCGGCGGGGGCGACATCGCCGCGGCCCGCGCGGGGGTGGGCCGCGCCCTGCTCTTCTGCGGCTGTTCCACCTCCATCGGCTTCGGCTCTTTTGCCACGGCCTCGGCCCACGGTCTCGCCAGCCTGGGCCTCGTCTGTGCCGTGGGCATCGCCGCCAACATGGTGGTGGCCATCTGGCTGCTGCCCCACTGGTACCGCTGGCTCCATCGCCTGGATGGGGGGAGGTTGGTTTAGGATAGAGGGGGTTACGGGCGGGCCTCTCAGTGGATCCTGGCCTAGTGGCGACGCGGCAGGGGTGTGGAAAGCGATTCCTCGCCCTGCCAACGCAGCCCTCCACGTGCCTTGCTATCTGAGAAATATGAAGTTCTGTCTTCAGCGCCGCTGATGTCCTCGCCGAACCAGAATCCCGAGCAGGTCGCTCGCGATGCCATTGATGCCCAGCTTCGGGCTTCGGGGTGGGTCGTGCAGTCCAAGGACGGCATCAACCTCCAGGAGGGCGAAGGCCAGGCCATCCGCGAATATCAGACCGACACGGGTCCGGCCGATTACGTGCTTTTTGTCGATGAAAAGCCGGTCGGCGTGATCGAGGCCAAGAAGGAAACCCTGGGCCATAACATCACCACGGTGGAGGACCAGACCCGGGACTACTCCGAAGCCCAGCTTAAATGGGTGCAATCCAACGGAGTCCCGCTCCCCTTCCTCTACGAGGCCACCGGCGTCCTTACGCGCTTTACCGATCAGCGCGACCCGAAGCCCCGCTCACGCGAGGTCTTCTCTTTCCATCGTCCCGAAACGCTCCGCGCCTGGCTCGCCTCGCCCGCTCCCGATGAGCCCGCACGTTCGCTCCGCGCGCGCCTCCACGATCTTCCCTCGCTCGATCCCACCGGCCTCCGCGACTGCCAGATCGAGGCCATCACGAACCTCGAAAAATCCCTCAAGGCCGCCAAGCCCCGCGCCCTCATCCAGATGGCCACCGGCTCGGGCAAGACCTTCACCGCCATCACGTCGATCTACCGCCTGCTCAAACACGCCCGCATCCGCCGCGTGCTCTTCCTCGTCGATACGCGCAACCTCGGCGAACAGGCCGAGCAGGAGTTCCTCGCCTTCACGCCCAACGACGACAACCGCAAGTTCACCGAACTCTACACCGTCACCCGCCTCGCCTCGTCCTACCTGCCTTCCGACGCCGAGGTCTATATCTCCACCATCCAGCGGATGTATTCGCTCCTCAAAGGCGAGCCGCTCGACGAATCCGCCGAGGACGAAAACCCCGCCGAGCGCACCGAGCGCCGCCGCGAGCCGATGCCCGTCGTTTACTCCGCCGCCGTGCCGCCGGAGTTCTTCGATCTCATCATCATCGATGAGTGCCACCGCTCGATCTACAACCTCTGGCGCCAGGTGCTCGACTATTTCGACGCCTTCCTCGTCGGCCTCACCGCCACGCCCGACGCCCGCACCTACGCCTTCTTCCGCCAAAACGTCGTCTCCGAATACACCCACGAACGCGCCGTCGCCGACGGCGTGAACGTCCAAGGCGAGATCTACGTCATCGAAACCGACGTCACCAAAAACGGCGGCACCGTCCTCAAGGGCCTCGTCGAGAAACGCGAAAAACTCACCCGCGCCCGGCGCTGGCAGCAGCAGGACGAGGACGAGGCCTACTCCGCCAAAAAACTCGACCGCGACGTCGTCAACCCGTCGCAGATTCGCACCGTCATCCGCACTTTCCGCGACAAACTCCCGGAAATCTTCCCCGACCGCTTCGACGCCGCCGGCGCCTTCGAGGTCCCCAAGACCCTCATCTTCGCCAAGACCGACTCCCACGCCGACGACATCATCAACATCGTCCGCGAGGAGTTCGGCGAAGGAAACGCCTTCTGCAAGAAGGTCACCTTCGGCTCCGGCAAGGGCGTCAAAAAGATCACCTTCAAAAAAGGCTCCGACGAGCGCCAGATCGAGGACGACTACGTGATGCCGCCCGAGGACCCGAAGTCCGTCCTCTCCCAGTTCCGCAACGAATACTACCCGCGCATCGCCGTCACCGTGGACATGATCGCCACCGGCACCGACGTGAAGCCGCTCGAGTGCCTGCTCTTCCTCCGCGACGTGAAATCGAAGGGCTACTTCGAGCAGATGAAGGGCCGCGGCACGCGCACGCTCGACCTCGACGGACTCCGCAAGGCCACGCCCTCCGCCAAGTCCGCGAAAACCCACTACGTCATCGTGGACGCCATCGGCGTCACCCAATCGCTCAAAACCGACAGCCGCCCGCCCATCACGCGCCCCACCGTGCCGTTCAAGGACCTCGCCATGGAGGTCGTCATGGGCGCGACCGACGCCGACACCGTTTCCTCCCTCGCCGGCCGCCTCGCCCGCATCGACCGCCAGCTCACGCCGCTGCAAAAACACACCCTCGCCCAAAAGATGGGCGGCACCACCGTCAGCCAGATCGTCGGCGCGCTCTTCCACGCGCTCGACGGCGACGCCATCGAGGAAAAAGCCCGCGCGATCGCCGGCGTGCCGCCCACCGCCGATCCCGGCGACTCCGCCCGCGAAAAAGCCCAGCAACAACTCGTCGCCGCCGCCCGCGCCCCGCTCACCGGCGCCATCGTCACGCAGATCGTCGCCTTCTGCACCGAGAACCTGCAGACGATCGACCACGACACGCAGGACAAAGTCCTCCGCGCCGAGTGGGACGCCGACGCGCAGACCCGCGCCGCCGCCTTCGTCTCCGATTTCGAAACCTTCTGTCGCGACCACCGCGACCGGCTCGACGCCCTCACGATCTACTACACCCAGCCGCAACGCCGGCAGGAGATCACGCTCCGGCAAATCGAGGACGTGCTCGCCGCGCTGAAACAAAACGCGCCCCGCCTCGCGCCCCTCCGCGTGTGGGACGCCTACGCGCGCCTCGACGCCCTGCCCGCCAACGCCCGCCCCGAGACCGAGCTGACCGCCCTCGTCGCGCTCATCCGTCGCGCCTGCGGCATCGACCAAAAACTCACGCCCTTCGCCGACACCGTGCGCCGCAACTTCCGCGACTGGATTCTCCGCAAGAATGCTGGACAACCTCTCAACGACGAACAAACCACCTTCCTCCAACTCATCCGCGACCACGTGATCACCGCCTGCCGCCTCGAACGCGACGACCTCGACTACGCCCCCTTTGACGCCAAAGGCGGCCTCGGTAAAATGCATGAACTCTTCGGCGACCGCATGGACGATCTCATCGAGGAGATGAACCGGGAGCTGGTGGCTTGATTTGACAATTTTTTGTGGTGCACCGAGATGCTTTTCGTGCACAACAAAAGCGTTTGGCAAGCATTCATGCACGACAAGTCGGATTGATATGCACAAAACGGGTAGCTGTGCACATCAAGCGAGGTTGATGAACTTTGCTGCACATGAAAGGATATTGTGTTGCAAATTTCATCAAAATATTGACGACAAACCTCGTTGAGGTGAATCTTGATTCGAGGAATGGACGTCAATCTGGCACAACCAGTCAATTACCACTATGGAGCTTTCCCTCCACAGAGGTTCAACACCAACCGTGTCCTGGGCGCGCTCCTGGATGCCACGGATGCCTTGGCGCGCTATGACCAGATGCTCAAGGGCATGCACAACAGCGAGATCTTCCTCGCCCCCTTGCGCGGTCAGGAGGCATTGGCGTCCTCCCGCATGGAGGGCACCTTCAGCACCCTGGAGGAGGTTCTTGAACTGGAATCGGAAGCGGATCTTGAATTGAAGGATCCGGAGGAATACCGCATGGAAGCGGTGGAGACCTATCTCTATGGCCGGGCCCTGCGATCCGCCCGGCAGCAAATCCAGGAGGGACGCCCGTTCTCAAAAGCCCTGATCCGGGAGATGCACCAGCTGCTGCTCTCGTTTTCCCGCGGCAGAACCAAGACCCCCGGGCAGTTCAAAACCGAGCAGAACTACGTCGGCACCCGCGGCAGCACGATCATCAGTTTCATCCCCATTTCCCCGGAACAGCTTGAGAGCGGGCTGGATCAGCTGCTCGACTTTCTGGAACACGGTTCCCTGCCGGCCCTGTTACGTGTCGCCATTGGCCACCTGGAGTTTGAAGCCCTCCACCCCTTCAAGGACGGCAATGGCCGGGTGGGCCGCATGCTCATCACTCTCCAGCTCTGGAAGTTCGGCTGCATCTCCATGCCTCATTTCTACATCAGCCGATACTTCGAGGAGCACAAGGCCGAATACATCCACCACATGCGGGAAGTGTCCGCCTCCGGAGCGTGGGAGGAATGGTGCATCTTTTTCCTGAAAGCCGTGAAGGAACAGGCGTTCCAGAACCTTCGCGTGGCCGAAAGCATCCGCAATCTCTACGAGGAAATGAAGGTTCGCTTCGCCGAATTGCTCAACTCCCCCAAAGCCGTCGCCGCACTCGACTACATCTTCACCAATCCCGTCTTCCGCAACAGCCGTTTCACCCGCCAGGCCGGCATTCCGCCTCACACCGCCGCCCGCTTCTCCCGCATTCTCCTGGAGGAAGGCCTGCTCGTCCCCGTCCGCGAAGCCGCCGGACGCCAATCCGCCATCTACAGCTTCGAACCACTCCTCCGACTTGTCCGGATTTGATCCCAATGACCTTGCTCCATTGCTTTTTTGAACTCGAAGACTCCGACTCCCTTGGTGCCAAGTGGAGGCTCGGAGATATGTATCAACTCTTCGGCGACCGCATGGACGCCCTCATCGAAGAAGTAAACA
>CAZKGI010000037.1:0-32936 GCA_964552315.1 uncultured Akkermansia sp. | reverse complement strand
TCCACACGGAATAGCGAAGCGCCGAGCAGGAGATTCAATACACCCCCTCGATCACCTTCCCGGTCAGGGCCCCAAAGGGGCGCACATCGCCGACGCCATCCCAGGGATACTTCTCGTGCGGCTTGCGGCGGATGGCCTCGTCGCGCTCGAGGAAGCGGGGCATGAAGAACTCCTGCGTCAGGGTGGTCAGCTCGACGCGGCCGTATTCGCCGTAGTCCTTGGTGATCTCGGTCTTTTCGGGATCGACGATGCGGAGGACGGCGCGGGGCTGGGGCGCGTAGTAGGTCACGCTGTAGTTGTTGGCCTTGAGCTCGCGCGGCAGGGAGACGGCCAGGCCCATGAGGGTGTTGCCGTAGGTGGGCACGAAGAGGGCTTTGTCCTCGAGCACTTCTTCCTGGAGGAAGCGGACGTACTCCGGCGTCATGGAGGTGCCGCCACAGAAGCAGCCCTTGATCCCGTGGGCGGGCAGGGAGATGCGCTCGCCGATGGAGGCGAGCAGGCGCGGCGTGGTGAAGATGCACTGGATGTCGCGGTGCTTGATGATCTCCACGGCCTGCTCCATGACGTGCGCCTGGTAGCGCTCGGCCTCGTCGTAAGCCTTGCGGGCGATGACCTTCTTCACCCAGCGGGGATCGCAATCGACGTGGTAACAGCTGCCACCGCGGAAGTTGGCGAGATGCTCGATGGCCAGCCGGAGACGGCGGGGACCGGTCGGGCCGACCATGATCCAGTTCGCCCCCTTGGGGAAATACTCGTCGTCGAGCTGATGGGAAAACTGCTCGTAGTCGTGCTTGTAGTCATCCCAGCCGATGCGCTGTTTGGGCAGGCCAGTGGTGCCACCGGTCTCGAAGACATTGAAGGGACGCCCTTGAAAGGCCTTGGGAACGAAGCGCTCGTTCTTCTCGTCGCGCAGCCACTCGTCCTGGAAGTGGGGGAACTTGACGATGTCCTCGTAGGATTTCACTTCCTCGCGAGGGTCCCAGCCCGCCTGCTTCTTCCAGTCGAGCCAGAAGGGGCAACCGGTTTCTTCGCTGAAGTGCCACGCCATCATTTCGCGGACACGTTCGTCGAGTTGGGCTTTGGCTTCGTCTGCGGTCATGCGTTAGCGGACTGGCTGGGGATCACGTTAGGGATGAATGAATGGGGCTGAAGTCGAAGGATCACGAAAGCGAGAAATCGCGAAATGACAAAGCGTGATTTCCACGAGCTCACTCCTGCCCGTAGGCGTAAAGGTGAGTTTGCGTCATCACGTAGAGGGTGCCGTTGGCGACGACCGGAGTCGCGTAGATGGGCGCGGGGAAGCTGATCGTGGTCAGTTCCTCCAGCTCCTTGCCGGCCTTGAGGATGACCAGCTCGCCGTCCTCGTTGCCGATCATGATCTTGCCATCGACGTAGAGGGTCGAACCCCAGATATGGGAGAGAGTGTCGTGTTCCCAGTACTTCTCGCCGGTTTCGGCGTCGAGGCAGAAGATGCGTCCGGAGTAGTCGGCGATGTAGACGAGGCCGTCGACGATGGAGGGCGTCGAGATGGAGCGGTTGATCTCCTTGAACTGCCAGACGATGGCATCCTGTCCGGTGCCCTTGGCGGGATCGATGCAGGTGACGGCGCCGACGCCCTCGCCGTGCTCGGGATCCTGGCCGATGACGGCATAGATCTTGTCGCCATAGACCACGGGGGAGGAGATGATCTCCGAGGGGCCCGGGTAGGTGGCGTACTTGATGGGCTCGCCGTTCTCATCGAAGCGGTATTCCTGGGGACAGCAGTCGACTTTCCAGAGCTCCTTGAGAAGGCGGAACTCCTCGTCACCATCCTTTTCCACATCGAACTCCTCGGCGTGGAAGCCGTAGACGAAGCCATCGCCGGCGCCGAAGATGACGGTGGGCACGCCGTTGATGACCGCATAGGCGGGCGAGGACCAGTTGGCGTGCATGATGTTCTCGCCGATGCCGCTGGCTTCCTCCGCAACCAGCTCGCCGGTCTCGCGGTCGAGGGCGATGAGACAGGGGGCGCTGGGATTGGGGATGTTGATGTGCGACCAGTCGACCCCATTGGAGGTGTTGACGAAGACGTACTTGTCCGTCAGCGTGACGGTGCTGGAGGTGATGTTGTGGGGGAAGACGCCCAGCTCGGTGCGCATGTCGTAGCCCCAGACGATGTCGGCCGATTTCTCATTGAGTTCAGCGGGCTCGGTGGTTTCCAACTTCTCCAAGCCGCCGACGAGGTATTTGCCCTCGTCCTCGAAGGGGCCGTCGTTGCCGTCGCTCATGCCGTAGACGTCGAGGCAGAGGATCTCGCAGCGGTTGGTGACGACGTAGCCGTATTTTCCATCGACCGCCACCGAGGAACAAATGCCCAGGTATTCCCAGTCAGAGACCTTCCCGGCATCCATCTTGGGAACGGCCAGCTGCCAGAGGAACTCGCCGGTTTTCTCGTCGAAGCACATCACCACGCTGCGGTCGCCCTGGAGCTTGGGATCGCGGGGTTTCTCGTTGTTGGTGCCGATGAAGACGCGGCCATCCTTGACCGTGGTGGTGCCGTAGGCCTGGGATCCCATCTCCGCCGCCCACCTCAACTTGAGGGCTCCCGTGACCTTGCCCTCGGCATCGATGGTGCCGGAGGTGAAGTCGATGGGAATCCCCTTGGCCGGCGAGACCATGTTGTTGGAACCGTCGCGTCCCCAGGTGGGCCATTCCCCGCCGCCGGCGTCCGGGGTGGGCGTGGGCTGGGCGGCGTCATTCTTCTTGTCCGCCGAGCTCCAGCGCGGATAGGCGATGGCCAGCAGGGTGAGAAGGACGAGGGCTGAAGCGGAAGAGCGTGTCATGGCGGAGTGAGGTCAGCGTTGCACAAGGGGTGGCTTGGTCAGGCCAGGGAATCAGTCGTTGGGAACAATGGAGAGGTTGTCGACATAGACGCTCTTCATGCTCTGGGGAGAGAAGCCGAAGATGCCGGGACAGCCGTTTTTGTGGGCTTTTTTGTGGGTGAACTCGATGGTCCAAGCCTCGGGCTCGGGCTCGCCCTTGACCCAGGCCTTGCCCCGCACGACGCCGGAACCGTCTTCGGCGAGGTCGACGCGGGTCTTGAGGGTGTACCATTTGTTCGCCGAGATGGGGAAGGGGGCGGTGACGGAGATGCGCTCTTGGTTCGAGCTGATCTCGATGACGTTCTGGTTGCCCACCAGGGCGATGATGTAGCGCTGGTTGATGAGGCCCACCACCGACTTGGTGCGGCGGTTGCCGTCGGTCATGACGTCCGCCTGCACGGTGTAGTTGGAGGATTCGGGCGAACCGATGAAGGTGAGGGAGCGCTGGAAGATCACCCGGTCGAGCGTCTTGTTCAGGACCTTGTTCCCTTCTAGTTCACGAATGTCGAACTTGAGGCGGGCGCCGATCCAGGAGAGCGGCGGGAAGGCAAAGCCCTCTTCCCCGATCTTGAAGTCCTCGAAATCGATGGTGAAGGGGTAGGCGGGGACGACTCGTCCGCGCAGGACTCCCGTGAGTCCGTCGGAATGGACCTTCCAGGCGCCGGCGGAGTCCTTCGCCTGGGCGGGGGCGGAAATGACATTGCCCTCGAAGGTGGCATCCATGGTGGACTTCACCCGGGCGGTCGGCGGGATGAAGGTTTCCCAGGTGGTTTTGTCCTCCGCACCGAGTTGCCGAATGAAGTTGCCGTTGGCATCGACGACGTTCACGCGCACCGGGATGGAGTCGCCTCCGGTCAGCAGCACGTCGGCGGGGATGGGCATGAGCTTGGCCGGGGCGCCGGGCTCGGGCTGCGGATCCTCAGGGGCCTCGCGCAGGTCGATGCCGCTGTTGCCGATGGCAAAGCAGTAGAGCTTCTCGGTGGTGTGCACGTAGACCCGCCCGTTGCTGAGCGAGGGCGATCCGATCCCGTTGCCATCGAGCTTGATCTTGTGTTCGATGACTGGCTTGTCCCCGGTGACATTGATCACGAAGAAATCACCGGGGAAGGTGGAAAGATAGAGGCGCCCATCCGCATAGAGCGGCGAGGCGTGGAGTTGGGAGTTCACCAACTTTTCCTCCCAGAGCATCTTGCCGGTCTCCGCCTCGATGCAGCAGAGCACCCCGATTTTGAGGAACTGGTAGATCTTGCCTTCGTGGAGCACGGGGGAGCTGGTGAACATCTCCAGGGGCAGGCGCCAGGCCTCGGCGGAGTTGGGCAGCAGAGGGGCGCCGCCCTGTTCGGGATCGACCACCCCGCCCGTGTTGTCGAGATCGGCGGGGATGCGGACGGCGATGGCGCGACCACTCTCGGTGTTGTCGAGGTTTTCCGTGCCGTGAATGACGTAGACGAGGTCGCCGATGACCACGGGAGAGGCGTTGACCCCGCCAATGGTCGCCTGGAAGCGCCAGAGCGGCGTGCCGTCCTTGGCGTTGATGCAGACGAGGTTGCCGCAGCCGGTGCCGGCGTAAAAGACGCGTTTGCCCTGACGGGTTTCAAAATAGGGCGTGCTGAAGGAGGAATCCTTCAGGAAGGCCCCGCCCACCCCGGGGGTCGAGGACCAGACCAGATCGCCGGTCTTTTTGTCGAGGGCCAGGAAGCGGTCCTTGGCCGGGCCGTCGGCGCCCCAATAGCTCGTCACCGCGTGGAGGATGACGAGGTCCCCGTCGATGGCGGGAGCCCCGGCACGCGCGTTGGGGAATGTGAGTCGACCGAAGCGCTCCATCAGGGACTGTTCCCACACCGGCTCGCCATCCTTGGTGAAACAGTTGACCATGCCGTAAGCGGAGGCCACGATGACGTTTTCGGTTTCCGGATCGACGGTGGCCGCGCCAATGGTGTAGCGGTCGTAAACGGTGTCCGACATGAAGTCGTGGTTGGTGCGTTCCCACAGCACCTTGCCGGTCGCCTCGTCGCGGGCCTGCAGCACTTCCTCGAGATCGGGACCCTTGCCGCGGTAGCCCCAGGAGTAGAGGCGTCCCTTGTGGATGACCGGCGTCCCCTGGGAGGCGATGGCGTCGGTCCAGACCGGTTCGGGATTGAATTGGTAGTCGCGGAAGCTCTCCAAGCTGGCGCCGGTCTGCAGCGGGCCCCGCCAATTTGACCAGTTGCTCTTCCCGAGGGGGGAATCCTGCGCGATAAGGAGGGAGGGAATGGCCAAGCTAAGGCCGCAGGCGCACAATAGAGATCTCATAGGGAGCAGGATAATTGCGTGGGGAAGGGTAGAGGGGCTCGCAAGGGGAAGCAAAGGGATTTTGATAGCGCATGTATTGCATAAGTCGTTCTAATAAAAAGTCCCGACTTGCGCCCGAAAACTCCGCATTCGAGCGGCTTGGCGCCCATAAGATAAGGCTGGATAATTACCGCTTTCTGCAAGTGTGCGGGGACGCCCCCTTTCAGCGTGAGGCCGTCTCCAGAAAATCGATATAGACTGGCTCCTGGGCGTAGGGCGCGGCAGCGGCCACGGCGCGCACAAAGCCAAATTCTTCGGTGATGTCGAGACGGAGGAGTGGGGCCTCGGGTCTCTCCTCTCCCTCGTGCCAGGCGCGCGCTTCCAGGCGGGTGGGTTGACCGTCCTGACGTTCTGCTTCGGGAATGAGGCTCGAGCGGAGCTCCAGCCAGACCTTGCGCGTGTCATCCCACTCCCAGTCAGCGGAGGCCAGACGGACTTCGCCGGTGGTGACGAGCTCCACTTTTTTCTCCAGAGGCACCACCCGGAACCAGTAAGGCGCGGCGGCGACCAAGCCGACGGCGAAGCGGGGGGCGACCCGGCGCTTGCGAGCGCCCCACATGCGGGCCCTCACGCTCCCTCCGCCCGGCAGGATCGTGTTCCAGACGAACTGTCCCTCGGCCATGGGTTCCGGCGGGAGCTCCAAGGCCGTGGCCCCCTCGAGGGAGACCAGCCGGAAATTCCCCTGACTGGCCCGCCAGCCCGGCACGCTGCCCCCGGCGGGCAAGGTGGAAAGGTCGAGTCGGTGCGCCCGAGGAGGGGCGGGCTGCGTCGGTGCCTCCGCCGTGGCCGCAGGCGCATTCGATGCCGAACGAGGCCCTGTCCTGGCAAGGAGCAGGAACAGGATTCCCACAAGGAGGGGGCCAGCCAGAGTCAGGAGCGTGCGAAAGCGAAGCATCTCGGTTAGCAGGGCTACCGATGCGAAGACGCGCGGCTTTTGCAAGGGCGCAAATCCTGCCTTTCGGGGCGGAATCCCCTTAGCGCGTCGCGGTGACAGCTTGGGCGTCGTTTTCGAGGAGCGGCTCGCCGAGATCGAGATCGTCCGGCAGGGTCACAAACTCGCGAATCTGGTCCCACAAGTCGGAGTAGTCCTTGTCCATGTCACCACTGAGACAGTCGGCCACGGGACCCGCGGCGTCGGGATGGCGCTTGATCAGCTCGCTGAAGCTGAAGTTCTGGTCGTAGAAGGCATAGACCAGCTTGCGCATGTTCTCGACGCTGCGGCGGATCGTCTTGGCGTAATGGTCGAACTGGTGCGGGCCGAGGTCGCCCTCCTCGATGGCGCGATGGATTTCCTCGGCGGCCAGCATGCCACTTTTCAGCGCCAGCATGACACCCGAGCTGAAGACGGGGTCGAGGAAGGCGTAGGCGTCGCCGAGCAGGAGGAGGCCTTCGCTGCCGCAGTAACGGGAGTGGTGGGTGAATTCGTTGGTGACGTAGTAGTCGCCCACCTGCTGACCGACGGAGAGGTGCTCCTTGATCCACTGGTTTTCCTCGATCTCGCGCTGGAAGATCTGCTCGGGCTGGCGCACGCCGTCGCGCGACAGGTACTTGCCCTCCGCCACGACGCCGACACTGACCATGTCGTTGTGCTGCGGGATGTACCAGAACCAGCCCTTTTCGCGGACGTAGGCGACCACGGTCTCGCCCTCGTCGATGCCCTCGCCGCGCTTGGCGCCACGATAATAGGTCCACACGGCGACCTTGTTCAAATAAGGGTCGCGGACTTTCCAGCCATTGCGCACCATGCTGTAGGCTTCCTTGCCGGTGCAGTCCAGGGTGAGGGCGGCGCGATATTCGGTTTCCTGACCGTCGGGACCCACGGCCTTCACGCCCGTGACCGCTCCCGCTTCGTTGCGCAGCAGGCCGACGACCTTGGTTTCTTCGCGCACCTCGGCCCCCTTGGACCGGGCGTGGTTCAGCAGCATCTCGTCGAACTCCGAGCGCAGCACCTGCCAGGTCTGGGCGATGGTGTCCCGGTCGTAGCGATTGAAAAAGTAAAAGGGTTGGCTGGAGCGCCCGTCCGGATCGACAAAGCGCACGCTGTACTTTTTCACGAAGTGGGACTCCCGCATCTTCTCGATCAGGCCGAGTCGCTGCAGGGGGAGAAAGGTGAAGGGGATCAGCGATTCGCCGATGTGATAGCGGGGAAACTTTTCGCGCTCCAGGACGAGGACCCGGTGCCCGTACTCCGCCAGAATCGCCGCGGCAGTGGAGCCCGCAGGGCCGCCTCCGATGGCGATCACGTCGTAAGTGTTGCTCATGGCCAAGCGAAACATTCTTTTTCCTATAATGACAATGCTTTGCTGTTCTTATTTCAATGCCGAATCGTTATGATCGGGCGGCGGGGGGCCTCATCCCGCCGCATTCTCGCTTTGCCAGAGGCCGGGGGACTTTTCATGCTGGTGCCATGGCCAATTCATCCTCACCTCTTTCCTCGCCCCTCTCCCGACGAGGGCTGTTGCAAGGCGCCGCCTGTGCCAGTGCGGCGCTGCTGCCCTGGCGGGGAAAAGGCGTGGCGGCGGCAGAGGCCGCGCCCTCGTCTCTCCGGGCGGGAATGGCTCTGGAGGGTGTGCAGGTGAAATTTTACGCCACCGGTCTGAGCCGGACGTCCAAACTCCTCTTCCTGGCCGACACGCACCTCTTTCGGGACGACGAGCGCGGGGTCCCCTACCAGGAGTACAGCGGCCGCATGGCCAAGGCCTACAACCGGACCCGGCATTTCCTCAGCCAGGAGGAAACGAATCCCGAGCGCTGCTTCGAGGAGACGCTCGAGATCGCCCGAAAAGCCGAGGTCGATCTGTGCGTTCTCGCCGGGGATATCCTGAGTTTCCCCTCCGAGGCCGGAGTCGAGTGGGTCATGGAACGACTGGAGCGCTCGGGGCTTCCCTGGATTTATACGGCTGGGAACCACGACTGGCATTACGAAGGGATGAAGGGGAGCTCGGCCGAACTTCGCGCCACCTGGATCGAGAAGCGCCTACGGCCGCTCTATCAGGGAAGGGATCCCAGAAACACGGCCGCCGAAGTCGGCGGTGTCCGGGTGATTGCCCTGGACAATTCCACCTACGAGATCAGCCCCGAGCAACTCGGCTTTTTCCGGGAGCAGGTGGCCACGGGGGAGCCCCTGCTGCTCTGCGTGCACATTCCGCTCTACGCGGCCGGTCGGCCGGTGGGCTTCGGCTGCGGCCATCCGCAATGGGGAAGGGAGACGGACCGGCATTACCAGATCGAGCGCCGCCCTCCCTGGCCGGAGCGGCACAGCGAGACCACGATGCGTTTTCACGAGGAAGTTTTTGCGGCTCCCAACCTGCTCGGGATTCTCGCGGGACACATCCATCGCCCTTCCCTGGACCTGCGCCAGGGCATTCCCCAGATCGTTACGGAGGCCAATGCCCGCGGGGGACATCTCCTCGTCGAGCTGCTGCCGGCCCCGGACGCGTAAGGTGCCGCGGCACCGCCATCGCGGGCGACGGTGGCATAGTCCCCATCCGATTTGAGTGTCTTTGTTAGGCCCGGCTGATCCGCTCCTGTTCGAAGTGGTGGAGGCAATGGCCATCCGCGTCGACAAACTGGGCGTAGAGCCTGTCTTTGGTGAGGTGAAAGTGGTTGAACCCGTAGACCTCCTGGGCGAAGCCCCGCTCGGTGGGACTCACTTCGTAGGAGCTGGCTCCTCCGGCGCCGGAGATAATGAAGTGGGTGCGATACCCCTCCACTTGGAGGTGTTGCATGTTGTGGTCGTGTCCGCCGATGCAGACTGAGACGGGGTGGTTCTGCAGGGCGTCGCGGAGCAGTCCCTGAAGGCGCGCGTTGTCCTGGCGCTTGGTGGTGGCCGTGAAGGGCGGGTGGTGCATCACCAGCCAGAGCCAGGGCGCGCGGGTGCCCTTGGCCAGTTCCGCTTTGAGGAAGCGTTGTTGTTCGAGCTTTTCCAGCGGGGTGAGGTCCCCTTCGCGAATGTTGCTGTCGAGGACGATGGCCTTCAGCAGGGGATTTTGCGGATTGGGCAGCTCCAGGCTGTACCACTTGGCCGGCAGCTTCCACCGGGACTGGGGATGGGTCCGGGCATACTCCAACTGCACGTCGGATTTCCGGGGTTCGGGATTGCGGCCATAGGAGGCGGTTTCGTAGTCGTGGTTGCCGAGGCAGACGTGAAAGGGGCAGGGAAGGGACTCGGCCTCATACATGGCTTCGAAGTGTCGCTCGAAGCGATCCGGCGTCATCTTGCCGTAGAAGTTGTCACCCAGAGCCAGCACCGCGTCGAGGGGGCGGTTGAGGCGCTTGGCAAAGTCTGCCATCTGGGCGGCGACCCGGGCCTGATTCTCGTTGCGCGCGTTGCCGAAGTCCCCCACCGCCAGCAGATGAAGGCCGGGATCGGCAAAGTCTGTCCGGGGCGGGGCGAGCTCGGCTCGAGAGCTCACGCATCCGCTAAACATCGCCGAGCTGAAGAGCAGGGTCGTCTTGAGGGCTTCGCGACGCGTCAGGCGATCTGAAGGGAAGGGGGGACGGTTCATGGCGACAGAGGGCAAGGGGTCCGCCTGTCATCCTGCCACGGTTCGCGCGCGGCGTCGCCCGCTCATTCACGCCACATTTTGGCCTGCCTTACATCCAGTGCTCAGGTGTAGCATGCGGGCGAAGCTTGCCTTTTTCCGATGAATCATTTCGCCCCCAGGGCCGCTCACCGAATTTGCATTCGCGCCATCCTTTGCCTCGCCTCTGGGCTGTGGTGGGGGGGCGTCCCATGGGCATCGGCGGGGGACTTGAAGCTGGATGCCGATTATCCGGGGGGCAATATCCGTTTGCTCAAGGTGGAGGAGCGTCCTGATGGAGCGGGGCGCCTCGTTCATCTCGCCCCGGACCTCCGCCACATGCAGGAGGGGCAGTTCTGGTTCTATTGGAGCTTTCGGACGAGGGAGCCCGAGGGCTTCACGGTCAGTTTTCCGCACCGCAACTGCCTGGGGACGCGAGGACCGGCCATCAGCCGGGATGGCGGGCACACTTGGACCTATCTGGGAGGCGAGACGGTGCGGCTCGAGGGCGAGGGCGAGAATCGTCGTTGGACCTTCACCGTTTCCGGAGTGCCCGAGGGCGGGGAGCTCCGCTACGCCTTTGCGCCGCAGTATCAGCAATCCCATTTCAAGTCCTGGTACCAGGCGCACCGCGATCATCCCGACCTGAAACTTTCGGAACTTGTTAGGAGCCGGTCTGGGCGACTCGTGGAGCGGTTGGACATCGCCCGTGACGGGGGAGACGAGACACGGCCCTACGTCATTCTCACCGCCCGGCACCACTGCTGCGAAACGATGGGGAGCTATGTCCTGGAGGGATTCCTGAATGCCGCCCTCGCCGAGGACGAAACGGGTCGGGGGCTGCGCCAAGGCTATCGCATCGTGGCCCTGCCCTTCATGGACAAGGACGGGGTGGAGGAGGGGGACCAGGGCAAGAACCGGGCGCCCCATGATCACAATCGGGACTACAACGAGAAGCCGATTTATCCCGAGGTCGCCGCGCTGATGGCCTGGGGCGAGGCGCACGGCGACGAGGTGGTCGCCTTTTTGGATCTGCACTGCCCCACGGTGCACGGCCCCTGGGACAAGCGCATCTACTTTGTCGGGGCGCCCGATCCGCTCGTCGAAGCGCGCCAGATGCGCTTCCTGAGCCGATTGGCGAAGTCGTTCCGTGGCCCCGTGTCCGTGCAGGAGGACGACTTTTTGCGTTTCGGTGAGGCTTGGAACCAGGGAACCAACTTCAGTCAGGGACGCCATTCCGCGGGCTGGGCGAGGGAGACCTTCCCGCGGGCCCTGCTCGTCTCCACCCTGGAAACGCCCTATGCGGAAGCTCACCAGCAGGAGGTGAATCCGGACAGCGCCCGGCAGCTCGGCGCCGACCTGGCGCGAGCCTTGGTGCGGCACCTCGCGGAAGAGTCCCTGGAAAACTAGCCCGACCGGACTGCCGAGCCCCGTGGCCAGCCTGGCTGAGGGCGCTGGCCAGGGCCTTTTGCGCGGTCGAAGACATGGGCGCCGCAGGCTCCCGGACGAGCTCTGGGTGAAATTCTATTCGCATGGGAGGGGCCCCCCGCCTACACTCGCCGTTTACCTCTGGATCATGGCTACCCACTGGACACTCGAATCCGCCGCACGAGAGCGGGCGCCGGGGCTGCATCCCTTCGCCGGGGCAAGGCTGAGCGTGTTTCTGCGCCACGCGCTTTTCACTCCCGGGCTGGACCCCAGGACCCGGTACCAGCGGTTCATTGGCTGGGTGGCGCAAACGGTGCGCTTTCCCTTCAGCACGATGGAGACGCTGCGTCACCACGCGGCCATTCGACGTCACCAGCTCTCGGATCCACCCATTTTCCTGATCGGGCACTGGCGCAGCGGCACGACGCATCTGCACAACCTGATGAGCCGGGACCCGCAATTTGGTTACCTCAAGTTCTCCGAGACGGCGATGCCGCTGGACATGCTGGGGCCGCTCTTGCCCTTTGCGCGCCGCCGCATTGAAAAGGCCCTGCCCGAGACCCGCGGATTTGACAAGGTCAAATTGGCGCTCGACGAGCCGCAGGAGGAGGAGATGGCCCTGGGCAACTTGCAGCCCCACGGCTACTACGGGGTGTATCATTTCCCCCAAGACATGGCCGGTCAGCGCGACCGCTCGATGTTTTTTGAGGGACTTTCGGAAGCCGAGGTGGCCCGTTTCCGCCGCAGCTACGAATACCTCGTCCGCAAGGTCGGCTATGTGAAGCGGGGGCAGCGCCTCCTCTTCAAGAATCCGCCCTCGACGACGCGTCTGGAGCTCATTCTCGAGCTCTTCCCCGACGCCAAGTTCATCCACATCGTGAGGAATCCCTGGCCGGTGTTCAGCTCGACCTGCGGGAAGTTTCCACGCCTCTACAATGCCTTTGCCTGGCAGCCCTTCCAAAACGTCGACATCCCGGGCTTCGTGCTCGAGACCTACGAGAAGGTGATGCGCCGCTACCTCGAGGATCGCGAGCGCCTTCGCCTGCCCGCGCATCAGCTCGCCGAGACCAGCTACGAGGCCATCGCTTCCGATCCCGTCGGGGAAATTGGCCGCCTCTACGGGCAGCTGGGCATCAACTGGAACGAGGAGAACCGCGGGGCCATCGCCGCCTACGCGGAAACCCTGAAGGATTACAATCCGAACGTTCATCGCATCCCGGCGGCGCACGCCGAGGCCGTGCGGGAGCGCTGGCGCTTCGCCTTCGAGGCCTGGGGCTACGAGCTCGAGCCTCCGGAGGAGATCGAAATCGTGGAATGAGGCCTGAGACCGCGACGACTCGCCCGCAAGGTCCCTCATCCCTGCCCCCCAGAGGTCGACGGACATCGCCCTAACAAAAGCATGAAATCCCTTTTCCTCATCGCCGGCGAGATCAGCGGGGACACCCATGCTGCGGCCCTGATGCGGGCGCTGGAGTCGTCCGGGGAGTGGCAGTTCGCCGGCCTCGGAGGACCGGAGATGAACCAACTTGCGCCCGCGGTGGAGAACTGGCTGGACGAGGCCGCCGTTCTGGGGCTGTGGGAGGTTTTGAAGAAGTATGGCTATTTCCGCCGCAAGATGGCGGAAATCGTCGACCGCATCCTGGAGGCCAGGCCCGACGGAGTCCTCTTTGTCGACTATCCTGGCTTCAACCTCCGCCTCGCCCAGCGGCTGCGCCGGGCGGGCTATCCAGGCAAGCTGATCTACTACATCAGCCCGCAGGTGTGGGCGTGGAAGAAGGGGCGAATCCGCACGATGGCGGCCTTGCTCGATCGCATGATCTGCATTTTTCCCTTCGAGAAAGAGCTCTACGAGGCCTCCGGATTGCCAACAGACTTTGCCGGACATCCCCTCGTCGATTCCCTGACGCCGGTGCGAGAGCGGGCCTTGCCGCGCGAGGAGCATCTGGTGGCCCTGCTGCCCGGTTCGAGGGAGCGCGAAATCGCGGCGCATTACCCCGCCATGCTCGATGCGGCGCGGCAGCTCCTGGAGCGCCATCCTCAGCTGCGCTTCGCCACGACCGGGGCGACGCCGCTCCTCACCGAACGGCTGCGTGGCCTGACCCGGGAGGCGGGCCTGGAATCCCGCGTCGAGGTTGGAGAACGGAGCAGTCACGAGATCATGTCTCAGGCCTGGGTGGGCGTCGTCGCCTCGGGCACGGCCACGCTGGAGGCGGCCTGCCTGGGCCTGCCTTACTGTTTGGTCTACAAGGTGGCGTGGCTGACGGCGCAAGTGGCCCGGCGGGTGATGTCGGTTCCCTATTTGGGCATCGTCAACGTCATCGCCGGACGCGAGGTGGTGCGGGAACTTCTCCAGGAGCGCGTCGACGGGACCCATATTGCCGCCGAGCTCGAGAGCCTGCTTGGGAATCCGGGAAGGCGCGAGGCCCTGCAGGCCGAGCTGGCCTCGGTCGTTTCCGGCCTCGGAGAGGGGGGGGCGCATCGCCGCGCCGCCGAATCGGTGGTGGCAGTTTGGGATGAGTGCGCTTAGGTGGAAACGTCCAGCCTGATTCTGGTCCTCATGAAAGAAGGTGCTCCCATTCGGTTTCTCCTCGTCGCCTTTCCCGTCGGGCTGATCGTCCTCGGCGCGGCGTCGATGATCTTTACCTATCTGCGACAGGAATCGGCCCCGCTGGATGCCAATGAGGCCGAACGACTCGAGGCCGCCGCCCTCAATCGGCGTGCCGTGAACCGAGAGGATCTCGCCACTGCCCTCGACATCCTCACCCACCGCATCGGCGAGCGCCACCTCGGCAAACCCGAAAGTCTGGAGAGCACCGCCATCTGGCTGGAGTCGACCCTGGGCAGTGGCAACATCGGCTATTTCGTGGAGCGCCAGACATACGAGGTGGACGGACAAATGGTGCGCAACCTCATCGCCGAATTGCCCGGGCGATCCCGTCGGGGCGAGATCATCGTCGTGGGGGCTCATTACGACACGGTCAGCGGCAGCCCCGGAGCGAATGACAACGGCAGTGGCTTGGCCGCGCTCCTTTCCCTGGCGCGGGCCTTCGCCGGAGATCCCCAGGCGCGCACCCTGCGCTTCGTTTGTTTTGTCAACGAGGAGCCCCCATACTTTCAAACGGATAAAATGGGCAGCCTGGTCTACGCGATGCGTTGTCAGGATCGCGGGGAAAGGATCGTGACCATGCTTTCCCTCGACACCCTGGGCGCCTACAGCGAGGCGGAAGGAAGCCAACAGAGCCCGCCGGGCCTGGCGGAAGCCCTCCCGAGCAAGGGGAATTTCCTTGCCTGGGTCGGGGACGAGGCGTCCCGCTATTTTGTGGAGTCCGCGGCGGCGGTCTTTGCCCAGGCGGTTTCCCTGCCAGTGCACGGGCGGGTCAGCAACGGAAGCGTGCCTGAGTCGGCCTGGTCGGACCACTGGTCCTTCTGGCAGGCGGGCTATCCTGGCGTGCTCGTTTCCGACACCGGCCCCTATCGCTCGCCACATTATCAAAGCCCCGGAGACACCATGGAGCGGATTGATCTGGACCGCCTCGTCGAGGCCACCAAGGGAATCGAGGCCGTGCTTCGCGTCTGGGCGAATCCCTGAAAGGACGAGGTCGCGTTGCAGGGTGCGGGAACGCCGGAGGGACGGGGCCGCTCAGCGCAGGGCGCCGAGTTCCCGAGCTTTCCGCTGGATTTCCTCGGGCGAGGGGAGGCTGGAGAGGTCGAGCTCGGCCAGAACCTCGGCGGGTATGATCCCGGACTGGCGCAGTTGGGTGAGACAGCGCTTGCGCTCGTCGAGGGCCTTGTCAGGGCTGCGCTCCTTGGAGAAGCGCGACTTGGCGCGCTCGCTGCGGTTGCGCAGGCTCGAGTAGATGTCGCCGCCCAGCAGGCTGGAAATGTCGATCTTCATGCTCTCCCGCGCGACGTCCTCGCTGCGGACGGCTTCGCCGTTGATGGGGCCAGAGGCGTACTTGGGGAACATGATGGCCACTTCCGGGCAGACCCGGGAGCAGGCGGGGCAGTTCGTCTTGCAGTTGTCGTTGTTCTGCACCTGGATGCGCTTCTCCTCGTCGAGCCCGTAGACGTCGAAGAGGCAGAAGCTGAGGCACTGCAGGCAGTTGGTGCAGCGGTCGTAGTCGATCACCGGAAACCAGGGTTTCCAGGCGCCGGCCTGACCGGGGCGGTTCAGCTCGACATTCAGTTCCGCCCGCGCCGCGGCAACCACGGCCAGGACGCCCGCGGCATCCAGCCCTTTGGTGTCGCGGGTGGTGATGCGGTGACGTCCACTGGGATCGACGATCTCGGGAAGAGGGCCTTCGAAGGCCCCCAGCACCACGATGGGGTAGTGCTCGGTCGACGTGGGCAGAGACCTCGTGGACGTGGCGGTGATGCGGAGCACGGCATAGCCCTCGTCGAGGAGCTGGGTGGTGACCGCGAGTCGCGTGTCGCGATCCCAAAGGGCCGCTCCCTTGCCTTCGTAGAGAATCACCTGGGTGGGATGGATCTCGTTCTTCATGCGGGGGCGGAGGAGGGGGAGATGTCTGTCAGGAGCGCCTCCACCAGGGTTTCGGCCGAGCTCTCTCGCATGTTGAGAATGTCGACGCGGCCGTCCTCGGGCAGGGGATGGCCCGCCTGGTGAAAGAGCCACTTCACCGCGCGGGGGTAACAGGCGGCGATGCGCACGGGCGCGTCTCCAGAGAGGATTTCGCCCAGCCGGGTGTCCCGGCGGGCCGCCATCTCGCAGAGGTCGGCGACGCTCTCGAAGCTCGCCCCAGAATCGCAGAGTCGCTCGAGGACTTCATTCTTGGTGGCCTCGGGCACGGCTTGGGCGAAGGCGCAGCGGCAGTAGAGGATCTTGGCAGGGGGGGCGCTCAATGTTCTGCAGTCAAGGGGTTGCCGATAACGAGTTCGGGGACCGGGGAACGATTCAAGACAAAGCGCGCGGTTTCAAACGCTATTTGTCCGGGGTTGCGCTCCGCACGGGGATCTGCGGGCGCGGCGGGGGCGTTTCCCCAGGGAATTTTGGGTTTCCAAATGCCCGATCCCCATTACCCTATTCGGATTGTGTCCTTGTTCGCTCCAGAGTCCTCGATTTTCCGCCCCGTCTGGGCTGTGGTCCTCTTGTTGTCCGGATCCGCGGGGACGGCTCTGAGCCAGTTGGCCGCCCCTGCCTCCCTGCCCGCCACCGCCGTGCCGGAGCGATTCTTTCAAGTGCAGGACGAGGCCGGTTTCCTCTGGCAGGCCCTGGACAACGGCGCCCTGCTCTCCGGCGACACCCAATACCTGCAGTCGGGCCTGAATCTCATCGTCAATGGGCAGCCCTTCAGTCCGACCTCGGCCACGGCGCAGGAACCAGGCAGTGGGAAGGAACGGATCAGCGTGAAGCTGGAGGAAAAGCGCTCCGACTTGGTGCTGACGCGCGATCTCTGGTTCGACACCCAGCGTTCCGGCGTGCGCGTCTGGGACGCCTTTGCCAACACGGGGAGCAGCGAGCTCTCCCTGGAAGTGGTCCTGCGCACCACCTACCCCTTTGCCTGGCAGAGCCTGCACGGCAGTGGAGGGGCCGTGCTCGGGACCGAGCCCAGTCTGGCGGCGCGCCCTGGGGACTTCAGTCTCGGCGTGCATTTCAGCCCATCCGAGGGGCGCCACGACACCTACTTCCTGTACGGGAGCGAGCGGGGTGGACAAAAGCCGGTGCTGCGGGCCTCGGCCAACTCCCGGGAACTGACCTTCACCTATGCGCTGCGCATCCCTGCTGGGGAAAGCCGCAGTCTGGTGCACTGGATCCTGCAGCGGAACCTGCCCGAGGTTTCCCAGGATCTCGCGGCCTTGGCGCCCTTCGTGCAGCGCGGCCAGTGGATCGATGCTGGTCTCGACGCCAAGAGCCCGACCCGGGTGGTCAATCTCGTGCCCGAAGCCTTTCCCAGCAGCACGAGTTCCTCTCCGCGGCTCCGCGCGCTCGTGGCCCTCAATGACCTGACCGACCGCCTCGGGCTCTCCCGCCGCAGCGAGGACCTGCTTTGGCTGGGGCCCTCCAATGCGATTTCCGGCAAGCTGGAACGAAGCGGATCGATCACGGTGGAGAGCGCCTGGCGGGGATCCACCGAGACGCCCATCGCCGCCATCGCCGCCATCCGCGGCGGGGCAGGGCAGGGGATACCCACGGCGATCTATCTTCGCGACGGCCGCGTCTTGACGGGCCAGGTCACCCAGGGGGAACTCCGCTGGACGACCAAGGAATCCCCAAATGCCGAGCTGCTCGACTTGTCGGCCATTCACGTCGTCCTTTGTGCCACGGAGCCGGAAGACGGCGGGGCTCCTCCGGGCACCAGCCATTTCCTCCAGTTGGCCAATGGCTCGGTGCTGGCCCTATCCATCTCGCCCCAGGACAGCCTGACTTGGATCTCGCCCGTGGGGAAGGTGACGAGCCCCTGGTCCAGCCTGGTCGAACTGGCCCGGGAAGTGGGGAGCGTTCCCAAGTGGCGCCTGCTCCTGCAGGAGGGGGCCTACATCTCGGGCATGCTGCCGACCGGAACCCTGGCCCTGCGAACCGCCGACGGTCGCGATGTCGAGGTGCCGGCGAGCTTGATCGATCGGATCTGGCGACCCGAAACCCCGCTCCGTCTGAATTATCCCAAGGGCGACTGGATGAGTTTCTCCGAAGTGCCCGAGGGGATCGGACCGGAAACAGGCCTGCTGCTCGCCGGCAATGAGCTGCTCGCCGGCACCTTGGTCCCCGCCACGCTGACGCTGCGCGATGGCAGCACCACGGTCAAAGTCGCCAGCGATCGTCTCCTTGGAATGGAACGCTCCGACGATCCCGCGAACCCCGATCATTTCGTCCTCCAGCTCCAGGGGGGCGAGCGTCTCAGCGGGCAAATTCTCGACCGCTACCTCTGGCTCGACAGTCCCCAGGGAAAGCTCGAGCTGCCTTTTGACCAAGTCCTTGCCTATCGTCAGGCGCCGAAGTCGTAATGCCTCGTCCCTTCCTCCATTTCATTCGCTCCTTCGGGGGCCGGGCCCTTGCGGTGCTCTTGGCCAGCTGTGCCTCGCTCAGGGCCGAGGAGGCCTTCGATGCCCCCGGCCTCGTTCCCGCTGCCTTCGGCATCTGGACAGACCGCGCCGGTAGCTCCTGGAGTGTCGAAGCCGCCGGGAACATAGGTCGCATCGGCAGCAGCATGGTCAACAGCGGCCTGGCCCTGCTCGTGGACGACCACAAGTTTGTTTCCTACCGGCCCATGATGACCGCCGATGGGAAGGAGTTCGTGTTGCAGGGCCTGCCCCTAGAGGCCCTGCCGGGTTTGCAGGTGCAGCGTCGCGTGCGGCTACTCGACGAGCCCGGAGGCTTGCGCTTTGCGGAGCTTTTCCACAACGCCTCCGCTGATCCGATGACGATTTCGGTGGGGCTGGCCACCAACTTTTCGGGCAATTTCAAGACCTTCCTGAGCGACCGGGGTCGCTCGGAACCTCTTCTTCTGGGGCCTTCCGAGAGCGGGATCGTGGTCCTGCCCGGCGCGTCGCAATCCTCCCGGGCATTTCTCTTTACCCTCGCCGGTCGCTCCGGTGGGACGCGTCCCACGGTTTCCTCACAAAACCGCTACGGACTAACATTCCGCTATCGGCTGGATCTGGCCCCGGGGGAGACGCGGGTGATCGTGCACCACGTTGCCCAGGTGGCGATTCCCCAGAGTTTCGATAGGGGTACCCTGCAACGCCTTGCCGCCCCCGCCGCCCTGGATCGCCTGGGGCCGGACAGCTTCGATCCCGTCTGGCGCCCCTTCGTGGCGAACCTTCGCGAAAGTGAGGACGAGTCGCCCCGGAACGCCCTCGCCAGCGTTGGCCTGGCGGCCCTCGGCATCCCCCCCAGCGCGACCGACACGCTCATCATCGGGGAGGGGACTCGCCTGCCTGGAAAGGTGGAAGGGGAAAAGCTGCGATTGATTTCCGCCTACGGTGAGCGCGAGATCCCCTTCGAGGCCTTGGCGGCGCTCACCGGCGGCGGGCATCGCGACGATGCCCGCGTGCGCCTCTACCTGCGGGATGGCCAGGTCCTCTCCGGCCAGGTGCAGGTGGAGAATTTCCTCTTTGTCCCCGGCAACGGGTCCCGCATCCCCGTGGACCCCGCCAAGATCGACCGCCTGCTCTTTGCGGAGGCCAGCCCGAGCGAGGATTGGACGGCGGGAGAGGATGCCCTGGTCGAAACCCACGATGGGGAGATCCTTCGCGTGGCGCGTTCCTCCGCTCCGGTTCTGCTCTTGACCACGCCCTGGGGGACGCTGCCCGTCTCCCTGGATGAGCTCGTCTGGCTGCGCCCCCTGCCGGGAGGAGCGCCCGGGTTTGTGGCGGAGATGCAAAACGGGACGCGTTGTGCTGGTTACCCCATCGGGGAGGAGGTCGACCTCAACCTGATCGGCTGGGGCGAGCAATCCCTGCCAATCACCCATGTGAAGCGGATCTACACGCCCGCCGCCTGGGGGCGTCGCTTGCGCGGGGACCTGCCGATTCACGGCGCCGCCATCCGCGTCACGGGGAACCAGACCCTGCACGGGCGCGTTGCCGAAGCCAAGCTCGCGCTGCTCAGCAACGGGATCCTCATCGAGTCGCCCATGGTGGAAATTCGCCGCATCGGGCGGCTCGCGGAAACCCCTGCGACCGTCCGTTTTCGGGTGGAGCGCTGGGATGGGGGCGTTGTGGAAGGCTCTCTGGCGCGAGACTTTCTCGCGGTGCAAGTGGCCAACCAGAGCTGGCAGATCCTGCCGCGTGACCTGCAGAGTGTCGAGTTCGCCCCGCCCGAACTGACGCCGGAGACGACGGCTCGAATTGAATCCCTCGTTGCCGACCTTGCGTCTCCGGAATGGGCGGCGCGTGAGAAGGCCACCCGAGAGCTCGGCGCATTCGGCTACCTTGCGAGGCCGCTCTTGCGGCGCGAGCTTGCCGCAACGACCGATCCCGAGGTGGAGCAGCGGCTCGAGCGCATCCTTTCGCTTGAACCCTGAGTTCTCCCGATCCCACACGGTCGTTCTCCTCCTGTGAATCCTGAGCTCCAACGCCCTGCCTACCTCGACGCGGCCGCCCGGCTGAAGCGGCGGATGGCCGCGGTCCGTTTCGCCCAGGGGCTGCGGCGCAGCCACTGGCTGATGGCCCTGCTGGTCGTGGCCCTGATTTTTGGCCTGCGCCAGTTCGCCGAGTGGCGTGCGGGGGAATGGCAGATTGCCGGGGCCTTGTTGGGGCTTTGGTTGTTGGCGCTGGCGTTGCTGGCCTGCTGGCGCCTCCCGGCCACCGAGCAGGCCCTGCGGCTCTTGGATCAGCTCGGCGGATGGAAGGATTGCCTCTCCTCGGCCTGGGACTTCCTGAACCGTCCCCAGCTCGGGGCGGCGGAGGAACTCCACCTCTCCCGCGCCGAAGCCCTTTTGCCCGAGGCGCGCCAGTCCGTCCCCACGCTCCTGCCTCTGCCCTCCTTGCGGACCGTGTGGATCGCCCCCCTCCTGGCGCTGGGCTTGGCCTTGTCCCCATGGGGACGCCCCCAGCCGGAGGCTCGCGACCTCGCCCTGACCGGGGCCATGAAGGAGGCCGCTGCCCTGCAGGCGGAGGAACTGCGCCGCGAGGCGGAGAAAAATCAGGAGCTCAAGGCCCTCCGCGAGGAGGAGAGAGAGGAATGGGAAGGCCTTCGCAGTGAAGTCCTGGAGGTCGCCGAGGCCCTGGCCAATCCGGACGGCCTCACGGCGGGGGAAGTTTTGGAGGCCTTGGAAAATCGCGCCCGAGCGGCGGAGCGGCTCGCCGCCAAGCTCGACCCCTTCTCCGACGAATGGGCCTCCGCGCCACTGCTCGAGGAGATGTCCCGACATCCCGACTTTGCCGACTTGGGACTCTACGTGGCGGACAAGGCCGCAGAGGGCGCGGCGGATGAATCGAGCCAGCTGCAGGCCATCCTCGCCGACCCCGCCATCCCGGCCGAGACCTCGGAACGCTTCACCCGCAGCCTGGAAAGCATCGCGGCGGCCGCCACCGAGGAAGACCGGACGCGTCCCGTGGGCGAGCGCCTGGGCAATGCCTCGCGCAAGTTGCTGAATGAATCTGCGCGGACGGCGGCGCGTGAGTTCGAGGAGTTGGCCAAGCATTTCCGGGAATTGGCGGCCCGTGAGGAAGCCAAAGCCAAGTTGGACGAACTCGCCAAGAACCTGCGCGAGGCCGGCAGCGAGATCAGCGGCAGTGAGCTCAAGAAAATGGAGGAGATTGCCCAGGAGTCGGGCAAGACCTCCTCTCAGGGAACGCCGGCGGGTCTCTTGCCGCTGGACGCGGATACCCTGGGAAGCGAGTCCGCCGGACAGGGCATGACGGCGGCGGAGGAAAAGGCCGCCGGTGAGCCCGGCGAGGGCCCCACCCTGGCCCAGGTGCCCAAGGAATCCGTCAGCGAGTTGCCCGTTCCCGGCGCGGCGCCCGGTGAGGGCGAACGCGGGGAAGGCAACGAGTCCCAGAAGGGGGAGCAACGCTTTGCCGCTCCGGTGCCGGGCGAGAAGGGGCCGGAGGGCCAATCCGGATCCGGCCTGGGGATGAGCGAACAAGGGCGCGATGGCCAGGGCAAGGGGGGCATGCTGAGCGCTCCGATTCCGGGAATGCAGCCGGGGGAAACGGGTTCGGGGGCCTCGCTGGGGCTGAATGCCGGCAATTCCTCCACCACGGGACAAGGGGGAGACCAGGCCGGCGCCGGGACCGCCCCTATGATCGAGGCCGCGTCCGAGAGCTTCCAGGCCAAGAGCGATGCCCAGGTGCTGGCCCAATCTGGGAAAGAAGGCGAATCCAGCATCCGGGCGATCGAGGGGAAGGCGCGCAGTGAAGAGGCTTCGCGCCGTCGTCAGGAGGTCCTCGCCGACTTCCTCTCCGTGGAGGAACAGGCCCTCGACGACCAGGCCCTGCCGCTTTCCCGACGGCAGCAGGTTTTGAAATACTTTTCGGGGGTTCGGGCTCAGTTTGAGAAGGAAGACTGAGAAATTCGAACGGACCCCAAGGGCCTCAGCGATTTTTTTTATATGAAAAGCCAAGAAGAACTCGGTCGTGACCTGGAGAGGTTCAAAGACCGCTTCCACGAACTCAAGAGCGAGATCCAGAAAGCCATCGTCGGCTATGACGAGCTCCTCACCGACACCTTGGTCGCGGTTTTCGCCCGGGGACACGTTCTGCTCGAGGGGGTTCCGGGCCTGGGCAAGACCTTCCTCGTGCAAACCCTTTCCAAGGTCCTGGGCTTGACGCCCGGCCGCATCCAGTGCACGCCCGACCTGATGCCCGCCGACATCCTCGGCACCCACATCGTCAACGAGAACGAGCACGGTCGCCGAGCCATGCACTTCGAGAAGGGCCCCGTCTTCGCCAACCTCGTCCTCGTGGACGAAGTCAACCGGGCCACACCCAAGACCCAGGCGGCCTTGCTCGAGGTGATGCAGGAGGGGGCCGTCACCGCCGGCGGGGAAACCATGCCCCTGCCAAAGCCCTTCTTCGTGATGGCCACGCAGAACCCCATGGAAATGGAGGGTACCTACCCCCTTCCCGAGGCGCAGGCCGACCGTTTCCTCTTCAAGTTGCGGGTGCCCTTCCCGGACCGGGCCACCCTGATGGAGATCTCCCGCCGCACCTCCGCGTTTGACCTGCCGGAACTCTCCCAAGTGATGGGCGCGGACGAGCTTCTCGAGTTCCAGAAGATCGTCTCGGAAGTGCCCGTCGCCGAGCACGTCAACGATTTCGCCGCGCGCATCGTTCTGGCCTCCCATCCCGGCGACGAGGGGCAGACCCAACAGGTTTCGCGCTATGTCAGCTACGGGGCGAGCCCCCGGGGCATGCAGGCCTTGATTCGCGGCGCCCGGATCCATTGCGCCCTCGAGGGACGCACGGCGGTCTCCCTCGACGACGTCCGCCGCGTCGCCCTGCCAGCCCTGCGGCACCGCGTCATCTTGAACTTTCAGGGCGAGGCGGAGTCGCGCGACGTCGATCAGATCGTCAAGGAAGTGGTCGACTCGGTTTCTTCGGCAGTCTCGGTTGGATGAGGAAGCAGCGGCGAAGACAGGATCTCGGCAGTGGGGCCCCGCAGCGCTATGCGGAGTCTCCTTTGGGCGTCTGTCAGGAGGCCGCGGCAAGACGACGGATGTCCCTGGGGGGGATTTTTGGCCCGGGCCAGCAGGGAGTGTTCCGGCTCTGGGTGCTTTTCCTTTTTCTGGGACTCGTCCTGGTCCTCGGGAGGGTGGGCTCGACGGCGTTGGCCCAGGATTCCGCGGAGGAGCAATTCGCCGCCACTTCCCTGCGCTACCGCACCGCCCTGCACTACGATCCGCTTCTGGATGCTCCCCTCGATGCCCTCGTGAAGCTTTACGTCGGGGCGGGACGGGCGGAAGAACTCATCGCCCTCTATCGGAACCACATTTCCCAGTACCCGGACGATGCCGGCGCCAAGGCCGTGTTGGTGCGGATCCTCCGCCGCATCGACCGCGCCGGGGCGGACGAGTTGATTGCCTCCGTGGTGCCGCGACATCCCGATTACGCACCCTTGCAATACATCCTTTTCCGCTTCCTGGAAGAGCGGGGCGATCCGCGGGCCACGGAAGCGCTTTCCCGGGCCATCGATCTGGAAACCCAACCCGCGCGCCGCAATGAATGGCTGGAGGAATTGCTCCGCCTTTCGGAAGGGGAGGCCGCGCGAGCCCTGGCCCGCACCCACCTCGAGCGCCTCATCAACGCGCCGGACCTGACCCCCAGCCAGGCCCTTTCGCTGGGACGGCTCGCCCAGCGCCACCGCTTCTGGGATCTCAGTATCAAGGCTCTCGAGATCGTGCGGATGTCCCAGCCCGAACCGGAAGTCGGCATTGAGGTGGAGGCCATGATTGCCACCGCAATGGGCCAGCAAGGCAAGCGCAAGGAGGCTGCCGTCGTGCTCGATCGCCTATTGAAGCGCCTCGGTCCCGATCACTGGCGCCGTCGTGAGCTCCTCGGAATGCGATTCAGTGTGCTCTCCACGGAGGAGGAGCGGGCCGCCCTGCTCAAGAACTTGGAAACGGCATGGAAGGCCAATCCCCAGAGCGAGAGTGCCGTGCTGGATTACGCCGAGGCCCTTCTCTCCGCGGAGCGCGGCAAAGAGGCGGTTAGGGTGCTGATAGAGGCCTCGACGATGCTGCCCCAATCGACCCTCATCGAAAACCGCACTCTTGAATTGCTGGAGGCCTCGCCCGATCGCGAGACCTATGTGGGCTATCTGACCACGAGGCTGGAAAGCGCCCCGGACCGGGCCGACCTGCGTTTCCGCCTCGTCAAGGTGCAGTATGCCCTGGGACGCGACGCCGAGGCCGAGCAGGACTTTCTCGCGGTCGTCGCCGGGCTGCCTCCGGAGGAGGTTTCCGTGCGCATTCTCGAGCTGCAGCGCTACCTGCGCGGTATCGATCGCATCGATGCCGCGGTCTCCTATCTGGAGCGCTACCTTCGCGATCATCCCTCGAGGCTCGACGTCGCCCGGGAGTTGGCCGAAATACGCCTGGCAAATGGAGCCGAGGAGCGCGTGGGCGAGTTGATCGGCTGGCTTCAGCCCGGAGAGGCCGAGGTGGAGAACGTGCTCGATTTCTCCGACTTTCTACTGGAGGAGGGCTTCGTCCAGGCCGCCCGTCGCCTGGTGGAGGCCAAGCTCGCCACGGAACCGCAGCATTTTGCCCTGAGACTGGCCCTCATCGAGATTCTTGGCCGCGACGGCGATGCCAACGCCGCGCGCCAGCAGATCGCCGAAACTCGGGAGATGGCCGGGTCCACGCAGCGTTATCGGCAGTGGATCAACGCCGCGGTCAATGCCCACCGGCATCTCGAGACCCTGCCCGGTTTCATCGAATCGGAACTGAATCGCTACCAGTTCGACGATGATTGGTCGGAGGAGAAGTTGGAGAAGTTTATCATTCTTTGTGAGGCGGGGCGTCACCATGCCCATTCTCCCCGCATTGCCGAGATATTGCGCAAGCAATTGGCCCAGCCCAACCTCAAGCCGGATCTGAAACAGCGCCTGCGTCGCGTGTTGGTGGCGGTGCTCGAGGCCGACACCACCGCCGCCCCGGAGGTGGAGGAGCAACTCAAGTCGCTGGCACTCGAGGACGCCTCGCACCGGGACGATTACGACCTGCGCCGGGCCCTCGTTTACCATCGCAACAAGCGGGACGATCTCGCCCGGCAACTCCTCGCCACCATCGATCCGATCAAGGTCAGCTCGGCCCCGCTGCTGCGGGAGGCCTCCGATGTCTTGATCCAGTTTGGCCTTCTCCAGGAGGCCGCCACGGCCCTCGAAGCCGTGGTGCGCCTGGAACCTGAGGACATCCTGTCGCGAGAGCGTCGACTCTCCGTGCTCGCCGCGTTGGGCGAGGAGTCCATCCTGCGGGCCGCCATCCGCGGGCTGCGCGATGTAGGCTCCGGGGTGGCTTTGCGAGAGCGCTCCCGCCGCGCGCTGGATCGCCATCTCGACGCCTCTTATTGGCGATCCATCGCCGCCCGCTTGGAATCCGGCCGCCTGGACGAAGCCCTGCCTCTCCTGGCCTCCGTGGAGCAAGAGGCCACTTCCGAGCGATCGCGGCTGTGGACGGATTGGACCCGTTCCCGCATTCTCACCCGCCTGGGCCGTGAGGCTGAGGCGCGGGAGGCGCTGGATCGCTTCCTCGGAAGGGCCAGGGCCGCCCAGCTGGAACGCATCGTCTTTCCTGATGGCCTGGAGCTCTCCGTCGAGGCGGCGGCCAAATCCGGCGAGACCCTCTCCGCGGAGGTCAGCCGCCCTGAGAGTGAAGACCGTCCCGGTTTTCTCCTCGCCAAACCCGCCTTTCGCTGGGCCTTTGAAGTCCCCGAAGGACGCCGCGTCCTTCGCATGGGGACGACTGGCGATCGGGCTCTGGTGCTCGACGACCTTGATTGGGTCTACGGTCTCGACGCCGTCAGCGGCAAGCTTCTCTGGCGCCGCTACCATGGGGATGGCAATACCCGGGCCTCCGCGTCCCGTCCGGCCTCCTTTGATGCCGTGGCAGGACCTCCCGCCTTGCTGCACCGATCGGATTCCTCGGTGGCGGACGCGAAGCTGGCGCGCGCCTTTGCCGTGTCGGGGACGCGTTATTTCCTCATCCGCGATGGAGCCTGTGTGGCGCATTCTGTCGAGGACGGATCGATCCTCTGGTCCGCTCCCCTGCCGGAGCGCCCCAGCGCGTCGCTCCGCCGCGAGGGAGCCTTGCCGGACGTTGTCTTTGATTTGGCGGAGGGCCGCGTCGTGCTTTTTGACCCCATTTTAGGCAGCTTGTTAGGCTTGGAGGAGGAGAGCGGGAAGTTGCTGTGGGAGGCCTCGATCCTGCCGGCCCCGGAAGGGGAGGAGACCGTCATCTTCTCGCTCAATACGGGACTGCAACTGTCCAGCGACCTGGGCCTGGCCTATGGAGGCGAAACGGTGCTCTTTGACCCGGCCAACGGGGAGGTGATCTGGCGCTTCCGCGAGAACGGCGTGGAGCCCTTTCCCATAGTCCTGAGGCCGCCCCGGGAAGGGGAAGAGGAGGGGGGAGAGCCTGCCGATGACGCGAAACGCATTCCGGAGCGCGCCCCCCGATTTGACTTTCAGGCGCAGAAGGGAGCCGGCCGGCTTGATCCGGAACGCTTCCTCGAAGCCGAAGCCGCCTTGCTGGGGCCCGCGGTCTACTGGTCGGAATCCCGCCTCAGGCAGAGCGAGCCCGCGGCGGCCGTGCTGGCCGACGGGGCGATCTGGCTGCTGCAGAAGGACAAGGTCCGCCGTCTCTCCAGCGACCTGCCGGTGGCTTCCTACGAGTTGCCCGCCGGCGGCGCCCTGGTGGGGCGAGCTGGCGACCACCTTTGGTTTCTCAAGGGGTCGGTCCTGCACCATGTCGACTTCCGCCATCAACGCCGGACGGTGCTGAACCTCGTGGATCTCGGCGGCGGGGAGGAACTGCGGGCGACGATGACTGGCAGTCTGCTTCTCCTGCGCAATCACCGGGGATTTATCCTGATCAATGCCCTCACCGGGGAGGTGATGGGACGCGCGCCGCTGCCACAGAACCTGGTCGACTATCTGGCCACGGCTCTGCCGGCGGTGGCGAACGGAGAACACTCGCCGCCCCAGGAGGTCTGGCAGGGACGACTCCAGGCGCGCGGTCCGGGCCAGGCGGCCCTCTGTCTACCCGTCGGCGACCTGCTCGCCGAGAAACGGTATCTTTCCCTCTTCGGCGAGAGGATCGTCGTCTGCCTCGAAGCCGCGTCCGAAGTCGTCAACCCGTCGGCTCCGACCCCGCAGTGACCGTTCCCTTCCGCATGGCCGAGCCCTCATCCGAATCCCAGTCCCAGGATCTGTTCGACGCCGAGTTTCTCGATCGGCTCCGCGCGCTCTTTCTCCGTCTCCGCAAACGCAAGCAACTGCGCCGCAAGGGACTGCAGTCCAGTCCCGCGACAGGCTTCACCCGCGAGTTCAAGGACTTCCGGCACTACACGCCCCGGGACGACTTTCGCGCCATCGACTGGAGGCTCTACGCGCGTCTCGACCGCCTCTTCATCCGCCTCTACGAGGAGATTCAGGAGTTCCATGTCCACATCCTCGTCGACACCAGCGCCTCGATGGCCGAGCCCTTTCCGGAAAAGCGGCTCAGCAGCCTCAAGCTGGCCGTGGCCTTGGCCTACATGGGCCTGGTCGGTCACCACCGCGTCAGCTTGCGCTCCATCGGCGAGACCCTCGGGGCGGCCCCACCGCCCTTGAAGGGGCAGGGGAGCTTTCAGCGGGTCCTCGATTTCGCCCGCGATCTGGAATACGGCGGGCTCACTCATCTGGAGCGCTGCTTCGAGGCCTTCCAGCCGGGGCGGCGCCGCTATGGCATCATCTTCGTGATTTCCGATCTCTACGGGCGCGACCTCGACGAGGCGCGCGAGGCCATTCGCCACGCCGCGGCCTGGCCCGGAGAGGTGCACTTCATCCAGGTCTACCATCCCTGGGAGGCCAAGCCCGACGTCGAGGGCGAGATCGAGCTCTTTGACGTGGAGACTCAGGAGCACCGCCGCCTTTGGTTCACCCCCGGCGACCGCGAACGCTACGAGCTTCGCTTCCAGCAATTTCTCAACGACATCGAAAGCACCTGCCAATCCCGCCAAATCGATTGGCAGAGCTGGCGGACGGACCAGCCTTTCGACGAACTGTTTCTCGACCTGCTCTCTCGGGGGTCGGCCCTCGCGGGCAGCCAGTGATCTTCCATGGAATTTCTCAATCCCGGCGCTCTTTGGCTCCTGCTGCTCGGCCTCGTCCCCGTGGTCCTCTACCTCGTGCGGAGGCGGTCGAAGAAGATTCGCGTGCCCACGCTCGTCTTTTTCAAGACCCTGGCCCGCGAGCATCAGGAATCGGCCTGGCTGCGCCGTCTCAAGAGACTGCTCTCCCTCTTCCTGACACTGCTGCTGCTGGCCCTCGCCGTCCTGGTGTTGTCGCGGCTCATCCGGCGACAGGACGATCCCGAGCGGCACCGCACCGTGGTGCTCTTGCTGGACCGCTCCGCTTCCATGCTGGTGCGCGATGGGGAAGGGGAGACCCGCCTGGAGGCGGCCAAGCGCCTCATTCGCGAGCGCCTCGAGAAAGTGCCCGAGGAGGTCGGCGTCGCACTCATTGCCTACGACCTGCGCCCCGAGGTCGTCCAGGCGCGCACCACGCAGCGGCGCGAACTGCTCTCCCGCCTGGACAGCGTCGAGGTTCGTCCCATCGAGGGGCGGCCCGAGGCGGCCCTGGAAACCGCCCGCATGCTCGCCGGACTCGAGCCCCCCTCCGTCGTCTGGCATCTCGGGGACCAGCCCTTTGCCAATCCGCCGGAAGGGCTCCAGTGGCGCGAGCTCGACCTCGCCCTACCCGAGGTCACCAACGTGGGCATCACCGCGGTGCAGCTGCGGGGCGTGCCCTTGGAACACGCCCGGTATGATGTCTTTGTCAGGATCGCGCTAAACCGCTCCGCCGCCGCGGCGTCGCGGGGGCGCCTCGACCTGTCCGTGGGGGACATCCCCAGCCAGATGCGGGAGTTCGAACTCGACCCCGGGCAGGAGAGCACCTTCACCTTCCGTATCAACGGTTCGCGGGACCAGTTGCTCCGCCTGACCCTCAGCAGTGAACGCGATGATTTCCCCCTCGACGACGAGGTCGTCCTGCCCCTGCCGGAGATCCGTCCCATCCTCGCCGCCTGGATCCGACCGGACGAAAGCGAGGACCCCTACACCCGCCTGGCGCTCTCCTCCCTGCAGGAGAGTGGCAGCTTCGAGCTGCTCAAGGGGCCGCCCTCGGCCTGGCCGCTGCGCGAGAAGGTCGATGCCGTCATCTTCGACGGCTGGTTGCCGGAGGAATGGCCCGCCGGCCTGCCCGCCCTGGTGATCCAGCCGCCCGCTTCCCGCGGTCCCCTGGCGGTGCGTCCGCTGTCCTCGCCGATCCCCTACGACAGCGTCCGCGTGGGCGACGAGCGCCATCCCGTGCTCTTCCGGGTCAGCAGCGGCCGCGTCGCCCTCTCGCAGTCGGCCGTCTACGAGGCCGGGGGGCTGCTGCAGCCGCTCTGGTTCGCCGGCAAGGATCCCGTTCTCTCCGCCGGCGAGATGGCCGGAGCCCGCCTCGTCGTCATGGGCTTCTCACCAGGTCGGTCCGAACGGCTCCCGCTGACAGCCTCCTTCCCCATTCTCGTGGGCAATGCGCTATACTGGTGTGTCGAACCCCAGCAGTCCGCCATTTCCTCCCACATCCACCGCACGGGTGAACTCGTCCGCCTTTCCGGCGATAGCCTCTCCTGGACGAGTCGCGAGGGGCACGCCTCCCGAACCCGCCGCCTGCCCCTGACCGGGGGGCTTGTCGAACTCGACCGGATCGGGCTCTGGGAAACAGATCAGGGCCAGCGCGGCTCGGCCCAGCTCCTTTCCGCCGCGGAAAGCGACTTGCGCGCCCGTCCGGTCGAGGCCCGCGACGATGCCGATTATTTCGCCGTGGCCAATCCCTTCGCCGGCAACCTGAAGGTCTGGCTGCTCGGGGCCGTGATTGGCGTGCTCTTGCTGGAGAGCTGGCTCTTTCATCGGCACGCCGTTTACTAACATTATTCGAATGGATTGGCTCCATCCCCAGGTCCTCTTCTTTGCCCTGCCCGCCCTCGCCTGGCTGTTCTGGTGCGATGCGCGCTCGACCCATCCCATGGGGGCGTCGCGGCGGCGCCTCCTGCTGGTGGTGCGCTCCCTGCTCGTCCTTCTGGCCCTGCTCGCCCTGGCGTCCCCGGCCCGCCTGCTCATGAGCCGGGGGCAGAGCGTCCTCTTCCTGCTCGACCACAGCCGCAGCCAGGGATCGGAGGGCCTGCGTTCGGTCTACGACATTGCCGGACAACTACGCGAGGCCCTTGCCGGCGACGCCGAGACCGGCTTCGTCGCCTTTGGCGAGGAGGGGCGCCTGCTCCTGGCTCCGGGGGCGCGCGGCCCCCTGCCCGAGCCTGCGCAGGCCCAGGCCCTCATGGAGGAGATCGGATCCTCCTCGAATTTCGAGCGCGCCGTGCACCTCGCCCGGGGGCTCTTTCCCGGTGGGTCAGCCCGCCATCTCGTGATCGTCGGCGACGGCGTGGAGACGAGGGGCTCCCTCCTGGCCGCCGCCGCCGAGGCGGCCGTCTCCGGGGTGAAGATCCACGCCATCGGGGTCACCGGCACCATCCAGCCCGATGTGCGCGTCACCCGTCTGACCAGTTCCCAGTCGCGGCTCAGCGAGGGCGCCACCCTCGAACTCGAGGCCACGGTCGAGGGCTCCCTCTCCGGCACCGGTCGGCTCCGCCTCTTTGAGAACGGCATCGAGGTCGACGCCGTTTCCATCGAGCTCCAGGCCGGAGAGCTCGCCACCCACCGCTTCACCCGCGTTCCCGGACAGCGCAATCTCTACAACTACCGCGCCGTCATCGAGGGCTTCGAGGGGCGCGACGCCATCCCCGAGAACAACGAGGCCCTCGCCATTGTCGACGTCCGGGGCAAGCCGCTCTTCCTCCACGTCGAGGGCGAGGAGGGCGAGGCCCGCTACCTCGTGTCGGCGATGGAGAAGGAAGGCATCCGCCTCGACACCCGCCCGCCCGAGGGACTGCCCGATTCGCTCCAGGAGCTCGCTGGCTACGACGGGATCATCCTTTCCGACATTCCCGCCCACCTCCTCGGCGAGACGCGCATGGCGGCCATCCGCGACTACGTCGAGAAGCTCGGCGGCGGCCTCGTCATGGTCGGCGGGATGAAGTCCTTCGGCGTGGGGGGCTATTACCGCACGCCGGTGGAGGAGGTCCTGCCGGTGAAGCTCAAGGCCCCCGACCAGGAGGAGTTCCAGTCCTCCGCGCTGGCCCTCGTCATCGACCGTTCCGGCTCCATGGCCGGACAGAAGATCGAAATCTGCAAGTCGGCCGCCATTGCCAGCGCGGAATTGCTCAGCAACAAGGACTACATCGGGGTCTACGCCTTCGACTCGCAGGTGCACGAGGTCGTGCCCATGACCAAAGTCACCTCCACCAGCACCATCGCCAGCCAGGTCGCCCTGATTGGCTCCGGCGGGGGCACCAACATCTACCCCGGCATGGTCAAGGCCCGCGAGGCCCTCACCCAGGTGAAGGCCAAGATCAAGCACATGATCGTCCTGACCGACGGACAAACCTCCGGCGAGGGCTACCAGGCTCTCGCCTCGCAATGCCACGCCGAGGGCATCACCATCTCCACCGTCGCCGTGGGGGCGGGGGCCCAGGTGGGCCTGCTCCAGTCCATCGCCGCCGCCGGCGGTGGGCAGAGCTACGTGACGATGGATCCGAATTCCATCGTGCGCATCTTCACCCAGGACACCCTCACGCACACGGGGCGCATGATCCGCGAGGAGGCCTTCGAGCCCCAGCTGGCGGAGCGCCATCCCATGCTGCGCGACTGGGAGGACGGCACCGCGCCGCCGCTGCTCGGCTTCGTCAAGACCAACCGCAAGGCCACCGCCCAGGTCCCTCTGGTCACGGACACCGGCGATCCGCTCCTGGCCCACTGGCGCTTCGGCCTGGGCAAGGTCACGGCCTTCACCTCCGACTGCAAATCCCGCTGGGCGGCCCTCTGGGTGGCGAACTGGGATGGCTACAGCCGGCTCTGGGCCCAGATTCTGCGCGAGACCGCGCGTCCCCCGCAGGGACTCGACATGGACCTGCGTCTCGAGGAGGAAGGCTCGGAGGTCCGCGTCGCCGTCGACCTGGCGGAGAATCCCTCGACGCGACGCGACGGCGCGGTCGTCGAGGCCGAGGTCTTCCACGTGCCCGCGGGGGCCCTTGGCTCGACCATGCAGAGCGTCGCCCAGTTGGTCCTGGCCCAGCAGGGACCGGGCTGGTACGAGTCGCGCTTCCGCCCCAGCGAACCCGGGGTCTACCTCGTCCGCGCCAAGTCCGGTTCCCGCCTGGTCTCCGCCGGACTGGTCCACAACCCCTCCGCCGAGGTGGCCACGGGACGCATCGACGAGGCCCTGCTGCGGCAGGCCTGCGACATCACCGGTGGCCAATACCTGGAAAGTCCCACCGATGCGCTGAGCCTCAGCGGCGAGGCCGTGGCCCGCCACGTCGAACTCTGGCCCCAGCTGATGACGGCCTTCCTGGCCCTCCTGCTCCTCGACCTCCTCATCCGGCGCTGGGAAAACGTCCTCGGCGTCGTCGATCTCCTCCGCCCCCGTCGGGCGGCGGGGGGGTGAGGGGGAGCCGTCGGGTCAGCGATTCAGTCGGGAGTGTCGATAGTGGCTGAAATGTCAAAACCGACCCGACTTCGCTCCGGAGCGAGGGCG
>CAZKGI010000036.1:8372-36467 GCA_964552315.1 uncultured Akkermansia sp. | reverse complement strand
AAATGAGGCCGGGAGCGAGTCCCCAAGCGCGCCAGATGGGTGTCGGCAAGGGAAAGCCTTGTGTCGAATCGCTCTGGTAGCAGGGCGGATCATACGGAAGTCCCTCCTGGCCCACACAAGCCACGATCTCGATGCGGAGGGTCCCCAGCGGGCCTGCGTGGCAGCCGCGGCGGGTCATGGAGGCGTCGTATGGGATCTCGTCGGGCGAAGGATCAGGCCCCCTGTCGCGAGCGATAAAGCGGCGGATCGACACACTGGGCCAGGTCAGGGACACGGGAAGGGGGGCGAGAAACTGGACAAGCGTTTCCAGCGTTTCCAGGGTTTGCCCGGGCTGCCGATCAGCGTCGGCGCACGTCGAGGTCGACGATTTTGTAGGTGCCGCCGACGTCCTGAAAGTAGACACGGGCCCATCCCCCGTTGAACTGCAGCAGCATCTTGTCGTCGTAGTAGGGGATGTTGCCGCGGTGGGGCACATTCCAGTCGAGCTTGGAGACGGCCTGGGGGGTGGCGTACTTCAGGGCCATGTTGCGGTCGAGCCGGATGTAGGCCGTGAGGAAGCGCAGGGCCACGTCGTGCTTGGTCAGGCCTTGCTCGCCGCTGCTCGGGGCGCTAGTGGTGCCGCCGCGCAAGGAGCTGCTGCGGGTGGAACTGAGGCTCGAAGAGAGGCCGGAATCGAATTCCTCCACGCAGGCGCTCAGCAGCAGAGGGAACAGCAGGAGGAGGGGAAGGTGGCAGCAGCAGCGCCTGCGGCGACGCCTGGGCAGGGGACTCAGGGGAGTACCGAGAGCCGTGAGATCCGTCTGGGAAGCATCGCCAGAAGTGTGGAGCCGATTCATCGCAGGTCGGAGGGGCGAGCGTCGTGATGATCTGGATTCAGAGGGTACGGGGGTCTTCCTGGGGGAGGCCCTTGGGTGTGGTTGATCCCCCGGGCGCAGGCGCTTCCTCCAGCCGAGGCAGGATCACCTTGCGACGCAGGAGCCAGGAGACGCCGATGAGATCGTAAAGACCGCGGAGGGCGCGGTCAAAGTTGGTGTATTTTGACTGACCGGCGGCCCGCTCGCGGTGGTTGACGTCGATCTCGGCGATGCGGAGGCCCGCATGGGAGAAGAGGGCCGGTAGGTAGCGGTGCAGGCCGTTGAAGGGGACCAGCAGGTCGACGTGGTCGCGATGGATCACCTTCAAGGAACAACCGGTGTCGCGGACCCCGTCTTTGAGGAAGCAGCGCCGGATGCGGTTGGCAATGCGGGAGGCGGCCCGGCGGCTCCAGGTGTCGCGACGTACGGCACGGCGTCCCACGGCCACGTCGCATCCCCCCGAGCGGACCGCGTCGACGAGTTTCGCGATGTCCGCGGGGTCGTTCTGCCCGTCGCCGTCGAGCATCACGAGCAAATCTCCCGAGGCGTAGCGCAGGCCGGCAAAGAGAGCGCCGCTTTGTCCGCGGTTTTCGGTGAGTCGCAAGGGCGAGATCCCCGGGATGGAACGGAGAATCTCCCAAGTCCGGTCCGTGCTGCCGTCGTCCACGGCGACGATTTCGGCCTCGGGCTGACAGGCGCGCAGCTCCCGCAACACGGCTTCGGCGCATTCGGCCTCGTTGTAAAAGGGCACGACGATGCTGACGCGCTGGAAGGCGGGGGCTTCCTCGCGCAGGCCCGGGCGGGACGAAAAGGGGGACTGATAGCCAGGGGCGGACATGGGGAGGGGGTATGGGAGAAGTAGCGTCGCTGGGGCAGGGCGGCAACTGCTTTTCAGCGTTGGCGGGAGGCCGACTGGGAGGGCTGGGGCGCCAGGGCGACGCATTCCGATTTGCATCTGGCGTGGCGGGACGGTAGAGGAGGGAACTCCTCCGACCCGTCCTCGTCCATGTGGTTCCGTTCGGCTCCCTGCCTCCGATTTGTCGGTCTGGCCAGCCTCGTCCTCTCGCTCGCGGCGGGGGCGCTGTGCTCCTGCGCCCTGCGGCCGCGCCAGGCGGACTCCGCGCTACAGGAGGCGACGGGGAGTGCCTTCTCCCCGGCCCAGGCGCGCGCGATGGTGGATTACCACAACCGGGTTCGCGCGGAGGCGGGGGCGGGTCCGCTGCAGTGGTCTCCCGAGCTGGCGCGCTATGCCCAGGAGCGGGCGGAAAGCATCGCCCGCCAGAAGCGCTTCGCCCATCTGCCCATGGGTCGCAATCCCTATGGGGAAAACCTCGCCCAAGGCGGGGGCGCCTTTGGCGTTTGGGAGGCCTGTGAGGGCTGGCATGCCGAAAAGGCCCTCATGCCCCGCGGCGCCGACACCATGAGCCCGGCGCTTTTTCGCCGGGGCGTGGGGCATTACACCCAGATGATCTGGGGACAAAGCCGTCAGATCGGGGGCGGTCTGGCGCACTATGAGTCCGGCGGCGTCCACTGGACCGTAATCGTTTGCTGCTACGACCCGCCCGGGAACGTGATGGGGCAGCGCTTTCTGCCCTGAGCACCGAGGCTGGCGGCGCTCTTGGACGGGGGAAGTTTCCCCCCCGGGGGATTAACCCGAGCTGAGCGCAAAGTGCTTCCGAATCCGCTCTGCGGTCTCTGCCGGGGATTCCTCGGGGGCCAGGGCGAAGGGGACGAAGTCGGCCTCGCGCTTGAACCAGGTGGCTTGCCGCTTGGCGTAGCGGCGCGTCGCGAGACGGATGGACTCGCGGCAGGCGGCCTCGTCGAGCTCCCCGGCCAGGAGGGAGCGGATTTCCCGCAGACCGATGGCCTTTTCCGCGGTGGTCGAAAGGGGGCCGAGTCGCGCCACTTCCGCGGCGACGCCGGCCTCGAACATGGCGGCGGTGCGCTGCAGGATGCGTTGGTCGAGGTCCTCCCGCTGGCGGTGCAGGTAGCAGGCCCGGAGGGCGGGAGCCGAATCCGCCCAGGTCTGCTTGAGCTCGGAGGCCGGGCGGCCACTGAGGAGGCAGATCTCGAGATTGCGGGTCACGTAGCGGCGGTTCCGCAGGTTGGTCTGCTCCGCGCCCTCGGGATCGAGCTGGCGATATCGTTCCACGAGCGCGTCCAGGGGCATGGCCTCCAGTTCGGCCCGCAGGGACGGATCGCCCTTGGGCAAGGGGGCGAGGCCATGGGTGATGGCTTTCAAATACAGGCCGCTGCCGCCCACCACCAGCGGGAGAGCTCGCTGGGCCACCTCGTCGATGAGGGCCCGGGCCCGCGCGGCGAAGGAGGCGGCGTCGTTTTCCTCTGCAGGATCGAGGCAGCCGTAAAGGTGATGGGGGCGGCAGGATCGCTCGGCGGCAGAGGGGGCCGCGGAAAGGATCTCCATGCCACGGTAGGCCTGAAAGGCATCCGCGTTGATGATCTCCACCGCAGGAAGGCGCTCGGCCAGGGCCAAAGCCACAGCCGACTTGCCGGAGGCCGTGGGACCCGAAAGATAGAGCGGAGCAAAGGCCCGATCCATGAGCGGAAAACAAGAACCCTCTCCAGCGCGAGACCGAAGAGGGTTCCTCAAGGGACTCAGTCCTGACAGATCACTTACCCTCTTCGGCCTTGAGGGTGTTGTAGAGTTCGAAGGCCTCTTCGGGCTTGAGTCCTTCGTGGACCACGCCGCGGACGGCCTTCATCATGGCCACGGGGGCTTCGGACTGGAAGATGTTGCGGCCCATGTCGACCCCGGAAGCGCCGGATTCGCAGGCTTCGTAGGCCATCCTCAGGGCATCGAGCTCGGGGCGCTTCTTGCCGCCAGCGATGACGATGGGCACGGGACAGCAGCTCGTGATGGTGTCGAACTCCTCGTCGGTGTGGTAGCACTTCACGAGGTGGCAGCCCAGCTCGGCCATGATGCGGGTGGCGAGGCGGAAGTATTTCGGCGTCCGCTCCATGTTCGTGCCGACGGCGACGACCCCCATGACGGCGATGCCGTAGCGGTTCGCCTGGTCGATGAGGCGGACCATGTTGTGGATGGTGTTGCGCTCGTGCTCCGAACCGATGAAGACCTGCACGGCGAGGACGCAGGCGTTGAGGCGGATGGCCTCCTCGATGGAACAGGCAATGATCTCGTCACTGAGGTAATCGGGGCGGGCCATGGAGGTTCCCCCGGAGGCCCGCAGGGCGATGGCCTTCTGCGTGCTGGCGGGGATCACGGAACGCTGAATCCCGCGAGTCAGCATGAGACAGTCACAGTAAGGCTCCAGGGGAAGGATGGTCTGGTCGACGCGCTCCAGACCGGTGGTGGGCCCTTGGAAGTATCCGTGGTCGAAGGCCAGCATGATGGTGCGGCCGTTCGCCGGATTGAAGACGCGAGAAAGGCGGTTTTTCAGACCCCAGTCGTACTGGTGCGAACCTTTCAGGAAGAAGCCGGGGGCTTCCTGCTTCACCTCGGTGAAATACTCTTTGTTCTTCTTCTCCTGTTGGATGCCTTCTAGGTCTGCCATAATCTTAGCGCTGGGTTGGGATTGAACGTGGAGCTTCGGGGGTGCCCGGGGTGGGGTCAATATCGAAATTGGCAGGGATTGAGTCGGTTTGTTCCTCGGCGCGTCGGCTCCGTGCGGGGGACGTGCCGGGCAGGGGGCGACTGCTCATCTTGCGGTCTTGACGCTTTCCCGGGCGGCGCGTGCCATGGCCGCGGCGACGGGATTGATCTCCGGCTTTTCGAGCCGCCGGGTCGCGGTGGGGGGGATCTGGGGAGCGCTCTCCACGCGGTCCCGGATTTCGCGCACGCGGACAAAGCGGGCCTTGGCGGTGGGACCGAACTGCAGGGTGTCGCCCTCGTGCAGTTCGCGGGGCTCTGACCCGATCGATTCGCCATTGACCCTCGTTCCATTGGTGGAGCCGCAGTCCACGATCTCGTAGCCCAAGCCCCGCTGCCTCAGTTCACAATGACGACTGGAGACAGTCTCCTCCTCGATCACGATGGCGTTGCCCTCGACGCGCCCGAGGCGGACCGTGGCGGCGCTGAGCAGGTAGTGCCGGAGCGGGCACGAGGGGAGCTCGACGACGAGGAGGTAAAGAACTTTGGGAGTCATCTCGGATCGCGAGGGTAGGAAATGGGGGAGATCCCTGTCAATGCTCCATGTGAGGCTTTTCGGACTCCGGGCCGGCCTCCGAGACCTGGAAGTTCCCTGGCTTGGCAAGGGCGGCCCGGAAGGGCAAGCCGGAGTCGAAACACCCAGCCTAACGCCCTTCAAGACAGCTCATGCCTAGGCCCTGGCCAAGCCGTGGCGACCCAGTGAGGCGATGCCTCCACGGCAGCACGGTCGGCAGTCCCTTCATGGAATCGACGGTCATCGCCGCGTTGTCTGGGCGACCCATCGATTTCTCTCCCTGCGGGGAAGGCCCCGATCCCATGGAGTGGCCCGGTTGCTAGCAGGACATCCGCCGATGGAAACCGCCGAGCACCCCTGGCGCTTTCATCCCCTCCCGGCCCGGATGGCCTCCAGTTCCTCCCAGCGGGCGTAGAGGGCCTCGACCTCTGCCTTGCGGCGCTCCATCTCCTCGATCAGGGCGGGGGCCTCCGCGGAATGCTCGATGTAAAAGGCGGGATCGTTGAGTTGGCTCTCCAGTTCCGCGAGGGCCCCCTCGGCGGCGAGAATGGTTTCCTCCATGGCTTCGAGCTCCCGCTCCTCCTTCCACTTTAGCTTGCGAGGCTTCTCCTTGGCGGGCGCCGGAGCCTTGGGGGAAGCGCCGCCCTTGGGGGCCTTGGGGAGCGCCGCCTGGGCCGCGCGCCGCTTCTCGAGGTAGTAGGAATAATTGCCCTCGTGGACGCTGACGAGGCCACGGCCCTCGAAGACGATGACACGATCGCAGATGCGGTCGAGGAACCAGCGGTCGTGGCTGACGACCAGGGAGGTGCCCCCGAAATTGATGAGCGCCTCCTCGAGCACCCGCATGGTGGCGAGGTCGAGATCGTTGGTGGGTTCGTCGAGGACGAGGAAATTTCCTCCGCGGCGCAGGATCTTGGCGAGCAGCACGCGATTCTTTTCACCTCCGGACAGATTCCCGATCCGGTCGTTGATGCGCTCGCTGCCGAAGAGAAAGCGCTGCAGGTAGGCGCGCACGGAAAGGGTCTCGTCGCCGAAGCGCACGGCGTCCTTCCCCTGCGCGACTTCCTCGTAGACGCTTTTGTCGTCGTCGAGCTCCAGGCGGGTCTGGTCGACGTAGTTGAACTCGGTGCGCTTGCCGATGCGCACCTCGCCGACGGAGGGAGTCAGCTCCCCCAGGAGGATCCGGATGAGGGTGGTCTTGCCGACGCCGTTGGGGCCCACAATGCCCACGCATTCGCCGGCTTTAAATTCCAAGTCGAGTCCGAGAAAAAGCGGCTCGCGTTCGTAGAAATGACCCACGCCGGTGAGCTCGGCGACCACATTGCCGAGGGGAGCGGGCGGGGGAATGACCAGCTCCATGTCGAGCTCGCGTTCGGGAGCCCTTTGCGCCTTCACGGCGTAGTAGTGGTCCAATCGACTGCGTTGCTTGGTGCCACGAGCCTTGACCCCGGCCCGGACCCATTCCACCTCCCGCTGGAGGAAGCGCTGGCGCTTGTGCTCGGCGGCCTGGTCGCGCTCTTGACGTTCCGCTTTGGCGGCGAGGTAATCGCTGTAGTTGCCATCGTGGGAGTAGAAGCGCCCCTGGTCGAGCTCGACGATGCGCGTGGCGATGCGATCGAGAAAATAGCGGTCGTGGGTGACGAAGAGACAGGCGCTGCTGGACTCGGCGAGCCAGCCCTCCAGCCAGGCAATGGCCCCGGCATCCAAGTGGTTGGTCGGCTCGTCGAGGATGAGCAGGTCGGGCTGACGCAGCAGCGCCCGGCAGAGGCCGACGCGGCGTTTTTCCCCGCCGGAGAGGGAAGTCACGGGGCGATCGCCGGGCGGGGCCGAGAGTTCCCGTCGCAGGGTCTCGATGCGCCCGTCGAGATTCCAGCCGTCGGCGTGCTCGATTAGGCTGAGAAGGCGGTGGGCCTCCTCGGGCGAGAGGTTCTCGCCAGCCTCGTAGCGGGCGATGGCGGCCATGAGGTCGGCGACCCCCGAGCGGATGTTTTCCTCGACGCTGGCACTTTCGTCGAGCTGGAACTCCTGAGGGAGATAACCGACCACGAGTCCCTGCTTTCGCGAGAGGGTGCCGGCGTCCGCTTGCTCCTCGCCCGCGAGGATGCGGAGGAAGCTGGATTTGCCGCTGCCATTGCGCCCGACCAGGCCGACCTTCTCTCCCGGATAAATGGCCAGGGTGGCGCCGTCGAGTAGGGCCTCGCGTCCGTAGGAGAGGCTGAGCTCCGATACGGAGAGGAGGGCGTCGTTCTGGGCAGGTGAGGGAGGCATGAACCGCCAATGTAGCGGGGGCCGCTCACCTGACAAGCAGAGCGGAGGGGGGAATGCCCGCGGCCTTAGTCCTGGGAATCCTCGGAGGATTCGCGGCTGTTGAGGAAGTCGCTGGCCAAGGCGATGAGGTCCTCGCCCGTCTCCAGGTAGCGCTGACGGTATTCGCCCACAGCGTCGCGGCGATTGTTCAGGAACTCGTCGATACCGCCACTGATGCCGCCTTCCGTGCGCGCCCATTGGAGAAATTCCGCGACGCAGCGATGGCTGGAACCGGCGCCGATGGCGTTGAGGGAATCGCGGAAACGGGTCGCGTGGTCCCAGTCCAGATTGGAGACGAGGTACTCGACCCCGCTTTTCCGGATGGCGGAATCAATCTCCTGAATCTCCTCCAGCTTCACGTCGCGGGGGTTGTAGGGGGCGCAGGCAATCAGTTCCTCCACGAGATCCTCGCGTGTCCGGATTTCCTTGAGGCGTTTCTTCGGGAGAAAGGCCTCGCCATCGGCTCCATGATCGAGCAGAAAGTGAATAATGTTGCGGTTGCGATGGAGGATCGCGAGAAAGAGCGGAGCTCCGTTTCGAAAATTCACGTCGGCACCTTCATCCACCGCCTCGCGGGCATTCTCGATCGAACCAACGATGCAGGCCAGTTCCAGGGTGCGGTTCGCAATGGGATCGCTCATGGAGGAGAATACGCAGAAATTCTAGAAATTCGAAAATATTAAGCGTATTCGGGCATATTGCAAATTGCGATTATCCCTCTTCCCGATAGCGCATCAGTCCTTGGACGATCTCCTCGGCGAGAACCTGACGAAACCAAGGGGCGCCACAGCGCTGGTTTTCCCATCGGTTGGAAAGAAAGCCACATTCCACGAGGATGCCCGTGACCGAGGTCAGTTCCAGGACCTTGAGTCGCTCCGGTCGGAAGCCGCGGTTGCGGGTGACGAGGCGGCGGCCCAGCTCGCTTTGGACATAGCTGGCCAGTTTGCGCCCCGATTCGCTGCCGGGCCAGTAGAAGGTTTCCGTTCCCGAGATGCGCATGTCGAGGTGGGCGTTGAAATGGAGGCTGAGAAAGATGGTGCGCGTCCCGCCCTGATTGGCCAGCGCGGCCCGATCCTCAAACTCGACATAGCGGTCGTCTTCGCGGGTCAGCTCGACCGAGATGCCCTTGGCGACGAGGAGGCGCTGGACCCGCTTGGCCAGGTCCAGGGTCAAATCCTTCTCCACCAGGCCAAAGCCGTTGGCGCCGGGATCCTTGCCACCGTGACCCGGATCAATGACGACGCGATCGAATCGCTCGCCCGCCCCGAGCGAGGCGGTCGCGAAGAGGATCATCAGACAAAGGCGCCACATCGTGGGCATGGTAACGAAGCTTTCCGGAGCTGTCGAGCGACTGATTAAGTTTTCCGAAATATCTAGTCCCTTTGGTACTTCTCTGATTGTCTCGGGGCGTGAAAGGATACGGGCAAGGGCCGGGCCGTGGTTCACAGAGGCCGGAAAAAACGCCTCTTGCATTCGCCGGAGGCCACTGATTCAATCAGCAGGCGCCCAGAGCAAATCAATGTTCCGTCTGATCGTATTACTTCCTCCCTGCCTGGGGCTGCTGCTCAGTCTGACGTCGATTTCGTCGGGGCAGGAGCCGATCGTCACCCCGTCCGAGGAGAAGAGCCGGATCGAGGCCCTGGAACGTCTCGCTGACCATCTCTCCTTGCGCATGCGCAGCCTGAGGGAGCGAGAACAGGCCCTCAGCGCCCGGGAGGAAGCGCTGTCCGAGCGAGAGCGGCTCCTGCGCCAGCGCGAGGACGCCGTGCACGCCCAGGAAGAGCAGCTCCGCCAGCGCGAGGCGGCGGTCCGTCGCCGCGAGACCTTGCCGCCCCCGCAGACCTGGCACGGGCCGCCCCCGCCTGAGATCTATGGGCAATATGCGGTGGTGCTGGACGGGGCGACGATGCAGTTTTACCACAAGAAGGACGCGGAGGTGCGCGTGCCCGTCGCCAGCACCCAGAAGCTGGTCACGGCCTTGGTGATCTGCCAGGAAGGCGAGCTCGACACCCTCGTCGAGATTCCGGAAGCCGTCCTCCACGTCGAGCCCACGGTGATCGGGGTGAAACCTGGCGAGCGCTACAGCCGTCGTCAGTTGCTCACTGCCCTGCTCGTGAAGAGCGGCAACGACGTGGCGGCGGCCCTGGCCATCGACAATGCCGGCAGCATCGAGGCTTTTGCCCAGAAGATGAACTCCTACGCCCGCCAAATTGGCATGGAGAATTCCCACTTCGTCAATCCCCATGGCCTGCCGGCGGAGGGGCAGTATTCGACGGCGCGGGACATCGCCATCGCCGCCTTCGAGGCCTACCAGAATCCCGATATCCGCTCCATGGTGGCTCTGCAGACCTACGAGTTTGTCTTTGCCAACGGGGAGAGCCGCCTCCTGCACAACACCAATCATCTCCTCGGCGACATGGAGGGCTGCAACGGGATGAAGACAGGCTTCACCTACGCGGCGGGCAATTGCCTGGTCTGCAGCGCCCACGTCGACGGGAAAGACCGGATCTCGGTCGTGCTGAAGAGCGCCCGCCCCCAGGTGCGGGAAGACAGTCGCGCGCTCCTGGAATGGTCTCTCGGGCTGGAGTTCACCGGGGCGATGACGCCCTGAATCCTGTTATTGGCTCCGCGGCGATCCCGCGGCCTCGCGAGGCCGCACTCGGATGTGGAGGTGGGTGAAGGCGGGCCAGTGGCGCTCGTTTTCCCGGTCGATGCGGACGATATAGTCGCCGGGCTGGGCGTAGCGGTGCACGACGGTGGCGTAGCCCTCGGGATCGAGATTGCCCTTGGCTTGGCTGGACTGGAGGTAGACCCCTTCGCTGCCGTCGCCGAAGTCGATGTGCTCGCGGCCCTGCTCGGTGCGAAAGGAACGCACCTTGATGGTCACCGGGTCACCCACCCTGATCCCCTCGGTAGGCCAGAAGGCGGCGTGCACGTTCGGTGGAAAGGCGTCGGGATCGGCCGGATCCACCACCAGCACCGGGAGAAAGTCATAGTCGACTCCCCCTTGGCCGTCCTCGACGCGGAGAATCTCGCTGTAGCGACCGGGCGAGGGATAGCGGCGTTCCACCAGCGCCCCCTCGGCCTGAGTGCCATCGCTGAGAGTCCACTGATGCCTGGCCACGGGGCCAGCGGCACTCCAGGACTTTCGTCCGTCGAGGGCAGCGCTCTCCCCGGCGAAGAGGAGCTGGGGGTGGCGGGCCACGGCGAGGAGAGAGGGCTGGCGATCCCGCCGGTAGGCTTCCCAGACGAGGGGGTAAACGTCGAGCGAACCCCATTGACCGGAGGGCATACGCGTCCACAGACCGAAGTGCAGGTGGGACCAGCCGCCACTGGCGCCTTCCTTGCCGAGCAGGCCGAGAGACTGCCCCAGGCGGACCCGCTCCCCGGCGCGAACCTCGGGGGCGATGCGGTGGAAATGGCTGTAGCGGTAGTAGAAGCCCCGGTCATCGAGCAGGTAGACGACGTCGTAACGGGCGCGGACCGGGCTGTCCTCGTAGCCAGGCAAGGTCTGGTTTGCCGCAGAGACGACCAGGGCATCGGTCGCGGAGATCACTTCGGTCAAGCCTTCGGCACCGCCGAAGTCGAGGTCGTAATGGTAGCGATAGCCGGTCTTGGCGCCGGCGTCGATGGGCTCGTTGGCCATAGAAGTCGCCGAGGCAAACCAGGCCTGCTTGAGCGGATAGCCGAAGGTGCCGGGCTCGGTCAGCGGGGCGCCCGCCGGCCAGAGACGCAAGCGCACCGCCTTTTCCAGACCCCAGGGATTGCCGGCAGCCCCGAGGAGATGGCCCGCCGTGACGGGGCAGTCGATCTTCACCTTGCCGACCTCCACGGGCAGATGGTAATGCGAGGAATAGAGCTCGGTTTCCACCCCGTCAATGGAGACCTGAACGCGGGCTTCGCGGACCGCCTCGCGAACCCGGTCGCGCGTTTCTTCCAGGCCGAGCACCTTCAGTTGCACCGATTGCCCGTTGGCGAGCGCGAGCTCCGCCGCTTCCCCGACATCGAGATCCACCAGCCGAAAGCCCGGATCCCGAGTCGGCTCCGGGGCCTGGGCGCAGAGGGGGCCGGGGGTGAGGCCGGTCAGGATCAGGGAGAAAAGGAAGGGAGTGGCCAGTTTCATGCATCCCCAAGCTGACGCGGTCTGCGCACTCGGCCAAGCCCAGAATTGCGTGAGCCAATCCGATGTGGATTCCCGCCGCGGCCAGGCAGCCTTCGGGCTAACCCCTGGGTGGGGGCTTGTCAGGCCGGAACGCGCTCGATCTCGGCGCCGAGGGCGATGAGCTTCTCGTCGATGTGCTCGTAGCCTCGATCGATGTGATAAACGCGGGAGATTTCCGTGTTGCCTTTCGCCGTGAGGGCGGAAAGGACCAGGGCGGCTGAGGCGCGCAAGTCGCTGGCCATCACCGGAGCGGCGCTGAGTTGTTCCACTCCGCGGATCACAGCAGTGCCCTCGGAGACCTCGATGTCCGCGCCCATGCGCTTCATTTCCGCCGCATGCATGAAGCGCTGAGGAAAGATGGTGTCGCGGACGACACTGGTGCCCGGCGTGATGGCGAAGAGCGAACACATCTGGGCCTGCATGTCCGTGGGGAAGCCGGGATAGGGCTCGGTGGTGATATTGGCGCCGACGGGCTTTTCGGCGCGGCCGATGGTGAGGGTCGAGGGGCCGACCTCGATGGGGCAACCACAGCGTTGCAGCACCTCCGTGACGCTCTCGAGGTGGGCGGGCTCGACCCGGCGCAGGGTGATGCTGTCGCGCGCGGCCATGGCGCCGGCCACCAGGAAGGTGCCGGCCTCGATCCGGTCGGGGATGACGGTGTGCTCGGCGCCTCCCAGTTCCTCCACGCCTTCGATTTCGAGACGGGGGGTGCCGATGCCTTCGATCTTGGCACCCATGGACTTGAGGAAATTGGCGAGGTCGACCACTTCCGGCTCGCAGGCCGCGCCGGTGATGATGGTGGTGCCCTTGGCGAGGACGGCGGCCATCATGACGTTGTCGGTGCCGAGCACCGTGGCGCCGTGCTTCCCGCTCATGTCGATCTCTCGCCCGACCAAGCCGTCCTGGGCAAAGAGACGGACGTTGCCTCCCTCGACCTTGGCCTCGGCGCCGAGGCCCTCGAGCCCCCGGAGGTGGAGGTCGATGGGTCGGTCGCCGATGACGCAGCCGCCAGGCAGGGAAACGTCGGCGCGTCCGTGGCGAGCCAGTAGGGGGCCCATGACGCAGACCGAGGCCCGCATCTTGCGGACGAGGTCGTAGGGGGCCTCGTGGCTACGCAGCTGGCCACAGCGGATCACGACATTGCCGCTGGCGCGTTCGACCTCGGCCCCGAGATTCTGCAGGATCTGGAGCATGTAGTTGGTGTCGGAGACATCGGGCACGCGCCGGACCACGCATTGTTCACGAGTCAACAAGGTCGCGGCCAGGATGGGGAGCGAGGCATTCTTGGAGCCGCTGATGTTGACACTGCCAGAGAGAGGGCGGCCGCCGTGAACAATGAATTTTTCCATGGGATAAAGGGATGGGGGATCGGGGACTGGGGGAGGCGGGTCACTCAGGGGGAAGCGAGGAGGAAACGCTCGATGCCGTCGAGATCTTTGCGGATTTCGATGTGATGAAAGCCGTGGGCGGCGGCGGTGGATTCCAGGGTGGGGGCTTGGTCGATGCCGAACTCCATGGCCACGAAGCCGCCGGGACGCAGGTGGCTTCCGACTTGGGAGAGGAAGCGTTCCATCGTTTCCGTCCCGCGCTCCCCGCCGTAGAGGGCCAAGGCGGGATCGTGGTGCACCTCCCGGCTGAGCTGGGGCGCCGCGGTGGCGGGGATGTAGGGGAGATTGGCGACCACGAGGTCGAAGCGTTCCTCCGCGGAGAAGGGGGTGAAAAGGTCTCCCTGCACGAAGCGCGGCGGGGCCTCGGGCAGCAGGCGGAGGGCGTTTTGGCGGGCGAGCTCGAGGGCCTCGGATGAGAGGTCCGCCAGCGTCACGCGCGCCTCGCGCCCGGCGAGGTGGTGGGCCAGGGAGAGGCCGATCACGCCGGATCCGCAGCCCAGGTCGAGAATCTCGGCCCGCTCCGGCCATTCTCGGGCGAGGAGGAGATGGACGAGCTCTTCCGTCTCGGGCCGGGGCACGAGGGCGCGGGCGTCGCAGTGGAATTCGAGCTCGCAGAACTCCACCGTGCCGAGGAGGTGCTGCAGGGGTTCGCCCTTGCCGCGGCGGAGCGTCAAAGCCCGCAGCTCAGCCAGTTGGGCCTCGGTGAGGGGGCGGTCGAAATCGAGGTAGAGCTGCATCCGGTCGACTTCGATGACGTGGGCGAGGAGGCGTTCCATGTTCAGGCGAGCCTCCTCGACGCCGTGGCGTTGAAGATATTCAGCCCCCTTCTTGAGCGTGTCCAGGATCGTGGCCATGCGTCGGTCAGAAGCCGAAGCGGCTCGAGGGAAGGGGACGAGTCTTGAAGATGGAGAAGGGGGGCGCCGTCACGTCCTTGCCGCCATTGAAGAAGGGGGTGCGGTGGAGCTGGCTGCTGTAAAAGTGCAGCTGGCCGTCGGGACCGACGAGCAGGCCTCCCGGCCAGATGACACGGGGGTCCTGCACGAGGAGGCGGAGGTTGAGGTAGTTCTCCTCGGGGGCGACGTAGTCGATGGAGCCCCGGGAAATGTCGGCAAAGTAGATCCGGCCCTTGGCATCGATGGCCATGCTGTCGCAGACCGGCTTTTGGGAGACCCCGGTCACCTGGGTGGCGAGCACTTCCGGGGTGATGTCCGCGCGGGTGAGAAACTCGGTGCGGATTTTGTAGAGGGAAGCGCCGTCCCGCGCCCCGTAGTAGAGCCATTCCCCGCGCCGATCGATGGCCAGAGGGCTGACCCCGGTCAGGGGGCTGGCGAGGGCGCCGTCGGGCCGGCGCACCTCGATTTGGCGGCCATCCACAGAGAGCAGGATCTCGGGGTCCTTCTGCACCGAGCGGTCGCCCTGGAGGACCCGCCGGGCCAGGCCCGTCTCGGTATTGACCACGATGAGGGCGGAGACAATGCCGTCGGCGGGGTCGGAGAGGTAGATATAGGGGCCGACGGGGTCGAGCACGAGGTTGGTCAGGAAGGAATTCGGAGCGAGGGCGCCACTGCCGATGACGATGGTCTTGTGGTGTTCATCCCGCTTGCTGTCCCAGGCGACCAGCTTGGCATCGGTGCCGGAGCGTCGGCCGTTGTCCAGCATCCAAACGATGCCGCGGGGATCACAGGCGAGGCCGATGACCGAATCCAGCAGGCTGGGATCCCCGGAGCCGGGGGTGTTCATGGACTCGTTGGGGAAGGGAGCCCATTGGCCGCCTCGATCCAGCTTCATAACCCGGTATTGGGGCTGAAAGAAGGGATGGCAGGCGATGACGTATTCCCCCGTGGGCAGTACGCACATGCCTCCCGGGCCCGAGGGGGCCTGGGCAGTCTCCTGGAGTTCGTCGACGTCCTTCTTGAACAGCTTGCGGGGATCTGTCAGCACCTTCAGGTCGATGGCGAGCGCCCCCGGCCCCGCGGCCATCAGGCAAAGACTCGCCAGCAGGAGGGGACGCCGACGGAGAGATCGCGAGAGCAGGGAGGGGAGCGGGAGTCGGGATGGGAAAGGCGAAATCGGCATCCTGCGAAGGAGAGAGTCGATCTTCAGGGCAAAAGGAGGGCGCGTCAATCGCCTGCTTGGGGGCAGGGGAGCAGCTCGGGATAGGCCGCCCCGGCCACTTCCAGGCACAAGTCGCGGATCTCCGTGGAGGTGCCGCAATCGAGGATGCGGTCCGCCAGCTCACGGCAGCGGGCCGAGTCCAGGCGCGAGATGGCGCTGCGGGTCCGCAAGAGCTGGGCCCCGCCGACGGAGAGCTCATCGATGCCCAGACCCACCCAGACGGGGACCAGAATCAGGTCGCTGGCCACTTCTCCACAGATCCCGCACCAGATGCCGTTGCGGTGGGCCGCCGCGATGGTCTCTCGGATCATGGCGATCACGGCGGGATGGGTGGGTTGGTAAAGGTGGGCGACCCGGTCGTTGATCCGGTCGACGGCGGTGGTGTATTGGATGAGGTCGTTCGAACCGATGCTGAAGAAGTCGACTTCCTTGGCGAGGTGATCGGCGATCAAGACCGCGCTGGGAATCTCGATCATGGCCCCGGTTTCCAGATTTTCGTCGAAGGGAATGCCCTCGGCGCGGAGCGATTCCTTGGCGAGTTCGAGTTGATGCTTGGCCCCGCGCAGTTCCTCGAGGGTGGAGAGGAAGGGGAACATGACGCGCACCTCGCCGAAGGCGCTGGCGCGGAGGACGGCGCGGAGCTGGACCTGGAATTCCTCGGTCTGGTCGAGGCTGAGGCGTATCCCTCTCCACCCGAGAAAGGGGTTGGGCTCGGGGTCGTCGTAGAGCTCGGGATAAAGTTTGTCGCCCCCGATGTCGATGGTGCGTATGATGACCCCGTGGGGGTGCATCGCCTCCGCGACCTTGCGGTAGTTCTCGGTCTGGTTGTCCTCCTCGCGCAGCTCGTGTTGGCTCAGGTAGAAAAACTCGGTGCGGTAGAGACCGATCCCTTGGGCCCCGATGCCCTTGATGCTGTCGAGTTCCTCAATGAACTCGATGTTGGCTGAGAGGATGACTTTCTGCCCATCGGCCGTGACCGTTTCGGCGTCGCGCAGACTGTCCAGTTCCTGCTGCAGGCGGCGCTCGTATTCCCGCACCGCCTCGTATTCGGTCAGGGTCTCCGAGGTCGGATTGAGAATGACAAGGCCGCGATAGCCATCGACGAGGACGACCTCGCCGGGAGGGAAGCTCTCCGGCATGTCGTGCAGGGCGACAACCGCGGGGATGTCGAGCGAGCGCGCCATGATGGCCGTGTGCGAAGTGGCGCTGCCCAGCTTTGTGGCGAAGCCGCCGATCTGCCCGCGGCTCAGTCCCACGGTGTCGGAAGGCGTGAGATCGTGGGCGAGGAGGATGCGGGTGTCGGAACGGAGGGGATGGATCCCGTGGTCGTCCGACGCGCCGCGGAGATTGCGGAGCAGGCGCTTGGCGATGTCCTCGATGTCCACGGCCCGTTCGCGCAGGTAGGGGTCATCCGTGCGGCTGAGGGAATCGATGTAGCGCTTGGAGACGGCGTAGTAGGCCCAGTCGATGGAAAGGCGCTGCTCCTCGACGATGCGGTAGACATCATTGAGCAGGGTCGTGTCCTCGAGGATGAGGAGGTGGGCGTCAAAAATGGTGATTTCCCCGTCGGGGGTTTCGATTTCCCGCTGGAGGTCGAGGATTTGGTCGCGGGTCCGCGCGATGGCTTCAGCGAGACGTTGCTGCTCTGTCTCAAGGCTTTCCCCGTCTCCGAGGGGGAGGCGCTCGGGTTCCTCCAGAGCGCGACCGACCCGCTCAGCGGGACCGATCGCGATTCCGGGGGACACGCCAATGCCCCGTAAGCGGGCTTCGGCTCTTGGGGCGGATGCATTCATGCGGCCGGGCTATCTAAATGATGGATGAATGTCCCCGCAATAGAAAATCTCGCTTTGTTGAATTTGGACGCGAGTGGCCTCCCCTGCGGAAGAGTGTGGTCCGCGAGGACTGGCCAGGGAAGGGGCGGAGCGGGAAAGTCTCCTTCGCGGAGGAGATGGCGTTTGCGCAAAGGCGCCTTGGAAAAGGGCACGCGCCGATTGGCTGCCTCGATCTGTCGCGAGGAGGGACGAGTGGAGCGAAGGGGGGCAGGGAGGGGACCTCCTAGTCTTCGCTGACAAAACCGCTCTTCACGAGGGTGCTGAGCTTCTCCAGAGCCAGCTCGGCGTCGTCTCCTTCCGTGGAGACCTTGATGACCGAGCCTTGGGCCGCCGCGAGCATCATGAGGCCCATGATGCTCTTGCCGTTGATTTCTTCGCTGTCCTTCTCCACCCAGACGTCACAGGCAAAGCGATTGGCGAGCTTGACGAACTTCGCGGCGGGACGGGCATGGAGACCGTCTTCGTTCGGGATAGTCAGTTCGCAGGAGGGCATTGGAGGAGGGATTTTCTGAAGAATTCCTGTCGAAAATCGGGAGGCCGGGGACCTCAGAACATGGATTTACGTTCGTCGTGCATCCTTTTCAAGAGTTTCTTGTTGAATTCCACGGATGAGTCGTGACCGAGGGCCCGCAATTTTTGGTCCAGGGCGGCCACTTCAATGAGCTGCGCCATGTCGCGTCCCGGGGCGACGGGTAGTTGAATGTGAGGGACGGGAATGCCCAGAATCTCGATGCTGCGCCCATCGAGACCGACGCGTTCCATCTCATTCATCTCGGATTCCTTCTTCAGGGTGACGACGAGATCGAGGCGCTTTTCCGTGCGCAGGGTGCCGACGCCGAAGAGGGCAGAGACGTTGATGATGCCCAGGCCGCGGACCTCCATGTAACTGCGGCCCAGCTCGGGCGAGGTGGCGATGAGCTCGCGATTCTCGAGATTGCGCAGACGCACGAGGTCGTCGGAGACCAAGCTGGCCCCCCGGCGCAACAATCCGAGAACGGCCTCGCTTTTTCCCGTGCCGCTTTCGCCCTCGATGAGGATGCCGATGCCCATGACGTCGACCATGCAGCCGTGTCGCGAGGTTGTGGGGGCGAACTCCCAGTCGAGGCGAACCGTGGCGGCGTTGATGTAGTTCATCGTCACCATGGAGGTCTGGAAGACCGAGATCCCGGCGTCATCCGCGATGCGGAGGAGGGAAGGGGAGAGGTGTTGGCCACGGCTGACGACGATGCAGGGGATGCGCTGGCGGCAGAGGTCGGCGAAGCGCTTCTCGGCATTCGCCTGGTTGAGGTGGCGCAGGTAAGAGCGCTCGGCCTGCCCGATGACCTGAATGCGGTGCAGGGCGAAGTATTTGTAGAACCCGGAGAGGGCCAGGCCGGGACGGTTGATGGTGGGCTCGAGAATTTCCCGATTGTACCCGGCGTCGGTTCCGGCCAGCTCCATCGACAGACTTTGGTGATGGCGGCGAAAGAAATCCCCCACCTTGATCGAGACGGGCTTCTTGACAGGTTGTGACCGGGACATGGGCAATCGACGTCGGAACTATCTCCCAGGGGAGGGCTCCTGGCGAGCTTTTTTGAACCCTGTCATTCCCACCCACGCATCGCAGCGCCCCTGGGGAATGGCCCGGAGGGTTTTCCTGATTTTTCCCCGCAAGGGGCTTGCGAGACGCCCCCTTATGCCGGAGACTTGCGCCCGTTGTGAGGCCCCCTCGCGAAATGGAGATCTCCCGCCTAAGATCCCCGCTTCGGAGGAGGCGAGCTCGCGGAATGTTGCCCCAGCGTCGATTGAACTCTTTTCCCTCCAGTGCCTGAACTAGCTGCGCAGCATAGCTTTTCCGCCGCCCCCTTGCTCGGGGTGATCTTTTTGCCATTGATCTTCGCCTTGCCGGCACTGTTTCTGGGATCGCGCTTGGGATCCCGCACCGGGCTGCTCGTCCTGCCCGCCCCCTTGCTCTCCCTGGCCCTGCTCACCCTGCTGGTGCGCGATTCCTGGACGGGGGGCACGGTGGCGACCAGCAGCGTGGAATGGGTGCCCTTCCTGGGGATCAACCTCGCCTTCGTCCTCGATGGCATTTCCCTCTTCTATGCCTACGTCATTCTGGGCGTGGGCACCCTGGTCTGCTGGTATGCCTCGCAGTATTTCGGCCGGGATGAGAAGAACTTGGGGGCCTTTTTTACTTATTTACTCTTGTTCATGGTGGCCATGCTTGGGGCGGTCTTTGCGGACAACCTCATCGCCCTTTTCATCTTTTGGGAGCTCACCGGGGTGGCCTCATTCCTGCTGATTGGGTTTTCCTATGAGAAGCGCGGCGCCCGGCTCGGGGCGCGACGGGCGTTGCTGGTCACCTTCTTCTCGGGGCTCTGCCTGCTCGCTGGCTTACTGCTCCTCGGGCAGGCCGCGGGCAGTTTCGTGCTCAGCGAGATCGCGGGCCGCGAGGAGACTGTCTGGGAGCCAGGCGCCTGGCTGGCCTCGGCGAGCTTGGTTCTGGTGATGCTGGGGGCCTTTGGCAAGTCCGCCCAGTTTCCCTTCCAATTCTGGTTGCCCGGGGCCATGGCGGCGCCCACGCCGGTGAGCGCCTACCTCCATTCGGCGACGATGGTCAAGCTGGGGGTCTTCCTCAGTGCCCGGATGTTTCCGGTCTATCACCAGCTCGATCTCTGGATGCCGCTGGTGGCCAGCGTGGGCTTCTTCACTTTGGTTCTCGGGGCCTTCCTGGCCCTTCGCTCCAATGACCTGAAGGAAATACTCGCCTATTCGACCGTGAGTCAGCTGGGCTTTCTCATTGGCTGCTATGGCATCGGCGGGGAGGCCGGCGTGCGCCTCGACCTCCTGCACGTGCTCAGCCACGTCTTCTACAAGGGGGCGCTTTTCATGGTCGCGGGGATCGTGGATCATGCCATGGGCACGCGGGACCTGCGCGAGCTGGGCGGTCTGGCCCGCCGACTGCCCCTAACCGCCGGGGCGGCTCTCTTCGCCGTCGCGGCCCTGGCTGGACTGCCGCCGACGACGGGCTTTCTCAGCAAGGAGATCCTGCTGGGCTCTCTCGCCGAGCTCGAGGTCCGCAATGCGCCGCTCGCCTGGCTCTACACCTTGGCACTCTTGTCAGGCGCCGCCATGACGATGGCCTTTGCCCTGCGCTTCTTCCTCGGGGTCTTCACTGGACGCGAGCCGGAGGGGGCGCACTTCCACTCGCCCGGACTGGGCATCCAGATTCCGCCCCTCTTGCTGGCCTGCGCCGCCCTCGGTTTCGGGCTCTTTCCGGGAGCTCTCGAGGCACTGCTGCAACCCCTGCAGGTGCCTGGCCTCCAGGAAAGTCCCATGCCCCATCTGGGGCTCTGGCACGGCCTCAATCGCGAGCTGCTGCTGAGCGCGACGGCCCTGCTCGTCGGCGCCGGGCTCTATGTGATGGCGCAGCGCCAGGCCTGGCGATGGGCGCACGTGCCGTTCTTTCTGCGCTTCGACCGCCATTTCGACCGCTTCGTGGACGCCCTGGGCTATGTCGCCAAGCGCATCACCCTGGCCCTGCGCGCGGATTGGCCGCCAGCCTACCTGCCCATCGTGATCTTCACGCTCCTGGCCTTCGTCCTCAGTGCGTTCCTCGTCCACTGGGACGAGTTCGGAGCAATCCAGGGACAGGAAGGCCGCATCGATCCCTGGCGCGCCCTCACCGGAGCGATGGTCTGCATCGGTCTCATCGGCGTGCTCCGCCTGCGCCGCTGGACCGCCCAGCTGGCGGCCCTGTCGGCCTCGGGATTCTTCCTGACCTTCTACTTCGTGCTCTACAAGGCCCCGGACCTGGCCATGACCCAGATCCTGGTCGAATCCGCCTCCGTCGTGCTCGTCCTGGTCCTGATCGCCCGCTTCTCCACCGGTTCGCGAGCCGGCACCCGCTTCGAGTTTCGTTGGAACCTCAAGCAGGGCACCCGGGCGCTCCTGGCCATCGGCATGGGCGTGATGACGACCTTGTTAGTGCTATTTGCCGACCTCAACCGTCATCCCGATCCTGTGGGCTACCAGATGCTCGCCCTCTCCAAGCCCCTGGCGGAGGGCAACAACGGGGTCAACACCATCCTCGTGGATTTCCGGGCCTTCGACACCATGGGGGAGATCACCGTGCTCCTCATTGCCACGCTGGCGGGCCTCGGGCTGATGATCCATTACAAGCGCCAGGACGGCCAGAGTCGATCGGCCTTTGCCGCCCCCGGCTTCCTGCTGGGCAAGAGAAAGGAGCGTAAAGAATGACGAGAAATTCGGAATCCTTCCTGTTCCAGGCGCTCATCCAGCTGGTCTTCCTGCTGGTCAACATCCTGTCCGCCTACGTGCTCTTCCGCGGTCACCAGTTGCCCGGTGGTGGCTTCATTGCCGGGCTCATGACCGGAATTTCCTTCCTGCTCATCGGCATGGCCAAGGGCTGGCAGCGTCTCCAGGCGGAGATGCCCCTCGATCCCATGCGCTTGGCCACGGCGGGCGTGGCCTTGTCCCTCTGCAGCGGTCTGTTGCCGACCCTGGTCGGCCAGGAGTTCCTCACCCAGTACAATTGGCACTTCGAACGCTTCCCCATGTTGGGAGAGGTCCACGTCGGCACGCCGCTGCTCTTCGACGCCGGGGTGTTCCTGCTCGTGAGCGGCATGATCGTGAAACTGGTCGTGGTGCTGGTGCGCTCCACGGGAGGACTGCCGCCCTTCACCCCGAAGGAGGAGGGCCTCTACGCCTCCATCCTGGAGGAGCCCATCGAACATCAGGCTCGTAGAAAGGAGGGGAGCGATGGCGTATGACACGGCCCTCTTGGTGGGGGTGATGTTCACCATTTCCACCTACCTCTTGCTGCAGAAGAACTTCCTGCGCATCCTCTTCGGGTTCATCATTTTCTCCAACGCGGGAAACTTGTTCATCCTGGCCATTTCCGGCGCGCCGCGGGGCCGTCGGGCCCCCATCCTCGAGGGAGACTATCCCATCCAGAGCTATGTGGACCCTTTTCCGCAGGCGCTCGTGCTCACTGCCATCGTCATCGGCTTGGGCCTGACGGTTTACCTCATCATGCTGCTTTACCGCATCATCCTCGATTCCAGAACCATCGACACCGAGAAACTGTTCCAGCCGGAACCTGATGATGAATAATTTGGTGATCCTCCCCTTTGTGCTGCCGATTGCCACGGCCCTGCTGTGCCTCTTTGCAGGCCGCGTGGGGGTGTGGCGTCGCTGGACCGTGGGCGTATCCGCCGCGGTGCAGTTGGGGGTGGCGGGCTACCTCGCTTACCTGGTGGTGGGGAAAATCCCCCTGGTCGTGGTGATGGGGGGCTGGACGGCGCCCCTGGGGGTGGCCCTGGTCGTCGACGGATTGGCCGCGCTGATGCTCTGCCTGTCCTCCCTGGTGGCCTTGGTTTGCACCCTCTACAGCTACCTTGAATTGCAGGTCGAGGTGGAGCAGCCCATGCGCCTGCCGCTGATGCAGCTCCTCGTCGCTGGCATCAACCTCACCTTCATCACCGGCGACCTCTTCAATCTCTTTGTGGCCTTTGAGATCATGCTGGTGGCTTCCTATGCCTTGCTCACGCTGGAAGCCAACGACCGGCACATCAAGGAGGCTTTCCCCTACCTGGCAGTGAACATCTTTGCCAGCGGGATTTTCCTGCTCTCCGCCGGGGTGGCCTATGCCGTGTTTGGCACCCTGAACCTCGCCCAGATCTCCGCCAGAGCCGCGGAAATGGAGGGCCAGTTCTCGGTGCTGCTCGTCATGCTCCTGTTGATGGTGGTCTTTGGCATCAAGGCCGGTGTCTTTCCCCTCTATTACTGGCTGCCGAACAGCTATCCCATTCTGCCCTACTCGCTTTCGGCGCTTTACTGCGGCATGTTGACCAAGGTCGGCGTCTACGTCTTGCTGCGCATGCTCTGCACGGTGTTCCCGCACAGCTTGGACCGGGTGCACATCGTCCTTGCCATCCTCGCCGGCGCCACCATGGTGATGGCCGCCCTGGGCGCGATCTCGCGAAATTTCATCCGCGGCATTCTCTCCTTCCAGCACGTCAGCCAGATCGGCTACATGATCCTGGCGATCGGGCTGTTCACCCCCATGGCCATCACGGCCTGTGTCTTCTACGTGATCCACCACATCATCGTGAAGTCCTCCCTCTTCCTCATCGGGGGCACGGCATTCTTCCGCAGCGGCTCCGACCACCTCGAACGCATGGGCGGCCTTTGGAAGCTCAGTCCGGTCCTGGGCTGTCTCTTCCTCCTGCAGGCCTTTTCCCTCTCCGGGGTGCCGCCTCTGAGCGGCTTCTGGGGGAAGTACATCGTCATTTCCGAGAGCCTGGGCGAGCGGCACTACTGGCTCGCCGCCGCGGCCTTGCTGGCCTCGCTCCTGACCATGGTCAGCATGATGAAGGTCTGGTTAAAGGCCTTTTGGGACAAGCCGAGGGAGGAGCCCGTACCGACCATCTCGGAGCAATCCTTGCGGGGCATGACCCTGATCGTGGCGGTGATGGTCGGCTTCTCTCTGGTGATCGGCTTTCGGGCCGAGTTCTTTCTGACGGTGGCCCAGTCCGCGGCCAATGGTCTGATGGACCAATCGATCTATCGTGAGAGCGTATTGAACACTCTAGGGAAGGGAGGACAGCCATGAAGGCGGCCGTGATGCACCTGCTCGTGACCGTGGTGTGGACCTTTCTCCACGGCAAGACCACGATGGCGGGCTTCCTGGTCGGGGCCATCGCCAGTTATTTCCTGCTCTGGGTCCTGCAGGATGTGCTGCATTGTGGCAACTATGTCAGGCGGGTCCGCGCCCTCGTCTTGTTCTTTTTCCATTTCCTCTGGAGCATGGTGCGCAGCAATTTTGAAATGGCCATACTCAGTCTCTCTCCGGGCGTCGGCCAATTGCGTGGTTGCTTCACGCGCTACGAGGTGCACGGGCTGACGCCCGTCGAGACGGTGTTGTTGGCCCAATTCATCAACCTCACCCCGGGCACCACCGTGGCCGACCGCGACGAGGAGGGGCATTTTATCCTCCATTCCTTTCCCGCGATCGATGCAGATCGGCTCAGTCAAAAAATTGACCACAACCTCAAGGCGAGAATCCTCGCCTTTACCCGTTGAGCTTTGGCAGAGGCGAAGGAAAATGCATAGCGAAGAGAAGGGCAGTTGATGATTCAAACCACGGTCAGCATTTGTTTTGTGATCCTCGGCGCAGCCGCCTTGCTTTCCCTCTGGCGCGTCGTCACCGGCCCGCGCATTCTGGATCGGGTGGTCGCCTATGACACCGTCGCGGTGAGCATCGTGGGGATGATTGTGCTGCTCTCGGTCCGATGGAACACGGGGCATCTCATCGAGATCATGCTGATCTTCTCGCTCCTGGGCTTTATGGGGAGCATCGCCTTTGTCACCTATCTGAACACCGTCATCCCGCGCCAACGCGAGTCGAGCGAGCGCTGGCGTCAGAAGAAACTGGCTCGCAAGGAGGAAGAAGGCAGGAAAGATGATTGAGCAGCTGGAAGAGATCCTGATTTGTGTCCTTCTCCTGACGGGCTCGGTGGTGATGCTCTTGGCCAGCGTGGGGGTGCTCCGCTTTCCCGACACCCTCTGCCGGGCTCATGCTCTGACCAAGGCGACCACCTTTGGGAGCAGTCTCCTCCTCATCGCCCTGTGGATTTCCCTGCGCGACGAGGTATCAGGGTTGAAGATCCTCCTCGTAATCTCCTTCTGCATGCTGACCATTCCGCTCTCGAGCCAGCTCGTGGCCTCCCTTTACTACCGACTCCTCTTTCCGGTCGACGAAAAACACCAAAACAACGCCACCGACCGGCAGTGTTGAGGCGGGAGTGTGAGGAAGTGGCGGAATGTCACCCTGCGAAGCTTAGGGGAGACGTTGCGAGGGTCCGGGGTGCGGCGCTGGCGGCTCCTCGGTAGAGGGCCTCGATCAGGGGAGCGGAAGGCGCACGGTGCGCCACTGCGAGACACCCGCTTCCGGCGTCTCGGTCCAGGCGACGACGAAGCTGCCGGGCAGGGCCACCGCCCGGGGATGGGTCGCCCGGGAGCCGGCCTCTGGGATGGCGCGCGGGGGGCTCCATTGCCGACCCTCGTCCTTGGAGAGGCTGTAGCGTAATGGGCTGGCGGAACCCTCGTCCGCGCTCTGCTGCCAGACGGCGAGGAGCACTCCCTCGGCCGAGGCGGCCAGATCCGGATGCAGGGCGCTGTCGTCTCCCAGTCGCTGGGAAGGGCCGTCCGGGGGGATGTGATGGACGCCCATTTGCTCTTCCCGACCAGTCCAGACAAGCGCGTGCCCTCCGGACGCCGTGAAGGCCAGGCCTCCGCCGGCGTGTGGACAGCCGTCGAACTCCCAGCGGAAAGCACCGGCGATGCGGGCCGACTGCCAGACGCCGTTCTTGGCCTGGATCAGTTTCATATCCCTGGGGTGGTGGTCGCGGTAGAGGACGGCGGGTTGGCCGGAAAGGTCCAGGGCGAGGGTGTTCCGGCAACATTCACAGGTGCCCGCTTGCAGGGTGAAGTTGGGAACCCAGGTTTTCCCCTGATCCGAACTGCGGGTGTAGCGCAGGCCTTGACGTCCATCCCGGCTGTCCAACCAGACCAGGTGGAAGCTCCGGTCCGGCCCGACGGCCAGATCAAGGAAGCCATGACCGGTGGTCAGGCCGTCGTCGGCGGGATTGGGCCCCGCCTCCCAGCTGCGGCCTCCATCCTGGGAGCGCGCCGTGGCGATGGGGCCCGATCCGAAACGGTCTGTCCCGGCGGTGGTCCAGGCGGCCACGAGGCTGTCGCCCTGGGCGGCAATCTGGGGGTCGAAGCCCCGATGCGGTGCAAAGGGCGCCGGCTGTCCCGTGGCGAGGGGATGCGGCCCCTCCCAGCTTTGCCCCTCGTCTGTGGAGAGATAATGGAGCAGGGGAATCTCTCCGGCCGCCGTGGTCTCTGCGACGAGGAGATGGAGGCGACTACCGTCGGCGTAGAGGTCCAGGGTGGCGACGCCCGCGGGCAGCGTGGATGGGGGCTTGGCCCAGGCCACGGGGACGACGCCCAGGAGGAAAAGGGGCAGGAACCGGATCAGGGAAGAGATCATGGGGAGGGCTGGGTGGGGAGAGGGCTCAGGTCACGGGGCTTACCACTTCCATTCCAGACCGGCATAGACAGAACGTCCATCTCCCGGGAAGTAGATCCCTTCGCCCGCGTAACGGTTCACGACGCCCGTGGTGGAGGCGTAGGTCTTATCCGTGAGATTCTTGGCCTCGACGAAGGCCGACCAGCCTCGCTCGCTGCGGTAGCCCACCTTGAATCCGAGCAAGGCGTAGGACTCGGCGAATTCCGTGCCCGCGGAATCGACGCTGTAGTCACTGGGGACCCACTCGACATTGGGGCCAAAGTACAGCCCGCCGGGATGCTCATAGAGGAGCTCGGCGCGGTAGTAATGGCGGGGGATGCCGGGAAGGGCCTGGTTCCCGTAGCTGCGGTCGCCGTCAAAGTGGAAGTCGTTCCACAAATAGTGCTGACGCCAGACGAGCCGGTCCTCCCCGCTGTCGCGGACGGTTCGGCCGATGCCGTTCTTGGAGGATGGCCCCTCAAAACCAGAGCCTCCGTCGGTGAACAGGCCGGCTCCCAATTCCAGTTCGAAGGAGGCCTCGATGCCCTGATGGACGGTGTCATCGGCATTGACCGTTTGGACCAGGCCAGGGGCGACCTGGTAGGAAAGCAGCTCGTCCTCGACGAAGGCGTGGTACCAGGCGACATCCCAGGCGAGGCGCCGGCTGCGTCCGCGCGATCCGATTTCGAAGGTGGTGGCGGTTTGGGCCTCGAGAGCGATCAGCCCGGCTCCGCCGAAGTTGGCGTCGACCAGTTCGCCGAAGGAAGGCGGCTCGAAGCTGCGGCTCACGTTGGCGAAGACCTGGGCCTGGGGATGAAGGTCCCAGATCAACCCGAGCTTCGGGGAAAAGGCCGTCCAGTCCTGGCGATCGCTGTTGTCCGGACCGAAGGGAAAGCGGTCCTCGTTCTCGCGGACGGCATGGCTGAGCTGGGCTCCGAGCACCACCGCCGCCTTGGGGGCGAAGTAATGGATGTTCTGCACGTAGAAGTCGGCGTTCAGGGAAGTTTGATGATTCTCGGAGAATTTCGCCCCCCGGCGGCCTAACCCATTGGCAAAGCGCACGTCATCCACGAGGCCAAAGGTGGGGACAAAGCCGGCCACGAAGTGGTTTTCGCGCCCGAAGAGCTCGACATCGCTCTCGTAGCGAAAGTCGAGGCCGAAATCGTCGCTGACCTGGTCGATGACAAAGAGAATGGGATGGTCGAGGTCCTTGTGCGACCAGAAGGCGCCCACGCTGAAGCGCGCCTCGTCCAGTTCCCAGACCGTGCGGTTGGCAAGGCGGAAGAGCTCGTAGTCGCGCTTCCAGTCGCTGCTGACCCGGTCAAAGATGACCACCGAGGGGTTGCTCCGGAGAAAGTCCGGCACGCGGGCCGCCTGGCGGGGGTCGGCGAGCATCTGCGCCTTGGTGAGCTCTCCGGGGAGTTCCGAGTCGGTGCGGGCGTAGGTAAGGAAGAAGCGGGTTTCCACCCCGGGGGACAGCACCTTGGCGAAGTTGGTAAAAAGCCGTTGGTTGCTTTGGGCGGAGTGCTCGCGGTAGCCTTCGCTGGAGGAGTGGGTCAGGCTGAGGTAGGCATCGCTCGTTTCCGAGGCCGTGCCGCCGCTGACCTGTCCGCGCAGGGAATCAAAACTGCCGCCCTCGACGCGCGCCAGAAAGGCGGGAGCGCTGCGTCCCGTGTGGGAGATGAAGTCAATTGCCCCGCCCAGGGTGGTGGCGCCGTAGCTGAGCGCATTGCCGCCACGGTAGACTTCGATGTATTGGGTGGAAAGAGGCTCCACCGCCTGGAAGTCAAAGCCGCCGTCGGCGAGGTTGAGGGGCACCCCGTCTTGCATCAGTTTGAGCCCCCGTCCGTGGAAGGTGCGCTGGATTCCCGAGCCACGGATGGAAAGGCGGGATTCCTCGGCGCCGAAGCGGGGCTGGACGAAGACACCCGGGGCATAATCCAGGGCATCCTTGAGGTTCGTGGCCCGGCCGCGCCGATAGTCCTCGGCATCGATCACCGCCACTCCGCCCGGGGAGAGGCGCAAGGCCTCGCGGGCCTCGTCCATTTGGGGAACGGTTAGGGATGTCGGGCTCGGCACCTGATCATTGAGGATCAGGGGGGCGGGAGCACTGGGCGCTGGCGCGGGGGCCGGGCTGGGCCGGCGAGGAGGGGAGGCGGGGGCTGGCGCCACCGGGGCGCTTTCCACCACGGTGGCGGGCAGGGAATCCTCCGCCG
>CAZKGI010000036.1:0-8272 GCA_964552315.1 uncultured Akkermansia sp. | reverse complement strand
GCCGCGACAGGAGAGGGGGAGGGGATGCAGAACGAGACCAGACAAAGGAGCAATGCAGGAGAAAGTCTCCGCAGAAAAAGGACATTCATGGGGGTGGAGAAAGAGAGTGAGTAAACGACGCGGCGATTCGACCGCGTTCAGAAGGAAATTCCACTTCTCAGCCGGGCGACTGAGGGGAAGGCAAGGACTCTCAAACCCACCAAGGTGGAGGACTGGGCAGCGGGAGAAGGATCAAGCGCGGACTCTCCGTGTGTTCCGGATAGATGAGGGGCGAGGAAGTCATCGGGGGAAGCTCCCCCGGCGGAGCCAGCACGGCGTTCCATTTGTAGACGAGTTCGACGGGGCGCTTCTCGCCTTCGTCCTGCTGTCCCTTTTCAATGGCGCAGCAGAGGGCGCAGGGATGTTGGCCGTCGAAAGTTTTTTCGAGCGCCTCGACCAAAGAGGTATTGCGCTGGTTCTCGACAAACATGCCGACCCAGGCCACGGTCTTCAAGGCGATCCAGTGCCCCCCCATCATGTGGAGGCAGGCAACCAACGCCAGGAACTTTGCGGCGAGGGATTTCACGGCCAGGCAATGTGAAGAGCCGCGAGCGGATTGCAAGGAGAAAGAATGCACTGGCGTTCTTGGGCGCGAAAAATCGCCGTGCTTTCGAATCGCCAGATCAAGAGATGCCGTCATCATTTCCCTCATGACCAAGCTTGGAAAGTTCGTTTTCACCCTGGCCGTTCTCGCCCTCGCCGCTTGGGGGATCTATCGATGGATGCAGCCGCAGGCCGGGAAGCCTACGTCCCCACAGGCCTCGTCCGAAGAAGGCCGGACCCAGGAAAACACTTCCACCAAACAGGCGGCAAAGTCCGGGGAGGACAGCGATTCCGAGAAGGAGTCCTTCGACTTCCTTCCGCCGGGCCCGGCTCCGAAGCTCGGCGCCGCCCAGCCCTATCGCCTGGTCGACAACACCGTGGTCCTGAATCTCTCGGAATACGCTGGCTATGCGGGCCTGATCCTTGCCAACAAGGGACTCGAGCCCAACGAGGAATCCTGGTTCACCAAGAAAGGTGGCTTCAAGCTGAAGATCACCCTCAGCGAGGAGGACAGCTGGGATGACCTCCAGCAGGGGCGCATCGCCGCCACGGCGACGACGGTGGACGTATTGGCCAACTATGGACGCCAGTGGCAGACCGTGGTGCCCATGCAGATCGCCTGGTCGCGGGGGGCGACGGGCTTGATCGTGCGCAAGGAGATCCGCCGGGTCAACGATCTTAAGGGCCGCATCGTCGCGGTGGCCCCCTTCACGGAGTCCGAATTTTTCATTCGCTACCTGGCCCAGGAAGCCGGCTTGCTGGTGACGCGCCTCGACGATCCCTACGCCGCGGTGGATCCCCAGGCGATCAACTTGGTCCTGCTCGAAGACGCTTTCGAGGCCGGAGACGCCTTTGTGGCCCACCTTCAGGGGGGCAAGATCGCTGGCTGCGTGACCTGGGCGCCCAAGACCACGGAAATCGTGGAGGCCTCCGCGGGCCAGGCGCACCAGCTCATCGACAACCGCAACCTCCTCGTCGTGGCGGACATCCTCCTGATGAACAAGGCCTTCGCCCAGGAGCGGCCCGACATCGTGAGGACGCTCGTGGAAGGTACCCTGCTGATGAACCAGGAGATCCGCCAGAATCCCGCCGCCCACGCCGCCGCCCTGGCCAAGGCCTTCGCCGCCTATGAGTGGAGCGAAGCGGATGCCCGCGAGGAACTCACCCGGGTGCACCTTAGCAACTTTCCGGAAAACCTATCCTTCTTCCGGGGAACGATCACCGAGGCGGGCTCCTTTGCCTCCGTCTATCAATCTGCCAACCTGGCTTATGGACCCGAGCTGCTGCCTCGCCCCGTCGATTCGAGCCATTTTGCGGACCTCACCGCCCTGCAGGGCATCGAAAGCGATGGGGCCATCAGCGGGCAGGTGGCTTCCATCGAACCGGTCAAGACCAGCCAGCAGGAGCCCATCGAGGCCGATCCGCTGTTGACGCGGGACATTCGCTTCTTCTTCCTGCCCAACGACCACCGCCTCGACATGGACAATCCCGAGAACGTCAAACTCCTCAGCGATGTCCATCGCCTGCTCGGGGTCAGCCCGGGTTCGATCGTGCTCCTGCGGGGGCACGTCGACGATGCCCGCCGTGAGGAATTTCGTCGCGAAGGCGGCGAGGCCCTCGTCCGCAATCTCGCCCTCAAGGCCATCGAATTGTCCACCCAGCGGGCGCAGGAGGTGAAATCCCAGCTGCTCCAGCTCTATCCGGGCTTGAGCCCCGAGCGCATTGAAACCGTCGGCCAAGGCTGGGAGGAGCCGGCCGGCAAGGATTCCGACCTCAATCGTCGCGTCGAAGTCCAGTGGTTCACGGTGGAATGATCGGCTTCGGTGCGGCTTCCCTGGCATGAGCGGCCTGCAACGCCTCCGCGCTTACTGGCGCAGCCCCCACCACGCCTGGACGGCCTTGGGCACGCTGGGCTTGGGTCTGGCCAGTGCCCAGGTGCCGGTCCTGATCCTCGGGGCGGCCGCCTATGCCCTTTCCTGGGTGTTCCTGCCGGATTCCCGCTGGTTCCGCCGTTGGGCGGAACGCCGCTTTTCGCCCCTTTCTGGGCTTCCCTCCACCACCGATTTCGAGCAGGAGCGGACCAGGGTTTACATGCAATTGACACCCGCAGGGCGGCGCAGCTACGACGCCCTGGCCAAGCTGGTGGAGGAAATTCGCCACGGCTCGGGTGGGCCCGACAGCCCCCACGCCGGACGCCTTTCCCAGATCGCTTGGACCTACCTGCGCCTGCTCTCCAGCAAGGAGGCCCTCCGCCGCTTTTGTGCGAAGGAGCAGTCCGAGGTGATTCGCGGAGAACTGGAGGCGGTCGCCGAGGAGCTCCGCCAACTGGAGATCCGGGCCCGCGAGGCGGCGGAGCGGGGCGATGCCGTCGAGGCGGGCGCCACGGAGCGACTCCTGCAGTCCAAGCAGGGCCGCCACACCAGCCTGGAGCGGCACTACGAGCAGGTGCGCAAGGCCGAGAGCGATCTCGACCTGACCGTGGCTGAAATGGAGCGACTTTATGACGCGGTGAGGCTGATGCGCGCCGACCTGATGGCGCGGCGCGATCCCGACGCCCTCGGGGCCGAAATCGATCGGACCACGGCCCACTTTCACCGCACCCACGACTGGCTGCGGGGCCTCGAGGAAGAGTGGGAGCATCCCACGCCGGAGCTTCCCGAGGATATCGCCGCGCACCTGTCCTCGCGGCTGAAGTAGGCCCGGACTGAGGGGGCTTTGGGCAGCTCCCCTCAGATTGATCAGGAGCGGTCTCTGCCTCGTGTGGGGCTGTTAGGGGTCTGATTGTCAAGCTGTTGGTGGAATTATAATATTTATATTTCCGGCCTCCCTGTGGTTATGATAGGGGCAAAGAAAAACAAAGCTTGAGGACCCGTTGAGAGGGGGCACGGGCCGAAAAGGACAGGAATATCGAAAGTTCTCCCGGGGAGGGACCACTTTTGGGGGAGGGGGGGTGGATACTGGCAATGCTGCTGGAACCGCGACGGGAAAAAACCGCATCTCGTGAAGCATTTGTTAGTAACAAAAGTGGGCGGAATACGAAGTTATGGGGGAAATGCCCGTCAATGGGCGTTACTTCACGTTGATTGTTCGGGTCTGTAAGGAATTTAAGATCAAAAAGTTATGGGTGTCTCATTACGAAAATTACAAGGGGTGACGGTGAGGGCGAGCCTGATGTCTACCCTGACGGACGCCCCTCTTATTCACCGTGAAAAATGCGTAAAAGTACGTATTGCCTAACTGTGATATTAGAACTATTGACCCCCCGATTGAACCGGCGGCCCCTTTGTCTTTGCCGCGAACCGCGACCACATCCTGCCACTCTTCCGCTTGTCGGGGACGGCAACTCTTTCGTGTCAGTGTGTAAACTCCAGAATCCTATGAATAGCAAAAACCAAAACCCGATAGGGCGATTACCCTCTGCTGGTCTTCGCCATCGTTTCGCCGCCGGCCTACCCGCCGCGTGGCTCGCCGTCCTCGTCCTGGGGATGTTGGGCTGCACCTCCTGGGCAGCAACGCTGCAGGTGCCCGGTGAATACGCGACGATCCAGGCGGCGATCAATGCGGCCGACCCGGGAGATGAAATTCTCGTAGCCGCAGGCCATTACACGCCTCAGGGTAGCATTGTGATCCGGAAGTCGATCACCATCAAGGGCGCGGGATCGGATCAGACCACGCTTGATTTGGAGCATCGAGGGACCGCTTATGGCATCGACGTGGTTGCCAGCGATGTCCATCTGGAGGGCTTCACGATCATTCCTCCCCGGGTGAAGGGACAGGATGGTAATACGATTACCGGCGGTAGCTACGCCCTTCACGCGCAGTTCGACTCCGGCACGGATCAGCCGCATCGGAACCTGACGCTGAAAGATCTCGTCGTGGAGGAGGGCTACAGGACTGCATTCGATGTTCATGGCATCGACGGCGTCGTTCTCGATGGACTGGTTGCCCGGGGGATGCTGTGGGGCAACGGAATCACGCTCACTGCTTGCACGGATGTTGAGATCACGGACTGTGAACTCTCCGACAACGAATGGGGGGGGATTGCCTTCTACACTTCGTCCTACCTGAATCGCGCCACGAGTAGTGTTTCTTTGGACCTCGCCAAGAACAATATCGACGGGGCGGTCTACTCTGAGGACAATGGAAATCTCATCCATGGCATTCTGGAAGGGATCGTGGGCTACAATTACACTGTGACCAACGGGGCATATCGCTTCTACCACGCTGGAGACCTGCAAAGTGCCCACGACTTGGCGCTGGCCGTGGACCAAGGGAATCGCAAGGCAGTCATACAAGACACGACCAGCAAGAGCATCGTCCTCCCCGGTCTGAGCATTCAGGCCGCCATCGATACCGCTGAAGACGGCGCCCTCATTGAGGTGCGGCCCGGTGTGTACACGGAAAGCGCCAACTACCATGCGGAGAAGAACACCAATTCGGGCAACAACCCTCTGGGCTTGCTGCTGAACAGGTCGGTGACGCTCTACGGGGCTAAGGCCGATGGCTCCCCGATCCTCTCGGCCGACGAGGTTGAAGCCGAGGTGATCTCATCGATCCAGTCGAACTGGGGGACGAACTTCCTCGTGACGGCTCCCAATGTGACGATTCGTGGTCTGAAACTGACCGCGAACAGGAGCTCGCATCAGGCTTATGTCAATAAGTCCCTCGAGATCATCGAGGACAACTTCACCTTGGAGGCCTGCGTGGTGGATGCCAATCCCGAAGTGGGAACTATCCACGGTGCGGTCTACTTCAACGATTGGGATGCCTCGAGTCCCAATCCTGGTTTCGTTTCACGGATCAAGTCCTACACGATCAAGGACAATATCCTGCGTGGTTCGATCTCGGTGAACAGCGGAACTAGCTTCGGTATTGCCCCCGAACAGATCAACACCCAGATTGTCGGTAACCGTTTCGAAAACAGTGCCGGATCTGAGGTGAAGAACGCCGGGATTTCCGTAACAGGCTACGACGATGAAATCGCTTGGCTGAATGCCCCCGCGGTGTTCCCGAAAACGATCACAGGGAACCACTTCGCGGACGATGTCGGAGGGCTACTCTTGGCGCGTGACGATGACCCGCAGTATCTGCCCAGCCTGGCGCAGATCCAGTCCTTCGTCCAGAACAACGAGCTCCCAAAATGGGCCTATGTGACCGATGGGAACGAGCTGCGCTATGATGAGCGGGACAGCTATCCGCTGGATCCGGAGGCTTTCCCCGGGACGACCCTGGCGGTTCAGGTCAGCTTGAGCATCCAGGCATCTGTCGACCGTGCAGAGGCTGGCAACACTGTCCACGTCGGCAATGGCACCTATGTTGAGAACATTGAAAGCACCGTGCCTGTCCACATCAAGGGGGCGGAGTCAGACGTGGTGATTCAATCCGGCTCAGGCGTTTTTGTGAAGCTTGCGGACGGCACCGCCGATAACGCAAGCACCCTTGAAAATGTGAAGATCCTGGGCACTGGCACCAACACGGTTGGCGTCGAAATCGGATCGAATGCCTTGCTCAAGGACGTGGTTGTTCAGGGGCATGCCAGTGGCGTCCATCTGCGTGGAGGAAGCGATGTCCGCATCGAAGGAGGGCACATTTCCTCCAATACTTTGGGCATTGAGGTGGCCAGGGATGCCGATCTCCGTCATGTCGAGGTGATTAATGTAGAGATAACGGACAACTATATTGGTTGGCACTCTGCAGCGACTCTTGATGAGAAGCCGGTTCTGGAGGATCTGAAGCTGCTAAACGTCCAATTCCTCAATAACAAGACCAAGGGCTTCTACACCGAACGGTTGGACAATGCCTTGCTCGAGGATCTCCTCGTAAGCGGAAACGGCTTGGGGGACACTGAGACTCCCGGAACTGGCGTTGAGTTGAACCTGAAGTGGCGCGACTATAGCGACATCACCATCCGTAACTCCTTGTTTGAGGGTAACGGCAAGGCCAACAATCCCATATTCTATGCGAATCAGGGGGCTCTGGCGATCAAGGCCAGGAATGATGGTGGGTATGCCAGCAACCCAGCATCCTTGTCAGACCTCAAGGTCTACAACAACGTCTTCACCGACAACGGGATCAATATCAGCCTTGGGGAGCCCCAACAGAATAATGCTCCTATCGAAGGTCTGGAGATTCGTGAGAACAAGATTCTGGACGCAGAGATCAGTCAGTTCCTCAACGAAACCTCCGGCGTCATCGATGTGGGATACAACTACTGGGGACCGGATGGCCCCACGACTGCAGTCATCAGTGGCCCTGTCGTCGACAAGATGTATTACACGAGCTATGACAACTCGGAGTGGCCCTCGAGTACGGGCTTGTCGGGACTCTTTGGTCCCATCCATATTGCCGACACCGAGCTCTACTTCGAGACGATCCAGGCGGCCATTACTGCTGCCCAGGCGGGAGACGTCATCGAGTTGTCTGCGGGTGAATATCAAGAGTCGCCCATTCTTGTAAACAAGGCCGTCACGATTCAAGGTCCCAACGCTGGCCTCAAGGGCAGTTCCGGGGATCGACAAGAGGAGGCTCGCATCGTGAACACCAAGATCACGATCACCGGAAACGGTGCCGTGCTGGATGGTGTGGAGATCTACCAGACCAATGACACGGCCGAGGCGATCCTCGTCCAGGCGGCGGCGACGGTGAAGAATTCCATCATCCGTCGTGATGGGGTGAACACGGGGGTAATCGCAAGGGGGATCGTCACGGCTTCGTCCACTGCGGGCTACAGCATTGTGGACAACCTCTTCACTGGCGATGAGTCCGGCGGGCTCTTCGGTGGCCACAAGACCTGGCAGTCCGGAATCTATCTCAATGGGGGTATCGGTTCCGTGACTGGGAATACCTTCGAGAAGTGCCGCTCGGCAATCAACGCGGACGATTTCAGCTCCGAGAACATCACCATTAGTGGAAACACATTCCGCCTCTGCGGCACCTACCTGTCCTTTGGGGGAACCAGTCCCACTGAAGGGAGTCATACCATTGCTGGAAATGACTTTGGCTTCGATTTCGATCTGGGCCCCGGTGCCAATCCCACCTTGTTCAACACCAGCAACGTGGCCGCCAACTTCCGGCTCAATGTGATTGACAATACTTTTGGTGGTCTGCCGACGAATCAGCTTACGGACGCGCAGAAGTTTGCGATTGAAGCGCGAAACTTCCATCGCGGTCGTTCGGGTCGGAACGGGGTCGTGGACTTCGTCGCGAATCAGCAAGTGGTCGTTCCCGGAACGACGATTGCCGGCGCCATTGCGGCCGCTGCGGCAGGTGATTCCGTGCTGATCAGCCCGCATGAATACCAGGAGGATCTGAGCGTCAGCAAAAAGCTCACGATTCTGGGAGCGAAGCATGGCGTCGCGGCAGGGGTGGGGGTTGTCCTTGGGGACGACCGCCCCACGGCTGAGGAGACCGTCATTGATGGTGGCTTCCTTATCACGGCCAGTGAGGTCAGCATCGACGGTCTCACCATTCGCAATGGTCGAAGTCTGGCTGGCGCTTGGGCCGGGATTGGCATTCGCAATGGGGCCGACGACGTTACGGTGACCAATGTCATCATCGAAAGTGTGTCTCCCAGCGGAAGCAGCGGCATCGAAACCTCGTTCAACAGTGATCGTCTCACGGTGACCGATTCCACCATTCGGAACAACTGGCGGGGCGTTTACCTCAATCCCGGTGTCGGACACAGCTTCCT
>CAZKGI010000035.1:0-39567 GCA_964552315.1 uncultured Akkermansia sp. | reverse complement strand
AAACGCTTGTTTGGACTGCCCGCGACCGCCTAGGATGGCGCCGGGACGGCAGGGGACGCGTGACGGCAGGGGCCGGAGCGATTATGTTTGGTGACGGCCTCCGCGGCGCTAGAAGGGGAGGCGAGGAAGGGCGGACCTGGCCCTAGGTATGGCAATTGGAAGACTCCCACTTCCCTCCCTTGCTGGGCAAGGGAGGGAAGTGGTCGGGACGACTGGATTCGAACCAGCGACCCCCACACCCCCAGTGTGATGCGCTACCAGGCTGCGCCACGTCCCGAAGTCTTCCCTGACGGTTCGAAAACCGATGGGGCGGATAGTGTGACCGAAATCGCCAGTTGCGCAAGTGGCTTGTCGGCCAAAAAGCAATTTCGCGTGGAAAGGCGAAAGTTTTTCTAAGACGGCGGAGGATTCTGTGCCATGCTGTCCGGCTCATGGAATCGCAGCAGGTCAAAGTCGCCGTCGTTGGCGCGAGCGGTTATACGGGGCAGGAGCTGCTCCGTTTGCTGGTCGTGCACCCCTTCGCCGAGTTGGTCGCGACGACCTCGCGACAGGAGGCTGGCCGGCCCATCGCCTCGGTGTTTCCGCGCTTGTCGGGTTCCCCCGTGGCGGATCTCCGCATGATCGAACCCGAGGTGGAGGCCATCGTCGCCAGTGGGGCCGAGGCGGTCTTCCTGGCCCTGCCCCACGGCGTCGCCTCCGAGTACGCCGTGCCGCTCCTGGAGAGGGGCCTGCGCCTGATTGATCTCAGCGCCGATTTTCGTCTCCGCGATGCGGAGGTCTATCGCGAATTTTACGGGGCGGCTCATCCCGCGCCCGAACTCCTTGCCCGCGCGGTCTATGGCCTGCCTGAATTCCGTGCCGAGGAGATTGCCCAGGCGGACCTGGTGGCCTCGCCGGGCTGCTACCCCACCAGCGTGCTCGTCCCCCTCGTTCCCCTTTTGAAGGAAGGCCTCATCCGGACCACGGGAATCGCCGTGGCCAGCCTCTCCGGGGCCAGCGGGGCCGGCAAGAAGGCCGAGGCCACTTTGCTCTTCGCCGAGGTCAACGAAAGCCTCCGGGCCTATGGCGCGCCCAAGCATCGCCATCTCAGCGAGATCGAGCAGGAGCTCAGCCTGGCGGCGAACGAGCGAGTGGTCGTTTCCTTCGTGCCCCATCTCATGCCTGTGACGGCCGGCATCGCCACGACGATCTTTGCCGAAGCCAAGGGGGATCTCAGTCAGCTCTCGGATCAGGTGGCCGCGGCCTACCAGAGAGGGTATGGGGACCGTCCCTTTGTCCGGATCCTCGGGGAAGGAGTCTTTGCCGACACCAAGAATGTCGTGAGGACGAACTTCGTCGATGTCGGCTGGGTCGTGGATCCACGCACCGGCCGCCTCATTCTGAGCAGTGCCGAGGACAATCTCGGCAAGGGGGCGGGGAGCCAGGCCATTCAGAGCTTCAATTTGATGTTTGGCTTGCCGGAGACCGCCGGTCTGCTCCATTTCTGATTCCACTCTTTCACCAACCTCCACGGAACCATGGGCAAAACAGTCCAAGAGATCGAGGGCGGCATCTGCGCGCCAAAAGGGTTCAAGTCCAGTGCCCTGGCCTGTGGCATCAAAAATCCGGCGGTGGAGCGGCTCGATCTGGCCCTGATCTATTCCGAGTTTCCCACGGTCGGTGCGGCCGTTTACACGCAGAACCAGGTCTGCGCCGCTCCCGTTCGACTCTCGGCAAGTCACCTGAAATCGGCGGAGCCGCGGGCCATCATCGCCAACAGTGGCAACGCCAATGCCTGCACCGGACCGGAGGGAATGATCCACGCCCGGGCCATGGCGGCGGCCACCGCCAAGGCTCTCGGATTGCGCCAGCGCGAGGTCCAGGTGTGTTCCACCGGCATCATCGGCGTGCCTCTGCCCATCGGCCGCATCGAGCCCCGCATTCCCGAACTGGTGGCCCAACTTGGCGACGACGGCGATCCCGCTGCCCGGGCGATCATGACCAGCGACACGCGGCCCAAGAGCATTGCGGTGTCCGTCAAGATCGGCGACACCACCGCCCGCATCGGCGCCATCGCCAAGGGGGCCGGGATGATCAATCCTCACATGGCCACCATGCTTTGCTTCGTCACGATCGACGCCGCCGTGTCCAAGGCGGAGATCGTCGCGGCCACCAAGGAGGCGGTCGACAAGTCTTTCAACCGCATCACCGTCGATGGCGACATGAGCACCAATGACACTGTCGTGGTGATGGCCAACGGCCAGGCCGGCAACAAGACCATCACCCGAGGAGGGGAGGGGAGCGCCGAATTTCGCGAAGCCCTCAACGCCGTGATGCTCTGCCTCGCCAAGCGCATCGTCGCGGATGGCGAGCGCGTCACCAAGTTGGTCGAGGTGCAGGTGCGCGGGGCGGCCTCCAACCTCGATGCCGAGCGCGTCGCCCGTGCCGTGGCCAATTCGAAGCTGGTGAAGTGCTCCTGGAATGGAAACGATCCGAACTGGGGACGCATCCTCCACGCGGTGGGCTACTCCGGCGCGCGGGTGAAGGAGGAGATGGTCAACATTCACCTCAACGGGGTCATCGCCACCCAGAACGGGCTTTCCGCGGGCACGGACGGGCAGAAGCTGCTCGATGCCGTCTCCGGCCCTGAGTTCACCGTGGGCATCGACCTCAACATCGGCAAGGGAGAGTTCACCATCTACACCTCCGACCTCTCTCCGGAATACGTCGATTTCAACCGCACGGAATACACCGCGGTGAAACGATCCTGAGTCCCGTGGCGCGGCCTCGGGGACGATCACCCAGCGGGGCGCGGACCGCTCTCGGAAGCCCCCTCCTTTGTCGCGGATTTCACCTTGCCCCCCGGATAATTCCGGCGATCTTCCCCGCTCGCGGATTTCCCTATGGCGACGAGTTTCCAGCAGCAAATTGAGAAGGCCTCTGTCCTTTTGGAAGCCCTGCCGTATCTGCAGCAGTTCCGCGGCCACACTTTCCTCATCAAGGTCGGTGGCAGCGCCATGGATGATCCCGACCTGGTGAAGCGCCTGCTACGCGACGTCGTCTTCATGGAGGTGGCCGGCATCAATCCCGTCATTGTCCACGGAGGGGGCAAGGCGATCTCCGCGGCCATGAAGGATGCCGGACTGGAGGCGACCTTCATTGGCGGGCTCCGCGTGACCACCGACGAGGCCATGGATCTCGTGGAACGCACCCTCAGTCGGGAGATCAATCCCGGACTCGTCAGCGGAATTGAAAGCTACGGAGGACGCGCCCTCGGCATTCCCGGCAGCGAGGCCTTTGTGGGCGAACGCATCACCGGCTGGTCCCAGGAGCAGGGGCAGGAGGTCTCCCTCGGCCGCGTCGGCCGCGTCGTCGGCTTTGACCTTTCCAAGATCCAGTCGGCCATCGCCAGCGAGATCGTTCCAGTGGTTTCTCCCATCGCTTCGGAGCGAGGCTCCGGCCTCAGCCTGAATGTCAACGCCGACCTCGCCGCCAGTGCCCTCGCTGCCGAACTGAAGGCCACCAAGCTGGTTTACCTCAGCGACGTCCTCGGTCTGATGAAGGACCCGAAGGACGAAAGCACGCTGATCCACTCCCTCAAGGCCGACGAGGTCGAGGGTCTCATTGCCGAGGGCATCATCAGTGGCGGAATGATCCCGAAGGTGCGCTCCTCGGTAGAGGCCCTGCGCGCCGGGGTGGGCAAGGTCCACATGATCGACGGGCGCATTCCCCATTCGCTCCTGCTGGAAATTTTCACCACCGCCGGCATCGGCACGGAGATTGTCACATGAGCGCCGCCGCTTCCCAGGGGGACTCCGCTGGCGCGGGGGCCCAGTCCACTCTTTCCACCGAGGCGCTCATGCAGCGCTACGTCCTCGGCAATTACGGTCGCTTTCCCCTGGCCTTCAGCCGTGGCGAGGGGAGTTGGCTCTGGTCCGAAGAGGGCCGGGCCTACCTCGACTTTTCCTCCGGCGTGGCCGTGTGCTCTTTGGGCCACAGCCCGCGCGTCATGGTCGAGGCCCTGACCACCCAGGCCAGCAAGCTGATCCATTGTTCGAACCTCTACTGGGTCCGCGAGCAGGCCGAGCTGGCCCGCTTCGCCGTGGAAAAACTGGTGGGGCGCCCCGGAAAGGTCTTTTTCTGCAACAGCGGGGCCGAGGCCAATGACAGCCTCATCAAGCTGGCCCGGAAACGCTGCTGGGAGAAATACGGCGCTGCGGCAGGCAAGAACGAGATCGTCACCTGTCGACAGTCCTTCCACGGGCGCACCCTCGGCGGGATCGCCGCGACCGGTCAGGAGAAGGTGAAGATCGGCTTTGATCCGCTGCTGCCCGGCTTCGTTCACGTGCCCTTCAACGATCCGGAGAGCCTGCGCGCGGCCGTCACCGACAAGACCGCGGCGATCCTTTTCGAGGCGGTGCAAGGAGAGGGGGGCGTGCACGTCGCCAGTCCCGAGTTCTTTGCCGAGGCGGACCGCCTGCGCGAGGAGTACGACCTGATGCTGCTCTTCGACGAGGTGCAGTGCGGCGCGGGACGCAGCGGCGACTGGTGCGGTTGGCGCAGCGTGCAGGCGGGAAGCGAGAAGATTGTCGAACCCGACGCCGTCAGCTGGGCCAAGGGCTTCGCCGGAGGCTTCCCCATGGGCGCGATCTGGACGGACGAGGTTCACGCCGCGGCTTTGGGCCCCGGTTCCCACGGCTCCACCTTCGGGGGGACTCCCCTGGCCTGTGCCACCGCGCTGGCGGTCCTGCAGGAAATCGAGCGCGGCGAGGTCCTCGCCAACGTAAAGCGGCAGGAATCCCGCATCCGCGCCGCGGTGGCGGGCTGGGATTTTCCCTTTCTCCGCGAACTTCGCGGCGTGGGTTTGATGTTGGGATTCGTCTTCGATGCGGCCGCCATGGCCTCTCTTCCGGGATTCCCGGACTCGGGCAAGACGCCCTCCCTTTATATCGTAGATGCCGCGCGCGACGCGGGACTGCTCACCGTTCCCGCGGGTGAGACGGTGGTGCGCTGGCTTCCTCCCCTGAATGTGAGCGACGCCGAGGTCGACGAGGCGATCGTTCGCTTCCACTCCGTTCTCGCCACGCTCTGCGGCCCAGGTGAAAACGGGAAAGGAACCCTTTAGCCCATATCCTGACAGATCATGAAACACCTCCTCGGCATCGAGCAACTGAGTGCGGATGAGATCGGATCGCTCATCGATCACGCCGTCGAGCTGAAAGCGGAGCGACAGTGTGGTCGCATCGGTAGCGAACTCTCGGGCGAGACCTGGGCGATGATTTTCACGAAATCCTCGACGCGGACCCGAGTCAGCTTTGAAGTGGGTCTCAATGAGTTGGGGGCTCGTCCACTCTTCCTCAATGCGAACGACATCCAGCTGGGTCGCGGAGAGCTCATCTGCGACACGGCCCGGGTGCTGGGACGCATGGTCCACGGCGCCATCATCCGAACCTACGCCCAGCAGGATGTCGTCGACTTCGCGGAGTTTGGCCAGATCCCAACCATCAACGCCCTCACGGATGAGGAACATCCCTGCCAGGTCCTGGCGGATCTTCTCACCATGCACGAGCGACTCGGCGGCTGGGAGGGCAAGCGCGTCGCCTTCTTTGGCGACGGCGACTGCAACATGGGGCGTTCCTGGGCCTGGGCGGCCAAACGACTCGGCTTTGAGCTCGTTATCGCCGCGCCGCCCGCCTTCCAGCCCGAGGCGGAATTCATGAGTCGACTCGGCGAAGCCCCCGTGACCCTCACCGAGGATGTCGAGTCGGCCGCCCGCGACGCGGACGTGCTTTACACCGATACCTGGGTGAGCATGGGACGCGAGGCCGAGGCGGCGGAGCGGCTCCAGGTGCTCGCCCCCTACCAGATCAACGAAAGTCTCGTTCGTCTGGCCCGTCCCGGGGCCATCGTGCAGCACTGCCTGCCCGCCTATCGCGACAAGGAGATCTCTGGATCGCTCTTTGAGGAGCGCGCCGAGGAAATCTTCCAGCAGGCGGAAAATCGCCTGCACGTGCAAAAGGCGATCCTGCTGTCCCTCGCGGAGTCGCGCTGAGCAGGCGCCCTCCAAACCGGTTGCTCTGACTCGGGAACGTTCCTTCCGAGAGAGGAGCGGGCGGCGCCCAGCGCGGCCGACGATCAGCGTGGCCGTCGCTTCTTTTGCCCCGGATGAGGACGGCGTCCCCCCTCCGTGGGACGGCGTCTCGCCTGGTTCGGCCGATGCCTTGAGTCCGGGCGATCGCGCCCCGCGTTCTGGGGACGACGACCGGCGCTGGCTTCACGCCGCCCCGCTTCGGGCGCGGGGTTCGGGCGAGGTTTGCGCGCTTTTTTGGGCTCGGGATTGCGGCAGGCGAGTTCGATCTCCCGAGGGGAAAGGATGTGGTATTCGCCGGTGGAAAGCTCGGGCAGGACCAGGCTGCCGATGCGGACGCGCTCGAGGCGGACGACCTTGTATCCCAGCTTGGAAAGCATTCTCCGGATCTGGCGATTGTAGCCCTGCGTGAGGACGAGTCGGAGACGCCGCTTGCCCTCCACCTCGATCCGCTCGAAGCGGGCCAAGCCCTCGGTCAGGGGAATGCCCTCGAGCAGCTTGGGGGTCGACTCGGGATCATAGGCCCGGTCAATGAGCACCTCGTATTCCTTTTCGACGTGATAGCGAGGGTGGGTGATGCGCTCGGTGAGATCGCCCGAGCTCGTCATCAGGAGCAGACCGGAGCTGTCGTAGTCGAGCCGGCCGATGTAATGCAGACTCGCAAAGGTCTTGGGAAGCAGCTTGTAGATGGTGTCGCGGCCCTGAGGATCGCTCTTGGTGCAGATGAACTGCCTGGGCTTGTTGAGGACCAGGGTCAGGGGAGCCTGCTCGCGCAGCAGCTTTCCGTCGAATTTGACGTGATCCCCCGGAAGAACCCGCGTGGCCAGCTCCACGACGATCTTCCCATTCAGCTCCACGCGGCCCTGGGTGATGAATTCATCACAGGCACGGCGGGACCCGACTCCGCAGGAAGCCAAAAAACGATTCAGGCGAACGCCTTTGTCCGCCGACGAGTCCATGAAGTGCGGCGCAGGGCGCTCAGGCCTCTGGCGTCGTCTTGGGAAGGCCGATAGGAGAACGGCCTTCGGGCCATTGTCCGCGCTTCTGCATCAGCTTGACGCGCTCGAAGCGCTTCAGGACGCTGCGCTTCGCGCCGACAGTGCTGGACTTCTTGAGGCTGGAATGCTGAGACATGGCTAAAAAGGCGTGGATTCGGTGGAGCGCGGACTGTAGGACAGCCCGCGCGGCTTTGCAAGTGGGGATTCTTCCGAGGGGAGCCGGGCACCTCGCGGACATGCGCGTTTGACGGACCAGGGCGGGGGAGACGAGGATGGCGAATGCACCTTTCTGGTCCCTCCCTCACGTCTCGTCGTCGCTTTCTCGGCAGTGCGCTTGGTTCGGCGGCTTCACTCAATCTTCTTTCCGGATTCGTCCAAGGGCAAGGAACGGCCGCCAACGGGAAACTGCAGATTGCCTTCATCGGCGCCGGGGGGCGCTCCGCTGCCAACATCGCAGGCTGCGCGGCCGCGGGCCAGCAGGTCTACGCCCTTTGCGATGTGGACAAGGCCCGGGCGTCGGGATCCTTCCAGAAATATCCGGAGGCCAAGGTCTACACCGACTGGCGGGAAATGCTGGATCAAGAGGGGGACCGCATCGATGCCGTGGTCATTTCGACCCCCGACCACCTCCACGCCGTGGCGGCCATGGCGGCCATCAAGAAAGGCAAGCACGTCTATGTGGAGAAGCCGCTGACCCTCACCATTTCCGAGGCCCGGGCGCTGCACGAGGCGGCCAAGAAGGCCGGGGTTTGCACCCAGATGGGGAACACAGGACACGCCAGCGAGGGCTCCCGACGCATCAACGAGGCCATCCGCTCTGGCTCCATTGGCGAGGTCTCGGAGGTGCACTGTCGCACGAACCGCCCAGTGTGGCCCCAGGACCTGGTGCGCCCGGCGGGCGAGGCGGTTCCCGAAACCCTGGACTGGGACCTTTGGCTCGGCCCGGCCGCGGAGAAGCCCTTCAGCCGCCAGATTGTTCCCTTCAAGTGGCGCGGCTACCTCGACTACGGCACCGGAGCCCTAGGAGACATGGGGGCCCACATCATTGATCATCCGGTTTGGGCCCTGAACTTGGGCCTGCCGACGAAAATTTGGGTGGAAAAGGCGGATCGCGCCGTGCCTGGATCCGAGAAGGATTCCCATCCCTCCTCCTGCGTCATCCATTACGAATTTCCCGCCAAGGACGGTCGGGGGCCAGTGAAGCTGACCTGGTTCGACGGCAAGTACACCATTCCCCGCCCGGAGGGGATGCGCGCCGACAAGCAGGTCCCCGACAACGGATGCGTTTACCTCGGCAGCCGTCACCAGATGATGCACGGCAGCCACGGGGGAATGCCCGAGATCATCGACGCCAAGCACGAATCCTATGCGGTTCCGCCCCAGACCGAGGAGCGCTCCCCCGGGCATTACGTCGAATGGATCGAGGCCATCCAGCAGGGGGATCCCTCGCGGGCCAAGTCCAATTTTGATGTCGCCGCCCCGCTCACGGAAACGCTCCTGCTCGGGGTGATTGCCTCTCTGCAAGGCCCGGGAACCGAGCTGACCTGGGATCCTGCGGCCCTCAGCACGGGCAATGCCACGGCGGACCAGCTGGTGCACCACCGGTATCGCGAGGGCTGGAGCCTCTGATTCCGGAGGGAAGCCGGTAGACCATCCCCTGGGGGCAAGGGGCCAGAGCGTCGGGCCAGGGCGAGGTTCCGCGGCCCGACTCTGGCCGCCCCTGGAGCGCCGCGCTGCTTTAGTCCTCCTCCGCGAGCACGTCGAGGGTGAAGCCGCCGACGTGAGATCCCTCCGGGCCGGGGTAGATCCAGTCGTTGAGGCGGTCGAGAGTGAAGGTCACGATGGCCCCCCGATGGACCTCGATCAATTCGTGGGGGTCGTTGAGCAACATGCCGGTCACGCTGTTGTCGGTGATTTCGCTGACGGCGACCCACATGTATTCCGCCTTGCGGCCCTCGCGGAACTCCGCTTTGACGATGTGCCTTTCCCGGTCCGCGGGGGCACAGGTTCGGAAGGCGGCGACGAATTCCGGCCAGCGATCTACCGCCTCGCGGACGGCCTCGACCATCTTGGGGTGGTGATCCGCGATTTCGATGATGGGATCAAAGGTCGGTTCGTTGAAAAGCGCCAAGGGATCCTGGCTCGTCAGCGCTTCCAGCAGGACGGGATCGAATTCGTTGCAGCGCTGCAGCTCCGGACAGTAGATGGCGAGACAGTCAGGGCCGGCCATGGAGGCCAGCATCTTCCCGATGATGCGATAGGCCCGCCGTGCCGCCTCGGGCTCGTGGATCTCCTCCATCAGGTCGACGGAGATCCAGGCGAGATGGCTCTCCACGGCGGTGCGCAAGCGCTTGTCTCGGATGGAGCGCTTGGCGAAGCCCTTGGGGTCTTCAATGTAGGGCTTTGCGGATACCAGGACCGCGAACAACCCTTCGGGAATCCGAACCATGTAGTGGAGGATGTGGTCCTCTCCCGGCGCGGTGTCGGGGGGGGCAAAGGGCAAGACCAAACAGTCGGCCGCCTCGTCGTCTCCCGAGCCCTCGAGTCCCAGGGCGTTGCAGACGCATTGGCGAATGGCGGCCTCGTCGGCCTTGCGAGGCTCATTGAGGAAGTAAACGAGGGAGATGAGGGTGCTGGCCCTGTCGGAGGCCTCTCCAGCCTCCGGGGACGCCTCCGAGGGGGGGAATTGGCGGGCAAACTCGTCCGGCGGCAGCAACCAGCGCAGAAATTCGACTCCGAACCAGAGGGCGGTGATGACGAGGGCGGCGACGCCCCAGCCGCTCAGCCCAGCCACCACCAACCGCGCCACGAGAGCGCCGAGGATCACGGCGGAAAGGTAGGGAAAACGGCGGAGACGGGAGGGCATGGCGGAGCAATAACAGGGCAGGGAATCGGGGAAGAGGGCCTTGGGGAGAAGGTCCCCCCGGCACTCCAAACGGTGGCGATTCCCTTCGGGGGGGTAGGGTGGCTGATTACCCCGGGCCTTGCAACTTTTCTTGAAGCGGGGGGTTGATTCCGCTACCAAGCCGCTGCTGCCGATGAAACGATTCTCAGATTTGCTAAGACGCCCTTACTGCCTCCTGCTCTTCACCGGGCTCGTCCTGGTTCCCCTGATGGCGCAGGAGGGAACGCCTCCCCTGCCCCAGAAGGCCGAGCCGCCTAAGTCCCAGGACGCCCCTCCGCCCCCTGCGGGAGGCTCGCGGGCCGATGTGTGGAGGCATCTCGAGCCCGAGCAACGCCAAAAACTGCGCGAGGCCATGCGCCAATCCTGGACGGACCCCGCCGTAATCAATGCTCGTGAGGAGGTCAAGCAGGCTGGCGAGGCCTTTCAGGAAGCCGTGAAACACGCCGTGGAGCGCATCGATCCCTCGCTTGTGAAATTACTGCAGAGAGTGCAGGGCGCTGAGGGCCCCCGGCCGGGCCGGGAGCCGGAGAATGAGGAGAAATCCCGGGGGCGCGGTTCGGGCCTGAGCCGAGGCTTTGGCGATCAAATTCGGCCGCCTGGTTTCCTGGAAAGTCTCTCCCCGGAGGAGCGAGAAAAATTCCGAAAGGCGGAGGAAGCCGCCCTAGCCTCCGAGGCCGTCAAGGCGGTGCGTGAGGAGCTGGACAAGATCCGGGAGGAGGACGAGGCCATTCGCCGTCGGCGTCTCGAAGCCCATCGCAAGCTCCGCCAAGTGACACTCGAGGAGATGGTGCGCATCGATCCCTCCATCGCCGACCTGCCCAAGCGACTCGAGGGCGGACCCGGGAAGGGTCAGGGTCGGCCTCCCGGGGGACGCAAGGGAGGTGAGGCAGAGAGACCTGGCCCGGTCGAGGGACGGCCGGATCGGCCCAAGCAACCCGCTCCCTGAGGCGGTCGGGCCTGGCGCAGGCAGCCTCGCGCCGTGCTTGCGGCCTGGATGAAGCCCATTACCTTCTTCCCCGGGGCCAGCATCGCGGTCCCGGCCATTGCCTAAACCCATAGAGATCATGCAAAGCTCCCGCCGACACTTCGTCAAAGGCCTCGCGGCCAGCGCCGCCGCCTTCCAGTTCCAGGTCGTTCCCAGTCGCGTCTTCGGCGCCAACGACCGCATCACGCTCGCCGGCATCGGCACCTCGGGGAAGGGGGCCAGCGACATCGCCAATTCCGCCGAGGCGGGATTCCAGATCACCCACCTCTGCGACATCGTCGACGTGGAGAAATATCCGAACCTCGGTGGCGGCTGGGCCAAGACGCGCGAGAGCTTCCCCGAGGCGAAGTTCTACGATGACTGGCGCGAGATGTTGGAGGCCGAAGGGGACAAGATCGACGCCGTGACCATTTCCACTCCCGACCACGTCCACGCCCACGCGGCCGTCGCCGCCATGAAGAAGAAGTGTGCGGTCTACTGTCAGAAGCCGCTCACCCACGGGATCTGGGAGGCCCGCGTCCTCACCGAACAGGCCAAGAAGCACGGCGTCGTCACCCAGATGGGCAACCAGGCCCATGCCCACAACCACATGCGCCGCGTCGTCGAGCTGATCCGCGCTGGCCTCATCGGCGACGTCGTCGAGGTCCACGCCTGGACCAATCGCCCCATCTGGCCCCAGGGCATCCCCGCCTGGCCGGAGAAGGAGGCCGTCCCCGCCCACATCAATTGGGATCTCTGGATTGGTCCCGCTCCCTTCCGCGACTACAGTCCCCAAATCCACCCTTTCAAGTGGCGCGGCTACTGGGATTTCGGCACCGGCGCCCTGGGCGACATGGCCTGCCACATCATGGACATGAGCTATTGGGCCGCCGAACTGGGGGCGCCCACCAGCGTCTCCGCCGTCAGCGCGGATGGACGCGGGGCCCAGAGCGAAATTTCCCCGCCGACCTGGGCGACCATTGAATACCAGTTCACCGGCAAGAACGGCCAGCCCATCAAGTACACCTGGTACGACGGCTACAAGGACGCCATTTTCAATCCGGAAAAATGGGCTCTCGAGAGCACGATCGACGGGGGCAAGATCCGCGAGCCCAACGTCCCTCCGGTGGACATCACCGAGGGACTCGACACCACCGAGGCCAAGGGCTACGGCAGCGTCGTCATTGGCACCCGCGGCAAGATCTGGTTCAACCGCAGCAAGGACACCTGGGTGGTCAAGCCCGGGAACCTCATGGATGGCTTCGACTATCCCGCCCCCTCGATCCCCCGCGCCCGCGACGAGGATCCCCACAAGGAATTCTACGATGCCATCAAGGCCGGCGATCCCGAGCTGCCGCAGTCGAAGTTCTCCCACAGCGGTCCCTTCACCGAAATGGTTCTCCTCGGCAACCTCGCCGTGCGCCTCAACAAGAAGGTGGAGTGGAACTCCGAAACGCTCAGCTCGCCGAATTGCCCCGAAGCCGCTGCCTTGGTCAAGCGCGAGTATCGCGAAGGCTGGGCCCTGGAGCTCTGAGTCCGGTCCGTTCTATTCTCTCCGCTTCCTGCCCGCTCGGCAGGGGGCGGAGAGCCCGTCGGGGCAGGCGCGCGGATCGGGCGAGCCTGGCCAGGCAGGCGCGCCTCGAGCCGGAGTCGGGCCCTTGCGCTCGACGCTAGTCGAAGAAGGGAAAGAGGCGACGGAGTTGGTCCTTGGAGGGCTGGGCGCCGTACTCACAGAGCTCGAAGGCCTCGACGTACTTGATGGCCTTCCCCTTTTCCTCGCCGTACCATTCCTTGATCGCTTCCTGGAACCGTTCCGTCAGGTTGCCGTGACGGCTCTGCCAGCTGCGGCGCAGGAAGTGGAGGCGGCGTTCCGGGTCGTCGCCAAAGCGCTGGGCCCGGGTCTCGGGCGTCCCGAGGGCGCCCCCTTCGTAGACTTGGGATTCCAGGGCGTCGAGGGCCTGCAGCTTGTCCTCGAAAACTTCGTCGATGGAGACCACCACCGTGGGGGTGAAGGGATTGGGTTTGGTGAATTTGTCAGGGAAAAAGAAGAAGGCCGGGTTCTTCGTCAGGGCGGGGACATCGGGACAGAAATAGGGGACCATCACCATGAAGGCGGCGTCCTGCACTAGCAGGCCGGTGTTGCGGTGGTCGGGATGGTAGTCGTAGGGGCGGTGCGAGAAGACGAGGTCGGCATCCCATTCCCGGATCAGCTTGACGATGGTTTTGCGGTTTTCGAGGGTGGGGAGCAGTTCGCCGTCGTGAATGTCGAGCACCTCGACTTCCGTGCCCATGCGGAGGGCGGCCTCCTGGACTTCGGCGAGGCGGCGTTGCGCCAACTCGCCTCCGGCCATCCCCCAGTGGCCAATGTCCCCGTTGGTGCAGGCGACGAGCTTGACCTTGTGGCCGAGCTTGGCCCAGCGGATGGCGCAGCCGCCGATCTGAAATTCGGGATCGTCGGGATGGGCACCAAAGGCGATGATGCGCAGGGGCCGATCCGCGGTCGCGTCGACGACTTCCCCGGCGCGCTGCCGGGCATTGGTGTTGTCCTGGGCCATCCCTCGTGGGGGCAGGACGGTGAGCAGGCCGAGGAGAAGGACGGGAAGGAGGCGGGGGAACTTCATGACAAGGCCGAGGATGCGGGGAAACGACCCTCAGCCAAAGCAAAAAACGCTTCGCGGACGGCACGCGATTCCGGACGACGAGAGTGACTTGTCAGGAAGACGGAAGGACAGCGCTTCCCCGTGGGACACCGCTTAGGAACGGCGGCGCGTCTTGGGGGAGGGCCTCCCCCAGTCGGGCTGGGTCGAGTCGTGCAGCTTCTTCTGCCAGCGCGAAATCTGAGCGCCGACATTCGCGGGAGAAGGCGCTCCGATGCCCTTGCGCGCCCTGAGGGCGGTCTTGAGGTCGAGGACCTTGTGTACATCGGCCTCGAAGGCGGGGGAGAAGCGGCGGTACTCCTCGAGGGTCATCTCCGGGAAGGGGCGTTTTTCGCCGAGGCTGTAGGCCGTGAGCTTGCCGATGACCTCGTGGGCCTCGCGGAAGGGGACGCCGCGCAACACCAGGTAGTCGGCCAGGTCGGTGGCGAGGAGGAAGGGGTCGGAGGCCGCCTCCAGTGTGCGGTCCTCGCGGATCCGGGCCGCGGCCATCATCTCGGCAAAGACTTCGAGGGCCAGCTTGATTTGGTCGATGGAGTCGAAGAGCGGCTCCTTGTCCTCCTGGAGATCCCGATTGTAGGTCATGGGCAGCCCCTTGATCGTGGTCAGCAGGGAGACCAGGTTGCCGAGCAGCCGGCCCGTCTTGCCCCGGGTCAACTCGGCGACGTCCGGGTTCTTCTTCTGGGGCATGAGACTCGAGCCGGTGGTGTGGGCGTCGCTCAGTTCAATGAAGGCGAATTCGGCGCTGGCCCAGAGGATGACATCCTCGCTGAGGCGGGAGAGGTGCACGCCGGCCATGGCGATGACAAAGAGCAGTTCCGCGACGAAGTCGCGGTCGCTCACCGCGTCCATGCTGTTCTGGGTCACCGCGGGGAAGCCGAGTTTCTCGGCGATGAGCTTGCGGTCCAGGACGATGGTGGACCCGGCGAGGGCGCCAGAGCCAAGCGGCATCACATTGAGGCGGCGGTAGGCGTCGACGAGTCGCTCCTTGTCGCGCTCCAGCATCTCCAGATAGGCAAGGAGGTGATGGGAAAAGAGGACGGGTTGGCCCCGCTGGAGATGGGTGTAGCCCGGCACGACGGCGGAGGGATGCTGGACGGCGAGGCTGAGGAGGGCCTTTTGTAGGTTGGTTAGGCGAAGGTAAATGGCTTGCACTTCCCCGCGGCAATAGAGGCGCACGTCGAGGGCGACCTGGTCGTTGCGGCTGCGAGCGGTGTGCAGCTTGGCGCCGGCGGGTCCGATCTTTTCGGTGAGCGCCCGCTCGATGTTCATGTGGATGTCCTCGAGGCTCGTCTGGAAGCGGAATTCCCCGGATTCGATTTCGCGGCGAATTTCCTGCAGTCCCTTCACGATGGCGCGCTCCTCCGTCTTCGTGAGAATGCCCGCGGCCTGCAAGGCGGCGGCGTGGGCGATGGAGCCTTCAATGTCGCAAGCGTAGAGACGCCAATCGTAGGAGATCGACTCTCCGTAGCGTTGCACGAGGTTCGAGGTTTCCGTCTGAAATCTGCCTTTCCACATGCCTGAGTGCTTCGCGCCGAGAAGGCTTGGCGGCAAGCGGGAAATTCGCTCCGGCCGCCCTTTCCCGACCGGGCGCAGGGCCGTTTGCGGAGGGGCCCTTCAGGCGCGCTTTTGGAGCCGTTGTTGGACCAGGTTGCTGCAGAAGCCTTCCTGGCGAAGGCGGTCGCAGCAGGCCTCGATGCGCATGGACTTCATGCTGGGGCGGAAGCCGAGGCGACGGGTGAGGCAGTCGATCAGCAGGGCCACGTTTTCGTCTTCGAATTCGATGACCTTCCCGCAGTCGATGCAGATGAGGTGATTGTGGTCGGGCGAATCGAGAAAGTTGGGATCGTAGACGCGCTCGTCGCGGCCGAGGTCAATCTCGCGCAGCAGTCCGCACTCCACTAGCAGGGCAATGGTGCGATAGAGCGTGGCGCGCGAGGTCTTGGGATCGAGCCCCCGAGCCTTCGACAGCAATTCCTCCGCCGTGAAGTGGTCGTCGCTGGAAAAGGCCGCTTCGAGGATGACATCGCGTTGCCCCGTTCGGCGCATGCCCTTTTGGCGGATGTAGGCGTCGAAGCGCTCTTTGACTTCCGGATTCATCTTGCGGTCGTTTCCTGAAAAGCGGGTGGCGAAGGGTCGGGTCCACGGCTATTCTACCGCGCGCTGCTTGTTTCGCTATGTCGAACCCTTCCGATCCCTTTATCCGATTCCAACCCATTTATCAAACCCGAGTTTGGGGAGGGCGGTTACTGGAGACCCGCTTCGGGCGTGCGCTTCCCGATTCCCAGCAGCCTTATGGGGAATCCTGGGAAATCTCCGCTCGGCCGGAAGCCGATAGCAAAGTGATCGGTGGGGCCTACGATGGCCGGACCTTGTCCGACCTGTGGTCCGACCCGGAGAGTCGCCCGGCCATCTTTGGGGACGACGCTCCGGCGGTGGAGTCCTTTCCCTTGCTGTGCAAAATCCTCGATGCCCGGGACAAGCTTTCCGTGCAGGTGCATCCGCCAGCTGCCGTGGCGGCCGCCCTCGGCGGGGAGCCCAAGACCGAGGTTTGGTACATTGCCGAGGCCGAGCCCGGCGCCGTCCTCTACGTCGGAGTGAAGGAGGGGGTCGATCCCGCCCATTTCCGCCAGGCCATCGAGGCGGGGGAGGTGGAGCGTTGCATCCATCGCCTGCCGGTGGAAAAGGGGCAGTATCTCTTCCTTCCCAGTGGGCGACTCCACGCCATTGGGGCGGGACTGCTCATCTACGAGATTCAGCAAAGCTCGGACACCACCTATCGGGTGTTCGACTGGAACCGCACCGGCCTCGACGGGAAGCCCCGCACCCTGCACATCGAGGAATCGCTGCAGTGCATCGATTTCGGGGACACCGCCCCTTCCCTGGGCGTTGCGGATGGATGTGTGTTAGTCGATTGCGAGCATTTCCGGCTCGAGCGCCATCAGCTCGCGCCGGGCCAATCGCTGGACAAGATTGCCCGGGGTCGCTTCCTCATCGTCACCCTCATCAGTGGAGAAGTCGGAGACGGCACGACGCGCTTCCGCGAGGGCGACTTCTTTCTTCTGCCCATCGGCCAGGGGAACGCGTTGCAAGCCGCCGCCCAGACCGAGCTCTTGGCGACGACCTGGGGTCGAGGGAGCGGCGCCGAGTGAGGGCGGCTCAGCCCGGGCCTCAGGGCGCGGAGGTCGCGGGCGCGATTCCGAGGAGTTCGCTGGGCGTGTCCGTGCAAAGGATGGACGCCTTCCAGAGCACGGCCAGATCGGCGTCCTCCTGGGTGCGGATCGGCCAAAGCGACAGCTGCAGCCCGGCGTCGCGGATCTTCCGGGCCCATTGACGCGTCGTCGTTTCAATGGGAACGGAGAGGCGCCCGCTGCCGAGCCGAAGCGCATCGGCGAGGATTTCCTCTGTGGGCGGCTGGCTGCTGAGATAGCCGGTGAAGGCCTCTTCGTCGAGGCGACGAATGGCGGCGAGGGCGCGGGTGTCGAAGGAGATGAAACAGTAGCTGTCCTTCGGCAGCAGGGTGCGGGCGGCCTCGAGGAGCTTTTGGCAGTAGACCTCCACCCGCTCATCGGGATAGGCCTTGCGGTCTCCCGTCTTCATTTCCAACATCAGGTAGACATCGGGCTTGTCGCTGAAGTAGCGAAAGAGCTCTTGGGCCGTCGGTACCGCGACGCCGTTCTTGCGGGTCCGCAGGGGACGGATCTGCTCCAGCGTCAGCTCCTCGATGCGTCCTTCGCCCTCCGTCGTGCGGGAGACATCGGCATCGTGCATCAGCACGAGCTGGCCATCGCGGGTCATGCGAACGTCGATCTCGTAGCCGCGAATGCCGCGTTCATAGCTTTGCCGACAGGCCTCCAGGGTGTTTTCATCAAATTCAAAGCCGGCTCCGCGATGGGCGATGACCCGAACGCCTCCGTATTCGGCGGCCGCCGCAAGGGAGACGAGGCTGCTCATCAAGCATCCGAAGAGGAGGCGTTGGACCATCGGAATGGGCCGCTGGCGGGGAGGGTGCATGGCGATTGGGGAGGGTTCGGGTTGGTGGGGCGGTCAGGGGGGGCAAGGGATGCCCTGACGCGCTTCGCCCGGCAGACTAGTCCGAAGGGGGGGCGGCGCACAAGCTCCGCTTGCCCCTGAGACGGGGCGCAATCCGGCCGGTCGGGACCGCGGAATTTTCGCGGTGCCTTCTGGTGAGGCAAGGCGTCATTGCCCTCTCAGCCATCACTCGCTTCGGTGTCCCTAATATAAGGCCACGCTCCGCCCGGTCCCTCCGGGGCCGGGCCTTCGGTGTCTTTATTTATGAGTCAACACGGGCTGCGGACAGGCGGACGCAAGAGGGTTGAGTTGGTCCGTTCCGTCGTGATAAGATCGCGTGAATGCCCCTCCGAATCGCCACTCTTCTCATCCTCCTGTTTTGGTTGGGCAGTGTGGCTTGGCTCTGTGCGGTCGTCTGGGCCCCGCCGAGCTCCCGCATGGCCCTGACCGATCCCCGGGAGGTTTATCGGGTTTTCTTCGGATGGAACGAGTCGACCACCATGGCCCTCTTGGACAATGGGCGGCGGCGGGGGGAGATCAAGGTTTCAGGTAGCACCGGACATCACGAGCAAGACGGCGTGGTGGAGCGAGTGCTCTCGGTATCGGGCGTTACCGATCGCCTCATGGAGGACGGATCGACCGCGATTCAGGTCTCCTGGAGAGGCAGCATCGCCTTCACTGAGGAGATGCGGGTCCGCGACGGCGAAGTGTCCTTGCGGGTGCCGGGTCGTGAGCTGACGGCGCACCTCGCCTACGATGCCCGCCAGGGGGAGGGGACGGGGTTTCAAGCCAGGGTCGACATGGCCGGGCAGGAGATCTTTGCCGTGGATTCCTTGTCAGGGCTCCAGCCCACGGCCCTGGCCCTCCCCTTGCTGGGGCAGGCATTGGAGCTTGCCGGGGTGGCCGGGGCAACGCTCGGCTCCCTGAAGTTTACGGTCGAGGCTCGTACGGGGAATTTCCTCCTCGCCGGACGCGAAATCCCCGCCTTTGTGCTCATCCTGCGGGGGGAGGAGGCCGGGCAGGAGCTGCGAGCCTATATTAGTGAGGCAGGGGAACCCCTGAGAATAGAAACGGATTTCGGAATCGAGGCGGTCTCCGAAATCCTTGTTCCCCTGAGTGCCTACAAGCGCAGTCCTTCCTCCTGAAGGCTTCGGCAATGCCGGGCGTCCCGCCCGATTTCCAATGGAAGTGGAATGATAGAAACAAGCAAACTAACGATGCGCTACGGCGAACTGCTGGCTTTGGACGAGCTCGATCTCGTCATCCCCCGCGGTGAGCTCTTTGCCTTTCTGGGACCCAATGCCGCAGGGAAGACGACCACCATCAAGCTCCTCACCGGCTTGATGGCCCCCACGACGGGGCAAGCCAGGATCTGCGGCTACGACATCCAGAAGGATCCCTTGGAGGCGAAGCGGCGCATCGGTTACATCCCGGATGTCGCGGAATTCTACGACAAGCTCACGCCCCTGGAGTTCATGTCCTTCATTGCCGAGCTCTTTCAAGTGGATCGCGAGGCGGCGAAGCGGCGCACCCCGGAACTCATGGAGCGCTTCTCCTTGATGCCCTATGCGCGGCAGCGCATCGAGTATCTCAGCCATGGCACCCGACAGCGCCTCGCCTTTGCCTCGGCCTTTCTCCACGAACCTGAAGTCGTCATCGTCGATGAGCCCATGGTTGGGCTGGATCCGAAAAATGCCCGGGTCGTGAAGGAGGAATTGAAGGCCCGCAGCCGCGCCGGCGTGACGGTGTTCCTGTCGACCCACCTGCTCAATGTCGCGGAGGAGCTGGCGGATCGCGTCGGCATCATCCACCGCGGGCGTCTGCAGGCCGTGGGCACGGTGGAGGAGATTCGCCGCCAGGTCACGGGCGGGGAGGACCGCTCCCTTGAGGAACTTTTTCTCGGCCTCACCGAGGAGGGAACGGACTGAAACTGGCCCGTCGCCAAGGCGAGATCGTCGCAGGCCGAAAATCCGTCCCGGGCCCGGCCACGCACGGCAATTTTCACTAGCGCAGCTTCGGATTCCGCGCCAGCTTCGCGAAAGGGGGGCGCCTTCCTGCGCCCCTTTCTCCAACCACCCCTCAGCTCCTTTCGATCATGTCCAGCTCCGTTTACTACGTCGTTTCCCGAGAACAGCACGAGGATCTCGTTGCCGCGGCCTACCGGCATCGGGGGTATCTCGAGGAGGAGGCCGCCGCGGCCGCCCGGATGTGTAGCGAAGCGTCCTGGCATGGAATCCGCACGCACAATGCCCTGAAGGCCCTCCACCTTGACGAGCTCTTCGGCAGCGGGAGCGGCGGTTGCGTCCCGGGGGCGCAGATCGAGATCCGGGAGACTCGTTTCCCCGCCGTGCAGAGCTGGAATGCCAACCTCAAGCTGGGCCAGGCGGTCGCCTGTGAAGCCATGGAGACCTGCATCCGCCTGGCGGATGAATACGGCAGTGGCACGGTGGCGGTCGACAATGCCTTCCATTACCTCTGGGGCGGCGGCTACGTCATGGACGCCGCGAGGCGTGGCTACATCGCCTACACCAACTGCACCTCCACCCTGGCCGAGGTCGTGCCCTTTGGCGGCAAGTTCCCCACCCTGGGAACGAATCCACACAGCTGGGGCTTCCCCACGGTGGAGGCTCTGGGATACCCCGTGGTGATCGACTGGGCCACCTCGGAAATCGCCATGGGCAAAGTGGAACAGTACAAGCGCGAGAACAAGAAGCTCGAGGCTCCCTTCGGTGTCGACAAGGACGGCAATCCCACGGACGACCCCTTCGCCGTGGTGGCCTTGATGCCCTTCGGCCGTCACAAGGGCTACGGGCTTGGCCTGCTCAATGAACTTTACGGGGCCGCCATCGGCGGATCCCTGCCCACCCTGCGGGGGCGCAATGCCAAGGCTGAGGGCACGGGAGAAAAGACCAGCTGTGTCTTCTACTTCCAGGTCGTCCATCCCGAGGCGATCTCCGGCGCGGGCTTCTCGCATGGCCGCAGCCAGGCAGAAAACATCACCGCGGTGCTCAAGGACATCTTCGGGCACGGCAATGAGAACTGCATGCTGCCCGGCACCATCGAGGCCAAGAGCGCCCAACTGAGCGAACAGGCCCAGGGCTTGCTCTTCACCGAGGCCGAGATCAAGGGCTTCATCCACCTCGCCGAGGAATGTAAGCTGGACGCGAGCGACTGGGATCTCAGCAAGCTGACGACGACGCCGGCCTGAGGTTCGGGACGGCGGGAATCGTCCGGAAGTTTCCGTCCCCCCGACCGGATCGGGGGACGGGGACCTTCGCCGCGAGTGCCCTTTCTCGCCGAAGGTTCCCTTTCCTCCAAAATGACCCAAAAAAACCGGACCGCCTTGCGAGCGGTCCGGTGGGTCGAAAAAGGATTAGGGTCGAATGGGGATCAGTAGCGGTAGCTGGGCTGGGGGCCGTAGTACTGCTGCTGCTTCTTCTCTTGGTTGGATCCGACAGCGGCGCCACCCAGACCTCCGACGGCCCCCCCGATGAGGGCCCCCGTGCCGCGGTTGCCGTCTCCGGCGACGAGCGCTCCGATGCCCGCGCCAGCGGCGGCACCGGTGGCGGCGCCTTTTTGGGTGGGAGAACATCCGACGAAGGCGAAGGACGCGACGAAGCAAAGGGCGATCAAGGTATGGGCTTTCATGGCGCAAGAATTTCGCTTTTCTTAAATATTTTATCAAGCAGCGATTTCAGGACATTCGCCTCCACCGAGGGACGGGGCTTTGGGGGCGGAGGCGGGCGCAGGCCAGGAATCGGGCCGTAGCCGACGAAGTCGGAGGTGGAGTCCTCCTTGGGCACCTCCCAATCAAAGACGCTGACCCCGTCGATCCGTTGGCCGCGGTAGCGTCGGCCACTGCTGGCGCCAAAGACCACGCCCTTGCCGTCGGCCTTGAGGGTTCCCAGGAAAATCATCACGTGCGAGATGGGGGACTCCGTCGAACCGGTGTCGTAGGTCCCCTGCCAAAACAGCAAATCCCCCGGGCGGAGTTTCGCAAAGATCGGGTCCTCGGTGCTGGTGACGGACGGGGTGGGGACGAAGCCGGGTTCCGCTTTCGCCCAGTGGTAGAAATCCTGGGAGGAGCGCGGCAGTTCCGTGAAGCCATGGGCCAGCAAGGCGGCCTGAACGGTTCCCGAGCAGTCCATGCCCCCTCTTTTCGGCGAATTCGAGCCGAAGCGATAGCCCAGACCCTGCCGGGTGAGGTCGAGAGCGATCTCGATGAGTCGCTTCACTTCGGGGCTTTCCGTTTCGTACTCGACCAATTCCTCCGGGCGCAAACTGGCGGTGACGGCGCGGCGCGCCTCGATCGGATGGGGAAGGAGTATGCCAAGAATCCCCAGGGCGAGAAGGCCGGTTCGTGGCCAAGTCCCCGCGACAGATCCCAAAGGAGAGCGGGGGTCCCACAGAGGTCCGCGGATTGAACGGCCGGCAAAGGGGCGAGCCCGAGGAGCGCGGTGCCTGGCGTATTCCTTGCTCACAAGTTCAGTTTACGGTAGGGAGCGCCCGGTGCCAGCCCAAATCTTCGGGAAGCCCTCCCGGCCGGGTTCAGGGCAGTTTTGCCCCCTGGGCCTCTCCCTTCCCCAGGGGCGCAGCCACTGACGGGAGGGCCCGCTCGTGGCTGAGGACGCCTCGTCGCCGTTGATGCCAGCGCCAGAGCAGCCACAGGAGCAGAAAAAGGCCGGGCAGCCACCAGAGACTGGAGCGATAGGCGAGTTCGGGACTGGGCGCGCCCTCCTTGAGGCCGCGGATGAGGAGCCCATAGAGGAGACTCAAGCCACCGAAGCCCAGGTTGAGGGCCAGGCCGCGGAAGCTGAGGACCGTGGCGCGACGTCGGGAGTCCACGAGGGCGTTGAGGTAGTGGGAGGTGAAAAAGTTGAGCAGGCCAAAGCCGATGCTGAAGCAGGCGATGAAGAGGACCCCCGCATAGGGGAGGGCAGTGGCGGTCCCGACCAGGCCGACGAGCGCCAGCAGGGAGACGAGGCGGTAGTTGCTCCGCATGCTGCCCCGCTGCACCAGGCGAGAGGCCCAATGCGAGGTCAGCAAGCCCAGGGCCGAGGAGGCGGCGCCGATCACCCCAAACCAGACGACCGGGATCTGGATGAGGCGGTAGTATTCCGAGGCCGTCACCGTGAAGAGGCGCAGGACGCTGTCGTGGACCAGCGCGGCCAGCACGAGGCCGCAGACCAGGGGTGTGGCGAGAATCCAACGCCCTGTCGCCAGGATGCCCGACCAGAGCGAAGCCTCCCCGCCGCATTCCGTCTCCAGGGGCGGTTCCCGCATGCCCAGGGCGACGGCGACGGCCAGCAAGGCGTTGAGGAGGGTGAGGTAAATGGGGAAGCGCAGCACCTCGGCCGCCTCGAGTCGGCGTTCCCATCCCAGGGCCGCGAGTCCCCGGGAGAGGAGCTCGGGGTCGTAGACTGCCGAGCCCACCAGCATGGCGAAGATGAAGGCCAGGGAGGAAAGCCGCATGAGCCGCGCGAGCACCTGGGGCCACAGCCGGGCGCGGTCTGCCGCGGGGATGGAGTCGTAGGCGAGGGCCTCGTCAGCCCCGCTGGCCGCGGCCTCCGCTGCCCCGGAGAGCAGGCGGTTCACCACCCAGGCCCAGAAGACGATCCGGTTGTTGCCCAGGGGAACAAAGGCCAGCAGGCTCATTTCCAGCACCATCAGGCCGGAGGCGAGGACGACCATGCGCTGGCGCCCGATGCGGTCGGCGAGGGCCCCCGAGGGAACCTCGAGGCAGACGATGGAAACGGCCCAGACGGCGTTGAGGAGCGCGAATTGAGTCAATGTTAGGCCGTAGTCGAGCTGGATGACGGCGAAGATGGGATAGTAATAACGCGCGTTGAAGAGCAGGCGGAAGGCAATGAAGAGCTTCAGGTTCCGGCTCATGTCCTCGGCGCGGGGCGGGGCGGGGGATTATTGATCCGTCCAGCGTTCGATGCGTTCCAGGAGGGCCGCGGCGATCTCCTCCTTGGGCGCGCGGGAGAGAAGCTCGCATCCGCCCTGGCGATCGAAGAGCAGCACTTCGTTCTCCGGGTGGTCAAAGGCGATGTCCGAGCGGCTCACGTCGTTGGCGACGAGCAGATCGCAGCCCTTGCGGTGCAGCTTGTCGAGGGCGTGTTCCTCGAGCTGACCCGTTTCCGCAGCAAAGCCCACGAGCAAGCCGCGGTAGCCAAAGACGCTCCGGGCGCTCCCGAGGATGTCGGGATTCTGGATCAGGTTCAGGCAGAGCGTCTCCCCCGACTTCTTGATCTTGTCCTTGGAGACCTCGGCGACGCGGTAATCCGCGACGGCGGCACAGAAAATGGCCACGTCGACCTGGGAGATGGACGCGGCGACGGCCTCGTACATGTCCAGGGCGGACTCGACCTTTTGGACCTCGACCCCTTCCGGAGGCTCGAGGGCGACGGGACCCGAGATCAGCAGGACCTCGTGTCCCCGGTTCCGGGCCGCCTCGGCGATGGCGTATCCCATGCGCCCCGAGGAACGGTTGGAGAGATAGCGCACTGGATCAATGGCTTCACGGGTGGGGCCGGCGGTGATGAGAAATCGCATGCTCAACGAGGCGGTCGGAAGTGGGGAGGCCGAGGGGCGGGACGATTCGGGGCTGGCCGATCGAGGGAGGCGCTCTCGGCCCGCCAGTCCTTCGAGGGCTTGATCATGGTTGGGCCGAAAGGATTTCCTCGATGCGGGCCTCGATGCCTTCGACGGGCCAGAGACGTCCGACGCCTTCGTAGCCACAGGCGAGGATTCCCTCTTCGGGGCCGAGGAAGTGGACCCCGCGGGAACGAAGGATCTCGACGTTGCTCTGGGTGGCCGGATGCTGCCACATCTTCCCGTTCATCGCCGGGGCGATCAGCACGGGCGCGAGGGTGGCGAGGTGAATGGCGGACAGGGCGTCGTCCGCGAGTCCCTGGGCGAACTTGGCGATGAGGTTGGCCGTGGCCGGGGCCACCACGAGCAGGTCGGCGCGGTCGGCGAGTTCGATATGGCCAGGATGCCAGCTTTGCTTCTCGTCGTAGAGGTCTGTAGTGACGGGTTGCCGCGAGAGCACCTGCAGGGTCAGGGGAGTGATGAATTCCTGGGCATCCCGCGTCATGACGACGTGGACGCCGTGGCCGCGCTTGACGAGGCGGCTGACGAGATCGGCAGCCTTGTAGGCCGCAATCGATCCGCAGACGCCGAGCACGATTTGCTTGCCCGATGGAGAATCGCTCACGAGGGAAGCTTCGGTTCGTCCCCGAGCTTGCGCAAGCGCCGAGAGCGACAGCGCTCCCCCAGGAGAATGGAGCGGAAGGTTTCGAAATCCGTTTCGCGATCCCCGCTGACGAGGGTGTAGCGATACTCCGACCAGTGCTGGGACTCTTCCCGCGCATTGTGGAGGCGCACGGCCAGCTGTTCCTCGGTTTCCGTGCCACGGGCGCGGACGCGCTTGACCAGTTCCGCCTCACCGGGCAGGAGGATGAAGATGTCCACCAGGGCCTCCTGGATGAGCGGGTCCGTGCTGCGGCGCACCAGGGCGGCGCCCTGCACGTCGATGTCCATGAGCACGTCGCGCCCTGCCTGGAGATGACCGAGCACTTCGCTCTTGAGGGTGCCGTAGAGGCGGCCGTGCACCTCCGCGTGTTCGAGGAAATCCCCCCGGGCGATGCCGGCTTCAAATTCAGCGCGCTCCAGGAAGTGGTAGTCCACGCCGTCGCGTTCGCCTTCCCGGGGCGCCCGCGTAGTGGCTGAGACGGCATAGACCGCATTGCCGTCGCTTTCGGAAAAGCGACGGCAGAGCGTCGTCTTTCCCGAGCCGGAGGGACCCGAGACCACACAAAGCATGCCGCTGCGTTGGAATTGCCATTCGACCATGGGGCCAAGAGTCCCGCGTGTCTTGGCCCAGGTCAACCCCGCAGACAGCGCCAGTCCCTGCGTTGAGGATGATTGACCGATAGTAGAGAAAAAAAGTCGGAATTCTAAGCGGCTCAGATGGAAAAAGTTGAACGGATTCTATCCTCGTTCGTCTATATCCCTAGAGCGTCCTCCCCGGAGGGCGCGGAAGTTTCCAAAAACACCCTGACGAACACTCAACCCCCGGCGACTGCCGCCCGCATCGCGAAGGGGGGCCCCTGCAGAAAGAACGACGAGATCCCGCCAGAATCCGCACCGAGGGTGACCCGAGCCAGAAATCGGGAACCCCGGGGACCCCCGAAAGGACACGGGCAGCCTGTCGCCACCCCGCGACACCAAGATGGCTGCCTGTTTCCATTCCCTCCTCCCCCAATCGGTCACCGGATTCTTCCGGAAGGGGATCCGCAGCGAGGACCGGCACCCGCGCATCGGAGTGGCCCTTTCCTCCGGTGGCGCCAAGGGTCTGGCCCACATCGGGGTCATCCAGGTGCTGGAAGAAAATGGCATTCCCGTCGACGCCGTCGCGGGCACCAGCATGGGGGCCTATGTCGGCGCCCTCTGGGCCTCGGGCCTGACCGGTTCCGAACTGGAAGCCCTGGCGGCGACGGTGGTGGCCCGTCGCGATCTTTGGGGGCTGGTGGACCCCATCATTCCCCCGCGTCGGGGTTTCGTGGGGGGACGCAAGATCCTGAGCCGGCTCCGTGAGACCCTCGGCGAGAAACGCTTCGACGAGTTGGCCAAGCCCTTCCTTTGCGTGGCTACGGAGCTCAACGGCTACGCCCGGGCCGTCTTGCAGGAGGGCGAAGTCGCCACGGCGGTGCTCGCCAGCCTGGCCATTCCCGGGGTCGTCGTCCCGGTGGAGCGGGAGGGGATCGAATACATTGACGGCGGCGTCTCCGAGCCGCTCCCCGTCGATGCCCTGCGCGAGTCGGGGCTGGTCGACCGGATCATCGCCGTCAACGTGCTGCCCCGCCCCGGGGAGACGGGCCGCTTCCGGCACACGCCCGAGACTTTCAAGCCCTGGCGCCATCCTTTTTCCTGGCTGAACCAGAAGGCGAATCTCTTCGCCCGGGGGAACCTCCTCGACATCTTGCGCGGCGCCGCCATGGGCTCGCAGATGCGCCTGGTCGATCGCAGTGCCTCCCATGCCGACCTCGTGATCCGCGCGGTCAGCCCGATGCCGCGCTGGCACGACTACAACAACTACCATTCCTACATCGAGCTGGGCCGTCTCGCCGCGGAGTCGCAGTTGCCCGAGCTCCTCGCCCTGCTCTCGCCGGGCTCCGCCTCCGATTCCGTTTCTCCCCCCGCAAGGGTCACCCTAAACGCCACATGAACACCAAGCACCTGACACGATTCTGGGACCGCCTCCCTGCCGAGTCCATCCGTGAACTCCAAGGGCATCGCTTGAGGCGTTACCTGCGCGACCAGGTGCTCCCTTTTTCCCGGCACTACCGAGAGCTCTTGGCCCGGGAGGGCCTCTCGGCCGACGACATTCGCGGCGTCGACGACCTCGCCAAGATTCCCTTCACCTCGAAGCGGCATCTCGTCGACGATCCTGAGACGGGGTCCCGCGTGCAGGACTTCGTCCTCGTGCCCGAGGAGTCGGTCCTGCGCCGCCGCCCGGCGACGGTCTGGAAGGCGCTGCGCCACGGCAAGGCGGGTGCCAAGGCCGCGCTGGAGCGCGAGTACCGCCCCATCCTCATGACCAGCACCACGGGGCGTTCGACCGAGCCGGTTCCCTTCCTCTACACGGCCCACGACCTGGACATCCTCGCCCTGTCAGGGCGACGCATGATGGAGATTTGTCAGTCGGATCCCTCCTATCGTCACCTCAACCTCTTTCCCTACGCCCCCCATCTCGCCTTCTGGCTGGCCCACCACGCCGGCCTCGGCTTCGGGACCTTTGTCCTGTCCACCGGTGGGGGCAAGGTCATGGGAACGGAGGGCAACCTGCGCCTGCTCGACAAGATCCATCCCGAGGCCCTCATCGGGATGCCCACTTTCCTCTATCACGTGCTCTCCCTGGCGGTGGAGCGCGGGCTGCACCTACCCCAGCTTCGCAAGATCGTGCTGGGTGGGGAGAAGGCCCCACCGGGCACGCGGCGCAAACTGCGGGCCCTTTGTGCGGAACTCGGCGCCGGGCAGGTGGACGTGATGGCCACCTACGGGTTCACCGAGGCCAAGATGGCCTGGCCGGAATGCCCCGGAAGCGGACTGGAGGCGCCCCCGGGGTACCACCTTTCCCCCGACCTCGGCATCGTGGAGATCATTGATCCCGAAAGCGGCGAGGTGCTGGGCGAAGGCGAGCCCGGCGAGATCGTCTTCACCCCCCTCGACAGCCGGGGCAGCGTGGTGCTGCGCTACCGCACCGGCGACCGGATCTCGGGCGGCCTGGTCTACGAGCCCTGCCCGGCCTGTGGGCGTCGCACGCCCCGCCTCGTGGGGGAAATCTCCCGGGTCACCGACGTGAAGCGGCTTCGCATCGGCAAGGTCAAGGGCACGCTCGTCAACTTCAACGAGCTGGAGAACCTCCTCGACAACATCGACCGGGTCGGTGCCTGGCAGATCGAGCTGCGCAAGCGCAACGACGACCCCCTCGAGAGCGACGAGATCGTGGTTCACGTCACTCCCCGCGGTCGCGTTTCCCGCCCAGCCCTGGAGCGCGAGATCGAGGAGCGCTTTCTGGCGCTCACCGAAATGACGCCGAACCGGATCGAATTCCACAGCGCCGAGCACCTCCGCCGCCTCCAAGGCGTCGGTCGGGCCCTCAAGGAGGAGCGCGTCGTCGATCACCGGGATCCGGCGACCTGGGCGGCGCCCCCGGAGCGTGAACTCACAACCCTGACAGAACCATGAAAATGCCAGTTTCCCCCGGAGCGGACAAGCGCCTCGTCATCGTCGATGGGGTGCGCACGCCCTTTCTCAAGATGGGCGGGGCCTTCTCGGCCCTGGACGCCACCGAGCTCGGGCGCGTCGTGGTGCAGGCCCTTTTGACGCGCACGGGCCTGGATCCGGCCTTGGTGGACGAGCTGCTCTTCGGCTGTGTGGGGCAGCCTGCGGATGCCGCCAACCTCGCCCGCGTCATCGCCCTGCGCGCTGGCCTCCCTGAGACCGTCCCCGCGATGACCGTGCATCGCAACTGTGCCAGCGGGCTCGAGGCCCTCACTCTGGCCTCGGAGCGCCTCGCGGCCGGGCGGGGCGAGATTTTCGTGGTGGGGGGGACCGAAAACATGAGCCGCCTTCCTCTCCTCTTCTCTTTGGCCGCTGCCGCCAAGTTCGCGGCCCTGTCGCGAGCGAAATCTGCGGGCGGAAAGGCGGCCGCGGCCATCCGCTTCCGCCCCGCGGACTTCGCCCCCCTGGTCGGGCTCAAGCTCGGCCTGACCGATCCCGTCTCCGGCTTGAACATGGGTCAGACGGCGGAACTGCTGGCCCGCGAGTTTTCCATCTCGCGGGAGGCGCAGGACCGCTTTGCCCTAGAATCGCACCGCAAGGCCACCCAAGCCCGCGAGGCCTTCGCCCGGGAGATCATCCCCGTCTACCTGCCGGGCACGAAGGCGGGCTACGTGGATCGGGATGAAGGCATCCGCGAGCGGCAAAGCCTGGAAGCCCTCGCCAAGCTGCCGCCGGTCTTTGAACGTCCCACCGGCACCGTCACCGCGGGAAACAGCTCGCAGATCAGTGACGGCGCCGTGGCCTTGCTGGTGATGAGCGAGGACCGGGCGGAGGCGCTCGGTTTCGAAGCTCTGGGACGTCTCGTGGACTACGCCTGGAGCGGCTGCGATCCCAGCCGCATGGGTCTGGGGCCAGCCTACGCCATTCGCCAGCTTCACGAGCGCACCGGCCTGCGACCGGAAGACGCCGATCTCATCGAAATTAACGAGGCCTTCGCCGCCCAGGTCCTCGCCGTGAAAGCCCTCCTGGCAAGCCCGGCCTTTGATGGACTGGCCCTGCCCGAGGACCGTCTCAATCCCCTCGGCGGGGCCATCGCCCTGGGGCATCCCGTCGGCGCCACGGGGGCCCGTCTCGTTCTCACCGCCCTTCACCAGCTCCGCACCCGCCGGGAACGGCGCGCCCTCGTCAGCCTCTGCATCGGCGGTGGCCAGGGGGGAGCGGCCTGGTTGGAAGCCCTCTAAGCCCCCTCAAAAGAAAGGAAATCCCATGAAGATCAGTCGCCTCAATCCGAATCCTGGCTCCCACCATCCGGTCGGCCTGCCTTCGCCCAAGCGCCGGCTCCACTTGGAATTCGTCGATGAGGTGGCCTGGATCACCTTTGATCAGCCTGGCAAGTCCGCCAATGTCATCGACGCCGCTTTCCTCGACGAGTTGGAAATCGCCCTGCGCGCCGTGCGTCGGGTGGGGGCCCGGGGCCTCCTCTTCCTCAGCTCCAAGCCCAGCGTCTTCGTGGCGGGAGCCGATCTCGAACAGCTCGGCCGCCTGCGAGGGGAGCGGCTCGCCCTGCTGGTGGAGCGCGGGCAGCGCCTCTTCTCGGAAATCAGCGCCTTCTCCATTCCGACGATCGCCCTGATCCACGGGGCGGCCCTGGGAGGCGGCTTGGAGTTGGCCCTGGCCTGCGACCGCCGTCTCGCCAGCGATGACGCCTCGACCAAGCTCGGCCTTCCGGAAACGCAGCTCGGCATCCTCCCCGCCTGGGGGGGATCGACGCGCCTGCCCCGGCTCATCGGCTTGCCCAAGGCCCTCGACCTGATCCTCAACGGACGCAGCGTCTCCGCACGGCAGGCTCGTCGCCTCGGCCTGGTGGACGAGGTCATGCCCCGTGAGCGCCTGCGGGAGCGGGCCTTGGAACTGCTTTTCAAACCGCTCCCGGAGCGGTCGGCTCACTTGCGGAGCAACAACCGGCTGGGCGCCGCCATCATCCGCCATTTGACCAAGCGTCGCCTGCTTCGCAAGACGCGGGGGCATTACCCGGCGCCCGTGGCGGCTTTAGACGTCGTCACCCGGGCCACCCGTGGTCCGCTGGAGGCTTCCTTCAAAAGGGAGAGAGAGGCCTTCCTGCGTCTTTCCGAGACGAGGGCCGCCGAGAACCTCCTGCGGATTTTCACCCTGCAGGAAAAGGCGCGGCACTACCGCCACGCCCCCGAGGTGGCGCTCGACGAGTGGCGGCCCCTTCACCGCACCGCCGTGATCGGCGCCGGTGTGATGGGGGCCGGGATCGCCCAGTTCCTGGCTTCTCGGGATCATCCCGTGATCCTCTCGGATCTCGATCCCTCGCGAGTGGCCGCGGGGATGAACTCCATCGCCCGGCTTTTTGACGAGGCCCGGCGACGGCACCTTTTCACCGAGCACGAGGCCAAACGCAAAATGGATCGCGTCGCGCCCACGGCGGAACGGGTTCCGCTGACCCATTGCGACCTGGTGGTCGAGGCGGTGCTCGAGGACCTCGAGGTGAAGAAGCGGCTCTTCGCGGATCTCTGCGAGCGCTGTTCGGAGGACACCGTCATCGCCACCAACACTTCGGCCCTCTCGGTCACCGCCCTCGCCGAAGCCCCCGGCGTGACCCATCCCGGGCGGGTCATCGGCCTCCATTTCTTCAATCCGGTCAGTCGGATGAAGCTGGTGGAAATCGTGGTGACGCCCCACACCCGGCCCGAGGTGGTGGAACAGGTCCTCGCCTTCGTGCGGGAGCTGGGCAAAATCCCCGTGGTCGTCCGCGATGCGCCGGGCTTCCTCGTCAACCGAGTGCTCATGCCCTATCTGGTGGAGGCCGGGCGCCTGGTCGATGCCGGGATCGAGGTGGAGCGCATTGACCGGGCCATGCTCGACTTCGGCATGCCCATGGGCCCGCTGCGCCTGCTCGACGAGATTGGCCTCGACGTCGCCGCTCATGTGGCCAAGACCATGCGCGAGGCCTTTGGGGAGCGCTTCGCCCTCCCAGCCATCCTCGACAAGCTCCTCGCCGATGGCGAGCTGGGACGGAAAAGCGGCCGGGGCTTTTATCTTCACGAGGGGCGGCGCAGCCAGCCCCGGGGCTTTGGCGGAGAATCCGCCTCGTCCCTGGACGAAGGCGAGATCGCCGCGCGGCTCTCGCGCCTGATGAGCGAGGAAGCCCGCCGCTGTCTCGACGAGGGCATCGTCGAGGATCCCGACCTCGTCGATTTGGCCCTCATCCTCGGGGCCGGCTACGCCCCCTTCCGCGGCGGCCCCCTGCAGGAGGCCCGCGACCCTCGTCCCGCCCCCACCCGTCACCCCCAACTCCTTTCTGAAAGGCATCCGGTATGAAAAGCAAACTCCACGATCATCCCAGCCCGGTCATCGACACCTCGAAGATGTCCGCGGAAGAACGCGCCGCCCTCGAGTTGGCGGAGGAATCCCGCGTGCAGGCCGGACCGAGCGCCAGTTTCGGCAGTTCCCTCTTTCTGGGACGCCCCCGCTTTGACACCATCCTGCCCTTTCCGCGGCAATCGGAGGAGGACGAGGATCAGGGGGATGCCTTTCTCGAGCGCCTCGAGGCCTTCTTGAAACGCGAGGTGGATCCAGATGAGATCGATCGCAGCGGCGAGATCCCCGACTCCGTCCTCAGTGGACTGGCCGAGTTGGGTGCCTTCGGAATCAAGATCCCCAGGGAATATGGAGGTCTTGGCCTCTCCCAGACGAACTACTCCCGAGCGGCCATGCTGCTGGGGTCCTATTGCGGCAACCTCACGGCCCTGCTGTCGGCCCACCAGTCCATCGGGGTGCCCCAGCCCCTCCTCGTCTTCGGCACCGAGGAGCAAAAACGCCGCTTCCTGCCGCGCTGTGCTCGCGGGGAGATCTCCGCCTTTGCCCTGACCGAGGCCAACGTCGGCTCCGATCCGGCGAAGATGGAAACGACCGCCACCTGGGACGAGAGCCGGGGGGAATACATCCTCAATGGCGAGAAGCTCTGGTGCACCAACGGGACCAAGGCGGGAGTCATCATCGCCATGGCCCGCATGGCGGATTCCACGCCAGATCGCCCCCGCATCACCGCCTTCCTCGTCGAGATGGACACGCCCGGTGTCGAGGTGGTGCACCGCTGCCGCTTCATGGGCTTGCGCGCCCTCTACAACGCCGTGATCCGCTTCCACGACGTGCGGGTGCCCCGCGAGAACGTCGTGCTGGGAGAGGGGAGGGGGCTCAAGGTCGCCCTGACCACCCTCAACACCGGTCGGATCACCCTGCCCGCCGCCTGCGTGGGCATGGCGAAACGCTGCCTCGACTGGTCCCTCGACTGGGCCGGAAAGCGGGTGCAGTGGGGGCAGCCCGTCGGGCGACACGAGGCCATCTCCCTGAAGCTGGCCACGATGCAGGCCGAGACCTTTGCCATGGAGGCCATGGTCCGCTACGTCTCCCTGCTGGTGGACCGCGACAAGCAGGCCGACATCCGGCTGGAGGCCGCCTTTGCCAAAATGTGGGGCACCGAGCGGGGCTGGGACATCGTCAACGAGACCATGCAGATCCGCGGGGGACGCGGCTACGAGACGGCCCCCTCGCTGGCGGCCCGGGGGGAAGCCCCCATTCCCGTGGAGCGCTTCCTCCGCGACAGTCGCATCAACACCATCTTCGAGGGCTCCAGCGAGATCATGCGCCTGCTCATTGCCCGCGAGGCCCTCGACCCGCACCTGAAATTGGGCGGGCCGGTCTTGAACTCCCGCTTGCCCCTGTCGGACCGCGCCCAGGCGGCCCTGCGCTCTGCCTGGGTCTACGCGCGCTGGTATCCCACCCTGTGGCTGCCCGCCTGGCGTCGCCCTCCGGGCTTGCGGCCCGAGTTCCAGTCCGAGGCGCGCCGCCTGCGGGCGCGGAGCCGGCGCTTGGCGCGAACGCTGTTCCACGCCATGCTCCGACACGGGCCCAAACTGGAGAAGAAGCAGGGCCTGTTGGGGCGGTTCGTCGACATCGGGGCCGAGCTTTTCGCCCTGACGGCGGCCATGGCCTATGCCGGGCAACTCGTCGAGCAAGGGCGCGGCGAGCGGGACGAGCTGGTCAACACGGTGAAATTCTTCGCCAAGCGCGTCTTCGGCCGGGTCGATGCCCGCTTCCGCGAGATTCGATCCAATGCCGACCGAGAGGCCTCGGCCCGGGCCCGCGCCCTGCTGGATGCGAGGCCTGCGGAATGAGCTGCTCCCCCCATGGGGATGGGTCCAGAGTGCGAAGGAAGGGGCGGCCCCCGACTTGGGGGGCAGAGGCGACGCCGCGACCACGCGAGGTCTACGGGCTTGCCGCGGAGACTATTTTTTCTTAGCTTGAGGGACTTACCATGAACAATCCCTCTACTCCCGCCACTGTCGACCGCCGCAAAGTGCTCAAGTATGGAGCCGGTTTCGGACTCGCCCTCGCCTGGCCCAATTCCCGGGTGCTCGGCGCCAACGACGACATCCGAGTCGGCATCATCGGGGTCAACGGCCGCGGCAACGCCCACATCAGCGCCTTCACCGGCATGAAGGGCGTTCGCACCACCGCGATCTGCGATGCGGATCCCGCCGTGCTCGATTCCAAGGTCACCCAGGTTTCGGACAAGCAGAAGATCGCGGTGAAGGGCTATATCGACATGCGGGAGATGTTTGAGAAGGGGGACATCGACGTCATGTCCACGGCGACCCCCAACCACTGGCACACCCTCGCTGGCGTCTGGGCGATCCAGGCGGGCAAGGACGCCTTCGTGGAGAAGCCGATTTCGCACAACGTGTGGGAGGGACGCCAGCTCGTCCGTCTCGCCCGCAAGACCGGCAGGATCTGTCAGGGCGGCACCCAGAGCCGGTCCAGCGGCTCGATTCAGGCCGCCGTGAAGTATGTCCAGGAGGGCAAGCTCGGGAAGATCAAGTACGTCAAGGGCATGTGTTACAAGGCCCGCATGTCCATCGGCAAGGGGGGCAACGGCAAGATCCCCGAGGGCGTCAACTACGACCTCTGGAGCGGTCCCGCCGAGCTGGAATCGCCCCTGCGCCGGCAGCGCTTCCACTACGACTGGCATTGGTTCTACGCCTACGGCAACGGCGACATGGGCAACCAGGGCATTCACCAGATGGACGTGGCCCGGTGGTACCTCGGCGAAAAAGCCATCGCCCCGCGCACCCTCAGCATCGGTGGACGCCTCGGTTACGACGACGACGGCGAGACCCCCAACACCCAGCTGGTCTGGCACGACTACGATTCCGCCCCGCTCATCTTTGAAACCCGCGGCCTGCCCAAGAGCAAGGAGGCCCAGGCGGACTGGGCCAAGAGCATGGAGTCGCCCGACGAATTCCCGGGGCTCGGCGGCGTCTCCGTGGTGGTCGCCTGCGAGGGCGGCTATGTCTTCACCGATGCGGGAGGCAAGGTGGCCATCAAGGACCTCGACGGGAAGGACCTGCCCGTGCCCGAGCCCATCGAGACCCAGTCCATCTTTGAAAACTTCATCGACGCCGTGCGCAGTCGCAAGGTCGAGGACCTCTACGCGGACTGCGAGGAGACCCACATCTCCAGCGCGCTCTGCCACACGGGACTCATCTCGCACCGCCTCGGCAAAGCCCTGAAGAAGGGGGAAGTCCTCGAGGCGATCAAGGGCGACGCCCTTCTCGAGGAGCGCTTCGGCTCCATGGCCGACCACCTCGGTCGCAACGGCGTCGACCTGGCTCAGGAGGACATCGTCCTCGGGCCCATGCTCAAGTTCAATCCCCAGACCGAATGGGCCGAGGGGAACGGCGAACTCGACGCCCCCGCCAACCGCCTGGCCACCCGCGAATACCGCGCCCCCTACGTGGTCCCCGAGGTGCTCTGAGCGGACCTTCCTCCAGCGGTCCCGCGGAGGGGTGGCCCCGGCCTCCCTCCCGGGACGCTTTGCTTGGCAGAGACAGGAGGCGGCGGCCCGGGGCGTTCCGCCCTCGCCGCCTTGGCTCACGCCTGGCGGAGGCCAGCCCCGGCCCTTCCCAGTTGGGCGGGCCGATCTGCCCGTGGACTCCCCTCACAAACCACCAAAACGGCGGTGGCGGCGCTGGTATTCCCCGATGGCGGCCTCGAGGTGGGGGCGGCGGAAATCGGGCCAGAAGACCTCGGCAATGACGATCTCGGCGTAGCTGATCTGCCAGAGGAGGAAGTTGGAGACGCGGCATTCCCCGCTGGTGCGGATGAGCAGGTCCGGGTCGGGCAGATCGTGGGTGTAGAGATGCCGGGCAAAGATCTTGTCGTCGAGCTCCTCGGGGCTCAGCTCTCCGCTGATGGCCTTGCGCATCAATGTCCGGGCGGCGTGGACGATCTCCTCGCGCGAGCCGTAGCTCAGCGCCACCACGAGGGTGAGGCCGTCGTTCCCCGCGGTCCGCTCCATGGATCGGCGCAGCTGCTTCTGGCTCTCCTCGGGTAGGCGCTGCCATTGCCCGATGACCTGAAGCTTGATGTTGTTTTCGACGAGCTCGTCGGTCTTCGCCTCGAGGAAATGGGCCAGCAGGCCCATGAGGGCGTCGATCTCCGACTGGGGCCGCTTCCAGTTCTCCGAGCTGAAGGCGTAGAGGGTGAGGTAGTCCACCCCGAGGTCGCCGCAGGCTCTCAGGACCTCCTCGACGGATTCGGCCCCGGCGTGGTGGCCCTCGCGACGGGGCAGCCCCCGGGCCGCGGCCCAGCGGCCGTTGCCGTCCATGATGATTGCGATGTGCCGCGGGATCTCCTTCTGCGGATCGAACGCGGTCATGGCCTCGGGCTTCAGCGGATTATGGTCTGATCCCGGGAGGGACCCACCCCGACCATGGTGACCGGGGTTTCGGTTTCCTTTTCAATGAAATCGAGATAAGCCAGGGCGTTGGCGGGGAGGTCCTCGTAGCGCTGGATGCCGCTGAGGTCGCAACGCCAGCCCGGCAGCGTCTGGTAGATCGGCACGGCGCGCTCCAGGTCGCGGGCCGAGGCCGGGGGCAGGCGCAGCACCTGGCCGTCCAGCTCGTAGTGGGTGCAGACCGGAATTTCCTCGCAATCGTCGAGGCCGTCGAGAATGGTGATGGCCAATTCGTCAAAGCCGTTGACCATGGCCGCGTAGCGCACCAGGACGAGGTCGAGCCAGCCGCAGCGGCGCTTCCGTCCGGTGGTGGCGCCAAACTCGCGTCCCATGCGGTGGAAGCGATCCGCCAGGGCATCGTTTTGGGTGGGGAAGGGGCCCTCGCCGACCCGGGTGGTGTAGGCCTTGGTGACCCCGACGACGCGGTCGATGCGCTGGGGGGGCACGCCGGAGCCCGTGCAGGCCCCTCCGGAGGTGGTGTTGGAGGAGGTCACGTAGGGATAGGTGCCCTGGTCGATGTCCAGGTAGGTGCCCTGGGCGCCTTCGAAGAGCAGGGTGCGGCCCTCCTTCATGGCGCGGTGCAGGATTTCCACGGTGTCGGCGCAGTAGGGGGCGAGACGCTTGCCGGCGGCGAGCAGTTCCGCCGCGGCGGACTCGGCGTCGATGGGGGGCAGCTCCACGGATTCGAAGAGGCGATTGCATTCCTCGACGCGGGCGCGGAAGCGCTCCACAAAGGCCTCGGCATCGCCGACCAGCTCGTGCAGGCGGAAACCGATGCGATCGACCTTGTCGCCATAGGTGGGGCCGATGCCGCGCTTCGTGGTGCCGATCTTGACCACGCGATTCGCCTCTTTGAAGGCGTCCATTTCGCGGTGGAAGGGCATCACCAGGTGGGCGCGGTTGGAAATGAGCAGGTTCTCGGGAGAGACCGCGATGCCTTTCTCCAGGAGGCCGTCAATTTCCTTGAGCAGGGCACAGGGATCCATGACGACCCCGTTGCCGATGACGCAGAGCTTGCCGGGCCAGAGGATGCCGGAGGGGATGAGGTGCAGGATGTACTGCTTGCCCTCGCTGATGACAGTGTGGCCGGCATTGTTGCCGCCTTGGGGGCGCACGACGACATCGGCCTGCTCGGTGAGGAGGTCGACGATCTTGCCTTTGCCTTCGTCGCCCCACTGGGCGCCGATCACGATGGTATTGGACATGAGAAATGGAGAGTTGGGAAACAAGGCCTGGTCCCGGAGCTGGGCGGGGGATCCGGGAGAGCTGCTTCGAACGAGAGGGGAAAAGGGCGGTCCGGATGCCTTCCGATCAGCCCGTCGTCATCATGGTCGAGAGGACCACGAGGGCGATGGCCGCGAGAATGGCGACGACACCCACGAGCATGGCCACCTGACCGAGAACGCTCTTCTTCACCACTTTTTGGATGGGGGAGAGGTCCTTGAAATCGGCGGGACGGGTGGATTTTTCCGCCAGCTCGGCGCTGTGTCCTCCCGAGAAGCCGCTGCCTCCCGCGGAGACGCTGGGCTCGGGAGTCGCCTCCTCTTCAGCGGCGGCCGCGGCTTCGTCCACGAAGACGGCTTCGACGGCGCCGAACTGGATGCGGGCTCCGTGGCTCAGCACGGCTTCGGTGATGGCGGCGCCGTTGATGTAGGTGCCATTGGTGGACCCCTGGTCCTGAAGTTGGAAGGTTCCACCCAGGTTGTGAATCACCGCATGGGATCCGGAAAGGGAGGCGTGTTCCAGCACGAGGTCATTGCCCGGATTGCGTCCGATCGAGAGTTGCGCGTGGGCGTCGAGGGCGATTTCGATGGGGTCCTGATCCGGAACGTAGATGGTGATGGTGGCCATAAGAGCTTCGGTTTTACCACGGGCTATCGCGATTGATCAATCAGATTGGCGAATTCTTCGAAGAAGTAGACCGCGTCGCTGGGGCCGGGCGCGGCTTCGGGGTGATACTGCACGGCAAAGACGGGATAGTCGCGGTGGCGCATCCCCTCGACGGTGCCGTCGTTGAGATTCAGGTGCGTGATCTCGACGTTGTTGGGAAGGGTTTCCGGATCCACCGCAAAGCCGTGGTTCTGCGAGGTGATGGCGATCTTGCCGGAGCGCAGGTCCTTGACCGGATGGTTGGCGCCGCGGTGGCCGAACTTCAGCTTGAAGGTCTGGCCGCCGAAGGCGTGGGCCAGCACCTGAAGTCCGAGGCAGATGCCGAAGACCGGCTTCTTGTCGAGGAATTGCCGGATCTCGCTGTGAATGTAGTCCAAGGCGGCGGGGTCGCCGGGGCCATTGGAGAGGAAGATGCCGTCGGGATCGCGCGCCAGGACCTCGCTGGCCGGGGTGCGGGCGTTGACCACCTCCACCTCGAAGCCCTGCTGGCGGAGACAGCGCAGGATGTTGCGTTTGATGCCGAAGTCGTAGGCGACGATGCGGTAGCGGACCTCGGGAAGGGGGCGGTAAACCTGTCCCTTGTCCTCGAGGAGCGGCTCCTTCGAGGAGGGGTTGGTCAGGGTCCAGGGACGGCTCAGGACGTCGTCCGGATCCCAGCGGTAGGGTTCCGGGGCGGTGACTTCCTGTACGAAATCGGCGCCTTCCATGGGCGGAGCCGAGCGGGCCATTTCCAGGGCGCCCGCGTCGTCGAGGGTGCCGTCGGTGCAGAGGGTGGCGCGCATGGCGCCGGCGACGCGGAGGCGCTTGGTGAGGGCCCGGGTGTCGATCCCCTCGATGCCGGGGACGCCGGCGGCGAGCAGGTAGTCGTGCAGGGTGCCTTCGCTGCGCCAGTTGCTCGGGACGTCACAGAGCTCCTCGACGACAAAGCCGCTGGCGTGCACCGCCCCGCTTTCGGCATCGACCTCGCCGATCCCGTAATTTCCGATCAGCGGGTAGGTCATGGTCACGATCTGCCCGCGATAGGAGGGATCCGTGAGAATCTCCTGATAGCCCGTCATCGAGGTGTTGAAGCAGACCTCGCCACTGCGCGTGGTTGCGGCACCGAAGGCGGTGCCGTGAAAAACCGTTCCGTCCTCCAATGCGAGGATCGCCTTGTTCCGTTCTCTGCCCATTGCAGCTCGCGGCCCTGGAAAGAAGGGCCTTGGGAGGATGGCAGAAAAGGCGGGGGATTCAAATGGTTTGTCGGAAAGGCGCTCAAGTCTCCCCTAGAGCGAAAGGGGAGGGGAGCCCCATGTCTGCCGCGGCGCCTGCATGGCGGCCCCTTTGAGGTACCTTTTAGTAAAGACTGGAGGCGACTCATCCCAGCGAATCTTCCGCGGCCTCGCGGGATTCCCTTGCGTAATTCCCAATCCGCGACTTCGTGGCGTGACCGAACCCTCTC
>CAZKGI010000034.1:0-40535 GCA_964552315.1 uncultured Akkermansia sp. | reverse complement strand
CCGGCCCCGGCTCCGGCGCCTTCAGTGGATCCCATGTTCCAGCGGGCCGTAAGCGAAGTGGAAACCGCGGCGACGGAAGCGGCAAAACGAGCCGCCCAGGCCAAAGCGGAATTCGAGGCCGCCATCAAGGCCGTCGAGGAGGCAACGAAGCGCGCCCAAGACTTGAAGGCCAAGTCGGAGAAAGCCTCTGCCGTGGCGGCCGAGACCAAGGCAGCGCTTGATCAGCTCAAAAAGGCAATCGAGACGAGCAAAAAGTGAGGGATCAACGATCCGACACGGAACGACGCATACGCTCGATGCTGCCCGATAGCGCTTCCAGGTGCTCGCGGGTGAGTCGAAGCGTCTCATTCAGCTCCTTCATCGCGGCTCGAGCATTGCGAAGGTGCAATTGGTGATCCACGGGACTTTCCTCGACGGCTACTTCCCGCCCGAACTCGACCACGTTGTCCGCACTGCGCTCCGTACGCTGTCGTTCTGATTCGGGCTGAAATGGCCGCATGGCCCGTTCCAAGCGGCTTTGGATACGCATCACACGATGACACACCTGCTGATTCAGCTCTTCCGCATGGGTGACCAGCCGACGCTCCAAGGAGCTCAGGCGCGCTTCGATCCGGTCTTCCTCCGCGGTGGGCGAATAGGAGGAAGGGGCCCCCAAGGAAGGGGCCTGGCCGACACGGCCGCGAGACATCGGAAAAAACGGGACACGAATCATTAGAAATTTGGTGTTATCTGATTTTACCAGAAATTCTGTAATCATCAATTCTGAATGATTTGGATATTTAAATAATTGAAGCTTTTCCTTGGCCTTCCTCATGACGCCCATTCGTCACAGTGGGAGGACTCAACGACAACTTATGCTTGTCAGCCCTTTCTTCCTCGTTCAACATCCGTCCTTCGGTAACGCCCCTACCCCTTTCTCATGAATCCGATTCGTTTCATTGCTCTCCCTGCTCTGGCCCTCGGCCTGGCGACCACGCCTCCCCTGGAAGCGGATGTTTACAAGGGAAGGGTCAACTTCAAAGGGGAGATGCAGGACCTCGCCAAGCCAGCTTCACTTTCCTTCACTTTTCGTGGCATACTCAAAGACCGCAAAGGCTACCGGGCGCGCGTCAGTGGCGGAGGACTTTTCCACACCAAAGAGCGGGACCTAAGCAAGGCCACCTTCACCGGTAGGATGAAGATTTACGTTCGTGTGGCCGGTCGCAGCGGGGCCCGAGGTCGACTGGTGCGCCGGAATTCCAATAAAGCCAATGTAGGTGTCACGAATCGCACGGTTCGCTTCGATGGAGCCCGCATCAGGCTGAAGGCGCCGGTCGATGGATACCGCGATGAAGCTCAAAAGCTGCGGGGCAAGGGACGCTACCGTGTCAGGGTCTGACGGCTCTTTGTCAGATCTTCGACGGCGCCACCGGCAGGATTGCCATTGCCTGCTTTTTACCAGGGAATCGACTGGACTCGCAATTGCGCGATAGCCACATGGGGTTGTCCATGCCAACCTGTGGGCAATCTTTTGCTGCATGAGGCTTGTTCCGCCCCTTTCCGACTCCGCCCGCCCTATTCCCTCCCTCGTCTTTCGAGGCCTGCTTCCTTTCCTTTTTCTGGGCTTCCTAGGCCACGCGCAGGAGACAGCCCCCTCGGTCGTCACCGTACTGGCCAGCAAATCCCGCGAGGTGGAGCAGGAATTCGTGCTCACCGGGACCGTGAGCCCGCGGCGGGTTGCAGAACTTTCCTCGCGCACCGAAGGGCTGATCGCCGAAGTCACTGTGGATGCCGGGAGCCGGGTCCAACCGGGGGATCGGCTGGCCACGCTCGACACCCGTCTGGCAGAGCTCGACCTCGCCCTGATCCGGGCGGAGATCGCCGAGGCGGAGATCGAGTTGGCCGAGGCCAGGCGCCGCGAGGAGGAGGTGCGTGAAGTCAGCCTGAGCGGGGCCTTTGCCAAGACAGAGGCCGAGGCGCGCCGGAGCGCGATGCGCTTGCGGGAGGCCGCCCTGGCCCGTCTCCGGGTTCAGGAAGAGTCCGTCAAGGAGCGCATCGAGCGCCACCATTTGATTGCTCCTTTTGGCGGGGTCATTGCTGAAAAACGGAGCGAGGTGGGCGAATGGGTCGAAACCGGCGATCCGGTCCTGCGCCTTGTGGAGCTGGATCAGCCCCGTTTCGATCTGCGCGTTCCTCAGGAATTTCTCCCCCGCCTCTCGTCGACCACCCGCATTCACGTCGTTCTCGACGCCTATCCGGACCGCCCTCTCGAAGCCGACATCGAGGTGAGGGTGCCAGTCAAGGACGAGGCCTCGCGAACCTTCCTGACGCGTTTGGCGCTGACCGACCCGGATAGCCTGGCCGCGCCGGGCATGTCGGGAAAGGCCAGGGTGGGCTATCGTTCGGCCGGGGAGGCCGTCGTGACTCTGCCACGCGATACCATCATGCGTGAGCCGAGCGGAATCGTAAAAGTCTGGGTGGTGGCGCAGGAGGATGGCGAGACGAGAGTCTCAGCCCGTGTCATCCGCCTCGCCCGGCAATTGGGTCCGCGGGTCGAGGTGATCGAGGGGCTCAGTGGTGGGGAACAAGTGGTTCTCAAAGGAAACGAGGGGCTACGCGAAGGCCAACGCGTCCACGTGGCCGAAACCGTTCAGCCCCATCCCTGAGAAGACGCATGATCGATTACATCCTCCGGCGCGGCATCCTGGTGACGGTCCTCGTCGCCATGCTTCTTCTCCTCGGCATCGTGGCCGCCACGCGCGTCCCCGTGCAGATGATCCCCGACCTCGACACGCGCATCATCTCGGTCACCACCCGCTGGCCGGGAGCCACCCCCCAGGACATCGAGAAGGAAATTCTCATCGAACAGGAGGATTATCTCCGCGGCATCCCCAACCTGAAGCGAATGACCGCCTTCGCCTCGACGGGGCGCGCCGAGATCGAGCTGGAGTTTCCCTTCGGCATCGACGCCAACGAGGCCCTCCTCCTCGTCAACAATGCCCTCAGCCAGGTGCCGTCCTATCCGGAAAATGTCGACGAACCGGTATTGCGCATCGACTCCTTTTCTTACAATCCCTTTCTCTCCTTCCGCATTGTCCCCCTGCCTGGCAACCCCAAGGGGCACGACATCAACGCCCTTCTGGATTTTGTGGAGGACTACGTCCGCCCGCCCCTGGAGCGCATCGAGGGCGTTTCCCAGGTCCGATTGGGGGGTGGGGCCCAGCGCCAAGTTCGTATCCGCGTCGACGCCGCCAAGCTGGCTGAGCGCCACATCACGCTCGCCGAGGTGCGCGACGCCATACGCCAACGCAACAACGATGTGTCCGGCGGGGATCTCGACAGCGGCAAGCGACGTTATCTCCTGCGAATCGTGGGGCGCTTTGACCAAGTTTCGGACCTGGAGGATCTCATTCTGGTCCGCCGGGGGGATTCCATTGTCCGACTGGGGGACGTGGCTGAGGTGGAGCTCACCCTTGCCGAGCTGCGCAGCCTGTCCTACACCGACGGGATCCCCAATATCCGGGTCAGCCTGGTGCGTCAAACGGGATCCAACGTCATCGCCATCAAGGAGGCCGCCCTCCCCGTGGTTGCACGCCTCAACCAGGATCTGCTCGAGCGGGAAGGACTCATCATGGAGGTCAGCAACGACGACGTGATCTACGTGGAGGAGTCCATCGACAACGTCGTGCAGAACATCATCCTCGGGGCCATCCTCGCGAGCTTGGTGTTGTTCATCTACCTGCGCTCGATCTCCACCACTTTCATCGGCATCCTGGGCATGCCCGTCTGCATCGTCGCCGGTTTTATTGGCCTGCTGATGCTGGGACGAAGCATCAATGTCATCTCCATGGCGGGAATTGCCTTCGCCATTGGCATGACCGTCGACAACACCATCGTGGTTCTCGAGAGCATCGAAGCCGAGCGGCAGAAGGGCAAAAGCCGGTTCCTCGCGGCTCGAGACGGCGTGCGATCCGTCTGGGCGGCGGTTCTCTCGAGCACCATGACCACCGTGCTCGTCTTTCTCCCCCTCCTCTTTGTGAAGGAGGAGGCCGGACAACTCTTCTCCGACATCGGCATCGCCATTTCCGCCTCCATCATTGTTTCCATGCTGGTGGCCGTCACCATCGTTCCCGTGGCCTACGCCAACCTGCCGGCGTGCTTTGATCGGCAAGCGCCTCGCCCTGCCCGACGCCAGCTCCTCCTCGCCCCCCTCCATTGGCTTTTGGCCAAGGCATGGCGACGCCTGATCTGCATTGCCTCGATTGCCAGCTTCACCATCGGAGCTTTTGTCTATCTCACCCCGCCGGCGGAATACCTCCCCGAAGGAGAAGAGGCCAAGTCCTTTTCAACCCTCATCGCCCCGCCCGGTTACAGCCTGCGCGAAATGGACGCCATCGCTTTGGAACTGCAGGAGGAAACGCTCCCGGCTCTCGAAGCCGACCCGGCGGATTATGACGCCGGGCGCGACGCCATTCCGGCATTGAGTCGGCTCACTTACATCGTCCAGCCCGAGACCGTGCTCGTCATCGCCGTGACCAAAAACCCGGCGCACATCGATGACTTTATCCGGTGGATGGACGCCCGTCTGAAGCGCTATCCGGGCATGAGGGCCTTCTCCTCACGCGGCTCCATCATTTCCAGCAATGACGGCGGCACTCGGGCGGTCGCCCTAGACGTGAGTGGCCCCGACCTTCCCACCCTCTACGCCGCCGCCACGGAGGTCTACCGCCGGGTCAGCGAGATCATGGAAGAGGCCCAAATCAATTCCGCCCCTTCCTCCCTGATGCTGGGGCAGCCCCTCCTCGAAATTCGCCCCCGCTGGGAGCGCTTGGCCGAGCTCGGGTTCAACACGCGCGATTTCGGTTTCGCCATCGCCGCCCTCAGTGACGGGGCTTTTGTCGACGAGTTTTACCTCGATGACGACAAGATCGACATCTATCTTTACGACCTCGCCGCGGATCGGCAGGAACTGGCCCAGCTGGAGAATCTCCCCGTCTACACGCCCCAAGGCACCACCCTCCCTTTGAGCGCCCTCGCCGAGATCCACGAGACCGTCGATACGGCCCAGATTCGTCGGGTCGACGGCCGTCGCACGGTCACTCTCTACGTCATTCCCCCTCGCTCCCTAGCCTTGGAGACCGCCGTGGAGCGGGTCCGTACCGAGGTCGTGCGCCCCTTGCGAGAAGAAGGCCTGCTGCCTGCAGGAACGGGGATCGAATTGACTGGAGCGAGCGATCAGCTCGAGGCCACGCGCCACTCCCTCGCCCAGAACCTCTGGATCGCCCTGGTGCTCTGCTATCTTCAGCTGGTGATCATTTACCGCCACTGGGGGCATCCCTTCCTCATCCTCCTGACCGTTCCCTTGGGCGTTGGTGGCGGGATCGTCGGGCTCTGGCTTCTCAACTCGCTCGGCGCCATGTTGCCGGCCTGGGGATTCCCGGCCATTCAACAGCCCTTTGACATGATCACGATGCTCGGCTTTCTCGTTCTCCTGGGGGTCGTGGTCAACAACCCCATCCTCATCGTGGAGCGCACCATGCAGCGGCTGCGAGAGGATGAGGCTCTCTCCCCCCTCGCCGCCGTTGGCGAGGCCGTGCAATCGCGCTTGCGCCCCGTGCTCATGACCACGGCCACGACCCTGTTCGGCCTGGCCCCCCTCGTCTTTCGCCCCGGTGCAGGCACCGAGCTCTACCGCGGGCTCGGGGCCATCGTCCTCTTTGGCCTCGCTTTCACCACGTTGGTGACCCTGACCTTCCTTCCGGCCCTGCTCGTCACCCTTCTGGAACCACTTCACCGCTGGCGGCGGCGCGGCCAAGCCGCTTAGTCTTCCTCCCCAATGACCGGGTTGGCAGGTCGGGTCGCCAGGTAGAGCCCCAGACCCGCCAGCACGATGACCAAGGACAGCAACGGGGCCACGTAGCCGCCTTCGCCGTCCCAGGAAGCGGCCACCCGCACCCCGATGAGCACAAGACACACGAGGGTGCCCAGCAAGGGGACAAAGAGGGGCACTTCAAAGCCTCCGCGCGGCTCCTCGGGGCGTCGCTTCAGGATCACGAGCGAGAAATTAACGACAGAGAAGACGAGCAGCAGCAGCAGCACGGTCGCTTCGGCGAGCTGCTTGACGCCCCCGCTGAGGATCAACACGGTGACAATAGCGAAGAGGAGGGCGATGGCGAAGTGGGGAGTCCGACGGACAGGATGAATGCGTCCCAGCACCGCAGGCATCAGCCCCTGCCGGCTCATCCCATAGAGCAGGCGGGATCCCATGATGTAATTCAGCAGGGCCGTGTTGCCGATGGCGAAGAGGGTGATGACGAAATAGACCGAGTCGATATTGCGGAACCACGGAGCCGCGAGCCTGGCCACGTCCATGAGGGGGGCGCGGCTCTGGGCGAGTTCTGCCGCCGGCATCACGGAGACGGCGGTGATGGCCACGGCCATGTAGATGATCGTGGCGGTGACCATGGCCCCGACGATGCCGAGGGGGACATCGCGACGCGGCTCCTTCACTTCCTCGCTGACATTCAGGACATCCTCGAATCCGATGAAGGAAAAAAACATCACCACCGCCCCCTGGAGCACCAACATGAGCGGAAACACATCGGCGGCGCCCCCGCCCTCGGCAGCGGGACGAAGGGGCATTTCCAGGTAGTCCACGCCTCCCCAGAAGCGTATCCCCACCCCGATGATGAAAAGCAAGCCCGCGGCCTCCACGACCGTGCAGACCACGTTGGCCCACATGCTCTCGCGAATCCCCCGGTAAATCAGCAGGCCCACGGCAAAGACAATGCCGATGGAGACGAGCTTGACCGGCAGGTCGATGTCGAGCGCCTTGGCGATGGTCTCCGCCATGGCCTGGGAACCCGTGGCCATGCTAGTCAGCCCGCTCATGGCCACGCAGATCCCGACCACATAGCTGAGCCAGGGCCTCCGCAAGGCCCGCTGGGTCACATAGGCCGCCCCACCGGCCTTGGGATAGCGGCTTCCCACGCAGGCATAGGACAGGCCCGTGAGCAGAGCCACGACCATGGCCGCCAGGAAGGCCAGCCAGATGGCATTTCCCAAGGAGTCCGCCGCCTTGCCAATGAGGGAATAAATCCCCGCGCCCAGCATGGAACCGAGACCGTAGAGGGCAAGCTGCCAGGCGGAAATGGAGCGCTGCAGGGAGTGTTCTTCAGGAGCGGACATGGGCCCACTCTGACCGGCTTGCCCGACCGATCAAGAACTGAATTGCCGGAAAGACAGAGAAAATGCCGTGGAGTTGGGCCAATCCCCTTTTCGCGCCTTTCCATTTTGGAGATTCGCCCCTACCGTCCCCGCTTCCACATCCACTGATCGACATGTCTTCTCTCCTCGACGACCTCTCTTCGCTGTATTCTGCGGTTCTGGCCGATATTCTCGATGCCCATGGCTACCCCAACCAAAGTCTGGGTGCCTCGGTTCACGCCCTCACTCCCGCCCAGAAAGTCGCCGGACGCGTGTTCACGATGAAGGCCGAGCGCGTTGACGCGGTGCCGGAACATCCCTACGCCCTGGAAATGGAAGCCATCGACACTGCCGAAGCCGGCGACGTCCTCGTGGCGGATGTCAGTCACGATCGCTCCTGCGCCATGTGGGGGGAATTGCTTAGCACCGCCTGTTTGGCCAAGGGAATCCGCGGCATCGTCATGACCGGCTGCACCCGCGACCTCTGGGCCCTGGGCCAACTGGACTTCCCCGTCTTTGGCATCGGCGCCTCGCCGGCGGACAGCAAGGGACGCATCGACATCACCGCCATCCGGGAACCCATCGTTATCGACGGGGTGGCGACGAAACAGGGTGACTACATTCTGGGCGATTACGACGGCGTCGTCATCATCCCTCAGGAAATCGCCGCCGAGATCATCGCCGCCGCCAAGGAAAAGGTCTCCGGCGAAAACACCGTGCGGGAGGAACTCGCCGCCGGCGTGCCCGTCGCCGAAGTCTTCGCCAAACACGGCATTCTCTGAACGAGACCAGAGAGCTTGGCCCAGGCGCCAAGCTCTTATTTCCCGGCCTTCGAACCCGCGGCTTCGAAGGCCGAGCGTTGGAACTGTGAACTGGTGCCCCCCTTGGGAATCAAGGATTGCCCCATCGGGGCTCGGAACAGAGAGCCAAGCCCTTCTCGTCCACCCCCTTCACTGCCGCCGGACTTTATCGCCTCTTTCCCTCTCTAGATGAGAGCTTGAAGAGACCATTTCACGCAGAAGTTGGGAAAATCCATTCTCCCTTTTCTCCGTGACCGCGATCAAGCGATCCATGATGGGGCTCAGCAGATCGCGCAAACGGGAATCCGTGAAGGACAGGCCTCCCTTGACCAGTTCCTCCACGACTCCGGCGATTTTCTCCACCCGTTCTTCTGCCTCGTCTGGACTGGCCTCGGCGAGCCTTTGGCTTTCGTAGCGAACCTTGCTCAAGCCCTTGGCCAATTCCCGCCGCTTCTCTTGGATTTCCTCGGGCCGGGAACGCCTCTCCTGGATCCTCTCTTGCAGGTCCGCCCACTCGCGGGGATCCGCCAAGTCATCGATCTTCATGTATCGGGGCACGAAGACTCGGAGGGACTCGCACTGGTGCAGGATCCAGCGATAAGCCGCCAGCTGGTCGGAATCCTCCAGGTTTTTCCCCCCTTGGATGCAGTCGACAACGGCCTGGCGGACCGCCCGCTGGGCTTCCGCGGCGAGGCTCAGTCCCTCCTGCAACTCGTGATCCGCCGCAGTCCCGGACTCCACCAGTCCGTGGGCCAATTGGATGGCATCGGCGAGGTTTTCGTAACAGTGCCCCAGCAGCAACCACTGTTCAGGAGCGACCTTTCCTCGTATCTCGCTGCGCAACATCCACAGGTAACAATCCGGCAAGGTCTTGGCCTCGCCGATGAGAACCTGGAAGTTTTCATGGGGTCGCAGCTCCCCTTCCTTTTGGAAGATTTCGTCGAGCTCCGCCGCCAAGCCACAGGCCCGCTGCTTGAGGCGACATCTCTCGAGGATCCAGCGAGGATGGGCCTCCACCCGCCGTCGCGACGGGGCAGGGCCCGTCTGAGGCTCGGTCGGGGCGGAAAGCCTGGCGCTGAGTTCCTCTAACTGGCTCTTGGTGGCGTGATCAGACAGGGGAAGCCGGGAGCCCCCCTGCTCATCGGACTGGCGGGATCGCTGGGGCGAGGCGCCCCTCGCCTGACCCGGCTCCAAGGCCACCGTCGTTCCCTCCTCCTCCGTCAGGAGCTGTCTCAGCAAGTCACGGGCGGACGCACGAAGGGCGGGATCGCGCTCCAGGGCGCCCCCCAGGGCATCGGCCAGGCGGATGAGGGAACGACGGATCGAAGGAAGAGAATCTGGCATAACACAGGCAGGGGGAACCCTTTTCCCCGCGGCCAATCTGGCCCGCTTCGCCGATCCGGGCAAGTCATCGCTGCCCCCAGCGGGGAGAGATTCACCGCTCGTAACGGGTCTCCCGCTCAAAAGGAAACAGGGGCCGGCGCCTGTGGTGGTGGCACAGCTTGGTCATGTCAGCGCGGGTCGCCCCAGCCGTGTCCACATGCAAATAGCCGCCCCGGGCCACGGGCGCATAGGCTGCCATGGGGGCGATCACGCCCTTGGCCACGATCCAGTCGAACTCGTAAGGATCGACGTCGCAGGAACTCAATTGTGCGAGGCTGAAGGGGGTCATGCGCCGCGTCGTCGCCATCACCACGAGATCGGCCCCTTCCAGCTCGAGCAGGGCGGTGGGCCCCTGATCGAATACGGAAAAGCCTCCGTGTCGTGGCTGGGTTTCCCGAAAGATCCCCTCGTGCAGCGAACGCACTCGGTAACGCCCCGTCAGGGGCGCGGCAGGATCTCCGACAGAGGCCGTAAAGTGCCCCCCGACTCCCGTGGCCTGGGCCGCCTCCACGGCCTCGGGATCGTGCAGGCAGATGAAAAGGCGTCCCTGGCTCCCTTGGGCCAACCAAGCCCGGGGAATCTCGGTGCTGTTGGCGGGTGAACCGCCTCCCACATTGTCCCCCATGTCCAGCAAGATCACAGGGCGCTCGGGACGCTCGGCCGCCAGTCGCAGGGCCTCGCTGGCGTCGATCTGCACGGGTTCGAAATCCTCGCGGCGCTCCCAAAGTCGTCTGGCCAGCTGATCGGCGGTCTCTTGGGCGAGGACCTCGTCCGAGTCGGTGACCACGAGCACCGCAGAACCCATCTCAGGCACGTCGGCGTAGGGGAAACCATGGAGTATGGAATAGCTCAAAACACCGGGCCGCGAGGCGATGGCCTCCGCCTCCGCATAATACTCGCTCATGGGAGGCTCGGAGGTGTTTTGGCAGCGAATATTGACGGCCATGGGGGGAAAGGCCGCCGCCTGGGTCAGCCGAGTCAGCCCTTTCACGGTTCGCAGCAGCAACTCGGCCGCCCGCTTGCCCGTCTCGCGCTGGTCGAGGTGGGGATTCATGCGGTAGGAGACGAGGGCCTGAGTCGCGGCGAGCATGGCCTCGGAAAGGTTGGCATGCAGGTCGAGCGTGGCCACCAGGGGAAAGTCCGGTCCCAACTGGCTCCGCAAGCGCCCCAACCAATAGCCATCCGCATCGGGATACCCTTCGGCCACGGTGGCTCCGTGGGGCGCCGCCAGCAAGCCATCGAGGGGGCCCGCCGCGGCAAGCTCCGCCAACATCTCCTCCACGAGTTGTTCGAAATCCTCCTGGACTATGCGCCCATAAGGGAGAGCGCGAGCGAGGAAGATAGGCACGACCTCACAGCCCGCCTCGTCCAGCACCTCAAAGAAGCCTCCCACTTCGTGAGGCGCCTGGGCCATGGCCTCGCGGATGGCCTCGCCGCGCAGCAATAGATCTTCTTGAAAATGTCGACGCGTGGTCCGCCCCTCGATGAAGGTGTTCGACTCTTGCAACAAACCAATGATTCCGATGCGCATGGGAGATGATGGACCGCAGTGAAAGGCCAGAACGGATGAGGATCAAGCGCCGACGCGATCCCGATTGACATAGCCCTGACTTTATTTTCGCAAACCGAATCCGAAGCCCACGGCGGCCGCCAAGGAGCTCGGCAGATGTCGTTGAAACCAGCCCAAGAAACCTTCCATGCGGGCCCCCAGCCACACTTCCCCTTCCCTCACCACCTCGGAAGTGCTCTCCAAGAAGGGCTGCAGGCTGTCGCGTTCCATAAAGTAGAGGCCCACGCTGAGCAGGGCCAGCACGGTCACACCAGTCTTCACCGCCGCTCTCACCATCGATCCCAGCAGCATCGCCAGGGAAAAGCTGATGCCCAGCTGGGAAGCTCCCCGACCCCAGTGATCCAGGGAGAAAGCCGCCGTTCCGCCTCCCCCCGGAGGATTCATCCACTGCAGGCGCTGCTCTGCCTCCGTCTCCAGGGGAGCCCCGGAGCTCGCGGCGCCGCCCGACGTGGCCTCTGCCGGGACGGGACCGCCGGAATGACAGAGATTCCAGGCCAGGCCCGGAAATAGGATCAGGAGCGCCAATAAGAACCGCCTCTTCAGGCCGGCGGGATCCCCACTAGTGCTGTCGACTACGCTTAGCATCCCCGATGATCCCCAAGATCGTCTTGGCAAAAAGCGGAAGACTGAAAGCGGCCCCGCGGCAGCCTTCGGGGCCCTCAGCGATACGCATAGATGACGGACCAACGCTGCGTTTCCTCGACTCCCGGATGCAGGTAGATCCGGAGATAGTAGATGCCGGTCTCCACGGCCGCGGCGGAAAGACTGGCCACATTGCCTGCAGGGTAATGGCCGCGCTCGGCGTCGACCTTTTCCCCCCGTCCATTGTAGAGATCGATCCCGACCACCGCTCGGCGATCCGGAACAGCCATCCAAAAATGGTAATGGTTCCGCTTGAAGAGGTGCACCTGAATGAGTTTGGCCTCGCCCGCCTCAATCTTGCCGCTCCAGGCGGATTCCCGCAGGATGAAGGGGGCCTCGCCGGTCAGGTACGGCAGGGCCGCCTGTTGGGCGATGAGCTTGACCTCATCCAGGGCCGGCTTCGCCTCGCTTTCCGGGCGCGTCGCAGTGGAGTCCTGGGCACAAATCTGCATCCCACAGAGCATCCAGAGCCCCGCGGCCAGGGCGGCCATGTGGCGGCGCTCAAATATCATAAATGGCATCGACGAGGTTCGCCGTGGAAAGGGAAATCTCGATGACCTTCCCCTTGCTGATGGCCCCACTCGCGTCGGTGCGCATGAGGGATTCGAGATGGTCCAGAGTCTTGGCGATCTGGCCAAAGACCTTGCCTCGCTTGGCCCGCTCTGGCAGCAGGTTGAAGTCGCTCTTGAGCTGCTTCACCAGCTCGGGCTGGTTGAGCAGATCGGAGCCCTCGATTGAATAATTCTGCTTGAGGACCGCGGCGAGGACCTGGGTCCCGCCAAGCCAGCCCCCGAGGCTAACCAGGCCCACGAGCTCGTCATCGCGAAGTTCGGACATCTTATTGAGCACTGTCTGCCGAGTCCGATCGAGTTCCTTGCGGCAGATGGACCAATCCCCCGTGCCGGCGGCATTGACGATGGCGTTGGCGTGCTGTTCCACCGAGCTCGCCACACCCAGCGATGTCGCCAGTCGAAGGACCTCGCGACCAATGCGCCGAACCGCCTCCTTGTCCTGAGCCTGCACGGCAATGAATCCATCAGAAACCACCAGCCCAAAGAGCATCGCCGTCCGCGAGCGATTGGCGTCGAGCTTGATCTCTCTCGCCGCCACCTGCTTCGACCAATCCTGAACGCCCAATTTGTCGAGCGAGGCGAAGATCTCCAAGGGAATGGGAATCACCGAGGCGTCGACCACCTTGAGATTGGGATCGTTCAGATCGATCCGTTCCGGCGCTTCCTGGGCATGGGTGAGGGTCGCCGTCGCCAGGACGAGCGCAAGGAAGGGGCTAACTTTCATGGGTCATTTGATGGTTCAGAAATATTAATGATTATAAATCTTCGACGCTTCCTTGGAAACCGAAATCTTCTAGAGGGCCCGGGCGAAGGCGCCCCCGTCCACGAGGAGCATTTCTCCGGTGATGTAACTCCCCGCCTCACTGGCGAGCAAAAGGGCGGGACCGGCCAGTTCACGGGGTTGCCCCCAGCGCTTCAAGGCGGTGCGTTCCGCAAATCCGGCCTTCTCCTCTTCACTCAGCAAGCTCATGGGCATATCGGTGAGAAAGGGACCGGGACCAATGCAGTTGACGGTGATGCCGTAGGGCCCGAGATCGAGGGCGCTGGCCTTGGCCAAACCGATCAAGGCCGCTTTCGAGGCTGAATAGGCGTTCCGTCCGGCCTTGGAACCCACGCCCAGGACCGATGAGATGTGAATGATGCGCCCCCAGCGCTGGGCCTTCATGGCCGGCACGAGGGCCCGCGTCAGGCGCATCACGGCCGTGAGATTGATCTCGATCTGGCGATCCCAGACCTCGTCCACGATCTCGTCAATGGGCTGGGGTGTATTGACCCCGGCGTTGTTGACGAGAATGTCCACGGTGCCAAAGGTGAGGAGGGCCTGGGCCGCCAAGGCGTCCGTCTCCTCTCGCTGCGAGAGATCGGCCACCTGGCAGTGCACTTCCGCTCCGGGAATGGCGTCGACTATCTCTTCGCGGGCGGCTTCGAGGGCATCGCCATGGCGGCTGCAGATCATGACTTGCGCCCCACATTCCGCCAAGCCCCTGGCGATCGCCTTGCCGAGCCCCTTGCTGCCGCCGGTGACCAAGGCGCGACGGCCCGCAAGGTCGAAAAGATCGCAATGCATGGCTTACTGATGCACGTTGACTCCCCTTCCGCAAGTGCTCCCCTTCTCCCTGAGTTCTCCCATGGTCATGACTGCCGCCCTCCTGCTCGACCCCCGCGACAATCTCGGGGTCGCCCTCCGTCCACTCTCCGCGGGAGAGCACGTCATCCTGGGCGACCAGACCTACTGCCTTGCCGAGCCCATCCCATCAAAGCACAAGTTCGCGCTGGAAGCCCTGAGTCCGGGGCAGCACGCGCGTCTTTACGGGGTCAGGGTGGGAATCGCCACTCAGTCCATCCCAGTGGGAGGCCTCATCAGCACGGAAAATCTGCTCCACGACACCGAACCTTATCGTCTGGACCGCCGCCCCCAGGCCCCTGCGCCCTGGCAGCCCCCCGAGATCGGACGCTGGCGGGACCGATCCTTCGACGGCTACCATCGCTCCGATGGCTCCGTAGGTACCGCCAACCATTGGCTCATCGTGCCCATGGTCTTTTGCGAGAACCGCAACGTCCAGGCCCTGCGCACGGCCTTTGAACGAGGCCTCGGCTACGAACGCAGCAGCCATTTCCAGCGGCTTGTCGCACGCCTGCTCGATTGCTGGAAGGCCGGCGGTCAAAGGGAGGACCTGCTCGCTCTGTCCCTCGAGGCGGAAGAATCCCCGCCGCCTCGCCCCTTTGCCAATCTCGATGGGATTCAGTTCCTCACCCACAACATGGGTTGCGGAGGAACCCGGGACGACGCCGCGACCCTCTGCGGCCTGCTCGCCGGCTACATCACGCATCCGAATGTCGCCGGAGCCACGGTTCTCGCCCTGGGATGTGAGCATGCCCAGGTAGAGATGCTCGAGGCCGCCATTCAGGAGCGCTGCCCCGGCTTTGACCGCCCGCTCCTCGTCTACCGACAACAAGCCTGGCCAGACGAACGCCGCCTCTTGAGTGCCGCCATTCGGGAAACCTTTCTGGGATTGATTGAGGCGAACCAGGCGAAGCGACAGCCCGCCCCCCTCTCACGCCTGTGCATCGGGGTGGAATGCGGTGGCAGTGACGGGTTTTCCGGGATTTCCGCCAATCCGGCCGTCGGGGCGCTGGCGGATCGAGTGGTCGCCCTCGGTGGTAGCATCGTCATGGGAGAATTCCCGGAACTGTGCGGCGTCGAGCAGGATCTCATCAACCGCTGTGTCACCGACGAGGTCGCGGCCCGCTACGTCGCCCTCACGGAAGCCTATGCGGCCCGCGCTCAGGCCGTCGGCAGTGATTTTTCCCAAAATCCCAGCCCCGGAAACATCCGCGACGGACTCATCACCGATGCCATCAAGTCGGCCGGAGCGGCCAAGAAGGCCGGCAGCTCGCCCCTGGTTGGCGCTCTCGATTATCCCGAGGTCGTCAAGCAGCCGGGATTGCATCTGCTCTGCACGCCCGGCGGCGACGCCGAATGCACCACCGCCCTCGCCGGAGCCCATGCCAACCTGATCCTGTTCACGACAGGCCTGGGCACGCCCATGGGAAATCCCGTCAGCCCCGTGGTCAAGATCAGCAGCCACAGCGGACTGGCGGAGCGACTCCCCGACCTCATCGACTTCGACACCGGCCCCATCCTGCGAGGAGAGTGGAGCATCGAGGCCTGCGGCGAGGCCTTGCTGGACTACGTCATCGAAGTCGCCTCGGGCCGCCAGCGCACCAAGGCCGAGCAACTCGGCCAGGCCGATTTCCAGCCCTGGAAAAGGGGCGTATCCCTCTGATTTTCTTAACCTAACCTTCACTTCCTACACCTCTGCACGCCATGAGCCTTTCCCCCCTGCGCATCGGTCTGATCGGCATGGACACCTCGCATGTCCCGGCCTTCATCCGCCTCTTTCACGATCCCCAGGCGACGGGAGACCTCGCGGGCTTCCGCGTCGTCGCCGGTCTCCCCGATGGCAGCGACACCCCCATGAGCCGTGAGCGCATCGCAGGCTTTACGCAAGAGGCCCGCGACCTGGGAGTGGAGATCGTGGATTCCGTAGAGGCTCTCCTGGAACAGTCCGACCGCCTCATGATTCTCAGTGTCGACGGCTGCATCCACCTGCGTCAGGCCAAGTCCCTCTTCGGCGCGGGCAAGCCCGTCTTCCTGGACAAGCCCGTGGCCGGGAACCTGGCGGAATGCATCGCCATCTATGACCTGGCCGAGCGCACGGGCACCCCTCTGTTTTCCGCCTCTTCGACCCGATTTGGGGAGGGGGTCGCCACTTTCGCCTCGCAACCCGGGCTGGGAGAGCTGCTGGGAGCGAGCAGTTGGGGACCCCTGGCTTACCAGGCGGGCATGCCGGAACTGTTCTTTTACGGCATCCACGGCATCGAGGCGCTCTTTACGGTGATGGGGCCGGGTTGTGAGACGGTGTCGCGTGTGAAGAGCCCGCAACAGGACCTCGTCACCGGGCGCTGGAGTCAGGGACGCCTGGGGGTCTATCGCGGTCTCCTCCAAGGACACAAGACCTACGGGCTCACTGCTTACGGGAGCGAAGGGATCCTGCACCAGGCCGAGGAGCCCTCCTACGAAGCCCTCTGCCGGCAAATCGGCCGATTCTTTCGCCGCGGAGAGCTGCCCATCCCGCCCCAGACCACTTTGGAGATCTACGCCTTCATGGAGGCGGCGGATGAGAGCCTGAAGCGCGGCGGCGCGGAGGTCTCCCTCGCGGAGATCCTGGATCGGGCCCGCAAAGAAGCCGCGGGCTTGCTCAGCTGATCAGCCGGGTCAGACCTGAAGTGGCCTTGGCCTCCTCTCGAAGCGGATTTTCCCCCATCGAGGGAGGGGGCATTTTGGCTTCGCGCCCCACATCTTGTGGTCCTTTTTGCATTGACACCCCAATATCTTGTTGCAACTCTTACGCGTGAGTCGCAATTTTGCTACGGCTCGGCCCGCCCCAGCCCATGCGCTGCATCAAATGCAATAGTCTTGAAGACAAGGTCATCGATTCCCGTTTATCCAAGGACGGGTTTTCGATCCGGCGCCGTCGCGAATGCCTTTCCTGCGGGCATCGATTCACCACCTACGAACAGGTCGAGCGCCGCGATGTCCTCGTGGTCAAGCGGGACGGAACGCGCGAGCCCTTCAAGCGGGAGAAGCTGCTGGGCGGGCTCATCAAGGCCTGTGAGAAGCGCCGCGTTTCCATCGACGTGCTGGAAAACGCCGTCGACGAGATCATCAACGAACTGGCCGCAGACAACCTGCGCGAGATTCCCACCCGCATCATCGGTCCCAAGGTGATGGCCCACCTCCAGCGCATCGATCCCGTGGCCTTCGTCCGCTACGCCTCGGTCTACCGGCAGTTTCAGGATGTCGGTGAGTTCAGCGAGGTCATCGAATCGCTGGAGAACGCCCCGGCCGCCAACCTGCTCCAACCCGACCTCTTTGAAGCCAAATCCTGAGGTCCCGAACCCTTACCCGATTCACGACACACACAAACACCCACCGACCGTACCGAGCTAGTCTGCCATGATCTCTCTGCCGCACGCCCTTCCCTATATCCGCATAGGCTCCTCCAGTCTCGCCCTCTGCGAGTCGGAATGGCTCTCGGACACCCTCAGCAATGCCGCCAGCGGCACCGACGTGCCGGATTGGATGGCGCGCGACATTTCCCGTGGGGTCGAGAGCTTCCTCGCCAACCACTACAAGGGCAGCGTCATCGATTCCGACGACCTCTTCGCCCGCATCGAGAAAACCCTCTCCTCCCTGGGGCTCGACCATGTCGCCGCAAAGATCGACAAGACGCCTCCTCCCATCCGCATCTCCCTGAGCGAGCTGGCTCGCCGGGCCGGCAGCGGCTACGAACTGGCCTTTTTCCACTTGCTGGAGGAACAGCTTCACTCCGCCGCCGTGGGCGGAGCGCATCGCGTGGAGGTGCACGGGCTCAGCCGCAGCGTCCGTCGACTCGTGGCCACCAAGAAGTGGACGGGCCGCTGCGAGGCGCTGAAGCGGGAAATCATGGCCTTTGTCACCGAAATGCGTTCTCGGATCGCCGAGATTCACCCCGGACTGCACCTGGTGATTGCCTCATGACTCTGTTTGAGAAGATCATCGCCCGCGAAATCCCGGCGGATATCGTCTACGAGGACGAATCCGCCATCGCCTTCCGCGACATCAATCCCCAGGCTCCCACCCACCTGCTCATCATCCCCCGGAAGCCCATTCCCCGGGTCGGGGAGGCCACGGTGGAGGATGCGGGCCTGCTCGGTCACCTCCTGCTCGTGGCCGGCAAGGTCGCCACTCAGCTGGGCTTCAACACCACAGAGGAGGGCTTCCGCCTGGTGATCAACAACGGTCGCTATGGGGGCGAGGCCGTGCCCCATCTGCACGTGCACCTGCTCTCAGGACGAGAGTTGGGCTGGCCTCCGGGTTAGGTCGCTCATTCTCTGGGGGCCTCTCCCCGCATTTCCCACTGGAAAAATTCCGGGCGTCCGGTTCATACTTCCCGCCATGGGACTCATCCAGAAGCCGCGACTCATGATCCGCGAGGAGCTCGAATGCGCTCCCGGCTTGAGACGTTTCGGCAGCGGCTGGCTCAGCGGGGTGACAGGCCTGATTCTGGGGATTGGCAGCCTTGGCTTGGTCCTGGTGATGCGCTACCCCGGCGCCTTTGGCACGGAGGAGCTCGCCGCCGTCCGGGGGGCCAGTTGGTTTCGCGGACTGGTCTTCGGCCTGATGCTCATCGCCTACCTGAGCGCCCTGCTCAGCCTGGTGCTGCGTGAAAAGAAGACCCTCGGCGTCGCGGGCCTGTCCCTGACCCTGCTCGCTTCGCTCCTCGGCGGGAGCCGCTCGACCGAATGGGTCTCGGATCTCACCCCCATCTCCTTCGGGCTCGATTTCTTCATCCTGCGCATGGTCTTCACCGGCCTGCTCTTCATTCCGCTGGAAACCTTCTTTCCCCGCTGGCGAGAGCAGCCCGTCTTCCGGACGGAGTGGCGCGAGGACCTTTTCTACTTTCTCGTCAGCTCCATGCTCGTCCAGGTCATCACCTGGCTCAGCCTGGGCCCGGCCCGCACGCTCTTTGACCTCACCGCGGGTTGGGCGGCCTTCCGGGTTTGGGTCTCGAGCTTCCCCTTCCTGCTCCAGCTCGGCCTGATCATGCTCTTCACCGACCTCGTGCAGTATTGGGTGCACCGGCTCTTCCACCGCGTCCCTTTCCTGTGGCGCTTCCACGCGGTGCACCACTCGGCCCAGACAATGGACTGGATGGCGGGGGCGCGGATGCACTTCCTCGAAATTCTCGTGCTGCGCGGCACCACGGTCATGCCCATGATCTTGCTGGGCTTTTCCCAGGAAGCGGTCAACGCCTACATCTTCCTCGTCTATCTCTGGGCCACCTTCGCCCATTCCAACATCGGCTGGCGCTTCGGCTGGCTCGATCAAGTCTTCGTCACTCCCCGCTTTCATCACTGGCATCACGGCATTGAGCGCGAGGCCATCGATGTGAACTTCGCCATCCACTTCCCCTGGCTCGACCGCCTTTTCGGGACGCACCACCTTCCCCAAAACCGTTGGCCGGAGGGCTATGGGATCTCTGGCCATCCGGTGCCCAAGGGATACTGGCGCCAGTGGCTTTATCCCTTCCGTCGCTGAGGCGCCCCACGGTCCGGATCGTCTTCCTCGGCGCCTGGTGATGTCTCTGGTTATCCACTCGTGACCGGAGGAAGCGGGCCGGCACTTTTCGCGCCCCCCCCGGGGCATAAAAAACCGGGCGCACCTTTCGGCACGCCCGGTCGCGAAAGAGTGGATTCCCCGGAGGGAATCGCGGGTCGGAATTACATCATCCCACCCATGCCATGGTCGTGGCTGTGCTCGCCACCGGCTTCCTTCTTCTCCGGAACGTCGGAGATGAGGCATTCGGTGGTGAGGAGCAGGCCGGAGATCGAAGCGGCGTTCTGCAGAGCGCTCCGGGTGACCTTGGTCGGGTCGACGACACCGGACTTCACGAGGTCTTCGTAAGTGTCGCTGGCGACGTTGTAACCCACGTTGCCCTTCTCGGTCTTGACCTTCTCGACGATGAGAGCACCCTCGCGTCCCGCGTTGGCGGCGAGCTGGCGAAGGGGGGCTTCGATCGCGCGAGCCACGATGGCGGCACCGGTGGCTTCGTCACCGCTAAGGCCGAGGTCACCGAGGTTGGCTTGCGCACGGATGAGCGCGGTGCCACCGCCGGGAACGATGCCTTCCTCGACCGCCGCACGGGTGGCGTGGAGGGCGTCTTCGACACGGGCTTTCTTCTCCTTCATCTCGGTCTCGGTGGCGGCGCCGACATTGATGACGGCAACGCCTCCGGCGAGCTTGGCCAGGCGCTCCTGGAGCTTCTCCCGATCGTAATCCGAGGTGGTTTCCTCGATCTGACGACGGATCTGGGAGACGCGACCGCTGATGGCTTCGCTCTTGCCTTGGCCTTCGATGATGGTGGTGTCTTCCTTGGTGATCTTGATGGACTTGGCCTTACCAAGGTCGTCCAGGGTGACATTTTCCAGCTTGATGCCGAGGTCTTCCGTGATGACGCGGCCACCGGTGAGGATGGCGATGTCTTCGAGCATGGCCTTGCGGCGGTCACCGAAGCCGGGAGCCTTGACGGCGGCGGCGTTGAGGGTGCCGCGGATCTTGTTCACCACGAGGGTCGCCAGGGCTTCGCCTTCGACGTCCTCGGCGATGATGAGGAGGGGCTTGCCGCTTTGCGCCACCTTCTCGAGAAGGGGCAGCATGTCCTTGAGGTTGGAGACCTTCTTCTCGTGAATGAGGATGAGGGCGTTCTCCAGGTCGCAGGTCATGGTCTCCGTGTCGGTGACCATGTAGGGAGAGAGGTAGCCCTTGTCGAACTGCATCCCTTCCACCACGTCGAGGGTGGTGTCGATCCCCTTGGCCTCTTCCACGGTGATGGTGCCGTCCTTGCCCACCTTGTCCATGGCTTCGGCAATGATGTTGCCGATTTCCGTGTCCCAGTTGGCGGAAACGGTCGCCACCTGGGCGATTTCCTTGGTGTCGGTGACTTCGGTGGAGATCTTCTTGAGCTCTTCCACGAGGGCGTTGGCGGCCTTGTTGATGCCGCGCTGCAGGCTGATGGGGTTGGCCCCGGCAGTCACGTTGCGAAGGCCTTCGCTGAAGATCGCTTCGGCCAGAACGGTCGCCGTGGTGGTGCCGTCACCGGCGATGTCGGAGGTCTTCGAGGAGACTTCCTTGATGAGCTGGGCGCCCATGTTCTCGTAGGGGCAGGTCAGCTCGATCTCCTTGGCGACGGTGACGCCGTCCTTGGTGATGGTGGGGCTGCCGAATTTCTTGTCGAGAATGACGTTGCGGCCAGCAGGCCCGAGCGTCGCTTTGACCGCTTTCGCGAGTTTGCGGACGCCGGCAAGAAGGGCGTGCCGGGCTTCTTCGTCAAATGCAAGTTGTTTAGCCATATGTTTGCTTAGGGGTTCTTTAGTTGAATGAGATTTTCAGGGGGCCGCGATGCAGGCGACCCCGTTCGGTCTTCAGGAGATAACGCCGAGGATGTCGCTTTCGTTCACGATGACACATTCCTCACCGTTGATCTTGACTTCAGTGCCGCCGTATTTGGAGATGAGCACTTTGTCTCCGACCTTCACGGAGAACTCGATGATCTTGCCTTCGTCGTTCTTGCCGTTGCCGAGCGCAAGGACTTCGGCTTCCTGGGGCTTCTCCTTCGCCGTGTCGGGGAGGAAGATGCCGCCTTCGGTCTTCTGCTCAGCGGGCTCGATGCGCTTCACGAGGACGCGGGTTCCAAGCGGTGTAATTTTGGATGCCATGATTGGGGTTAGTTTGGTGTTCTCTTATGGGTTTGGGGTTGAGGATTCCGAGGTTCGCTGGGCACGCCGCCGAAACCGATATCGGCGACTCAGAAGCGGGCCGACGAGCCGCGGAACCCAAGCCCCGGCGCGCCCCTGCGGGGGCGCCGGGACAAAAGGGTGGGATCAGGATTTGTCGTCGCCGACCTCCTCGAATTCGGCATCGACGACATCGCCCTTGGCGCGCTTCGGTTCAGAGCTCGCGCTGTCCGCGCCGCTGTCGCCGCCAGGGGCAGCGCCCGAGGCCGCGGCTTGCTGGGCCGAGGACGCCAGCTGGGCGAACTTGGTCTGGAGGTCTTCCGTGGCCTTGCGGATGCGATCGATATCGTCGCCCTTGAGGGCTTCCTCGACATCGCCGACGGCGGATTCGATTTCGGCTTTGGCGGCCTCGGGAAGCTGTTCTCCGAGCTCCCCAAGCTGCTTCTTCACCATGTAGACCGCGTTGTCGGCGAGGTTGCGGACTTCGATACTCTCGAGGCGCTTCTTGTCGGCCTCGGCAAACTGCTCGGCCTCGCGCTTGGCCTTTTCGATCTCCTCGGGGCTGAGACCGCTGGAGCCCTCGATGGAGATGTGGTGCTCCTTGCCGGTGCCCTTGTCCTTGGCCGAGACCTTGAGGATGCCGTTCCGGTCGATGTCGAAGGTGACCTCGATCTGCGGGACGCCGCGGGGCGCGGGATTGATGCCATCCAGGCGGAAATTCCCGAGGACCTTGTTGTCGGCCACGAGCTTGCGCTCGCCCTGGCAGACGACGATGTCCACGCTCGGCTGGTTGTCGGCCGCGGTCGAGAAAACTTGGGACTTCTTCGCCGGGATGGTCGTGTTGCGCTCGATCATCGGCGTGGCGATGCCGCCCATGGTCTCGATCGAGAGGGTCAGGGGCGTCACGTCCAACAGGACGACGTCGCCCAGCGAGGGATCCTTGGCCAGAACGCCCCCCTGGATCGCGGCGCCGATGGCCACGACTTCATCAGGGTTGACCCCTTGGTGGGGATCCTTGCCGGCCAGGGTTTTGGCCGTTTCCACCACCTTGGGCATGCGGGTCATGCCGCCCACGAGGACGAGCTCGTCGATGTCACCGATGCTGACACCCGCTTCCTTGAGGCAATCGCGAACCGGACCCTTGGTGCGCTCGAAGAGCTGGTCGGTCATCTGCTCCAGGGTGGCCCGGGTCAGGGCCTTCTGGATGTGCTTGGGACCCGTCTGATCGGCGGTAATGAAGGGGAGGTTGATCTCGTAGGACTGCGAGGAAGACAAGGCAATCTTGGCCTTTTCAGCCTCTTCTTTGATGCGCTGCAGGGCATCCGGCTGACCGGTCAGGTCGATACCGGTGTCGGCCTTGAAGGCCTCGACGATCCATTGGATGATGGCGTTATCCCAGTCGTCCCCGCCGAGACGCGTGTCCCCGTCGGTGGCCAGCACTTCGAAGAAGCCCTCATCGATTTCCAGCACGGAGATGTCAAAGGTGCCCCCACCGAGGTCGTAAACGGCGATCTTTTCCTCGCCCTTCTTGTCAAGACCGTAGGCCAGCGCGGCCGCCGTCGGCTCGTTGACAATGCGCTTCACCTCGAGACCGGCGATTTCCCCGGCGGCCTTGGTGGCATTGCGCTGCGAGTCGTTGAAATAGGCGGGAACGGTGATGACGGCTTCCGTGATGGTCTCGCCGAGGCGAGCTTCGGCGTCGGCTTTCAGCTTGGAGAGCACCATCGCCGAAATTTCCTGGGGGCTGTAAACCCGCGTTTCGCCACCAACTTCCACTTCGATGTGGGCGTCGCCGTTGGCGGCCTTGACGATCTTGTAGGGAGTGTTCTTCTCGGCGTCGGTGAGCTCGTCGTACTTGCGTCCGATGAGGCGCTTGGCGGAGAAAATCGTGTTGCGGGGGTTGGTGATGGCTTGGCGCTTGGCGGCTTGGCCGACGAGGCGTTCCCCGTCCTTGGTAAAGGCCACCACGGAGGGAGTGGTGCGGGCGCCTTCCGCGTTTTCGAGGACCACAGGTTGCCCGCCTTCCATCACGGCCATGCAGGAGTTGGTGGTGCCGAGGTCGATTCCTAAGATCTTACTCATGTGTTCTTGTCTAATTGAAGGATTGGCGGGAGTGCGATTCCCGAGATTTCTGGCCCAGCTCCTCTGCAAGGCTTGTGCCATTAGGCTTAACCAAATTTTAGGTTATTGAGGTTCAGTCAGTTACAAATATTCCAGAACCCTCCCTCCTTCCATTCTCTGCTCTAAATTCGGCCAAAATGACGCACATGGCGTCCTAAAGTGCGTCAAACTGTCCCCATAGCGTCACCTTGTCTCCATGGAACTCCGGAGACCGGCCTCGGCCAGGGCTGGCTCCGAGCACCGCCCCTGCCCCTACGTAGAAAAAAAATCGCCGCTCAGCGAGCGGCGATCTTGTGATCTCCCTCACCCTCGTTCAGGAAGGCAAACGGGATCCATCCTCTCCTCCCGGTTTAGGCAATCAGGTCGGTGACGACCCGGGCCTCGGGATTGGTGATGAGGGATTGCGGGGTCCCGCCTCGGAGGTAGGTGAGCTCCTTGGGATCCAAGCCGAAGAGGTGCAGCAGGGTGGCGTGGTAGTCGTAGTGATTCACGACGTTCTCCACCGCGTGGTGCCCGAATTCGTCGGTGGCCCCGTGGACGTAGCCCGCCTTGAAGCCTCCGCCAGCCACCCACATGCTGAAGCCATAGGTGTTGTGATCGCGTCCTACCGAATCCCTATCTCCCTTGGCGGCTCCGGCGCGGTTCTGAATAACGGGGAGGCGTCCCATTTCCCCACCCCAGTGGACAATGGTGGAATCGAGAAGCCCACGCTGCTTCAGGTCACGCACCAAGGCCGCGGCGGGTTTGTCGACATAGGCGCAGGCGGCGGGCAGGCCCGTGAGGATCTTGGAATGGTGGTCCCAAGTCTGGTTGGCGGTGAAGACAGATACGAATCGGACGCCGCGCTCCACGAGACGACGGGCAATGAGGCATCGCGTGCCAAAATCGTCGGTCGGCTTTTCGCCAATACCATACATGCGCTTGGTTTCCTCGCTCTCCTGGGAAAGGTCGAGGGCCTCCTTGGCCGCCACCTGCATACGGGCCGCCAGCTCGAAACTTTGAATGCGCGCCTCGAGGTCGCTTTCTCCGGGGCGCTCAGCAAGGTGACGGCGGTTGAGCTTGTCCACGAACTCGAGGTAACGCTGCTGGGCGTCCCCCTTAAGGGACATGGGCGGATCGAGATTGAGGATGCGAGGTTCCTTCGGGCGAATGACCGTGCCCTGGTAGACGGAAGGCAACCAGCCATTGGTGAAGTTGTCGACCCCGAGGACGGGAAGCCCCCGAGGGTCCGTCAGGGCCACATAGGCGGGCAGGTTACGGTTTTCCGAGCCCAGTCCGTAAGTGATCCAACTGCCCAAGGTGGGGCGTCCCGTCAGGATGGATCCGTTGTGCAGGGCGTTGATGGACTGGCCGTGATTGTTCACCCCGGTGTGCATCGAGCGGATCATGGTGATCTCGTCGGCAATGCTGGCCATGTGGGGAACCAACTCGCTGAAGTCCATCCCGCATTCCCCATACTTGGCGAATTTCCAGGGCGGCCCCATGACCTCGCGGCTCGCGCCGGCGGCGTCGTCGTACTTCACCTCACCGGGAAAGTCCTTGCCGTCGAGGCGCTGCAGCTCGGGCTTGGGATCAAAAAGGTCGATGTGGCTCGGCCCTCCCTGCATGAACATGGAGATCATCGCCTTCGCCTGACCGAAACGATGGTGCGCTGGCTTGGGCAAGGTGTCAAATTGCTGGTGCCCTTCGCCGCTGATGGCAGGGTTGGCGAGCAGTCCCTGATCCTTCAGAAGCGTGGCCAGGGCAATGCCGCCAAGGCCGTAGCCCCGTTCTAGAAAATCGCGTCTCGTCAGCATGTCAGGTGGGATGAGGTGGAGGGAAAAAGGCAATGAGAAGGAGACGAGCGTCGCAGACGCTCAGTCAATGTAGAGGAATTCGTTGGCGCTCATCAGGGCGTGAGCCAGGGAAGCCATCCCCATCAGCGGTGGCGGGGCGTTCTCCTTTTCCGCGGGCCCCACCATGTGTTCCAGCTTGGCAGGATGAAGGGTGTAGTGCTCGGTCTGGTGCTTCACGAATTCCACGGCCGCTTCAATCTCTTCAGGGGTGGGATTGCGGCTATAGGCGAGTCGCCAGGCCCGGCGCACCCGCTCCTCGACCGGGGCGTCCCCGCTTTCCCGCATGAGGCGCTCGCCGAAGTACTGGGCAAACTCCCGCATGCCGAGGTTGTTCATGAGCAGCAGGCTCTGCGGGCTGACCGTGGTGACGGGGCGAATTTCGCAGTTCGCCGTGGTCATGTCGGGCGCGTCAAAGGTGGCAAACATCTCCAGGGGGCGGGAGCGGCGAATTTGCACGTAGACGCTGCGGCGGAATTCTTCGCCCTCGAGGGGGATGTATTTGCCGGTCTGACGCCCGGCGGCGTCCGTGGTGTCGACCCCAAGAACCACCTGCCCCTCTTCCGTCAGCATGACGGGGACCGGCTCCCCTCCCCGCTTGGGATTGAGTTTCCCGGAAACGACCAGGAGCGTGTCGCGCAGGATCTCGGCTTCGAGACGACGCTTGTTCTGGCGGCTGAGCAAGCGGTTGTCGGGATCGAGTCGGTCCGCCTCAGGCGTACGATCCGACCTTTGCCGCCAGGTGTGGCTGGTGAGAATGAGACGGTGCAACTTCTTCAGGCTCCATCCTTGGGCCATGAACTCGGAGGCCAGCCAGTCGAGCAGCTCGGGATGACTGGGGGTGTCCCCGAGGCGACCGAAATCCGTCGGGGTGGCCACCAATCCGGTTCCAAAATGGTGCATCCAGACCCGATTGACGATGACCCGGGCCAGCAAGGGGTGCTCCCCGTCGGTGAGCATTTCCCCGAAGGCAAGGCGGCGTCCCGTGGTGGGCAAGTCTTCCACCTTCTCGGGCAGGTGGATGTTGCGCCAGCCTGCCAGGACCTCCAGGTCGGAGGGCTTCACCGGATCCCGGGGGGCCTCGGGATTGCCCCGGTGGAAGAGGTAGGTCGCGGGGATCGCTCCAGGTTTCGCCGGCAGTTCCGCGAAGGCATGGACAAACTCCTCCTTGGGCTTCTTCTTGCGAACTTCCTCCGCCTGGGCGGCCATTTCCTTGAGGGTCTCCGCGTGCTTGGTCTTGTAGGTCGTGTCGTAGAGGTAAAGCGATCCTCCACTGAGCTTCGCCACGGTGGGGTAGCGCTTGAGAAGGGCGACCTGTTCGGGAGTGCGTTCCTTCACGGCGGTGCGATAGGCTTGGCGCACGGCGTCGCGTTCGCCCTCCGCGCATTTGGTCAGCTCTTTCTCGAGCACCTCGGTGATGAATTCCTCCTGCTTGGCCAGACGGGCTTCGTCGATCTTCTTCGCCTCGGCCTCGACGGCATCGGCGGCCGCCTTTTGCTCCTTGGTTTGCAAGGAGACGAGGCGCCGGACGGGCTGGCGCCAGTTCGCCGGATCAAAGCCGGGCTCGAAGACGGCCCGGAGCTCGTAAAAATCGGCCTGGGTGATGGGATCGTAGCGGTGGTCGTGGCATTCCGCGCATTGGATCGTCATGCCGTACAGGCTGTTGGCCACGATCTTGATGGTGTCGGTGATGGTCGCATTCCGAGCCAGCAGGTTGTTCTCCGTGGCGGTGCCATCGGGCGCCATGCGCAGGAAGCCGGTGGCCGCGAGCAATTCGGCGTAACGGGCACGCCCCTCGGGCGTGGGGGCATCCGCATTCAAGCCCAACTTGGCCGCGATTTCATCCCCGGCGAGCTGCTCCTTGACGAACTCGTTGAAAGGCTTGTCCGCGTTGAAGGCGGCGATGACGTAGTCCCGATAGCGCCAGGCGTGCGGCCGCTCCGTGTCCTTTTCGTTGTAGCCATCCGAATCCGCGTAACCCGCCACATCGAGCCAGTGACGCCCCCAGCGCTCGCCGTAGTCAGGGGAAGCGAGATACTGGTCGACCAGCTCCGCCCACTCGGCATCGTTGTACCGATCCGCAGCCGCCGGGGCCTTCTCGGGCACGGAGGCTCCGGGAGGCAGGCCCACGAGATCAAAGGCCAGGCGACGCTGCAGGGTCGAGGCCTTGGCCTCATCGGAAAAAGATAGCCCCTTCTCGGCCAATTTCGCCCGAACAAAGGCATCGATGGGGTTGCGCTCGCGGGAATCGGCCTTTTCCGGCACCGCCGGACGGGCAATGGGCTGGAAGGACCACCAGGCGCGTTCCTCCTCGGTGAAGAGCGGCGCTTCCTCGAGGGACTCGGGTTCGGGACGCGCCGTGGGCGCGCCCGCCTGAATCCATTTTTCGATAATGGCGATGTCCGCATCGGGAAGTTTGGGCTTCTCCTTGGGCATCTCGCCGCTCTTGAGAACGTCTAGAAGCAGACTTTCCGCGGGCTGGCCCGCCACGATGGCCGGACCGGACTTCCCGCCCTTGGCCATGAAATGCACGAGGCGGACATCAAGCCCGGCCTTGGTTTCCCCGTCCTCCCCGTGGCAATGAAAGCAATGCGCTTTCAGGATGGGACGGACGTCTTTTTCGAAGACGGGAGAGTCGACGGCCCGCCCCATCGTCGGGAGGAGGATGGACAAGGCAGGCGCAAGACAGGCAATTCGAGACGTCATCGTATACAAAGCTGGAACTTAATCGGAAAAGGCAATTGCGAAAGGACGGTTTAACGTGAGGAGCCCCCAATCACCCGAGCCGAGCCGCGGTGGCGGAGTCTCTCATCCCTTCATCCGAGGGCGTGTTCGTCTTCCTCACCGGCGGCAAAGTCCTCCTCCTGCTGACGCAGGGCTTCGGGCGTGTAGACCCGGCGGCGAATGTCGTCGAAGAGAGCGTAAACGCAGGGCGCCAGCAAGAGGGTGTTGAAGAGATTCACCAAGCCCCCAAAGGCCAGGCTCACCGCCATGGGCACTAGAAACTTGGCCTGGATGCTCGTCTCGGTGATGATGGGCAGCAAGCCGATGAAGCTGGTCACCGAGGTGAGGAAGATGGGGGTGAACCGATCCCGCCCCCCCTTGGCCACCGCCTCGCGCACCGTGTGGCCGGACCGACGGTAACGGTTCATGAACTCCACCAAAACAAGGCTCTCATTGATGACCACCCCGGCCAGGGCGATCACCCCCACGAGGCTCAACACGCTGAAATTCATGCCAAAGACGATGTGTCCGGCCACCGCCCCAATCATGCCAAAGGGGATCACCGACATGACGATGATCGGCTGGACATAACTGCGCAGCGGCAGGGCCAGCACCATGTAGATGCCGAGCATGGCCAGCACGAACCCCTTCAACAGGTCGGAGACGCTCTCGCGCTGGTCTTTTTGCTCTCCCTGATAACCCCAGGTCACCGAGGGATGCTCTCGGCTCATGCGCGGCAGAATTTCCGTCTCCATCCATTCGACGACCTCGTTGGCATTGGCCTCCGGATTGTTGCGATCGATGTCGGCGGTGACGTTGATGGAACGGAAGCGGTTGGCCCGACGGATCGTGGCATAGCCCCGGCCCTCCTCGGCGATGACGGCTTCGCTGAAAGGGATCTCGAGGCCTTCCCCCACCCGCAGCCGCATGTCGGCGAGGTTTTGGAGACTGCGGCGCTCCTCCTGGGGATAACGCACATAGACCCGCACCTCGTCCCTGCCTCGCTGGAGCCGCTGGACTTCTTCCCCGTAGAAGGCTTGGCGAACCTGGCGGGCCACCGTCTCCAGGCGCAAACCGAGGGCCTCCCCGGCATTTTTCATGATGAGTTTGACCTCCCGCTTGCCCTCGAGATTGCTGTCGGCGATGTCGATGACGGCTTCGTTCTTGGCGAGCTCGGCCTTCACAAAATTTGCCGCCGCGGCCAGCTCCTCGATGTCCGGCCCGGTCAATTCCAGGTCGATGGCATTGCCCCCGGCCGCCGTTTGCAGGATGAAGGCGAGCTCCACCGCCCCCGGGATGGGGCCGACGCGCTGGCGCCAATCCGCAATGATGGCGTCCGCCAAGAGCTCCGGGCGATTGCGCGCCTCGGCCCCCTGAAGCTCCACCGTGACCTCTCCCAGGTTGACTCCCCGCCCCGCTTCCAAAGCCAGTCCGGGGGAATAGGGTTGCGAGCCGACGGTGGTCAGCAGGTGCTTGATGACAGGACGCCCCTGCTCGTCCTGGACCTCCCGCTGGATGGCCAGGGCGGCCTCCTCGATGCGGCGAACCGCGTCCTCGGTGATTTCTATGGGCACCCCGTTGGGCAGGGTCAGCTTGGCACTGATCAACTCGGCCTCCACGCGGGGAAAGAATTCGAATTTCACGAGACGCCCGCTCACCAAGAGCCCCAGGGTGACAAACAACAAGGCGGCAAAGACCGACACAGTGGCGTGGCGCCAAAGCAACAATTTGTCGAGAAAAGGGCCATAGATCCTTTGCACAAAGACATCAAGACTCCTCGCGATGCGCTGTTGGAGGCGGAGAAAGCGGCTGGGATGATTGGGATCGACCGGTTTGAGGTGAGCGAGGTGCGCCGGGAGGATCAGATTCGTCTCGATGAGAGAGGCGATCAGCACGGGAATGACGATCCAGGGGATTTGTCTCCAGATATTCCCGCTGACCCCCTGGACGGCGAGCATCGGGGTGAAGGCGATGATGGTCGTAAACACGCCGAAAGCAGCGACGCTCATGACTTCCCAGGTGCCCCGGGGGGCGGCCAGGGAGGCGGGTTCCCCCCGCTCGATGCGCTCGTTGATGCGCTCCCCGACGACAATGGCATCGTCGGTGACGATCCCCAGCACCAGGATGAATGCAAAGAGCGAGATCATGTTGATGGAGATGTCTCCATAGGGCAGGGCCAGCAGGGCGCCCCCGAAGGCGATGGGGATGCCCAGGGCGACGTGAAAGGCGAGGGCGGGGCGCAGGAAGAGCGCCAAGGCCAAATAAACCAGCACGAAGCCCTGGAACCCGTCCTCGAGGAGCAAGCGGATCCGGCCTTCGAGGAAGACGGACTCGTCATTCCAGATTTCCATGTCCACGCCCTTGGGAACGTGGGCATGCTTTTCGGAGACGAACTCCCGGACGAGCCGGGCGATCCGCAGGGTGTCCTCGTCGCCGGTGCGGAAGATGTTGAGCACGATGGCGGGATGCCCATCATAGCGGGAGTAGAGGTCCTCCTCCTCGAATCCGTCGACCACTCGAGCGATGTCCGAGACCTTGACCACGCTCCCATCGGGACGAGTCAGGACGGTGATCTCGCCGATTTCATCGGCTTCGTAGCGGCGGTTCTGCGCGCGAATGAGGATTTCCCCCGCGGAGGTTCGCACCGAGCCCCCCGGCAGGTCGATTGACGTCGCGCGCACGGCGTCGGCCACCTGGCTGAAGGTCAGGCCATAGTCCTTGAGGGTGTTCTCGGAGACCTCGATGGAGATCTCGTGATCCCGCACCCCGGCCAGGGTGATTTGGGTGATGCGCGGCTCGCCCATGAGCGCATGACTGAGGTTCCGCCAGAGCTTCTCGAGGGCATGGGCCGGAGCCTTCCCTTTAAAGGCGAGCAGATCATCGCGCACCGCCTCCGCCAGGGCTCGCAGGGTGCGTTCGTCCGTGTCGGCGGTGATGGCCAGACTCATCACCTGGGTGCGCAGCAACACGTCGGAAATGATGGGTTTTTCGACGCTCTCAGCGAAATTCTGGATCGCATCGACCCGACTTTTGACATCGTTGAGGACCTTGCGGACGTCCTTGCCTGCGGCGACCTCTACGGTGACGATGCCCATGCCCTCCACGCTCGAGGAAGAGAGCCGCTCGATGCCGTCCAGATCCTGGATGGCCTCCTCAATGGGCACGCAGACGCCTTTTTCCACCTCTTCCGGAGTGGCATTGGGATAGGGCGTCTGGACGGTGATGAAGTTCGAGGAGATGTCCGGGAAGATCTCCTTGCGCAACTTCAGCCAGGTGAAGAGCCCCCCCACGAGGAAGAGCACCATCAGGAAGTTGGCGGCCACTTTGTTCCGCGCCCAGAAAAAGATCAGGCTTTTCATGGCGCGTCGGCGGGGGCGACGGGAACGCCGTCGCGAGAGACCACTTTCACCTCCATCCCTTCGATCACCGCGGTGAGAGCAGTGACGCAGAGTTGTTCCCCGTCCTCGATGCCAGCGGTGACCAGGACCTCATCGCGTTCGGTGCGCAGCACCTCGACTTCCCGCGTGCTCACGCTGTGGGCCTCGGCCACCACCATGACGCGGTCGCTCGTCACGAAGGCCCGGCGCGGAACGCGGACGACGCCGGGAATGACGCGACCGGTAATGCTGGCCTCGACGAACTGCCCCGGCAGCGGGGCTCCGGGCATTTTGCCGTCGAGCCGGGCGACGATGACGATGGTGCGGTCCTCCCGTCGAATCTCCCCCTCGCTGCGGTGCAGGATCGCCCGCCAAGTGCGGTCGCCCTCCCCAGGCACCTTCAATTCGATCTCCTGTCCCTGGATTTCCAAAAAGGCCGCATCTTGCCGAGACACGGGCAGGCGCACTTCCAGGGGCGAAAGGGCGTAAAACTCGGCAAGGGCCTCCCCCTTCCCCACGCGGCTCCCCAAGTCCGTGAGCTTGGCCCGGACCCGGCCCTCGTAGGGCGCGCGCAACTTGGTGCGCTCGAGATTCTTTTCCGCCCGGGCCACGGCCGCCTCGGCCGCCTCGGCACGGGCGCGGGCCGCCTCGAGATGGGGCAGGCGCAAGGCCAAATCGCCCGGAGCCTGTCCCGGAGAACCCAAGCGCTTCCAGTCGCGGTCAGCCTGGCGGGCGCGCATTTCCTCCTCGGCGAGAGCGAGTTTGGCCTCCGCCAGGTTGGAACGGGCCTGAGCCAGTTCTGCCAAATAGTCGGAGGGATCGATTTCCAGGAGAATCTCTCCCTCCTGGAAGCTGGCGCCTGCCTCCAGCCGGGGCGAAACCGCCACGACCACCCCTTCGACCTCCGCCGCGGCGCGGGTCACGGTGACTGGCTCGACCACCCCCTGGGCCGTGACGCTGACCGCCAAATCCTGCTTCCGCGCCGTCACTGTCTCCACTTCGGAAAATGGCCGCGGCGGATTCGCGGGCAAGGGCGTGTTCTTCAGTCCGGCCAACAAGGCGAAGAGCGCGATCCCCGCGATCAGGATCGCGACGGCGATGGCTAGGCGGATGGACCGTTTCATGCAAGTGGCAACCTCGGACTCGCGAGAGGGCGATCCCCTAGCGACGATAGGCAAACCGGGGATGAGGCGAAGACCGCTACCCTGTGGAGACGACTCTGGATTCCGCCCCTTGTCAACTTGGGATCGCGCGTTCCCCACCCTTGTCGCGGCCGCCAGCTCAGTGACCGGAAAAGCGCCCCGAGGCTGGCCAGCGGAGAGGGAAAATTCCCCCCACTCCCCCTGCCATTCGGATTTGACCCCATCGCCGGTCTCGTGAAGGATTAAGCGGACCTCCTTCTGTCCATGTCTCACCGCAGATCCCTTTCCCCCAGACCTTTCGCGATTCCCATCGGAGGAAAGCGGGCCGTGGTGCGCGGACTCCTCGCCGGATTACTGGCCGGAGACTGGAACGGCGGCGACCGCATCACCGAAGCCGAAGCCGTCGAGAAATTCGGAGTCAGTCGCACCCCGGTCCGGGAGGCCCTGATCGAGCTCCAGGGTCTCGGCTTGGTCGAGCTGAGACGCAACTGCGGGGCCGTCTTTCTTCCCTTCGGTCCCGATGAGTTGCGCGAGCTCTACGAAGTTCGGGCTCTGCTGGAAACCGAAGCCGCCTCCCGCGCGGCCGGCCGCATTCCCCCGGCCAAGCTGGAGCCGCTCCGCGCCGCCTTCCTGCGCATTCGGGAATCCGGCGGCGTCGACTCCGACTGGGAACACGACCGCGAACTGCACCGCGTCGTTGCGGAGGGCTCCGGCAACCGTCGCCTGCTCACGGAAATCTCCCGCTACGGCGACCTCGTCCAAATCGTCCGCGAAATCGTGGGCGGACAGGCCCTGGCCATTCATGAAACCACCGCCGATGAGCACCTCGCCATTCTCACGGCACTCACCGAAGGGGACGCCTCGGCCGCGGCCGAGGCGATGAGGGCGCACCTCTCCCAAGCCCGCGATTCCGCCGCGGCCAGCGTGGGGCGCATGCGCGAGCGCAGCGAAGCCGGAGCCGACTCGCCCCCTGACTCCTTCCCCACCCCCTTGTGAAACCCGACCTTTCCACCGCTCTCGTCGTCGCCACGGTCACCCAGCGTGAGGACCTGGGCCATCTCGCCGAGGCCCCCCGGGCCCCGACCTGCGACGTGCTTGAATACCGGATCGACAACCTCCTGCCTTGGGAGGACGAAGTGATCCAGAGTCTGCAGCGCGCTCCCCGCCCGGTGCTCCTGACGGTGCGCGGTCCCGAGGAAGGGGGGCAGGGCCAGCTTGATGCTTCCACCCGACGGGAACTCTATCGCCGTCACCTGCCCCAGGCCTGCCTCGTCGATGCCGAGGTCGCCTCCCTGGGCACGCCCCCTTTTGCCGGCTTTGCGGAGGAGCTCCACGCCGCCGATGTCGGCCTGGTGGCCTCCTACCACGATTTCGAGCGGTACCCGGGTCGCCCGGCGATCGCCGAACGCCTGGAGGCCGCCTTTGCCCTCGGGGCGGACGTCGCCAAGGTCGCCGTGGTGCTTGATCACTTGAGCCAGCTATTCGAGCTGGCCGAACTGGTGGAGTTCCATCGTCGCGAGGGGCGCCGGGTCTCCGCCATGGGCATGGGCCCCCTCGGCAAGCTCTCCCGCCTCGTCTTGGCGAAGGCAGGCTCCTGCTTGAATTACGGTTACCTGCAGCGGGCCAACGCACCCGGACAATGGGAGGCCGCCCAACTCTTCTCTTTGCTCCGCGAACTCTGAGCCGCGGTCCCGACTTCAGGCCAGGAGCTTGTGCACCACCTCGCCGTGGACGTCGGTGAGACGGAAGTCGCGCCCCTGGTAACGGAAGGTGAGCCGGGTGTGATCCAGACCGAGCAAGTGGAGGATCGTGGCATGCAGGTCGTGGACGTGGACCGGGTCTTCGACCACGTGGAAGCCGAGCTCGTCGGTGGCCCCCAGGGTCAGTCCGGGGCGGATGCCGCCACCGGCCATCCACATGGTAAAGGCCTGCGGATGGTGGTCGCGCCCCTGGCTGCGGCCGAGGGCGGCGCTCGCTTCCACCATGGGCGTGCGGCCGAACTCCCCCCCCCAAATCACCAGGGTGTCTTCGAGAAGGCCGCGCTGCTTGAGGTCCATCACCAGGGCCGCCGAAGCTTGGTCGACTTGCAGGGCCTGGGCCTTGATGCCGTTCTCCACCTGGGAGTGGTGGTCCCATCCCGCGTGATACACCTGCACGAAGCGCGTGCCCCGCTCGAGGAGACGCCGCGCCAGGAGACATTGATTGGCAAAGGCGGCCTTGGGATCGCCCGGCTTGGCCCCGTAGAGATCTAGAGTGGCCTGGCTTTCCTCGCGGAAATCCATCAAGTCCGGCGCTGCCGCCTGCATCCGCCAAGCCATCTCGTAGGCCTCGATGCGGGTTTCTATCTCGGGATCCCCGATCAGGTCGAACTCGCGCTGATTGATCTGGCGAATCAGGTCATAGGAGTCGCGCTGGGCCCGGGCATCGTAGCCTCGGGGATTGGAGACGTGGAGGATGGGATCCCCGGCGTCACGAAAGGGCACGCCAACATGCCGCCCCGGCAAAAAGCCCGAGCTCCACATCGCCACCCCGCCGCTGAGACTGCCCCCGCTTTTCAAGACGACAAAGGCAGGCAAGTCGTCCGATTCACTGCCGATGCCATAGCTGAGCCAGGACCCCAGGGAGGGACGACCTGGCTGGGCATGACCGGTGTTCAGGAAAAGCTGGGCTGGTGCGTGGTTGAATTGATCGGTGCGCAGGGACTTCACGATGGCGATCTCATCGACCACCTTGGCCAAGTAGGGCAGGCGATCGGACAAGGAGGCCCCGCTCTGCCCGTGGCGCGCAAAGGGAAAGCGGGGGGCCAGAACGGCCGCATCGGGCTGGATGAAGGCGTAGCGCTGCCCTGCGATGACTGAGGGGGGAATGGGTTTGCCGTCCAGTTCCCGCAACTTCGGCTTGTCGTCAAAGAGCTCCAGCTGGCTGGGCGCACCGGCCATGAAGAGAAAGACGACCCGCTTGGCGCGGGCCCCGTGGTGATGCCCTACGGGAGCCGGAGCCTGGCCCAGGAGTTTTTCGAAGCCCCCGGCGAAGGCGGCCGCCAGACCCAGGCGCCCCAGACCAAGTCCGCAATCCTGGAAGAAATGGCGCCGTGTCAGAGTTCGCAGCGAGTCATTCATGGGAAGTGGAAATTCACCCACGGGTGAGCGTTTCGTTGAGGTTGAGAAGGACCCGGGCCACCATGGCCCAGGCCGCGAGCCCCGGCGTGACCGCCCCCTGCTCTGGCGAAAGCAACTCGGCGGCCTCCATTTCGCCCGTCGCCAATCGGGCCCATTGCGAGGCGTGATAGCCGAGGAAAGCCTCGGCTTCCTCCTCCCGGGGAGGGCGAGAAAGGACATGGAGGAAGAGCGCCTCGAGAATGGCGGGCGGCTCGGCTTCGTCCCCCAGCTCGCGCCAAACCCGGCGCGCCAAGGCCTCGGCCGCCTCGGTGAACATGGGATCGTTGAGCAAGGTCAGCGCCTGCAAGGGGGTGTTGCTCCGTTCCCGCTTCGGAAGGCAACTTTCCCCGGTGGGACCGTCGAAGACCAAGTAGGCGGCGAAGGGCGTGGTGCGCTTGGCAAAGGTGTAGAGACTGCGGCGGTAGCGATCTTCCCCCACCGAACTGGTCCAAGACTCGTTGCCGTAAGCCAATTCGACTACGCTGGAGGGCTGGGGCGGATAGACTCCCGCGCCCCCCGACTTCATCGAGAGGAGACCGGACGCGCGCAGGGCCCCGTCGCGGAGCATCTCTCCAGTGAGTCGAAAGCGAGCCCCCCGGGCAAGCCAACGGTTCTCCGGATCCTGGGCCAGGTGCTCGGGCAGCAGGCGACTGTCGCGTCGATAGGCCGCGCTAGTGACGAGGAGACGATGCAGTTGCTTCATCGACCAGCCCTGCTCGACGAATTCCACGGCCAGCCAATCGAGCAACTCGGGATGCGAGGGCAGTTCAGCCTGGTAGCCGAAATCCCCGGCCGTGTCGACCAGCCCCCGCCCGAAGAAGGCCCTCCAGGCCCGGTTCACCGCCACGCGGCCCACCAGGGGATTGCGATCACTGACGAGCCAGCGGGCGAGCCCGAGGCGATTCGCAGGCGTGCCCTGGGGGATGGGTTCAAAGATCGCCGGCACCCCCGGCTCGACCCTTTCTTTCGGAGAGAGGTATTCCCCGCGATGGTGGCGATGGGTGGGGCGGGGATGGTGAGGTGGACGCTCTTTCAGAACCAGGGTCGTGGGCAGTTGCGGGAGTCGGCGCCGCAGCTCAGCCACTTCCTCCTGATGCCGCTGGTGTTGGGGAGAAAGTCTCACATAGGCGCGACGCAACTCCTCCTCGCTCGCGACAAAAGGATCCGGAGCACCCGCCGGCAGGGCTCGAACCGGTCCTGCGGCCGTCGCCCCGGAGAGGCGGAATCGCCCCAGGCCGGCGGCGAAGTGCCGCTCAAACAACAAGCTTAGCCGCAGTTGGTCTCCCCCCGAGAGAGCCTCCCGCAGGGGCAGCACCAGATGATGAGCCTCGCCCTCGCGCGTGGCCGTGGACCAGCCTGTCGAAGCGTCCCCGTCGATCACATTCGACGCCTTGGCCTCGCCAGAACCGATGGAGATCTTGCCAAAACTGATGCTGGGCTCCTTGAAGCTTATGGCCTCGCCGCCGAGCTCAGCCTGCACTTCGCTGAGAAAGAAGTCCCCCTTGCGCCCTTCGTAATAGGCCGCCCCCGGCCCCCCGCCAGGCAGTCGCGGATCGGGCAAGACCTCCAGGCGCAGGGCCGTCAATGGCCGGCCTTGAAGCGGCGTCAGGTCAAAAGTGAGCTCGTACAGGTCCCGCTTGGTGAAATCCCCGCTCGCATAGATGGAGTGGTCGGCCTCGATCTCGAGGAGCGGCAGGTTCGCCTTGGCCTCCAGGGGAGGCAGGACGGTCCAGGGCACGGACTGGCTGCGCAGCTGTCCCAGCCATTCCTGGAAGGCGGGCTCGTCGATGGCGGCGGTTTCCTCGGCCTCCAGAGCGTCGATCTGCGCCAGCATCTTGTCGCGCTCGGCCGCGCGAGCGCGGTCGGGCACTTCGATCTCCGGCTCGTCTGCGTTGTTCAGCAAGGCAAAGAAGGCGTAGTAATCCGTGTGGGTGATGGGATCGAATTTGTGGGTGTGGCATTGGGCGCATCCCAAGGTCAGCCCCATCCACACCAAGCCCGTGGTGGCGACGCGGTCCACCACGGCGTGGTAGCGGAACTCCAGAGGGTCGATGCCCCCTTCCTCGTTCAGCATCGTGTTGCGGTGAAAACCGGTGGCAATGCGCTGATCCAGAGTCGCCTCTGGCAGCATATCCCCTGCGATTTGCTCTATGGTGAAGCGATCGTAAGGCCGGTCTTGGTTCAGGGATCGCACCACCCAATCCCGGTAGGGCCAAATGGAACGCACCCGGTCCTTCTCATAGCCATTGGTGTCGGCGTAGCGGGCCAAATCGAGCCAGGCCCGCGCCCAGTGTTCGCCATAGCCAGGATCCGCCAGGAACGTCTCCACCAGTTCCATCCAGGCCTTTTCGGGATCCTGGGCCTGGGCGGCCAGAAAGCGGTCCACCTCCTCCCGCGTGGGAGGCAAGCCCCGAAGATCGTAGGACAGGCGACGCACCAAGGTGCGCGGATCCGCTTCCCCGTTCACCGGCAGCCCTCTTTGCCGCAAGGCCGCATCGAGAAAGCGGTCGACGGGATGCGCCGATCCGCTCTCCCCGACCTCCGGCAGCGCGGGGCGCCGGGGCTTGGCATAGGCCCAGTGTTCCTCGTACTTTGCCCCCTGTTGGATCCAGCGCTTCAAGAGATCGACTTCGGCCGCGTTGAATCGGGCTTTGTTGGCCTTCGGTGGGGGCATCTGCTCGTCGGGATCCTCCGACAGGACGCGACGAATCAACTCGCTGGCCTCGGGATCGCCCGGCACGATGGCGCGGTACCCGCCGAGATCCCGGCTGGCCTCCTCGAAGCGATGCAGGCCCAGCCCCCCCTCGCGGGCCTCCTCGTCGAAGCCGTGGCATGGGAAGCAGCGGTCACTGAGAAGCGGACGAATGTCGCGCTGGAACTGGATCTCCTGCCCCTGCAGAGGGGAGGCCATCGTCTCGATGGCGATGAGGCAGCCGAGCCATGCGCGCATGGCCCAATATGACCGAGTCGCCAGTTTTGTCTCGCGGCGAAATGGCGTGAGTCGTCCCTCTCGCGAGAAAATCCCTCTCCTCCCCACTTCCGGGCTCGGCAATGACAGGTTTCGCTTCGTGGGCTCAGTAAATTCGCACTGACCAACTGTCGACCGCTTGGCGCACCAAGCGCAGGGTCATGAGCGATCGAGCGTCGTTCTCGTGGAACCCGCGCACCATGCGGTCTTCGTAGGCAAAAGTGGGGCTGTTGGTCTCAAAGCGGTTCACTGCGGGAAAGGGCGTGGGGGCCTGGGGATCGGCATCGGCCACGGTCAACTCCAGGCGGACGCCGAGCATGGATTCAACCGAGTCCAGCTCCCAGGCGTGGCGGTGCAGGTAACTGCGAGGCACGCGGATCTCGAGCACCCGGGCTCCGCTCTCATCCGTGCGCAAGGCCGAGACGATGCCCTTGGGATCGAGGATCATGTCATAGCCCTTCCCGAAGCTTCCGAGTTCGATCGACGGAGTGAAGCCGCGGCCGTCCTTGGCCTTGGTGTAGATCAGGATGGGCTCGACCGCGCCGAAGGTTCGCACTTCTTCCGCGGAGCGGGCGTCGAGGAAGAGCTTGGCCTGCAGGGCGGCCTGATCGCCGTGGTCGGGCAGGGTCACCCCCGCCAGCTTGGCAATGACGTAGAGGGCCTTGTCATCGGCTTCAAAGCGAACCGTGGCCGATTCCGTGGCCCGGCGCTGCGCCACCGTTTCCACCGCAGGGGCCTGGTTGGCGTAATCCTTCCAGGCCCGCAGCCTCGCCTCCTCCCCGAGCACGAGGTCGCGGGAGGACTCCATCTCACGGGAGAAGCGCACCACCTTGCCGTCCACATCCAGCTGAATCCAGACGTCCTGCTGGAAGAGGGTGACTCCCTCGGGAGCCACAAAGTCAAAGATGGAAAAGACCGTCTTGGTGCCCAGGGGGGAGACGGAAAAGGGCGTCGGCTGCCCCACCCGATCCGCCATACCCACCTGGAAGGTGCCGGAGAGAGCCTTGTCGGTGCCGTTCACCAGGTCCCATTCGACACGCATGCGGTCGCTGACATTGACGAACTGCCGCGAGTTCCACAGGGCCGTGACCGGCCCGATGCGCACGGGAAGGTCGACCACCTCCGAAGCCAAGGAATCCTCGAGGAAGAAGGCGAAGCGGCCAAATTCATCCGCAGGCTCCAGGGGGAAAAACAGGGGGGAACCGTCCCGACTCTTCCCCACTTCGGGGCGGCGATAACGGAACTCGAGCTGCGTGGCTGTCCCTGCCGCCAAGGTGAAACGCTGCCCGGCCTCGCCCGGCAACATCGCCCCTCCGACAGCGAGTCCGCCCATGCTCCCCTTCTTCTCTGCGGAGGACTGGTTGCGCAGAATCACGGAAACGCCAATGGAGCCATCGTTCCCGTAGCTGGCCACCGCGGTGTGCGTCAGTTCGGACTGGGGCGGGCCGTTGAGCAGCTCGCCAAAGACGGACTCCCCGAGAAACTGGTGCACTTTCAGCGAGGGATGGACCCGCTCCCGCTCGGTCAGTTCGGGGCCGAAGTGAAAAATGCGCTCTAGGCGATCGCCCACGATCTCCATGGCCGCGGCCGGATGCGTGGCGGGATCCACCCCCCCGCCAAAGCGCGAGAGATGGCGTCCCAGGTCGATGTAGAGCACGCCGTTGGCCTCGGCAACTTCCCGGGCGGCCGTGGCATAGGGACGCTCGATCCCCCACTCCATCG
>CAZKGI010000033.1:0-41543 GCA_964552315.1 uncultured Akkermansia sp. | reverse complement strand
ACGACAACCGGAAAAACTCTCATTCAAAACGTTCCGGTTTTTCGGGGGCACCTCATTCCGAGCGCGAGGCGCCGCGAGGCGAGCATCCGGAGATGCCCCCGGAGGGAGGGATCAGGATACCTTCCAGGCCCGGATGCCGGTGATCCGGTAGTGCTCCATTTGGCCGTTGCCGACGGGGAACTCGACTTCGTCGCCGATCTTCTTGTCGAGGATGGCCTTGCCGCGCTCTGACAGGTAGGCAAGGATGCCCTTGTCGGGATCGGAGTCCCAGGCGCCCAGAACGGTGTAGACGAGCTTCTCTCCGCCCGCGTTGACGGGTTCGAGCTCCACCACGGTTCCAATGGAGACCTTGCTGGTGTCCGGATTTGAGAAATCGGTGGGCTGGGCCAGCTTGAGGTCGCGCTCCCAGTCGGACTGGCGCTTCATGAGGACCCGCTGGTATTCCTTCGCGGACTTGTATTCGAAGTTCTCGCGAAGGTCGCCGTAGGAACGAGCAATCTTGATGTCCTCGCGGTTCTGCGGGATCTCCTCCTTGACGAGGCGGTCGTAGGCCGCCTTCTTTTCTGCCAGGCTCTCCTCGGAGACAATGAGGGTTTCCTCCTCTTCCTTCTTGGGTCCATCGAGCAGGGACTGCGTCTCGGGATGGAGCTTGATGACCCGCGCCATCAGCGACTTGCGGGTCAGGTCGTCGAAGGAGGCGGAGCCGACGAGACGGCTCGCAAAGTTCCGGATGGTGTTTTCGTTGGCGTCGGCAATGAGGTCGGGAATCAGGCCGGGGTCGTCGGCGACGAGGTCGCGCAGGCGGTTGGCCGAGCGCACGCCGCCTTCCTCGTTGAGCTGGGAGGCCTCGAGGGAGCTCATCACCGAAAGGCAGAGGGTGGGGGTGAAGACGGGAGCGGAGAGTCCCTTCCGCTCGCGACAGATCCAGGCGAGGGCATCGGTGGTGAGGGCACGCTGCTGCAGGCCGTTCTCCATGTAGGCGATGAGGGCATCCTTTTGACCCGCCGTGTCGAGGCAGATGGCGATTTCGCCGATCGAGCGCAGGTTACAGGAGGGAATGAGGTCGAGCATCTTCTGCACCCAGTCCTCTCCGAAAGCGTCGGGGAAGCTCTTGAGCACTTGGCGCAGACGGGTGAGGGAAAGCTGGTCGAGCAGTCCGGGAATGGCGCTCTCGTCGGCCGCGAGAATTTCGGCGGTGGTGATCTGGCCGGCCTCGGGCTGGAAGTCCTTGATTTTGCCCTGCAGTTCCTCGCGGACGAGGATCAGTTCCACGGCGGGGGCGTAGTGCAGTTTCACGCCCTTGCGGGCCACTTCGCTGATTTCCGAGACGAGCTCGATGAGGTTGTCCCGATGGTCCTTGAAGACGTTGATCTCCTTGATGATCACCTCAATGGCCTTGATCTTGGCGCGCAGGTCCCGGGCGATGCGGAATTGCTCGATCAAGCCCTCGGAGGGGTCGAAGTTTTCCTCGCGCAATTCCAGGGGCTCGGTGCGCTTGGCCGGCACGATGAACTGCATGTTCTCGCGCAGCTTCTTCTTGGTCGCTTCCCACCAGCTCTTGTATTTTCCCTCGGGAATGACATAGCCCTTCAGGTGGGACTCGAGTTGGTCGATGGAAAGGCGCCCGCCGGCTCCGATGATGACCAGCTTGACCAGGGCCACCGGGTCCTCTGAGGCGAGGGCCTTCAATTCGTCCGCCGCGATGAAGCGCTTGGCCAGGAAGGAGTCGGCTTCGATGGGGGTCAGGGAGGTCGCCGCGAACTTCATCCCCAGTTCGTGGCCTTGCTTGCTCTCGAAGTCGACGACGACCTTCAGGCCGAGGCGATCCCAGTCAACGATTTTGCCCACTCCCCAGCTTTTGTGGTGACAGAGGGTGCCGGGGGAGAGGTTTTCCAACTGCTGGGCCGTGGCCAGATCAATTTTGTCGCGTTGGACCAGTTTTTCGAGATCGGGATGCATGGGTCAACATAGAAAAAAGCGCGCTCGCGCCAAGCGAAAAAACCCAACAATCCCGGCTAAGTGCTTCCCTGAGAGGGAAATCCTGGCATGAAACGCCTATTTCGTCCGTCCGCCCCGAGCCCCCGCTTGACCGACGTCCCTCTGCGACGATCCGTAAGGCTGTTTTTCATCGCATGAAAGTGGTCGCCTTCCTCCTCCCTCTGCTCCTTGCCGCCCACTCTCTCAAGGCTCAAACGGGGAACCCCAGTCTGGCGGAGATCAACGACGCGGCGGCCTTTCTCGCCGGGGAGCCGCTGCCAAACCAGACCGACCATCCCCTGACCGTCTCGGCCGCGTGGCAGTCTCACGTGGCCCAGTTGGGGCGCGACTTTTCGAGTCACCGCGACCGCGTTCTCATCCCCATGTCGGAATGGTCCGCCACGGAAGTCGGCCCGCTTCTGCCTCCCGGTGGCACGGTGCGCTACCTCTTCAGCGGTCCCGACATCCTGCACGCCTTTCACCTCTTCCCCTCGGCGGAGACGTTCATTCTCTGCGGACTCGAGCCGGTGGGCGAGGCCCCGCAGATTGCCTCGCTGGACGAAGGCCGCGCCAGCCGGGCGCTCGGCGAAGTGCGCAACGCCCTCGGTGAGATCATCCAGCTCAGTTTCTTCCGCACCAAGGACATGAAGGAAGACCTGGAACTCGCCACCTTTCGCGGAACCACCCCGCTGATGATGGTCTTCCTTGCCAAGATGGGACAGTATGTGAAGGAGTTGGAGTTTCTCCGCCTGCAGAAGGACGGCAGTTTTGTCGGCCAGGGACTGGACGCTCGCGGGGCCAACGGGGTGCGCCTGGTCTTTTCCCCGCGCCGTCTCGAACAGAACAAGACGCTCTACTACTTCTCGGCCGACCTCTCCAACGGTGGCTTCGACAGCAATGGCTTCGGGGCCTGGGCCGCCAGTCAACCGAGGGGCAGCGCCTATCTCAAGGCGGCCTCCTATCTAATGCACAACGAGTGGTTCTCCAAGGTGCGCCAGCACCTCCTCGATTACAGCGACCTGGTGGTGCAGGACGATTCGGGTATTCCCTACCGCCATTTTGATACGAAGCTGTGGGAGGCGACTCTTTACGGGATCTACTCGGGGCCCATCGAACTCTTCAAGGACGAGTTCCAGCCCGATCTCGTCAGCGCCTACCGGAGCTCCAGCCTCCCGCTGAGTTTCGGGACCGGCTACAAGTGGCGTCGGGGGGACTCCAACCTGATGCGCTTCCTGCGCAAGAATCGTCCGGCCGTGGCGCCGGTGGGGCCCGCGGAGACGCCGCCTCCCATCACGGATCCCGTCGCGAACCCGGTGGCGGCGCCCCTGAGGAAGCCGATCGCGGAGCCGGTGAGCGAGCCGTCTCCCGCGTCGACGCCGGAAGCTGCGAGATGACGTAGGGAACGTGATCTCGCCGCGCGGGCTCCGATTCTGCTATAGTGGGCCCCATGCGCTTCCTCTCCATTTGCCTTGTCCCCTTGCTGGCGGCCCGCTTGTGGGCTGCCGAGGAAGGAGCCGACTTGCCACTGGTTGATTTGTCAGGGGACAGGGAAAGACACGTCATCATCGCCGCCGGCACCGAGGAGGTTTACCAGGGGCATCCCACGACTCTCCTGATGCCCGATGGAAAGACGATTTTCGCCGTCTGGTGCGTCAATCACGGGGGCTCCGCCGGTCCCATGGCGCGGAGCGATGACGGGGGGCGGACCTGGAAGCGCCTCGACGACCAACTTCCCCCCGGATTCTCCACCCACCAGAACTGCCCCAGCATCTACCGGCTCGTCGATCCGTCGGGGCGGGCGCGCCTCTGGGTCTGGTCCGCGGCCCTGGGGCAGCGCGGCGGACCCGGCATGCCCTCGATCATGAGCGAGGACGAGGGCGCCACCTGGCGGGAAATGCCCCCCTTGGGCTTTCCCTGCGTCATGACCTTCAGCAGCATCGTGCGCCTGCAGGACGGGCGTTACCTCGGCCTCTACCACAAGGGGCCGGGTGGGGCAGACAAGGCGCCTCTGAAAGTGCTGCAGACCCTCACCGCCGACGGCGGCCTCACCTGGAGCGAGCCCCGCGTCGTGGCTGAGGTGGAGGGAAAGAATCCCTGCGAACCCTTCGTCTTCCGCTCGCCCGACGGCAGCGAGCTTTGCTGTGTGATGCGCGAGAACACCCACCGGGGGCGCAGCCTGGTGATGTTTTCCCGCGACGAGGGGGAAAGCTGGAGCGAGCCGAGGGACACGCCTTGGGGACTCAGCGGCGACCGGCACATTGGACAGGCACTCCCGGATGGGCGCTGGATTTTCGCCTTCCGCGACATGGCCCCGCAAAGTCCCACGCAGGGCCACTTTGTGGCTTGGGTGGGGCGCTATGAGGACATCAAGGCCGGCCAGGGCGGGGACTACCGCATCAAGCTCCTCCACAGTCATGCCGAGCGGGTCAGCGATTGCGGCTATCCCGGAGTGGAGCTGCTCCCCGATGGGACGCTCGTGTTCACCACCTACATCAAGTATGCCCCGGGGCCCGAGAAACATTCTGTGGTCTCCCTGCGCGTCCGCATCGAGGAGACAGATGCCTTGGTGCAGCGCTGAACCCCATGTCTCGAATGCGTTTGCTCCCCGGTCTCTTCCTGGCCTTCCCCTGGATGCTTGCCGCGGCCGACCCGGCCCCGCTGCGCTTTCCCGAGGATGGAGGGCTCGTCAACGTGCAGGACTACGGGGCGGTGCCGGATGACGAGGGGGACGACACCGCCGCCATCCAGGCCGCCCTCGATGCCTTTCCCAGCGGAAACCGCATCGTCTTTTTGCCGCCGGGGGTCTACCTCCTCAGCGACACCCTGCGCTGGCCGACGGGGGACGGGGTCACCAATCACCATCGCCGCACCATCCTCCAGGGGGCGGGGGAGGGGCATTCCATCCTCCGGCTCCCCGAAGCAACCGAGGGCTTCGAGGATCCGGCCAAGCCCCGGGCCCTGATCTGGACGGGCGGCGCCCCGGCCCAGCGCTTTCGCAATGCGGTGCGGGATCTGCGGATCGAAATCGGTCCCCGCAATCCCGGGGCCATTGGCCTACAATTCAACACCAGTGGGCAGGGTGGGCTGCGCCGGGTCTCCATCCACGCGGCCGAGGGCTCGGGGCGCATCGGTTTGGATCTCGGTTATTGCGACGAGATCGGCCCCCTCCTCGCGCAGCGGCTCACCATCGAGGGCTTCGAGTTTGGATTGGTGACGAAGTGGCCGGTGAACTCCGCCACCTTTGATGGAATCTGGTTGAGCGGGCAGCGCCGCCTCGGCTGGTGGAACTATCACCAAATGATCTTTGTGCGCGGTCTGGTCAGCGAAAACCGGGTGCCGGCCCTCTACAACGAGAAGGACTCCTGGGGTTCCGTGGTCATGGTGGATTCCCACCTGCACGGGGTTCGGGCGGAGCGGGGGACTCCAGCGATCCACAACCAGCGCCATCTCTATCTCCGAAATGTTGACCTGTTAGGCTATGCGCGCGCCCTCGACAACGACGACAAGGGGCGCGACCAGGGAGACATCGAGGAGCCCGGAACGGTGGCGGAGCACAGCTCGCACCGCCTCGTGCGCTCGCTCTTCCGCGACCTGCCCGAGGCAGACCTCGCCGCGGCAGGCGAGGTGAAGCATTTGCCGGTCAAGGAGAGCCCCGAGGTGCCCTGGGGGGACCCCGAGGAAGATTGGGTCAATCTGCTGGCCTTTGGGGCGGATCCCACGGGGGTCGAGGACGCCAGCGGCGCCCTGCAGAAGGCCATCGACTCCGGAGCGCGCACGATCTATCTGCCCGGGGGCAGCCGCTTCCGCTTTGCGGGGACCGTGGAAATCCGCGGTCCCGTCCAACGGATCATCGGCCTGGAGGCGCGGGTCTCCGCCGTGGACAATCCCGTCTGGGTCCTTACGGATGGACGACATCCCCAGAATTTGCCCGATGCCCCCGCGGTGGTCATCGAGCGCCTCGAGGGGAGCGGGGCGCCCCCCCTCAAGATCCGGCACGAAAGTCAACGCACCCTGTGCATCAGCTCCACCAGCGGCTGTGATGTCGAGGGGGCGGGGAGCGGCGATCTCTTCATCGACGACCTGCGAGGGCATCTCGACAGCCTCGCTGCCGGCCAGAGTGCCTGGTGCCGCCAACTCAACAGCGGTCGCGAGGGGGTGAAGTGCCGCAACCGCGGCGGGCAGCTCTGGATCCTCGGCTTGCGCGCGGAAAACCCCGGAACCCTGGTGGAGACCAGCCAGGGCGGGACCACGGAAATTGTCGGCGCCTTTCTCGATTCCAATGGAGGTTGGCGTCCGGGAGAGGCGGCCTTCGTGGTCGACGAGGCCCATCTCAACCTTTTCGGCATGAGTGAGAGAAACTTTAATCGGCAGCCCATCTCCCTCTGGGTGCGGGAACGCCAGGGCGGGGAGACGAGGGAGTTGCGTGAGCGCCCCTGGATTTATTTGGGACAATGAGATTTCGTCTTCGTTCGGAAACGCCGCTCCTCGCTTTGAGAGGCTCAGTTCGGGCCGCCCCTTTCCTCGGACTGGGGGCCCTGGCCCTGGGCCTGATCGAGCCCCTGCCGGGGTGGGCGGAGGAGAGTCCCCGTCTCCTCCTGGAGCCGGGCCTGCCGAACCTGGAGGCGCTGGAGGTGCCCGAGTTGGATGTGGTTTTGCCAGAGCATCGCTTGAGCGGAGATGGCCTGGTTTTTCTTCCAGAGGAGGGCCCCTATGCCTGGACCCGGATTGGGACGGGCGAAGAGCCCATCCGCCTGCGGCTCGAGGTGGACGGCGAGGTCTACGAACGTGGCGTCCTGACCGTGTGGGACTGGCACAATCGCCCCGTGGCTCGTCACCAGGTGGATCCGGGGAAGGCGCAGCGGCTCGAGGTCGTCATCCGGGGGCTGGGCAGCTATCTCTTCACCTTCGATGGCTGGCGCGAGGGGCGCGTACAGGCCCGCCTGCTCCGCAACCTGGCGGTGACGGAGGACCAGAGCGAGGCTCGTTCGCTCTGGAAGTGCGAGGAGTTCTTTCTCGGCATCTGTGCCATGCCGGGGCGGTATCACTGGCTGACGGACGGCGTGCCGACCCTGCCCGCGGGTTTGAGCGAAGAGGAGGCGCGAGAGCTGGAGGCGGAGCGAATTGCCCGTCTGGGCTTTCAGGTGGTGCGGGTCGACGTCTCCCTGGATATGAATCCGCGCCCCGATCGCCCGGAGGAGGAGGGGGCCTACGACTTCGACTTCCGTCGCATGGACGCCGCCGTCTCTGCCTACACCACCCGTGGCTTCCAGCTGGCCCTCCAGGCCATGCATTCCCCGGATTGGGCCGTGAGCTCCGCCTACGCCGACCAGGGCATGAACCGCTGGCGTTATCCCCATCGGGAAGGGCCGCAACGCGCCTACCTCGCTGCCTTGGTGAAGCGCTATGGCCAGCACGCCCGCTTTGTGCAGGTTTTCAACGAGCCCGACCAGGTCCTCTTCTGGGCAGGACCGCCGGAGGATTACGTGGCCCTCTATCGCTACTCCCGCGACGAGATCCGTCGGATCGCCCCCGCGATGCCCGTCATCAACGGAGGTTATGCCCTCGTGGACGAGGCGCGCTGCGCCTATTTCATCGAGCAGCTGCACGGCATGGTCGATCGTCCCGCCTATCATTCCCACGGCAATCTCGCCGCCCTCAAGCGGAGCTTTGCCAGGATGAGGCAGCTTCAGGAGGCGGCCGGGGACCGTTCGGAAAACTGGCTGAACACCGAGTCCGGCTACAGCGCCTGGCGACTCGATCAGGAGCGTCGCCAGGGGCAAATTGATCCGCAAAAGGCGCTGTACACCTGGGCCCATGGGCATCGCGGACTGCTCCTCTTCTGCTCCCGCATGATTCGCGGGCCCGGACGCGATGGTTCACCCGACTTCGGCCTGCTCGACTATCAGTTCTCGCCGCGTTTTGCCTACGCCTCGGTGTCCGCGCTCGTCTCTGCCCTGGCAGGCGCCTCCTACCTGGAGACCCTGGCGGAATCGGAGTCCACCCATCTCTATCTTTTCCAAAAGGGGGAGGATCTCATTCTCGCTGGCTTCACCCTCGACGAGGAAAAGACGGGCGCCCGGGTGCGACACGATGCCCGTTCCCTGCTGGCGATTGATGAAATGGGTAATCGACGGGAGATCCCGGCGGGCGATCCCCTGGATCTCGTCCTCGACGGCTATCCCCGCTACTGGCTTTTTCAGGGCGCGAGCCGGGTCGCTCTGCCCTGACCAACTGGGCGGGATGTCGCTTTCGCGAACTTCTTGCTTTCCTTTGCCTCCCTCTGTCCCTAAGCATGCTCCTGCACCATGGCCCTCTCCCGATCCGATCTCGAAGTTCTCAGTGAAAAGGTCCTCGCGCGGGTGTCCGCCGATGCGGCCGAGCTTCGCATCAGCGACAGCGAGGCCCTGCTCCTGCGATCGGCCAACAACGACCTCACCACGAACGGTCTCGTCGACCAGCTCTCCCTGGACCTGACCGTCAGTTTCGGGAAGCGCTCGGCCTCGATCTCGGTGAACCGCATGGACGAGGGTTCCCTGCGCGAGGCCGTGGCGAAGGTGGAGGCGATGGCCCGCCTCGCCCCGGAGGATCCCGAGCATCTGCCGCCGGTGGATCCCCAGTCCTACGAGCCCCCTCCGACCTGGTCCGACGCCACGGCGGCCCTGGAACCGGGAGAGGCTCTGGCCCTGCTCCGTCCGGTCATCGAGGCGGCCCGAGCCGCCCAGGTCGAGAGCGCGGGCTACCTTTCCCGCTCCATCGGTAGTGTCGTCTATGCCAACAGTCGCGGGGCCTTCGTGCACGAGCGTCACACCCAGTTGGGCTTTTCCCTCACGGCCCGCAGCGAGCAGGGGCGAGGTTCCGGCTGGGCCAGCACCCAGGTCACCGATGTCAGCCAGCTCGAGCTGCTGCCCGTCGGGGAGCGTGCCATCGCCAAGGCGCTGGCTTCGCGTCATGCCAAGGAGCGCCCTGCGGGACGCGGCACCGTGGTCCTCGAGGCCGCCGCCGTCCGGGATTTGCTGAGCCTGCTCGCCTGGGGCCTGAATCGGCGCCCCTTTGACGAGGGGCGCAGCTTCCTCAACGGCCTGGTCAAGGAGGGGGAGGAGCCCGTCGGGGCCGCGATCTTTGGGGAGAAGGCCAACTTGTATTCCGATCCCTACGATCCCGCCGCTCCATGTTCCGCCCATGTCGACGGGCTTCCCCGGAAGCGCACCGCCTGGATCGAGAAGGGCGTACTCAAGGCCCTGCCTGTGGAGCGCTACTGGGCCAGACAAAAGGGCCTCGACCCCGTGCCGCATCCGGGTAACCTCCTCTTCCCCGGAGAGGGCAAATCCCTCGACGAGCTCGTCGGACAGGTAGAGGACGGGGTGCTCGTGACGCGCTTCTGGTACCTGCGCATGGTCCGGCCCGAGACGCTGCTCTACACCGGCCTGACCCGCGACGGAACCTTTGCGATCCGCGACGGAAAGATTGCCGAGCCGGTCAACAACTACCGCTTCAACGAGTCCCCCGTGAACCTGCTGAGAGAAGTGCTCGACTCCGGTCGTCCGGAACGCGTTCTCGGCAGCGAAAGCGAGATGCCGGTGCACGCACCGGCGCTCCTGGTGCGGGAATTCAATTTCTCCTCGGTCTCCGACGCGAGCTGAGGGAGGCCACGCCCGGGAAGCGTTCAGCACCGCGAGGCATTGGCCTCGGCGAGCTCTTCGTAGAGGCGCTCCAGTTCCGGACAGGGCACGCCCAGGGCCCGGGCCTCGCAGAGTGGGGCGCCCCAGATGGCTTCAATCTCGAGGGGCTGACCGGCGAGATAATCGACGAGGCTGGATGGTTGGTAGGGGCCCATTTCGAGCGTGCCGCGAAGGTTCCCCTCGACAAACTCCGCGTCGATGGAATGCCCCAGGGCGGCGGCGATGGCGACGACTTCCTCCATGAGCGCTCGGGTGCGGGCGAGCAGCGCGGGATCCGCCAGGATGGCCTGGGTGTCGAGCCCGCCCGCGGCCACGGAGAGGCCGTTGAAAGGGATGTTCCAGACCAGCTTGCGCCAGCGGGCCAAGCCGAGGTCGGGGAGCACCCGGCAATCGAGCCCGGCCCGGACAAAGCCATCGGCAATGGGCGCGAGTACTTTCGCGCCGCCTGCGTTGCCCGCCCCTTCCAGGTAGGCGCCCATCTCGATCCGTCCATGGGCGAGATGGTGGACCACTCCGGGCTCCCCACGATTGATGCAGACAAAACAGAGGCCCCCGAGAATGGGGCGGTCGGGAAAGTGTCGGGCGAGGAAGGCCTCGTTGCCAAGGCCGTTCTGCAGGGTCAGGAGGATCGTCTCGGGATGGAGGAGGGGCGGCAACAGTTGGGGCAGCACCTCGTTGGCCGTGGTTTTCAGGGCGATGATGACCAGGTCGACCGGTCCGATTTCCTCGGTCGTCGCCAAGGCCCGCACGGAAGGCAGATGCAGGTCGCCGGCGATGCTGTGGATGTGCAGACCCTTCTCGCGGACGGCGGCCAAGTCCCGCCTCATCAGGAAGGAGACCTCGGCCACGGAGCTGAGCCGGGCGCCGTAGTAGCAGCCGACCGAGCCCGATCCGACGATGGCGATGCGAGAGGGGAACATGTTCAGGACTTACGGCGAAGCCCGGGAGGACGCAAGTCAGCCCGTGTCCGCGAAGCGCCCGGGGGGAGGGAAGGACGCTTGCACGCCAGGATGCCGCTTGCCATCCCGCGGGGCTGCGCTTGTATTGGAGATTAGATGAGAGTGCATCATCCTTCCGGCCTGCCTCATCCCCTGGGGCCACATCTCGAGGCGGGAGGCGCCAATTTCTCGATCTTTTCCAAATCGGCCACCGGGGTGGAACTGCTCCTCTTCGACGATCCCGAGGACCGCCTTCCCAGTCGGGTGTTCCACCTGGATCCGGCGAGCCAGCGGACGCTTTCCTATTGGCATCTCTTCATTCCCGGGATCGAGGCCGGGCAGCCCTATTCCTGGCGCCTCCATGGGCCCTACGATCCCGCGCGGGGGATGCGCTTTGATCCGGCGAAGCCCCTCCTCGATCCCTATGCCAAGGGCATCGCCATCCCCAATGGATACGACCGGGCAGCCGCCTGTCTCCATGGGGAATGTGCGAGTCCCATGCCGAAGAGCCTGGTGACGGATTCGGAGGATTGCGACTGGGAGGACGACCGCCCGCCGCGTCGCCCGTCTTCGCGCACCGTGATCTACGAGGCCCATGTGCGCGGCCTGACCCGTCACCCCAGCTCCGGGGTCGACGAGGCGCGCCGGGGGACCTACGCGGGATTGATCGAGAAAATTCCCTACCTCCTCGACCTTGGGGTCACCGCCGTGGAACTCCTGCCCGTCTTTGCCTTCGATGCGCAGGATGCTCCGCCGGGGCGCAGCAATTACTGGGGTTATGCCCCGCTGTCTTTTTTCGCGCCCCATCCGGCCTACAGTTCGGACCCTTCGCTGTTGGGACCCATCCGGGAGTTTCGTGACATGGTCAAGGCAATGCACCGGGCCGGGATCGAAGTCATCCTGGACGTGGTCTACAACCACAGCGCGGAGGGGGGCGCGGACGGCCCTACCCTGGGGTTCCGCGGCATTGAGAACTCGGCCTATTACCTGCTCGGGGCAGACCTCTCGCAGTACGAGAACTACAGCGGAACGGGCAACACCCTTCGCGCGAACCACCCCGTGGTGCGACGGCTCATCCTCGACAGCCTGCGCTACTGGGCGGGGGAAATGCACGTGGACGGCTTCCGCTTCGACCTGGCCTCGGTGCTGGCGAGAGACCGCATGGGGCACGTCCTGCCGGACCCGCCGGTGATCTGGGACATCGTCACCGAACCCTCCCTTGCCGGGGTGAAGCTCATTGCCGAGGCTTGGGATGCCGCGGGGCTATACCAGGTGGGCAGTTTCGTCGGGGACGGGTGGAAGGAATGGAACGGCCGCTTTCGGGACGACGTGCGCGACTTCCTGCGGGGCGAGCGGGGATCGGTGCGCCGCGTCGCCGATCGCTTGCTCGGCAGTCCCGAGATCTACGGACACCGGCAGCGCGAGGCGGAACAAAGCGTCAACTTCGTGACCTGCCACGACGGCTTCACCCTGAATGATCTCGTCACTTACTCACGAAAGCACAACGAGGCCAACGGCGAGGACAACCGGGATGGCACAGACGACAACCGCAGCTGGAACTGCGGGGTCGAGGGTCCCAGCGAGGATCCGGCCATCGAGGACTTGAGGAACCGGCAGGCAAAGAATTTTCTCGCCATGACGCTCCTGTCGCTAGGCATCCCCATGATCCTGATGGGGGATGAAATGCGCCGCAGCCAGGGCGGCAACAACAATGCCTACTGCCAGGACAACGAGACGAGCTGGCTCGACTGGAGCCTACTCGACCGGCACGGGGACCTGCACCGCTTCGTCAAGCTCCTCGCCCGGCGGCGGCAGCGGCGCGACCTCGGTCGGGAAGGGCAATGTCTGATGGAACTGATCCGCGAGGCGGACATCGTCTGGCATGGAACGCGTTGTGGTCAGCCGGACTGGAGCGAGGATTCGCACAGCCTCGCCTTCACGGTGGAACTGCGCCGTCACCAGATGCGCTTTCACTATCTCATGAATGCCTGGAAGGAGCCCCTGGACTTTGAGTTGCCCTGTGGAACCGCGGGGATCTGGAGACGCTGGATCGATACCTCCCTGCCTTCTCCCGAGGACATCGTGGTTTGGGAAGAGGCCCCGGTCTTCGAGGGGCGCCGTTACCGGGTCGAAAGCCACACCCTGGCGGCCTTCGTCGCCGTCGGCGTGGGGGAGGGGCACGCCGGCCTCTGAGCGGGGTGGTCCCGTGATGTGCGATCCGACTGACACGCAAAAGCATTGACGAAACGCGCACTCCCGCGAGAGTGCGCCGTGCCGTTCTATCTCCTCCTTCCCCTGGCCGCCGCCTTGGTTTATGCGCTTGGCTCCGTGCTGGTCAAGCGCTCGCTCAAGGACGGGGTGGGGATGCGCCAATCTTTCCACCTCGCCAACCTCGTCCTCGGTGCCACCTTCCTGCCCCTGTGGCTGATCAGCGGGAAGCCGATAGATTGGGTGCACGTCTGGCGGCCCATGATCATGGGCACCACCTTCTTCATCGGGCAATTCCTCACCTTCCTGGCCTTTCGCCGTGGCGACGTTTCGCTGGTCACGCCGCTGATGGGAACCAAGGTGGTCTTCGTGGCCCTCGGCGTCGTCGTCCTCACTGGCGGCATGCCTAGCCCTCCCCTCTGGTGGGCGTCCTTTCTCACCATGGCGGGCATCTTCACCATGGGGCTGGCGGACCGCCGGGGCGGGAACCACGTGCTCTTCACGGTGGCGGTGGCGCTGTCCAGTGCCGCTGTGTTCGGGATCAACGACGTGCTCGTGAGCGCCTGGGCGGAGGATTTCGGAACCCTGTCCTTTCTGGCGATCGGCATCAGCTCGGTCTCCCTGTGGAGCTTCCTGGTCTGGTTGTTGCAGGGGCGCCCCCCGCTCTTTCCGAAGGGGGCGGGCGCCAAGTGGGCCTGGCTTGGTTCGGCCTTCGTGGCCATCCAGGCGATGGTCCTGGGCATCGCGCTGGCGCTCTACGACGACGCCACCGGGGTCAACGTGGTATACGCGTCGCGCGGGCTCTGGGTGATCGTCCTGGTGGTTGCCTTCGGTCGCTTTCTCGGCAACAGTGAGCGCCGCGACACGGGCCGCGCCTTTCTCTGGCGAGTGGCGGGCACCCTGCTGCTGATGGTCGCCATCGTCATTGCAGTGGTCGACCGGGCCCATGCGACAGGATGAAAGTGCACGCTCCTTCTTTGCAGGACCCCCCCCCGGCGATCGTGGGCATGATCGCCGGGAACGGCCTCTATCCGACCACCTTTGCCCGGGCCGCCCGGGCCGCGGGCGTCTCCCGGATCGTGGCAGCGGCTTTCGTCGACGAGACCGATCCCATTTTGGCGGAGGGGGTGGACTGCATCGAGTGGCTGCGCGTCGGCCAGCTCGGCAAGATGATCCGCTTCTTCCGGAAGGAGGGCGTGGAGAGGGCGGTGATGGTCGGCCAGATTGCCCCCAAGAATCTCTTTGATCTGCGTCCGGACCTGCGCCTGCTCAAGATGCTCAGCCGGGTCAAGGAGCGGAATGCCGAGAGCCTCTTTGCCGCCATCGCCAGGGAGCTGGAATCCGAAGGCATTCACCTGCTCCCGGCGACCACCTTCCTTGAGGATCTCCTGCCCGGCCCCGGCCACATCTGTGGACCGAAGCTGAGCGCCCGGCAGGAGGAGGACGCGGCCTTTGGCTTTCGCATCGCCAAGGAAGTAAGCCGCCTGGACATCGGTCAGACTGTCGTGGTCAAAAAGGGCACCGTGCTCGCCGTCGAGGCCTTCGAGGGGACCAACGAGGCGATACGCCGCGGCGGCGCCCTGGGCCGGGGCGAGGCCATGATGGTGAAGGTTTCGAAGCCCCGTCAGGACTTCCGCTTCGATGTGCCCGTGGTCGGCCCCGTAACGATAGAGACGGCAGTCGAGGCTGGAGTCAAGGCCATCGTCGTTGAGGCCGGATGCAGCCTCTTGCTGGGCAAGGAAGAGGTGTTCCGCCTCTGTGAGGAACGGCAGGTCAGCCTGGTGGGGCGGGCGGAGTGAGCCAGGAACTTCGTGCCGAGCGATCGGCTCAGGCGGAAGACTCGATCTCGCCGCGGGGAAGAATCTCTAGGCGGGGCCCACGGATCTGCGCCGTCGCCCCCAGGGGCAGGGCCTCGTTCTCGTCGACGTGGCCAGCGGGGAAACCGTGCAGGACTGGGAAGGGCGCCATGCCAAAGTGGTCCTGCAGGACCCCTTCCAAGGTGACGCCGTCGGGTCCGGGCTCGCCCTCCGTGAAGGCGCCGAGGACCAAGCCGGCGATCTCGTCGAAGAGACCGGCTTGCCTCATGGAAGTGAGGACGCGGTCGATGCGATAGGGACGCTCGCCGACATCCTCCAGGAAAAGGATTCGGCCTGCGAGATCGGGCTGGTGTTCGGTCCCTAACAGAGCAGCCAAAACGGTGAGGTTGCCACCGACGAGCGGGCCGCGGGCCGCCTCCGCGGCGTTTTCGTTGAGCCGGCCCAGATCCCAGGCAAGTGGGCGGTCGGGCTGCTCGAGGGCGTCGATCCAGATCTCCCGCACCGTTTCGCTGGCGCGTCCCAGCGAGGCGACCATGGGGGCATGAATGGAGCGGACCCCGGCGCTGCTCCAGAGGACGTGCAAGGCCGTGATATCGCTGAAACCCACCAGGGTCTTGTTGGCTCGTTGGATCGCCTCGAGATCGATCCGCGGAAGCAGGCGCGTGCATCCGTAGCCGCCACGGGCGCAGACAATGGCGTCCACCGTGGGATCGTCGATGGCCTCGACCAGCTCGTTGAGGCGACGGGCGTCACTGCCGGCGAAGTAGCCCTGACGGGAATAGATGTCGTCGCGGTGCACGACTTCGTAGCGCTGGCTCAGCCAGTTAAGACCGGCCTGGAAGGCCTCCACCTCAAAGGGACCGGCGGGAGCCACGATGGCGAGGCGCGCACCGGGGAAGACCGGCCGGGGCAGGGGAAGGGAGAGGGAGCTCACGGATGGCTTGTCTGGACCCATGCGGTACCGGCCCCCCGCGCTCACCGGATCGGAGGGTGGAGCCCACCATCTGGTCGGGGAGCGGGTAGGCCGGTGTGGGGAGGGAGAACGGATTATTCCTCCACCGCGGGAATCATCCCGTAGTCCCCGTCCTCGCGGCGATAAAGGATCGCGAGCTGGTCCGACTTGGCGTCGTGGAACAGGATGAAGGGCTTCTCGTTCATCTCCATGTCCATGATGGCCTCGTCAGGGTAGAGGTGCTTGATCTTGTACTTCTCCTTGTGGATGATGTGGGGCTCGAGCTCCTGCTCGGGTTCCTCGGGAAGTTCCGCGGGGAAGACGCTCTCGGACACCGCGCGGATGGAGCGGCGCTTCTTCTCCGGTCGGTAGGCCTTGAGCATGCGGGTTTTGTGCTTCCGCATGCGGCGGGCGATCTTGGAAATGGTCTCGTCAATCGAGGCATACATGTCAGGCGTGGTCGTGTCAGCCTCGATGACAATGTGGTTCGCACAGAAAAGGATGATTTCGGCGATGTGCCGATCCTGCTCGACGCTGAGGAGGACGCGGGCTTCGATGATCTTGGGGTAGTCGAGGTGCAAGCCGGCCACTTTCTTTTCGGCATACTCGCGCATCGCTGGGGTAACAGTGACGTGACGGCCGGTGACAGTGATGGGCAGATTGACGTTCGTGACTTGCATGATGTGTATGGTTTGGATCTGATACCGGGAACTCCCGGTAGCCACTGAAATGGTACCAGAGGCTTGAGAACTTTGACAAGTGTTCTAAGGGCGCGTTCGAGCGCGAAAAAGATTGACGACGGACGCGTCCAGGGAACCGCTTACATCGTAAAGCGGTCGCCGAGGTAGAGCTCCCGGCTGACGGGGTCGTTGATGAGGAAATCTCGGGTGCCCTCGCGGAGCACGCGGCCCTCGTAGATGAGGTAGGCGCGGTCGACCAGCTCGAGAGTTTGGCGGGCGTTGTGGTCGGTGATGAGAATGGCGAGGCCGGACTTCCGCAAGTCCTCGACGATGCCCTGGATTTCATTGACCGCGATGGGGTCGACGCCGGAGAAGGGCTCGTCGAGCATGAGGAGGCTGGGCATGGTCACCAGGGAGCGCGCGATGGTGAGACGGCGCTTCTCTCCGCCCGAGCAGGTCAGGGCGACGTTTTTGCGGATGTGGGTGATGGAAAAGCGCTCCAGCAGTTCCTGACAACGTTCCAAGCGCTCCTTGCGAGAAATGTTCAGCGTCTCTAGCACGGCAAGGAGGTTTTCCTCGACGGTCAGCTTGCGGAAGATGGATTCCTCCTGGGGCAGGTAGCCCATGCCGAGGCGGGCCCGCTGGTACATGGGCATGTGCGTCACGTCGTGTCCGTTGAAGAGCACCTGCCCGCCGTTCGGCGGGACGAGCCCCACGATCATGTAGAAGCTGGTCGTCTTGCCCGCCCCGTTGGGCCCGAGCAGGCCGACGATCTCGCCGGGACGGACGTGGATGTCCACGCCGTTGACCACGGTGCGGCCGTCGTAGATCTTGATGAGACCGCGGGTTTGCAGCAGGGAATTCTCGGCGTTGTCGCTGGCCAGGGCCTCGTCGCTCTCGAAGCTGAGTTGGCTGCGGTCGCTCTTGCTCCGACGCGGAGACGCGGTATGGGCAGCAGACTCGGCAGGCGTCGTGGCGGAGGTCCGGTTCGTTTCTGGGGTCGTCTCGCGTTTTGGGAGTTCTTCCCCCGCGGCGTTGCGGAGGCCTGGGGACGGCTCCTCCTGGGGCTTCTGCGGGCCCGGGGTCGACGCCGTCCGCGCCGCGGCCGAGGCTTCCTCAAGCGGGTGCGGGGCCACGTGGGCGGGAGGCCGCAGCTTCACCGGTGTCTTCGGCGCGAGCGGGGAGGCGGGGCTAGGGGACGGAGACGCCGGCAGGGTGGTGGAGGAGGATTCGTCGGCGTAGCCGTGGGATCGCTGGGAAGGCATTGGGGAAGGGGGCAAAAGCGAATCGGAAAACGTGTCGGGGAGGACGGCTGATGGCGGGGCGGCTCGTTAGCCGAGGGCGGCGCGTCAGCGCAGGCGGTCGAAGGCGTTCTCCAGTCCGCCGGTCGCGTTGATGCCGCCCTTTTTCTTCTTCCCGTCATTCTCCTTGTTGTCGACGGGAATGACGATGTGGCTCCGGTTGGTGGTGCCGGTGATTTCGTAAAGCCCGTTGCCCCGCATGATGATCTTGGCGTCCTCGGAGGTGGTGCGGACGAAGCGGTCCCCGTCCTGAATGTAGGGCGGACCTCCGGAGAGCACGAACTCCTGCGTGAGGGCGTTGTAGTCGGCGCGACGGCCGAGGGCGATCTGGGTCTTCTTTTTCCCGTCTTCGTCGATGGCGAAGCGCTTGATCTCGACCATGCCGCCCGAAGCGATGGCCCGCTTGAAGCTGGATTCGCTTTCGCTGCCATCCTGGCCCACCCCGTCGGCGAGATGGATCTCGAGCCGGTCACACTTCATTTCGTAGTCCGGCGAGTCGACGAAGACGTCGCCAGTGAAGACCAGCAGGCCCTTGGTGTTGTCCATGATGGCCTCCTTCGAAAGGACTTCCATGTGCGGCGACCCCGGGACGGCGGGGTTGCTGCGATCGCGCTTGGGATAGCGGGGGGCGAGCGGCTTGGGGGCCGGGGCCTCGCCCGGGCCGAGGTCGGGCAATTCGGGGACGGTGGGGGCACTGCCCGCGATGGGGCGCGCCATGATGGGTTGCACCACGCTCTCCGAGGAAAGGGCGCCGGGGCCGGACGAGGGGGCGGCGCTGTCCGGAATGGCGGGCGCCCCGGGTTCCACGGGCATGGCGACGGGGGTGGGCACGCCGCCCGAGATTCCGGGAGCCGGTCGGGTGGCGGGCACGTCGGTGGGCGGGACGGGTTCCGCCTTCAAGACTTCCATGGCCTGGGCGGCTTCCTTCGGTGCAGTGGCGGGCAGCTGGCGAGCGGCTTCGGAAAGGGCTTCGCGCACGGTGCTGCCTTCCTCGGAATCCACGGCCTTGTTGAGGGCCTCCTTGGCCTTGGCGCCGCCTTCCGTCTCCATGGCCTGGTTCACCGCCTCGGTGGCCTTCTCAACGGCGCGATCCAAGCTGCCGTCCTTGTTGGCGGCGGCAGCCGCGGCCTTGATCTTGTCGACCTCGACACCATCGGTGCGCAGCTGGAACTGGCGCGCCGCCTCGCGGACGGCTTCCTCGGGATCTTGCTTGGCCTGGTCGAGAATTTCCTCGGATTCCTGCTTCACCGAGCGGAGCACGTTGCGCAGGCGCGGATTGGACATCAGGCTGGGACCGTCCGAACTGCTTTCCGGGGCGGACTCCTGAGCGGAGAGCGGGAAAGCCGCGGCGAGGCACAGCACGAGAAGGAGTCGAATCGGGAGAATCGGTCGCATGGCGGGAAGGGGGGAATGTCAGGGACCCTCGGTTTTTTCGGTCCGGGTCCCTGGAAAGGCGAGGTTGGGGGCCATCTGGCCGGCGTCGGGGACGACGAGGCGGACATCGCCGACGAGGCGGGCCACCTGGGTGTCCGTGTCGAAGATCATGGTCTCGCCGGTCATGGTGAAGCGGGGCTGCTCGATCGTCGAGGGGGTCTTGCTGCGAAGCTCGCCGCTCTGAAGGTCGTAGACCGCCTCATCCATCGACACCGTGGTTTCGGCCTGACCCTCGGCGTTGTGGACGAAGATGACGAGCTGGAGCAGGTCGAGGTATTGCTCGTCGATGCGCGTGATCGAATCAGCGGTCATCACCGACTTCAATTTGTCGTGCGTGTAGGAAGGGATGACGACCCGCCGGAAGACCCGTCCCACCGGCATGTGGTCGGTCAGCTGCGTAGGCAGCGAGGCCTTCACGACTTCTTCCGGCTTCGCCTTGGCGCGCTCTGCCTGCTTGGCCCGTTCCCCCTTCTGGCGGCGCGCCTTGCCCTCCTTGGGCGGCTCCTCTGCCGAGAGCAGGGCCAAGCCCGCGACGAGGAAGGTCGCGAGGCCGAGGCCGAGGCGCTGGGGCAGGGCGCGGATCATGCAGCGGTGCGGCGCACGAGGGTGTAGATCTCGCGCAATTGGATGAGCAGGGGAGTGAGCTGATCGAGGGGCACCTGGTTCGGCCCGTCGCTGGGGGCCTTGGCCGGGTCGGGATGGGTTTCGAGGAAGACGCCGTCGCAGCCCGCGGCGACCGCGGCACGCGCCAGCACCGGAGCGAGACGGCCGTCGCCCCCGCTGGAGCGACCTTCCCCCCCAGGGCGCTGGACGGAGTGGGTGGCGTCAAAGACGACCCGAACTCCGGCTTCCTGCATCCATGGAATAGACCTCATATCCGCGACGAGATTGTTGTAGCCGAAGGTGGTGCCCCGCTCCGTAAGGAAATAGTGGCGGCATCCAAATGCCTCGAGCTTTTCGGCTATGTTCTTAACGTCCCAAGGGGCGAGAAATTGGCCTTTTTTCACGTTCACGACTCGCCCTGTGCGGGCCGCGGCTTCGATCAGGTCGGTCTGGCGGCAGAGGAAGGCCGGAATCTGCAGCACGTCGATGTAGTCGGCGGCGATGCGGGCCTCCTCGGGCGTGTGGATGTCGGTGGTTACCGGAACCCCGATGGCGGCGCCGACCTCGGCGAGGAGCCGGCAGCCCTCCTCGCAGCCGAGGCCGCGGAAGGACTGCACCGAGCTGCGGTTGGCCTTGTCGTAGCTCGCCTTGAAGACAAAATCGACGCCCGCGGCGTCGGCCGCGGCCCGGACGAGGGGACCGACGCGATGGAGGAATTCTGCCGACTCGATGACGCAGGGACCAAGGAGAAAGAGGGGGCGCTCGCCGCCCAATTGATAGGGGCCAATGAGGACGGGAGCCGAGGGAGGTGCCGGGTGCATGTTCAAGCTGTCAAGCTAGACCCTCCGCCGCGGGGAGGCAAGCCCTTGCCCTAGCAGAACAGATTATCTGGAAATCTAAATCAAATCCATCGAGCCCGGGAAATTGTCTGGACCTCGGGATGGGGCGCGGTACACTGGCGGCGCCCCGCTCAGCCGGCGGGGCCCGCCGTCCCGATGGAGGAACCCGCCGCAGACGCCCCCCAGCTGATGCACTGTCCGGAGTGCTGGCAGCCGATCGACGTTTCGGCGATGGCGCCCTATGCCAAGGTGGAATGCCCGCATTGTTCGGTCTCCATCCGGGTGCGCACCCACATGGGGCAATACGAGATCACCGGGGTGCTTGGCGAGGGGGGCATGAGCCAGGTCTTTCGCGCCTACGACCGGCACCTCGGCCGCGAGGTGGCCCTGAAGATCCTCCATCATTCTCTGGGGCGGGACGAGTCCCTCGTGGCCATGTTCGAGCGCGAGGCCAAGCTGACCGCCTCCATCATCCATCCTAACGTCGTCAAGGTCTTCACCGTGGGGCAGGACCAGGGCTACCTCTTCATCGCCATGGAGCTCCTACAGGCCGAAGGCCTCGACCAGCTCATTGCCAAGAAGGGGGCCCTCTCCGAATCCGCCGCTCTCGGCATTGCCCTGGATGTGGCGCGCGGCTTGAAGGCGGCCTACGACGAGCGCCTCATCCACCGCGACATCAAGCCGGGGAACCTGCTCGTCACTAACGAGGGCACCACCAAGCTCGTCGATTTCGGCCTCGCCCTGCACCAGGATGGAGAGGAACTCTCGGAGGAACTCTGGGCGACGCCCTTTTACGTGCCGCCCGAGAAGCTCGACGGACGCCCGGACACCTTTCTCGGCGACATCTACAGCCTCGGGGCCACGCTTTACCACGCCCTCGCCGGCAAGCCGCCCTTCGATGCGAACACCTCTTCTCTGGAGGAGCTGAAGCGGATCAAGACCCAGCCGGTGGACCTCAAGGCCGCGGCACCGGGACTGTCCAAGGCGACGGTGAAGCTGGTGGAAACGATGATGGCCTATCGGGCCGAGGACCGCATCCCCTCCTACGAGGAGCTCATCTCCCGGATCGAGGACTTGCGGAAGAAGCGCTTCGGCATCGTCGACACGCCGCGACGTCGCAGCCAGGGGCTGCCGCTGCCCTGGATATTCGGCGGCGTGGGCGCCCTTCTGGTTCTCCTCCTGGTCTGGCAGGGCGTGCAGGGGCCGGCAGAGGAGAGCGGGGGAGCCGAGCTCGGCATCGGCAAGGGAGAGCGGGTCATCACGGCCAGCGAAAGCAGTGTCGCGTCGCGCTTCCTCGCGGCACGCGATCACCTGGCCGCCGGGCGTTGGGGCGAGTCCCAGCGCCTTTTCGGCGAACTCGCCGACGAGCCCGAGGCTCCGGTTTCCACCCGCATGTGGAGTCGCTACTACCTGGCCTGCGGCCACCTCTTCCGCGGCGACCTGGGGCGTTCCAATGAAGAGGGACTGAAGCTTCTCGACCTCGTTACCCTGGCGGGCGATGATGCGGCGGAGACCACCCACTTTCTGAAACGAGTGGCGGGCCTGCTCTCCAACCCCCTGCCCCTGCTGCCAGAGGAATGCCAATTCGCCTCGGACAACTTCGAGCTGCTTGGCCTGCTCTCCGCTGGCTTGAAAAACTGGCAGCATGGCGAGTTCGACTCCGCCCACACCCTGCTGCAGGGCTTTGTCGAAAGCTCCACGCCTGGGGATCTGGCCTGGATCGAACCGCTCAAGGGGCGGGTGAAGGGCTTTTTGGCAGACTATGCCCTCTTGCGCACCTTGCCCAATCCCCGTGCCGCCTTCTCCGAGGAGGAACTGAACGCCGCCGCCGAGGCGCTCCAGGAGGGGTTGGAATCTCTGCGCAGCCGGGGCGCCGCTCCCAAGTTGGTGCAGGATCGCCTCGCCCGGATCGAGAAGATTCGCGAACTGGCGGCCCTCGCGTCGACCGAGCCGGCCCAGCCGGTGGCCAGCGCGACGACGCCTTCGGCGGAGACTCGCCCCGCTCCCGAGGCGCCCCCGGCCGCGGCCGATCCTGCCAGGCCCACCACGCCGCCGACCACCACGTCCGTTTCCCTGACGAACCCGGCCCCCGGCGCTACCCCGGCCACGGGTCCTGCGTCCCCCGCGTCTCCCGCTCCTGGAATGGCGATGGAGGGACTGGGTCAGACCGCGCCGCTCGATCCGGCGACGGCGCTCGAGATGGGGCAACTCCGGACCCACCTGTTGGAGCTGCAGCCGCTCAACGAGAGCCTGCGCTTCGCCGAGGCGGTGGAGCGCCTGCGCGCCCTGGAAATGACCACCGCCGGAGCCCAGGAGGTCCTCGGGGAGCTGCTCTTTGGCTACGCCGAAGCCGAGCGCTACCTCGCCCAGCTCGCCGAACGCCTGCCGGAGAAGCCCTACGAAGGTCCGGTGAAGCGCCGCACCGGCAGCATCTTTCAGGCGCGGGTCTCCGCCCTGCAGGCGAACCGCTTTGTCGTCGATCTCGGCTTTGGCCGCAACGAGATCGCCCTGAGCGAGTTTCCCGCCTCCTGGATCGTGGAGGTGGGGGCGGCCGTCTTGCCCCCCCTGGAGGAAGAGACCGCGTCCCAGTGGCAAGCTCTCGTCTATTTCGACCTCTTCACCGGCGGGGGCGAGAACGCCAGCCAACGGGCTGGCGCATTGGCCTCCCTCGACCCCGCCTTCGCGGCCCGCTGGCAGCGCCTTCAGCGGCTGCGCTGATGGCTCCGGGACGGGCGGCAGGGGAGGGGCCCTCCTGCGGCAAAAAAGGCGGGAAAATCGGATGTCAGGGCGGCGATTTCAGCGTTCCTTATGCCATGCCTGGAAAAGATGACGATCCCAAGGGCCCCCTGCCCGACCCCGAGGAGATTGCGAAAAAGCTTTCCGATTTCTTCCGCAGCAGCTTTGGCGAGAACGTCTCCGTCGCCGCCATGCCGGGAATGGGCAACCCCTTCGCCACCCCCGACCACGAGCCGGACGGAGAGGGGCACGACCTGCGCAGCGAGGAGGACGGGGCTGCCTCCGTGCTCGAGTTCGACCTGACCCCGCGCCAGATCAAGCAGCACCTCGACCGCTACGTGATTCGTCAGGACGAGGCCAAGAAGGCCCTCGCCATCGCCGTCTGCGACCACTACAACCACGCCAAGTATCGCCGGCAGCTTGCCGAGACGAATCCCGAGGCCGCCAAGCGACTCGAGTTCGCCAAGCAGAACGTCATCGTCGTCGGTCCCACGGGCGTGGGCAAGACCTACCTCGTCAAGCACATCGCCGAGCTCGTCGGCGTGCCCTTCGTGAAGGCGGACGCGACGAAATTTTCCGAAACCGGCTACGTCGGGGGGGACGTCGACGACCTTGTTCGCGAGCTGGTGCGCAAGGCCGATGGCGACGTCGAGCTGGCCCAGTACGGCATCATCTACCTCGACGAGATCGACAAGATCGCCTCGGCCGCCAACGTGGGCGGGCGCGACGTCAGTGGGCGCGGCGTCCAGACCACCCTGCTGAAACTGATGGAGGAGACGGAAGTGCCCGTGCGCAATCCCCAGGACATGCAGTCGCAGATGCAGGCCATGTTCGAGATGAGCCGCAGCGGCGGCAAGACCACCCGCGAGACCATCAACACCCGTCACATCCTCTTCATCGTCAGCGGGGCCTTTTCCGGCCTCGAGAAGATCATGGAGCGGCGGCTCCGCCATGGCCCCATCGGCTTCGTCACCGAGGGCGCCGAGGCGGTGAGTTCCGCCGAGGCCTCGCACGAGCCCACCACGCAGGACTTCATCGACTTCGGCTTCGAGGCCGAGTTCATCGGCCGCCTGCCCGTGCGCGTCGTCTGCGAACCGCTCGGGGCGGAGGACCTCTTCGACATCATGAAGTATTCCGAAGGCAGCCTGATCCGCCAATATGAGCGCGAGTTCGAGGCCTTCGGGATCCACGCCCAATTCGAGGACAGCGCCCTGCGGGCCATCGCCGAGGCCGCCGCCCGAGAAAAGACCGGAGCCCGCGGGCTCATGACCGTGACCGAGCGGCTCCTGCGCGGTTTCAAATTCGAGCTGCCTGGCACCACGGTCACCGAGTTGACCATCGACGAGGGTCTGGTAACCGATCCCGAGGGCCGGCTGCGGGAGATCCTGGCCGCCGCGGAGCCGGCACCCGACGGGCGCGCCGCCTCCGAGGTGGCGGCTTTTCGGCGCCGCTTCGAGAGCGAGCACGGCATCCGCCTGGCCTTTGACTCCGGCGCCGTGGCCCGTCTCGCCGAGCTCTCCCAGGAGAAGGGGAGCCCCATCGGCGAGCTCTGTGCGGAAGCCTTCCGGGACTTCCACTTTGGCCTGCAGCTCATTCGCAAGAACACCGGACAGACCGTGTTTCCTGTCACTGCCGAGGCCATCGACGACCCTGACAAATATCTCAGCAACCTGGTCGTGGCCAGCTACCGCGGGGAAGGGGAGTAAGCCGCCGGCTCCCATGCGGATGTATTCTTTCCAAGCTTCCTGACACTCGTCGAAAACCCGGGGATCGTGGGGATTCCCGAGGATGGGCGTGGTAGGATGGGGTGGGTGATCTGGTCGAGGCGGGCGTTGATGGCCTGGGGCGGATCCCAAGTGCGCCAGGGGTCGAGCCGGGCCGGATCAATACCCGTGGGGCCGCCGCGTCGCCCGGTGATGAAGGAGAAATGCCAGCGTTGAGAGCCGCTGGGAGATAAGGAGCGTGATCCGACAACAGGATGGCCTCGTCTGGAGGGAAACGGATTGTTTCGCCCCTGGCGCTGGAGTAGATAGGGGTATGCAGATCAATGCCTGGTTCCTCGCCATCGCGGCCGCCCTGGTCCTCCTGTGGAAGATTGACCTCTTCGCGACCCTGCTGAACCTGAAGTCCCTCTCCCCGGAGATCCCCGCGGCCTTCCGCGACCTCATCGACCAGGAAACCTACGAGCGCTCGCAGGAATTCGCCCGCGCCCGGGCGGTATTGGGCATCGGTCAGGGCATCGGCTTTCTCGCAGTCCTCTTCACCTTCTGGTGGCTGGGGGGCTTCGGTTGGCTCGACGAGAGGGTGCGCGCCTTCGTCGGCGGGGGTGGCCCCATCCTTGCGGGCCTGGTCTACATCGGCACGATTGCGGGCGCGCTCTGGTTGCTGCAATTGCCCCTCGATGCCTATGCGACCTTCGTTCTGGAGGAGAAGTTCGGCTTCAACCGCAGCACCCCGGGCCTTTGGCTGTCGGACCAGCTCAAGGGCGCGGCTTTGGCGCTGCTCCTCGGGGCTCCGCTGCTGGCCCTGCTGCTCTGGCTATTTCAAAGCCTGCCCCTGGCCTGGCTTTGGGGATGGGTCGTGGTCGTGGCGACCTCGCTGCTGCTCGCCTATGTGGCGCCGAGCTGGATCCTGCCGCTCTTCAACCGCTTCGAGCCCCTGCCGGACGGAAGCTTGCGCCGTTCCATCGAGGAGATGGCTCGCCGCTGCGACTACCCCCTGACGGAGATCAGCGTGATGGACGGCTCGAAGCGCTCCTCCCGGTCCAATGCCTTCTTCACCGGATTCGGCAAGCGCAAGCGCATCGCCCTTTTCGATACTCTCATCGAAAAGCACAGCGAGGCGGAGCTTGTCGGGGTGTTGGCCCACGAGATCGGGCACTTCAAGAAGGGCCACATCGTCAAGTCGCTGCTGCTGGGCTTCCTCAGCACCGGCCTGCTTTTTTTCCTGCTCGGCCGGACCTTGGAGAACCGCGCCCTCTTTGACGCCTTTGCGGTGAAGGAAACCTCCGTCTATGTCAGTTTCGTCCTCTTCGGCATCCTCGTCTCGCCGGTGAACCAGGTGCTCTCGGTCGCCGGGAACTGGCTCAGCCGAAAGCACGAGTTCGAGGCCGATGCCTACGCCGCCGCGCACACGGGGAATCCCGAGGCCCTCGCCGAAGCCCTGCGCAAGCTCAGTCGCGACAACCTCAGCAACCTCACCCCGCATCCCTTTTACGTGTTCCTCAACTACACCCACCCGCCGGTGATCGAGAGGATCCGCGCCCTGCGGGGAGAGTCGATCGGGGGAGAAGGGGCGAAGCCCTGACAATCTGACGTCCTGACATGAGCATCATTCTGATCATCTCGGGGCTGTTGGCCCTCTCCGCCCTGGCCTGGTGGGGCTGCGAGGGGCTCTGGGATCGCCGCCATTTTCTCCAGGGGCCCGCTGGCCTGGCCCCGCGCAACCACCGCGCCCGTGGTGCCGCGGCCCTGTTGAGGGAGTTGCCCGAGCTGCTCGTCATCGACCTGCGGCCGGAGCCCAGCTGGCGGACGGAGCACCTGCCCGGCGCCCTCTCCCTGCCTTTCGAGATGGGAGGCGGGGGCTTTGGCCCCGAGGCGCAGGCCCGGCTCGACGCGCTGCCCCGCAGTCGTCCCATGCTCGTCTATTGCGACGGCGGCTTCCGCAGCCGACTGGCCCTACCGGCCCTGCAGGCCGCCGGTTTTCAGCGAATCCACCACCTGCACCGCGGGCTGCTGTCCTGGAAGCTGGCCGCCCTGCCGACGGAAAGCGAGGCCTCTTGAAGGAGATTTTCTCGCGGCGGCGCAGCCTAGCGAGTGGATCCGGAGCGGGGTCCCGCGCAATTGCGTGAGTGCGGGGGGAGGGGGCATGTCGCACAGTTAGCCGAGGCGGATGCTCCCCTGTTTTGCCTGTGCCGAATGGGCGGGGGATGGGGCGGCGATTCGCCTTGGCTTCCTGCCTTCTCTGACCCGATGCGCCCTCCCTTTTTCCATGTCCTCTTCCTGGCCGCTTTCCTGGGCAGCATCTGGGCTCGGGCCGACGAGGAGGGAGGGCGACGCTACTACGCTGAGAGGGTTCATCCCCTGCTCAAGACCCATTGCTTCCGCTGTCACGGGGAGGGCGAGGAGCTGAAGGGGGGCTTTCGCCTGACCAGTCGCGAGGGCCTCCTCCATGGGGGGCATTACGGGCCGGCCTTCAACGCCGCGGATCCCGCCTCCAGCGTGCTGTTGGAAATGGTCAGCTACAAGGATGCCGATCACCAGATGCCGCCGAAGGGCAAGCTGCCCGAGGAGGCCCTGGCCATCCTGGCCCACTGGATGGAGATGGGGGCGCCTTACGATCCAGCACTGGAGATTCGCGGCGCCGCCCCCGAGCGGCGCGGTTTCACCGTCACGGAGGCCGACCGCCAGTGGTGGGCCTATCGCCCGCTTTCTTCCGTGGAGCCGCCACGCCCCGAGGACGCGTCTTGGAGCGAAAACGGCATCGATGCCTTCATTCGGTCCCAGCTCCAGCGCGAGGGGCTCGAGCCGAATCCGCCCGCCCCGCCGGCGGCCTTGATCCGGCGGCTGCACTACGACCTCACCGGCCTGCCTCCCCATCCCGAGGAGGTGGTGGCCTTTGTCAGGGCCACCGCCGAGAATCCCGAGGCCGCCTGGAAGGCCGCGGTGGAGGATCTGCTGGCCCGGCCCCAGTACGGGGAAAAATGGGCGCGGCACTGGCTCGACCTGGTGCGCTATGCCGAGTCCAACGGTTTCGAGCGCGATGACTCCAAGCCTCATCTCTGGCGCTACCGGGACTACGTCGTCGAGGCCTTCAACGGGAACCTGCCCTACGACCAGTTCGTCATCGAGCAACTCGCCGGGGACGAGCTGGAGCAGCCGACCCAGCGCTCCCTCACCGCGACGGGGTATCACCGCCTCATGCAGTGGGACGACGAGCCCGCTGACCGCGAGCAGCACGTCTACGACGTCCTCGCCGACAATGTCCAGGTCACCAGCGAGACCTTCCTGGCCACCACTCTGAATTGCGCGCGCTGCCACGACCACAAGGCCGATCCGATCTCACAGCGCGACTACTATGCCTTTATGGCCTTCTTCAAGGGCGTCACCCACTACCAGAGGGACGGCACCCTGGTGCACTGGGCCACGCCCGAGGAACGGAACGCCTTCGAGAAGGAGCGCGAGACGAGGCTGGCCCAGATCGAGGCGGACAAGGGCAAGGTCGCCCAACAAATTCGCGAGGCCCTTGAGAAGGCCGGGGTCCTGACTCAGCTCAATCCGACCCAGGTCGTCACCTTTGTCGAGGATGCCCGCAAGGGAGGTGCTCTGTGGGAATACACCACGGAGCGGCCCGGCAATGACTGGTTTGAGGTCGGCTATTCGAACAAGGCCTGGCACCGGGCCCGTTCCGGATTCGGTCACGGCAGGCCGCCCGGTTCGGTCACGGTCACGGAATGGAAGACGCCCGAGATCTGGTTGCGCACCTCCTTCGGCCTGCAGATCCTGCCGGAATCCCTGGTGCTCGACATCCACCACGACGAGGACGTCGAGGTCTACCTGAACGGGGTGCGCATATACGAGGCCAAGGGCTACCTGACACGCTACGAAACCGTCATTTTGCCACTCCAGGCGGTCAGCGCCCTGCAGACGGGACGCAACATCCTGGCGGTGCACTGCCGCCAGACCGGTGGGGGGCAGTACATCGATCTCGCCCTGCGCAGCGGGGTGAATCCCGAGGATGCCTTCACCAGCCTGCTGAGCAGTCCCCAGCTCAAGGAGCACACCGAGGCCGTTCGCCGGGAGACCGGCAAGGACCTCGTCGCCGAGTACCGCCGCCTCGATGGCGAGGCGCTGCGCTGGCGCAAGGCTGAGGCCGGCATCCCCATCCACGCGGTGACGGAATCCGGCCCCGATCCCGGTCCCATGCCCGTACACGCCCGAGGCAGCGCCCACGCCCCCGGGGAACCCATGGCCCCCGGCATTCCCGCCGTGCTGGCCCCTACGGGTTCGGATCCCCAGACGATTGCGGTGCAGGCGGTCGAGCGCCAGGGGCGACGCAGCTCGGGGCGCCGTCTCGCCCTGGCCCGCTGGATCGTCGATCCGGGAAATCCGCTCACCGCCCGTGTCATGGTCAATCGCCTCTGGCAACATCACTTCGGCCGCGGGCTGGTGCCGAGCAGCTCGGACTTTGGTCATCTCGGCGAGTCCCCCAGCCATCCCGAGTTGCTCGACTGGTTGGCGCGGCGCTTCATCGAGGACGGCTGGGACGTCAAGGCCATGCACCGGCTCATCCTCCACAGCCGGACCTATCGGCTCTCTTCCGAGCCCGACTCGGGCAATCTGGAAAGGGATCCCCAGAACCGCCATTTCTGGCGCTTCGACATGCGCCGGCTCACCGCCGAAGAGCTGCGCGATTCCATGCTCGCGGTGTCGGGCAAGCTCAACCTGAGGGTCGGCGGCCCCTGGGTTTACCCGCCGCTGCCGCCCGAGATCCTGGCGACCGCCTCGAGGCCAGACCAGGTCTGGCCGGTGTCACCCGATCCCGCCGATCATTTCCGCCGCTCTCTCTACATCCACGTGAAGCGGAGCCTGCGCCATCCCTTACTCGCCGACTTCGACCAGGCCGACACGGACACAGGCTGCCCAGTGCGCTTTGCCACCACCGTGCCGACCCAGGCGCTCGCCCTGCTGAACTCCGCCTTCGTCAACGAGCAGGCCCGGCTCCTCGCCGGGCGGATGCGCGAACAGGGCCGCAGCCTGCCCGAGCAGATCGCGGCGGGGCTGCGCCTCGTCGCCCAACGCGAGGGGCGGGAAGACGAGATCGCCCAGCTCCTCGCCCTGCACGAGCAGCTGCAGACGCAGGCGGGACTGAGCGCGGACGCGGCGCTGGACCGTATCGCCCTTGTGGCCTTAAACTTGAACGAATTCCTCTACCTCGACTAAGCCCATGAGCCTGCGCCAACGATCCGGCTTCTGCGGACGGGTGAACCGCCGCGAATTCCTCAGCACCGTGGGCGGCGGTTTTCCGGCCCTCGCCCTCACGAGCTTGCTCGCCGGGGACGGCTTCTTTGGTTCCGCGAAAGCTTCCTCGGCCAATCCCCTGGCGCCCAAGGCCCCCATGCTGCCGGGCAAGGCCAAAAGCGTCATCTTCCTCTTCATGTACGGGGGCCCCAGCCACATCGACACCTTCGACTACAAGCCCGGAATGAAGGGGCTCGATGGCAAGACGGTGACCGTGAAGACCTTTGGCCGCGGCGGCAAGAAGAACGAGGGCCGCATTGTCGAGCCGAAATGGAACTTCCGTCCCTACGGCCAATGCGGAAAGTACGTCTCCGACCTCTTTCCCCACATCGGCGGCTGCGTGGATGACATCGCCTTCCTCCATTCCATGACGGCCGAGTCGCCCATCCATGGATCGGCGCTGCTGATGATGAACAGCGGTTCTCTCCTGAGCGGTTATCCCTCGCTGGGGTCCTGGGTGAACTACGGACTGGGCTCGGTGAACGAGAACCTCCCCGGCTATGTCGTCATGCTCGACCAGAGCGGCGGTCCCATTTCCGGGGCGAAAAACTGGACCTCGGGATTCATGCCGGCGAGCTACCAAGGCACGGTCTTTCGTTCACAGGGCAGCCCCATCCTCAACCTCGACCACGTCGAGGGCATGCCACCGCAGGAGCAGCGGCTCCTCATCGACTCGCTCAACCACCTCAACACGGGCCACCTCTCCTCGCGCTTCGACAACACCAACCTCTCCGCGCGCATCGCCAGCTACGAGCTCGCCTACCGCATGCAGGCGACAGCGCCCGAGGCCATCGCCATCGAGGAGGAGGACGAGAAGACCAAGGCCCTCTACGGTCTTGACCAGAAGGAGACCGCCGACTTTGGACGGAAGTGCCTCCTGGCCCGGCGGCTGGTGGAGCGCGGCACGCGCTTCATTCAGATTTATTCCGGGGGCGCCCACAACGATTACAACTGGGATGCCCACGGCGATCTCGTGGCCAACCACAACCACCACGCCGGGGCCACCGACAAGCCCATTGCCGGGCTCCTCAAGGACCTGAAGCGGCGGGGGATGCTCGACGAGACCCTCGTCATCTGGGGCGGCGAGTTCGGACGCCAGCCCACCGCGGAATACGAGAAGGGCACCGGCCGCGACCACAACAGCTATGGCTTCACCATGTGGATGGCCGGCGGCGGCGTAAAGGGGGGAATCTCGGTGGGCCAGACTGACGAGCTCGGCTCCATGGCGGTGGAGAACCGCTTCCACGTGCGTCGTTTGCACGCCACGATTCTTGCCTTGCTAGGACTGGACCCGAATCATCTCAGCTTCTTCTTCGGCGGCCTCGACCACAAGCTCGTCGGTGTCGAGGGGGCCGATCCCATCCACGAGATCATGGCCTAGGTCGGCAGGGCCTTTCCCGTTTATGCGGGGCGCGCCGTCCGGAGGCCCCGGGAATTCTCGCCTTAGCCGCACCTGCGGCTCTGGACAGGAACGGGGAAACTCGGCATCTTGCGCCTGCCCTTTGGCCAGGCGCGGCGCCGACCGAAGCGGCCCATGCCCCTGCGACCCCATGAAAACCTACCCCGTTCATTTTTCCCCTTCGCTCGATCTGGGCGAGGGCCAGATCATCGAGGATTTCCTCTTTCCCTGGCTGGATCGCCCCTGCCCGCGAACCGCTTTTTCAGCGGTGTGGAACGGGGAGCGATTGGCCTTTCGCTTCGAGGTCGAGGACGACGATCTCGTGCTCGATCCCTCCTCCGATCCCCACCAGGCCGTGCTGGGCTCGGACCGCGTCGAGCTTTTCTTCGCCACCTCCGCGGACCTGAGCACGCCCTACTACGGGGCGGAGATGGACCCGCGCGGGGGTGTTTACGACTACCTCGCCCGCTATCATCGGCAGTTCGACGACCGCTGGAGCTTTCCGGGGCTCGAGTTCGCCGGAGAGCTGCTCGAGGGCGGCTACCGGGTCGACGGCCAGATCCCCATCGGCGTGCTCGAGGAGTTGGGCTGTTTGTCAGGTGATCGGATGCACGCCGGCATCTATCGGGCGGAGTTTTCCCACGGCCCCGACGGGGTGGTGCAGGACTGGATCAGCTGGATCCATCCCGGCACGGAGACTCCGGACTTTCACGTGCCGGGCTCCTTCGGGATCTTCCAGTTCCAACGTTAGTGGACTAACGCGAGTCGGACTGCGGCTCTTCCGCCTCCCCGTTCAACCGCGGCGCAGGTTCACGAACTCGAAGAGGACCTGCTCGAGCGGCTCGTCGGTGGAGACGAGCCGGTAGGCGATGTGGTGCCGCGCGCAGAAGCGGCGGATGGCCTCGAGGTGGGCCCGAAGCCGCTCGAGGTAGGCGGGACGTGCCTCCGCGGGATCGAGGAAGAGGTCCTGCCCGCTTTCCTTGTCGAGGAAATAGCTGGGCTGCGCAAAGTCGAAGTCGAGCTCGCGCGGGTCGAGAAATTGGAAGACGGCGATCTCGTGACCCGCCGCGGCCAAATAGCCGAGCTGGCGCTCCAATTCGTCGAGGGGGGCGAGGAGGTCGGAGAGGAGAACGAGGAAGCTGCGCTTGCGGATGAGCTCCTGGAGCCCCTTCAAGGCGGCCCCGAGATTGGTGCCCGCACCCGCGGGCGCGGTCTCGAGGAGGCGCAGGATCTGGCGGAGCTGGCCCGGGCGGTGGCGCGCCGGGAGGTGCCCGTTGATGCCTCGGTCGAAGGTGGTCAGGCCCACGGCGTCCTGCTGGCCCATCAGGAAATAGGCCAGCGTCGCCGCCAAGGTCGCGGAGTAATCCGCCTTGCTGTACCCGCCCGAGCCGTAGGCCATGGACCGGCTCCGGTCGAGGAGGAGGTGGGCGCGCAGGTTGGTCTCGTCCTCAAATTTCTTGAGGTAGGCCCGGTCGGTGCGGGCCATGACCTTCCAATCGAGGAAGCGCGGGTCGTCCCCTCGGACATAGGGACGGTATTCGCTGAACTCCACGGAGAAGCCGTGGAAGGGGGAGCGATGCAGCCCCTTCCAGAATCCCTCCATAACCATCTTCGCCCGGAGCTCGAGCGATTTCACCCGCATCAGGGCGGTGGGGTCGAGGAAGGCTAGGGAAGCCATGGGGTGTCGTTCTGACCGTGTCAGGAGGACGGTGGGATCTAGGCGGTCGGGAGAGGAGAAGTTACTTCTCGGGAGTGATCTCGATGAGCTTCCGGATGACAGCGTCCACCGTGATGCCCTCGGCCTCGGCGCGGTAGTTGGTGAGGATGCGGTGGCGCAGCACCGGAGCGGCGAGGGCGCGGATGTCGTCGTAGCTGACGTGAGCACGCCCGTCGAGGAGGGCCCGGGTCTTGGCCCCGAGCACCAGGCTTTGTCCGGCGCGCGTGCCGGCTCCCCAATTGACCCATTCGTTGATGTAGTCGGAGGAATGCGGCTGGCCCGGACGGGAATTGGCGGCGAGGCGCACGGCGTAGCGCACCACCTCCTCGGCGATGGGGACCCGGCGGACGACTTGGTGGCACTTCAGCAGGTCGGCCCCGGTGAAGACGGTGCGGACCTCTTCCGCGTCGGCGCCGGTGGTCTGGGAGACGACGGCGACCTCCTCGTCCTCGCTGAGGTAGTCGATGACGATGTTGAACATGAAGCGGTCGAGCTGGGCCTCGGGCAGGGGATAGGTGCCCTCCATCTCGATGGGGTTCTGGGTGGCCAGCACGAAGAAGGGCTGGTCGAGTGGCATGCTCACGCCGGCGACGCTGACCTGTTTTTCCTGCATGGCCTCGAGCAGGGCGGCCTGGGTCTTGGGCGGGGTGCGGTTGATCTCGTCGGCGAGGATGAGGTTGGCGAATATGGGGCCCCGCGAGAAGACGAGCTCCCGCCGTCCGTCGGGCCCGTCCTCGAGGATCTCCGTCCCGGTGATGTCCGAGGGCATCAGGTCGGGCGTGAACTGGATGCGGTTGAAGCTGAGGTCGAAGACCTTGGCCATGGTGCTGACCAAAAGGGTCTTGGCGAGACCGGGAGCCCCGGTGACGAGGCAATGGCCGCCCGAGAGAAGGGCGATGAGCATTTGCTCGACGACCTCGTCCTGGCCGATGATGACCTTGCGCAGTTCGCGGCCAATGGTCTCGCGGGCCCCGGCGAGCTTGCCGGCAATTTCCTCCTCGAGATCGGCGCTCGCCTCTGGCGGCGCCGTTTCCGGCAAGGATTCCTCTTCAATGGGGGGAGTCGGGTCGTCGTCGCTCATGGGAAAAGGAAGGGACCGCCTTTATGATCTCCACACGGGGCGAACCGTGGCAGGAACTTGCCTGTCGAACGCCGGAGTGGGCGGGCGGAAAGGGCGCGGGTGGACATGATCGGGCTTATCCTCTCACGCCTTGCCGCAAAGGGCAAAGCCGCAAGTCCGCCCTTCGCCAGCGAATCCGGCAGGCAAGGGAACTCTTGTCCCGCCATGCGTGGCCCATAAGCTGGCCGGGCGAGGAATCTCTGGAGGTGACGCCCGCGGTGGCAGGCAAGCTCAGGTCCGTGGCCGGGGAATGGGCCGGATTCGACGAGGCCTGGCTGCTCGCCCGCATCGCCGCCCGGCAGAGGAAGGAAAGTTTCTGGAACCGGAGGGTCCCGCCTGGTCCGCGCCGAATGGGAGCGGATCCGCCACCGCATCGACTGGATCCGAAAGCGGGCTTGAGGTGGCGACCTCAGTCCTCGTAGCCCCGGGGATGGGCGAGATGCCAGTCCCAGGCGCTCTGCACGATGGAGCGCAGGTCGGGGTATTTCGGCACCCAGCCCAGTTCCTCGCGGATGCGGCGGCTGTCGGCGATGAGGATGGCGGGATCGCCGGGACGGCGCGCCGTGACCACGGTGGGGATTTCCTTTCCGCTGACTTCGCGGACGGTATCGACGACCTCCTTGACGCTGAAGCCCTCGCCATTGCCCAGGTTGTAGTGGAGGACCTCGCGATGGCGGAGGGCCTCGAGGGCGAGGAGGTGGGCGGAGGCGAGATCCTCGACGTGGATGTAGTCGCGCACGCAGGTGCCGTCCGGCGTGGGGTAGTCGTCCCCGAAAATCTGGATGGAGGGGCGCTGGCCCAAGGCGACCTGAATGACCAGAGGAATGAGGTGGGTCTCGGGATCGTGGTCCTCGCCCTTCGTCGCGGTGCAGCCGGCGGCGTTGAAATAGCGCAGGCAGGCGTAGCGGAGGCCCATGGTCCGATGGGTCCAATGGAGGACGCGCTCGACGAAGTACTTCGACTCCCCGTAGGGGCTGCCGGGCACGATGCGCTCATCGGCGGCAATGGGGATTTGCTCGGGTTCGTCAAAGAGGTTTGCGGTGGAGGAAAAGATGAAGCGCTCCACGCCGTGATCGACGGCGGAGGAAATCAGGTTGATGGCGTTGCCGACGCTCTCGCCGAGGTATTTGAAGGGGTGCTCCACCGACTCGCCCACGAGCGTGTAGGCGGCGAAGTGCATGATCGAGTCAGGGCGGAAGGCTCCCAGCGCGGCATCGACGGCCGCCTTGTCGCGGAGGTCGCATTCGAAGAAGGCCGCTTCCGGATTGAGGGCGGCGCGATGCCCTTGGTAGAGGTTGTCGAGCACGGCGACTTCGTGCCCTGCGGCAAGCAGGGCGTCGACGGCCACACTGCCAATATAACCGGCGCCACCGGTGACGAGCACTTTCATGAAATTCTTGGGTTGAGGGAAAGGGGGAATTTGCGGCAGGCGACCTAGGCTGGCAACTGCTTCCTCTGGGGGCGTTCCCTTGTCGACGGAGGGGAGGGGAAATCCCGCGTCATCCCGCTTGCTCTTGGCTGGGACGGATGGAGGTTTCGCGGTGATCCTCTTGCAGATCTTTGTCGACGTCTGCCTGCCCATCCTCGTGCTCATCGGTCTGGGCTGGGGACTGGACCGGATCTTCGGGCTCGAGCTGAAAACGCTCGTCAAGCTGAACCTCTACCTCTTCGTGCCTGCCTTCATCCTGGTAAGGCTCTCCAGCTCGGACCTCGCCGGTCGCATTGGCTTCAAGGTCGTGCTCTTTACCTACGGGATCATCTTGGTCATGGGGGCACTCAGTTGGGGTGCCTGTGCCCTGCGACGCCAGCCGCCCGGTCAGCGCTACGCCATGAAGCTGAGCACGATGATCTACAACTGTGGCAACTGGGGGATTCCCCTGATGACCTTGGCCTTTTCCGAGCTGGGACCCGTGGTGCAGGTCTTCGTGCTGGCGACCATGAACCTGACGAGCTTCTCGCTGGGGGTCTTCCTCGCCAATGCGGGCAGTCGCGAGCGCAAGGGCCTTTTCCGCCCCATCTTCAAGCAGCCTTCGCCCTACGCCATCCTCGCGGCCCTGCTCTTCCGCGCCTTCGGCAATCCCCTCGAGTCCCTCGTCTACCTCTGGACGCCGCTGAATTATCTCGCCGACGGACTGGTGGCCATCGCCCTGCTGACGCTCGGTGTCCAGCTCTCCCAGACCAAGCCTCCGCCGCCCCGGGGCAACCTTTCCCTGGCCCTGATCATCCGCCTGATTGGGGGACCGCTGGTCGCCATGGCTCTGACCTGGCTCTTCGGCTTCCGCGGCGAGATTGCCGCCATCCTCATACTTGGGGCGGCGGCGCCGACGGCGGTCAACACCGCCCTGCTGGCGCACGAGTTCAAGGCGGACGACCGCTTTGCCGCGGCGGCGGTGCTCTACTCGACCCTGCTGGCCACGGTGGTTGCCACTCTGCTCCTGGCGGCGCTACGGGCGGGCTGGGTGCCCTGGGCCCTGCCGGTCGGCTAGCGAGCCCGGCGAGCCTGCCAGGCGGCGAAGGCCGCCCGAATGAAGTCGCCCCGGGTGGGGCTGTCGGCCAGGGCGGTCGCGGCGACACCGAGTTGCCCGGCCAGGGCCGTCCACCGTTGCCTCAAGTCCTCGTCGAGGGGAGCCTCCATTTTGGCGGCGTGTCCGGGCGCGGCGCGGAAATACTGGCCGTGGATCCGTTCCCCCCTTTGTCCGGGCTTCTTCGGCATGGGCTCGAGACCGTGCAGGCCTCCGGCGGTGCCCCACCACTGCACCGCCTCGAAGTCGGGATCGCCGGGGAGGACGTCGCTGACGTAGAGGGTGGCCAAGCCGTCGCGATGGAGGCGTTCCTGCAGGCGGGGCAGGTCGAGGGAGGCGAGGTCCTGATCGCTTTCCAGGGCCTGGGCGGCGGCGTGTCCCGCCGCCTGACCGAGGGACATCCAGATGGGCTCGAGACGCAGGGCGCAGAAGCCGACGTGTGAGGAGGAGACGGCCACGGGCACGAGCAGGTTGTCGATGGTCTTGGGCAGGAGCACGCCGTAAGGGATCTGATAGGGGGGCACGGGATTGTAGAATTCCCCGCCGTGGGTCCCGCCCACGAGGGGCCCCTCGTGATGAGTGCCATGGCAGTTGTTGCCGTAGTCGCCCATGGCGATGGCATCCGTAAACAATTTGGCGCGGGCGTCGCCGGGGGCGTGTTCGCTGTCCTGCTGCACGTAGACGTGTCGGCCGATCATGCGCCTCGCCTCGCGGACGTAGAGCTGGGGAGGCAGGTGGCCGGTCTCGGTGAATTCATCGCGACACCAGCCCCAGCGGGCAGCCTCCTCGCGGTAGTGGGCCGGCACCGCCTCGTCGGTGCTGAGAAAGTAGATCAGGCCGACGTTGTGGCGGAGGTGCTCGTCAAAGATGGCCTGACGCGTCTCGGCGTCCCCATCGGGCCAGCCCAGGTTGTGCCCCGGCAAGGAGAGGCGCACCAGACCTCGCGAAACGTCGTTGAGGTCGAACTTGCGGTTCGGCGAGGGCGGCTCGTGAGCCTTGATAAGACAGCGGGTGGGCGGGTAGCCAAAGACGCTGTCGACCTGGCCCGATTCGAGGAAGGGGAGGACGGCGAGGAAATCCTCGCGTCGATAGCCCGGGGGCGCCGTGAAGGGCACCCGGTTCTCCACGAGGTCGGTGGCGCAGAGACGAAAATTGTAGCCCTGCAGTTCCCCGTCCTCCCGATCCGGAGCGAGGCTTTCCCCATAAGCGTCCTTGCCCTCGCGGCCGACGTGGTAGGCCACGCCGGCCCGGGCCATGAGGTCGCCCTCGTAGGAGCCGTCGATGAAGATTCGGGCCCGGACCTCGAGCCCATCCGAAGGGCCCTGGAAGCGGGCGGAGAGAAGCCGTCCTCGATCGGCTTTTACTTCTGTTAGGAGGTGGCGGGTGCGGAGCTGGAGCGTGGATGGCTCGGCCAACATCTGCTCGAAGACGAGGAGGTTCACCTTGGGCTCGGCAAAGGTCCCCTCGAAGCTGTCGGCCACCTGGGGGGAGTCTGGACCGTAGGTGGTGGCGTAGTGCGCCTTGACCCGGCGACTGAGGTTGAGAAAGGCGCCGCTGAGGGATTCAAAACTGTGAAAGTCGGAATGGGTGAGCCCGCAGGACATGAGGCCGCCGATGCGCGCGGTGGGCTCGACCAGGAGCACCTCGTGTCCCGACTGGGCGGTGGCGATCGCGGCGGCGATTCCTCCAGGCGTGGCTCCGTAGACACAGACCTCGACGTCGAGGGACTCCGCCGCCGAGCTGGTCCGCCCTAGCCCCAGAAGGAGCAGGCAGGACAGCAGGGGGGGGCGGAAACAAAAGGCGAGTCGGGAAAACATCCCCCTCCTTGTAACGGAGCGGAGGGAAGGCGTCAACGCTGCGGGCCCTGGGGCCGCTCCCCGGAGCGTCGTTGGCCTCCGCCGGGGCGGCCGGGGCCTCCTTGACCGGGGGGACGATTTTGGCCGCCCCCGCCGCCGCGGGCGTTGCCCTTGGCATTGGGATTTTGACCGGCGGCATTCGGATTGGGCGCGGCATTGGGGCCTCCCGACGGGGAGCTGGGAACGGCGATGTCGTGCCCGTCAGAGAGGCGCATCATGGCCCCGCGGATGAGGTTGCCGCGCTCCTCGCGGGACATGTCCGGATAGGCTTGGCGAACGTGTTGGATGTATTGGTGCAGCTTCTCGCGCTTGTCCTCGGGAAGGGCCTTGTAGCGCTCGATTTCCTCGGGCGTTGGCCCGCGCGGACGCCCCCTCCTCTGTCCTCCGGGAGGACCGGCGCCGGGGATCTGGCCTTGGGGGCGGATCTGGCTTTCCTCGTAGCGCAGCTCGGCCTCGTCGCCCGCGAAGGCGATCTTGGCGATGACCTCCTCGAGCTGGTCTCCGCGGGAGATCTCGACCAGGGAGATGCCGGTCTCGTTGTCCCCGTCGGGAGTGACCACCACGGTTTTTTTGGTTTCGCGATTGTAGAGGGTAGCGATGCGTTCCCCGCCGAGTGTGGCGACGCCGCGCAAGGCGTAGGTTTCCGGCAGGCTGAGGACCCGGGTAAAGGGACTGGTTTTCCGCAGGGCGGCGAAATCCTCCTCCGAGGGCGCGTTAGGGACCGGCAGGGGAGAAGGGGACTCTTCCTCCCCACGGATCGTCGCGGCGAGCAGCAGGCCGGTCAGCGCGAGGTAGGGCGGCAGGTGCTTCATGACGGGAGTCGAAGGGCGGGGCTCAGCTTCCCGGGCTGGGATCGGCCAGCGGCCCGGAGAGGGGCGGCGCCACGGCCTCGCCGCTCTCGGGATGATACCAGCGGGCGATGGTGACCTTGCAGACGGCCTGGGGTTCGATTTCGCGCGAACGGGTGTCGAGCTCGAGCTCGAGTTCCTTGATGACGTGGAACTTGTCAGGGCCCTGCAGGGTGGTGAGCCAGTCGATCACTGTGGCTTCGGGTCCCTGGACCTCGAGTCGCACGCCCACTTCGACGAAGAAGGCGCCGCGCACGATGTCCTGCAGGCTCTGGCGATCGATGCGGAGCTTGCGGTTGTAGATGTCGTCCTGGAGTGCCAGGGCCAGGTCGCCCTGCAGCTTGCCGAGAGTCGCGCCCTGGGTGCGGGGCATGTTTGCATCGAGCCAGGCTTCGCGCGAAGCGGCCTTGGGGATTTCGTCCAGCCACATTTCGTGATCGGCCAGGGTGCTCTTCAGCGCCGCGATTTTCGAGTCGCTCCCGCGTAAGGTCTTGCTAACCGAGCGAATCGCGAAGGCATTGCCGATCACGAAGATCAGGCCGAGGCAAAGCCCCAACATCCATTTTTCCCTGGGGGTCAGCGGTCTCATCCCTCTTGCTTGGGTTTCCCCTCGATTTCAAATGTGGCCGTGTTATTGCGCTCGACCTTGGGGTTGGGCATGCTCCACTCGTAGCGTTGGAAGCCTTCCAGGCTCTGCAGGTCCTCGAGCAGGCGGTTGGCCAGTTGGACGTCGCGGGCCTGGCCGCGGAGACGGATTTGGCGCCCCGTGGTCCGGTACTGGCGGATCACGACGCCGCTCCCGGGAAGGGCGGAGGTGATGCGGCTGAGCTGGACGACCGGGAAGAGGTCCTTGTTGAAGGCGGGTTCCAAGGCCCGCCAGCGCTCCTCAGCCAACTGGACGCGTTCGACATCCGGTTCGACGATGGCGATGCGTTGCTCCAAGGAAGTGATCTCCCGCTGGGTGGCCTTGGCCTCCTTCCAGATCCACATGCCGACGACCGCATAGATCACTAAGGCAGCGGCGAGCAGCGCCAGGTTGCGGGCGGCGGCCCGACGGCGGCGGCGATAGCGTTGCAGCTCGAAGGGCAGGAGCCGGGGACGCGCCTCACCCTGCGGGGCCGGGCGGGGCGATTCCAGGCGGACGGGCAGGGAAAGCTGGGTGCAGAAGTCATGGAGTCCGGCCTCGTCCCGGGTATTCAGGTAGAGGACGAGTTCCCGCGGGGCCGCCTCCTCGAAAAGGCGTTCCGCCCCGAGGCCCAGGAGGATCAGATTGACCTCGGCAGCCAGGGCGGAGCCGGGCTCGGGCTTGCTGCTGAGCACTTGCACAAGGGCCGGGGCACTGCCCACGAAGAGGCCGAGGACGAGTCGGCCGTGCTCGGGCCAGATGGCCGCGCTCGTGCCGGCCAGGGCGCCCGTGCTTGCTGTCGGGGCCCACAGCGCGGCGGACAAGGTGTAGCCGCCCGCCTTCGGCAGGATCCACTCCGCCGGGATCTCGGTGACGACGCGGACGGAGTAAGTGCTGCCCTGGGCGCCCTGGTCGAGGCGTTCGTAATCGACGAGGGGGGCACCCTTCCCGGTGAGGCCGCGCTTGTCGACCTGGGCCATGAGCATCGACTCGTGCAGGGCCTCCTCCACCGGAGGCAGCTCGGCGAGAAAGGTGAAGACCGCCGTGGCCGGCAGGCCGACCAGCAGATCGCTGCGTCCACTGGCGGCGAGATGATTCAGGTCTGCCCCCGAAGGGTGGTCGGGCAGTTGCGAGGAGAGAACCCAACCCCGGTCGGGGGCCGGTAGGGCGTAATGGCTGTACGACATGCTGGGCTGGGGAGGCGGCCGGACCGCTGCGGTGGAATAAAACCCCCGCAATGTGGGGGAGTTTCCCGGAAAGGAAACGGGGAATC